>CAJTGF010000068.1 GCA_910575585.1 Clostridiaceae bacterium
AAAAACAGTCTGTTAAAAATGGAATCTTTAAGGTATAATAAGCGGTAGATACAAACTCATCTCTTTTCGTGTGGATTTTGGTTTGGTTGCTTAAATTATACCGCAAAGAGGCTGAGTTTGTATTTTATTTTTTAAATATCAAAAAGTTGTAAACTGGTGGGGAGTTTTGACAGGCGGGGAGTCAGGTGGGAGAAGCATTTTGGTATTTTCCATTGTATCGGGGTACTATTTGGTATATAATTCAGGTATTATACAATACTACCACTTGGAGGAATTATGAAGAATAACATTACTATAAAGGGGCGGAAGGTTTCGGAACTGCTGATGTGGCTCTACATAACCGCGGTTCTTGTGGGGCTGCCGCTGTTTGTCACCAATGCCTACTATAATATCAATGTGGACAAGTACTATTATTACTGCGGCGCATGTGTGCTGCTGATACCGATTTTGATCTTGAAAGCATTGGAGAGACCTTCTGTGAAGGGATTTTTCAAAAATTTAAGCGCCGCGGAGATCGCTTTGCTGATCTTCTGGGTCATAGCCGGTCTGTCAACGCTGCTTTCCGACTTTGTGTTTGAGTCTTTTTGGGGAAATGAAGGGCGGTTTAGCGGGCTGTTCCTTATGACCATCTATGTGATCGCGTATTTTGCCATATCCAGATGCTACAGCCCCAATCCCGTATGCGTATATGCCGGTGTTTTGGCAGGATGCCTTGTGTTTGCTTTCGGCGTGACCGATTACCTGAGCATGGATATTTTCGGCTTTAAGAAGGAGATTCTCCAAGAGCAGATTCACAAGTTTATGTCCACAGTAGGGAATATCAATTTTTATTCCAGCTACGCAGGGCTTATTACAGGGGCGGCTGCGGCGATCTATGCTGCATGCAGGGGGAAATGGGAGTCAGTGGCATGGTTTTTCTTTATGACCATTTCCTTTCTGGGCGTGGCAGTGGGCAACAGCGACAGCGCGTACCTGGGGCTGGGGGCTGTTTTTGGATTCCTGCCGTTATATCTGTTTAAAGACCGGCAGGGGGTCCGCAGATATTTGATGATGATCTCCTCGCTGCTGCTGGCATTGGCGATCTATAAAGTGTGCGCCGTAAGGTACGCGGAGGTGGTCATGGAACCGTCAGGCTTTAACCGGGCCATAGTCAATATGGGATTCTTCTATAAAGCATGCATCGGTTTTTGGATCATAACGGCCGCTGTCTACGGGATAGACTATAAACTCCACAGACAGACGGAGGAACTGGGAAAGAAAGCCAAAAGGGCATGGGCGGTCTTTTTGCTCCTGGCAGCGGCAGGCGTAGGGGGGATCTTGATCGACGCCAATCTTTTGGGACATGGGGACAGATACGCAAGCATAAGGGATATGGTGGTATTTAATGACCACTGGGGAACGAACCGGGGATTTGCGTGGAGAAAAGCCATTGAAAATTACATGGAATTTCCTCTCATACGGAAGATACTGGGATATGGCCCGGAGACATTTGGGATCATCTCGTTTTTCCATGATCTGGCGGAAAGCGCCGCGTTTTCCGGCGAGTTGTTTGACAACGTACACAATGAATATCTGCAGTTTTTGATCACCATAGGACCCATCGCCACAGGCGCGTATATCGTATTTTTGGCATTGTCTGTGCGGGATATGCTGAAATGCCACTGCAGCCCGTATATCATAGGCATGGGATTTGCGGTGTTCGGCTATGGCATCCAGGCTCTGGTTAATATCAATCAGCCTGCGTCAACGCCCATTATGTGGACATTTTTAGGCATGGGGATCGCGGAGTGCCGAAGACATCATTTAATTTTACAAATAGAGGAGGAATCAGACAGGATTGACGAATAGGTTTTTGCCAAGCGTATTGGCAGTTTACGTAGTAGCCGTAACTGCCGGCATGCTTTTGGTATATCATGATTTTTATTATGACATTTTGGAAGCAAAATGCATTTATTATTGCGTCTGCACAGCGGCCGTTTTGGCATTGACAGGGAGCTGGCTGTTTTTGACGGGGCATGGGAAAGGGACTGTGGCAAAACGCAAGAGCTTCATGGACATGGCGGTGATCGCGTGGGGCGTCACCGTTGTTGTCTCCACCGTATTTTCGCCGGTAAGGTTCCATGCGTTTGTGGGGAATGGAGGGCGGTACGCAGGGTGCTTTTTGCTTCTTTTATATATTGGGGCATATTTCTGCATCACCAGATATTATCAGGTAAAAGAATGGCATCTGATGATATTTTTGGCAGCAGGGGTGTTTATGTGCCTTTTTGGCATCACGGATTTTTTTGATATGGATCTGCTGGGTTTTAAGGCGGAGATCAGGGAAAGCCAGCGGCATACATTTACTTCAACCATCGGCAATATCAATACGTATACATCCTGTGTGGCCATGGTGATGGCCTATGGGGGCGTGATGTTCACGGCGGCCCGGGAAAGGCTAAAGGCAGCAGGATACGGCGTGTGTACCGTGATTGCGTTTTTTGCGCTGATCCTGGGGGAGAGCGATAACGCATATTTGTCGCTGGCGGCGTTTTTCGGTTTGCTTCCATTATACGTGTTTCGGTCAGGAAAAAGGATCTGGCGGTATGCGTTGCTGGCAGCGGCCTTTTTTACGGCGGCTGCCCTGGTGGGCGTCATCTGCCGGGTGATGGAGGGGCAGGTAGTTCCCATCACGGGACTGTTCCAGGTTATTGCCGGAAGCAGATTTCTGCCTGTCATCATCGTATTTTTGTGGCTGGCAGCGGGAGCGAGTTATCTTTTGGACCGCAAAGGGATCTTTGAAAAGCCGTCGGTGACGTCTGTTCTCATCAAGACGTGGCTGGCCTTTTTGGCGGTAATTATCCTGGCAGCGGTTTTTATGCTCTATGACGTCAACGTGGCAGGCAACGGGGACCGATACGGGGGACTGAAAAGTTACCTGCTGTTCAATGATGAGTGGGGGACCCATAGGGGATATGTATGGAGGATCGCGGTGGAAGATTATAAAAAGTTCGCGCCGCTGCAGAAGATCTTCGGCTATGGGCCGGATACGTTTGGGTTTATCACCAACAGGAACAATTATCCGGAGATGGTGGAGCGGTATCAGGAATTATTTGACAGTACACACAATGAGTATCTGCAGTATCTGGTGACCATCGGGCCCGCGGGCCTTCTTGCTTACTGCGGGATCCATGGCGCGGCAGCAGTTCAGGTTATAAAAAACAAAAAAAGTGATCCTGTGGCAGCGGCGGCGCTGATGGCGGTGGCCTGTTATGATCTTCAGGCAGCGGTCAATATCAATCAGCCCATCGCCACCCCGGTGATGTGGACGCTTTTGGCAGTGAGCGCAGCCGGGATGGCAGGGGAGAAGTCCAACCTGCCATGCCCCGGCAGTTCCAGGCAATATTAATAAAATATTAAAGGTTTTACAAATTGTTACAGTTGAGTTATGTTTTGAGTGATGCTATACTATCAGAAGGTTTACGTATGATTATATAAGAAAACAGGGGAAAGGCTTTGTTGACAAAGTGCAGGGAAACGGGTAGATAAAATGATTGACAGATTAGTTCCAAAGGGAAAAAGAATACGAATGCTCTTGCTGCTGCTGGTTGATATTGTTGTGATCCAGTTCAGCAGTTTTCTGGGATTGTGGATACGGTTTGATATGCAATTATCCAATATTCCGCCGGATTATATACAGGCTGTGAAAGATTATGCTCCTCTGTATATTCCGATGACGATCCTTATTTTTTGCATCTTAAGGCTGTATTCCTTTATGTGGAGTGTAGCAGGCGTGAAGGAGGAGACCCATATTGTGGTGGCCTGCGTGGTGGCATCCCTGTGTCAGATCTCGGGAATGACCATGCTGGAGCTGCGGGTTCCCAGGAGCTATTACGGCATCTGCTTTGTGGCTCTGACTGCATGCGTGACCATGGTGCGGCTGTCTTACCGGATTGGCCGTTCCCTGCGCTCCGGGTATGGCCGCCATAAGGGAAAGCGTGTCATGATCGTAGGCGCAGGCACGTCAGGCTCCATGATCCTCAAGGAGATGACGACGAGTACATATACGGACGGTCATGTGGTGTGCTTTGTTGATGATGATAAAAATAAGCAGGGAAAATACCTGAATGGCATTTTGATAGCCGGAGACAGGAATGATATCCCGTCTCTGGCTAAGAAGTATGATATTGAAGAGATCTATGTGGCCATGCCGTCGGCGCCGGGAAGCGAGACAAAGAAGATCCTGGAGATCTGCCGGGAGACAGACTGCGAACTGCGCATCCTTCCAGGCATCTATCAGCTGCTTAACGGAGATGTCAGCGTGTCAAAACTAAGGAGGGTTGAGATCGAGGATCTTTTGGGCCGGGAGCCTATACGGGTCAACTTAAGTCAGATCATGGGCTATGTGAGCAATAAAGTGATCCTGGTCACAGGCGGAGGCGGTTCCATCGGAAGCGAGCTGTGCCGCCAGATCGCCAGCCATAACCCGAAACAGCTTATTGTGTTTGATGTGTACGAGAATAATGCCTATGATCTGCAGCAGGAATTAAAAAGAAGCTATCCGGAGCTGAACTTGGTGGTCCTTATCGGTTCGGTGCGCAATACCCACCGGATGGAGTCGGTATTTGAGAAATACAGACCCGATATCGTGTACCACGCAGCTGCCCATAAGCATGTCCCCCTTATGGAGGACAGCCCTAACGAGGCCATTAAAAACAATGTGTTCGGAACTTACAAGACAGCCAAGGCGGCGGATAAGTACGGGGCAAAGCGGTTTGTGCTGATCTCCACAGACAAGGCGGTGAACCCCACCAATATCATGGGGGCATCCAAGCGTATGTGCGAGATGGTGATCCAGATGATGGACCGTCACTCCAAAACCGAGTTTGTGGCTGTCCGGTTCGGCAATGTGCTGGGGAGCAACGGTTCGGTGATCCCTCTGTTTAAAAAGCAGATCGAAGACGGCGGACCGATTACGGTCACCCACAAGGATATTATCCGGTATTTTATGACGATCCCCGAGGCGGTATCCCTGGTGTTGCAGGCAGGAGCCTACGCCAAAGGCGGCGAGATCTTTGTGCTGAACATGGGGGAGCCAGTGCGTATCCTGGATCTGGCGGAGAATCTTATCCGATTGTCCGGTTACGTTCCATATGAGGATATTAACATTGAGTTTACGGGACTTAGGCCCGGAGAAAAGCTTTTTGAGGAGATGCTGATGGATGAGGAGGGCTTGCAGGAGACGCCCAACCGCCTGATCCATATCGGAAAGCCTATTGATTTTGACGAGGAACTGTTCAGCCGGCAGCTGGATGAGCTTTACAAAATCGCCAACCGCGATTCCGGCGAGATCAAGGAAGCGGTGCGAAATATCGTGCCAACGTATGTTATTTCTGGGAAATAAATTTTTGGATTTACTTTTTGGGGAAATGTTGATATAATAGGAAAGCGTAAAAAAGCGCGTAAATGCGCTCACAGGTCTGCAGCCTGACGGCTGCAGACTTAATAGGATCAAGCAGTTAATAAAATCAATCAAAGTTAAATCGTCGCGTGGCCGCGTTTAACTGTGTTTGAGGTTATATTGTTTTGCTTGTCGTGACAGTTTTCTGTGACGAATGGCGAAGCATACCCATTTTTCAGACACAGTTCCCGGTTTGAGGACTGGAGGAACGTTATGTGGTATGTTATGCAGGTTAGGACCGGAAGGGAAGAGGAAACCCTGTCCATGGTCCACCAATGTGCGGCGGACTCCCATATGGGGGTCTGTTTTTTACCCAAATATGAACAGAAAAAGAAGTTCGCAGGCGCCTGGCATTTAGTCCAGGCGCTTTTGTTTCCCGGATATGTGTTCGTGGAGACGGAGGAGATCGAAAAATTTTATATGGGATTGAAACAGGTTCCAAAGCTGACAAAGATCCTGGGGACGGGGGAGTGTTGGACGTCGATTATTGATGAGGATCTTAGGGTGTTGGAGAGGCTTTTGGATGAGGAGAAGACGGTGGGGATGTCTACCGGGTTTCTGGAAGGGGATCAGGTGATGATTGTGGACGGGCCGCTGATGGGATTGGAGACGGTGATAAGGCGGATCGACCGGCATAAGAGGAAGGCGATGGTGGAGATGCATATGTTTGGGAGAGTGCAGGAAGTGGCGGTGGGGTTGGAGATTGTGGGGAGGGCGTGAATGAATTAGAAAAAGGAGTGGCATGAGTCACTCCTTTTATTTTGGAGTTCTAATTGTGGAACAATGTGGAAAAACAAGAGCAGACAGGAGTTTCTACATTTATGGTAAAAAAAAATAATAAAAATTATTTGATCCTTAGTATATCTATGATAGGAGGAGCCTTTTTAGCTCTATTTATGTTAGCTTTCCAATCTAAAGAACAAAAAGATATTGATTTCGATAATCCATATATAGATCCATACAATAATTCAAAGAAACCAAGTTGCTGTAGAAAAAACCAAACATTTTATGAAAGGTATGGAAAGAGAATACTAGATATAATCATTTCATTTTTGGCGCTTATTATGCTTGCTCCTTTATATGGATTGATAAGTGTAGCCATATATCTGGATGATCCTGGCCCCATTTTTTTTAAGCAAAAACGCATTGGAAAAAATAAACATTATATATATATTCATAAATTTCGTTCTATGCGTATGGATACACCTCATGATATACCAACACATCAACTTTCTAACCCAGAGCAATATATAACAAAAATCGGAAAGATCTTGCGTAAGTATAGTTTAGATGAATTACCTCAGATATGGGATATTTATTGTGGTCGTATGAGTATCATTGGACCTAGACCTGCACTTTGGAATCAGGATGATCTTGTAGCAGAGAGGGATAAATATGGGGCTAACAGCGTTACCCCAGGATTAAGTGGCTGGGCCCAAATCAATGGTAGAGACGAATTAGAAATAATTGATAAGGCTAGGCTAGATGGAGAGTATGTAAAGAATTTGAGAGAAAGTGGATTAAAAGGTGTGGGTTTTGATGCAAAGTGTTTTTTAGGTACCATAAAATCAGTAATAAAATCAGATGGTGTTGTAGAGGGAGGTACAGGGAAAAAAATAAAAATAGATTCTGTTGATTTAGGTGTAGATGATTATGGATATAAAAAAATTTTTCATATTAAAAAAGATGATATTAAAAATGTATTGATCACAGGAAAAGATTCTTATATTGGAAATGCATTTACATCTTATGCAATGGAACATTATCCTAATATTAAAATAGATACATTAGATATGTTGGATGGCATGTGGAAAGATAGAAGTTTTGAAGGATATGATGCAATTTTGCATGTGGCAGGAATTGCTCATGCAGATACGGAAAATCTTTGCGATGAAAAAAAAGATGAATACTATAGAATTAATAAAGATCTTGCTATACAGGTAGCAAAAAAAGGCAGAGATTCCGGTGTTAAACAGTTTATATTTATGTCATCTATGATTATATATGGAGAATCTGCTCCATATGGAAAGACTAAGATTATTGATGAACATACTATCCCTAATCCAACAAATTTTTATGGAGATAGTAAATGGCAAGCGGATAAAGGGATCAGAGCATTAAAAAGTGAGGATTTTAATGTTGCTGTATTACGACCTCCAATGATTTATGGACATGGGTGTAAAGGAAACTATTTAACATTAAGTACTCTTGCTAAAAACTTGCCGATTTTTCCATGTGTTTATAATGAACGGTCTATGCTTCATATTGATAACTTCTGTGAATTTTTATGTCTGTTAATACTATCAGGGGAAGGTGGGGTGTATTTTCCGCAAAACAGACAATATAGCAATACTAGCGAATTGGTAAAACAAATAAATAAAGTAAAAGGGGGAAAAGTACGCACTATTAAGTTACTTAATCCATTAGTCATGATTAGTTCGCATATACAAGGGAAAATAGGAAGATTAACTAATAAAGCATTTGGGAATTTTGTTTATGATCAAAAATTAAGCCAATATAAAGGTCTAGAATATCAAATAGTGGATTTGAATGAATCTATTAAAAGGACGGAGGACTATAGAACAAGTAGTGAATACAAATTTTTTGACTCAAAAAAATAATTTTCAAGAACACAGATTGAAAAATCTTAAAGGTAAACAAGTTTTATTAATTGCATTACCAGGTTATAGAGATGGTATTAAGAAAGCAATGCAAGACCTTGGGGCAAAGGTTGATATAATCAATGATAAGCCAAATGATGGTGTTGTCTGTAAAGTGTTAGGACGTTATAAGTTCCCGCTTTATGAAAATATAATTAATCGCTACTATAAAAAACAGCTTCGACTTTTAAAAAATAATAATTATGATTTTATCCTTGTTATTCGTGGTGAGTATACACCAGAAAAGACTCTTGAAATATTAAAAAGTTACTATCCTAAGAGTAAACTTATTCTGTATATGTGGGACAGTTTAGGGAAATTAAATACAAAAGGTATTGAAAAGAAATGGGATTACTTTGATAGAGTATATACTTTTGATCGCATTGATTATGAAAATAATAAAAATAAGTTATCATTTCTTCCTCTTTATTATTATGAAGAATATTTACCAAGGGATAAAAAAGAACCAAACTGCAGAAATTTTAAATATGATTTGAGTTTTATAGGAACGGCTCACGGTGATCGTATAAGGATAATTAAGAATATGATACAGCAATGTAAAAATCAAAATTTACATTGCTTTTGTTATTTTTATATACCTCACCCCTTAGTATTTCTATATAATAAATGCTTTATCAAAGATTTTAAAAATGTAAGAGTTTCAGATATACGGTTTCGTACAATGCCTTTTAAACGTTTGTATCAGATATATAATGATTCTAAATGTATCATAGATATAGAAAATATAAATCAGCATGGTCTAACTATGCGTAATATTGAAATTTTAGGATTAAAAAGAAAACTTATCACAACTAATAAAGATATCGTAAATTATGATTTTTTTAATGAAAACAACATCTTTATATTAGATCGTAATAACCCAATAATTGACATATCTTTTTTGGAAAAGCCGTATGTAATGTTGAATGAAGACATTTATAAAAAATATTCATTAAAAAATTGGATAATTGAAGTTTTAAAGTAAATAAGGTAGAAAGGTGTATTATTTTGAAAGTATTGGTTACTGGAGCAAATGGGTATCTTGGGAAAGGTGTTGTTAATCAGTTATTAGATAAAGGGTTAGATGTAATTGCGACCGATGTAAAAAATGATATAATTGATAAGAGAGCTGATACAAAAATAGTGGATTTGTTTAGTATCAAAAATCCGTATAATTATTTTGGTAAGCCAGATGTTCTACTTCATATGGCGTGGAAAGATGGATTTATTCATAGTTCTATAAATCATATTAACGATTTACCAAAGCATAATGAATTTATTGATCATATGATTGAAGGTGGCATAGAGCGTATAGTGGTTATGGGATCTATGCATGAAGTGGGATTTTATGAAGGAAGTATAAATGAGAGTACACCATGTAATCCACAAAGTCTTTATGGTATAAGTAAAAACGCACTAAGACAGTTAGTAGAGTTAAAATGTAAAGATCAGGGTTGTAAATTTCAATGGTTACGTGGCTTTTATATTGTAGGAAATACTATAGATGGGTGTTCCGTTTTTTCAAAAATCGCACAGGCAGATAGCATAGGACAAATAGAATTTCCATTTACAATGGGGCTAAATCAGTTTGATTTTTTGGATTATAATGTTTTTTGTAAATATGTGGCAGATGTTGTGAAACAAGATAGAATTGATGGAATAATCAATATATGTCATGGCAGGCCAGAAAAACTTTCGGATAGAGTAGAGAGATTTATAATTGAAAATAGGTTTAAAATCAAATTGAATTATGGAGTATTTCCTGATAGGCCATATGATTCAAAGGCTATATGGGGAGACGATACTAAAATAAGGATAATTGAAGAAATGTAAGGATGATTATATGAGAAATAAATATTCTTTTTTAGAATTTATAAAAACAGTATGCTTGTTGTTAATGACAAAGATTACTATGTTACAGGCAAGAATAATACGTTGACCAATTTATATCTGGGGGTGATTTTTTAAGCGAAGCTAAAAATTTGACTACTGACAGATTTTGTATATTTGATTAAAGAAAATATAAAAATGCTCTTTATTGGAGATAACTGCAAATTCAGTGATATGATATACATTATAGTACTGAAAAAGTGGTGATAGGAAGCAATGTCTTAATGTCATCAAAAGTATTCATTAGTGAGACAAACCATGGTGATTATAAAGGGAAGAATATAGGAGAATCTGATATTGCTGTAAGCATCAATTAAAAAGCCATTCAACGGTTATAGGAAATAATGTATGGATTGGTGAAAATTTAGTGATTCTTGAAGGAAGCAATGTTTGAAATGGATGTGTAATAGGTGTTAATAGTATTATAACAAAGAGAACATCTTCTAAATTCAATAGTGGTTGGAAACAACAGAGTACTTAGACGATATAGATAGGATGCAATAGATAGTAATAGCAGTTTTAAATGTCTTCTTGTCGAGATTCTACAATTAGAGCAAACAAGGAGATTAAAATGAGTATTGACAAGTTGTTTTGGGCTTTAAGAGGGATTATATATAAAAGCTTCTTTGGACATTTTGGAAATTTGTCTTATATAGGAAAACCTGTATCTATTATCGGGAAAAAAAATATATATGTAATGAATAGAGTACGTATTTACCCAGGTGTTAGAATGGAGGCAATAGGAAATGGTAAAATTAAAATAGAAGAAAATACTTCTATAGGACAAAATTTTCATGTAACATCTGATGTGGAGACTCTTTTGATTGGAAAAAGTACAGTAATAAGTGGAAATGTCTTTATTACAAATATTGATCACGGTTATAAAGAGATGGGAAAGCAAATTTTGAAACAAAAAAGAATAGTCACAACAACAAGAATTGGTGAAAATTGTTTTATTGGGTATGGTGCAGCTATACAAGCTGGTACGATTTTGGGAAAACAATGTGTAGTAGGAGCCAATTCTGTGGTACGTGGGATATTTCCTGACTATTGCGTAATTGTTGGTGCGCCAGCAAAGGTTGTACGAAGATATAATCCTCAAAGCGGGGAATGGGAACGGGTGGATAAAAGTAATGATAGATGTAATAATTCCAATGTATAATAGCCGAAATACAATTTTTGATTGTATCAATTCTGTATTAAAACAAACAAGGATTGATTTGATAAATGCAATTATCATAGTTGATGATGGTTCTACTGATGACTGTGCATTGTATATCAAGAATGTATTTTGTGACGAAAATAAAATTAAACTGATCAGGAAAGAAAATGGTGGTGTATCTACAGCTAGAAATGTAGGGATAAAAGCCTCAAAAGCAAAATGGATTGCATTATTGGATTCGGATGATATATGGCTTCCAGAGAAGATTGAGAAACAGTGGGAGATGGTTAGTAAATACAAAAAAATACAGTTTATTGGTTGTAATCGAAATAATGAGAAAGTTCATTGGGGAAAGCGAGTTAGGCATGATTTATATATGCTTGATTTGAGGCATATCCTCATAAAAACTTGGCCACATACATCTACAGCATTGATCCGACGGGAAATATTTGATGAGGTTGGCTTTTTTAATGAAAATATGCGTTATGCAGAAGATGGTGATATGTGGAATAGAATTGCATGTAAGTATCCTCTTTTCTATATACCAGTATCTTACGAAATTGCAGGAAGTAATAAAATGCAGTTTGGTGAAAAAGGGCTTTCTGCAAATCTTAAAGCTATGCATGAAGGGAATATCCGAAATATCCAAGTTTTAAGAAAAGATAATAATATATCGTGTGTATTTTATCTATTTTTATTAAATTATAATTTTATAAAGTATATCAGGAGGATTTTTACAATTAAATTAAAAGATGCATTTCTGATTAGGTTAAAGAGAGAATGCTGAAATTAAAGTGATTTTACGAAGAGGAAAATGGTAAAATTCTTACATTTTTTTAAGTTAATACAGTAGAATGTTTTGCAGAGGAGGTCAGTGATAGTTATTATATAAAATCAAGAGTAAAACTAATTATAATTAAAATAGAAAATAATACTATAAATGAGCAAATTTGAAATTTTAACAAAGTTACTTAAAATTGCTTAAAACTAAAGACATCACGCCTTTTTGGGTGTATACTGTTTTTGCCTAAAAAACAATAGCCTACAAAGGATGATGTCTTATAGAAAACAGTATATACCATTCAGAACTGATTTACAACTGCTTAAAAAAATTAAGTTTATGCCGGCTCTTTCCACAGACGACTATCAAACATATCATGGCCATACTGATATCCGTCTTTTCTCTTGGATATCATGGGAAGACCATTGACTTTGAACGGTACAGCCCCTGCCACCGTACCACAGTTGCCCATTTCCTCAATAAAGGCAAATGGAACGATGCCGGACTGGAAGACATACTCAAAAGCACTGTCATCCAGCTCATCTATAAGGAAGCACAGCGGTCTGGAAAACCTGTATTCTGTATTGTGGATGATACCATCTCTTCCAAGACAAAGCCTTCGTCACGGGCTTTGCATCCGATTGAAGATGCGTATTTCCATCAGTCCCACCTTAAGGGGAAACAGGACTATGGGCATCAGGCCGTGGCTGTCATGCTTTCCTGCAATGGTATTGTCTTAGGCTTTGCTATTGTCATGTACGATAAGTCCAAATCAAAGGTAAGGATTGTGCAGGAAATCGCCAATGAGCTGCCTATACCGCCAGTGGTCTCTTATTTCCTCTGTGACAGTTGGTATACTTGCGGCGACATTATGGACTCTTTTATCAAAAAGGGGTTCTATACCATTGGCGCACTGAAGACGAACCGGATCGTGTACCCCTGCGGCATAAAACAGAAGATTAGTGGGTTTGCCCTTCATCTACGGAAAACAGATTCCAATGTCAGCCTCGTGACAGTTGGCAGCCGGAGTTATTATGTCTACCGATATGAAGGAAGCCTCAATGGCATCGATAATGCCGTAGTACTGATCAGCTACCCAAAAGACGCATTCCATGCCCCGAAAGCTCTACGGGCTTTTATCAGCACGGATGTTTCTTTGAGTACCCGTGAAATCCTGGACAAATATGTGGAACGGTGGTCAATCGAGGTGTTCATCCGCCAGTCCAAGGACAAACTGGCACTTGACAGGTATCAGGTTCGTTCCTCGAAAGGAATCCAGAGGTATTGGCTGCTGATGTCGCTGGCTCATTTGATTGCATGTACTGGATGCGGTGAAGCCATGTCCTTTGAAGACGGCTATGCTTATATTTATAGCCATATCCAAGAGGAACGACTCCGTTTCATCTATCAGTGTGGGGCAAGACACGTCCTTTTTAAGGAAGTCCTGGCTTTAGTAGCATAGGCGCATTGTGCAGTTTTTTAAATTTGCTCATTTAGAAATAATATCTATTTTGATACAAATTTAGTTGAATATAGGTGTTGATATGAAAAAGATAGTTATTTTTATTAATAGTATGAGAAAACCTGGTGGAATTGAAAGAGTTGTCTCCAACCTGTTAAAGGAGTGGAGTAAGATATATGATGTAATATTAATAACAAAAGATGATTTTGATAATAGTTTTTATGAAATTCCGTTAGGAGTTAAATGCTATAAACTAGGAATTCCACTAGAATTAAATATGTGTAATAAAAGGCAGCGTATTAAAGATGTTGCAGTTAATTATTTTAAATCTATTGGTGAACTTAGGAAAATACTACGAAAAATAAACTTTGATTATATTTATACAACTACACCTCTAAATTCATTAGAAGTGTACATGGCGGATCATAACATAAGTAAAAAATTGGTAATTAGTGAACATGCGTCTGCCTTTGCGGTAAACAGGGTTTATCAATTGATTAAGAGATATGTTTATCCTAAATCCTATTGTATTTCTGTTTGTAATAAAACAGATGTAAATGTTTATAAAGGGTGGGGATGTAATGCTGTTTACATTCCACATTTAATTACTTTTACAGCACAGAAAAGAGATTTGTTGCATTCAAAGATAGCATTGAATGTGGGTAGATATACATCAGATAAAAGGCAAAGCGATTTAATAAATATTTGGAGACATATCGAGAAGAAAAACGAGTGGAAACTTTGGATTGTTGGGATGGGAGAGGAACAGGAAAGATTGCAAGCATTAATAGATGAATATTATCTAAATGATAGTGTATATTTAAAACCGCCAATTAAAAATATTGAAGAGATTTATAAGAAAGCTGCTTTATTTTTATTTACATCAAGAGCTGAGGGATTTGGAATGGTACTTTTAGAGGCTATGGCATTTGGAATACCCTGTATATCCTATGATTGCCCAAGTGGCCCAAGAGATATTATCGAAAATGGTAAAAATGGTTTATTAATAGAAAACAATGATTGGAAAACCTATTCACAAGTATTGGAAAAACTTATAAATGAAAATGGGGAGAGACTAGAATACATGAGTGAAAATGCTTTTGGTACAGTTAAGAGATGGAATAGTATAGAGATTATGGAGAAATGGGACGAAGTATATAAATAGTATAAAAATGGAGAGGGATTAATGAAGATTATTGCGTTTTATTTGCCGCAGTTTCATGAAATACCAGAAAATAATGAATGGTGGGGAAATGGGTTTACTGAATGGGTAAATGTTAAAGCCGCTAAGCCGTTATTTAAAGGTCATGAACAGCCAAGAATACCTTTAAATAAAAACTATTATAATTTACTTGATAACAATACAATTAGATGGCAAATCGATTTAGCTAAAAAATATGGAGTATATGGTTTTTGTTTCTATCATTATTGGTTTGATGGACATATGCTTTTACAGAAGCCAATGGAAATCATGAAAAATGATTCTAACCTTAATATTCCATACTGTATTTGTTGGGCAAATGAAAATTGGACTAATGCATGGAAAGCAGATGGAAATGTAAAAACACTTATACAACAAAAATATGGAGATAAAGAGGAGTGGAAAAAGCACTTTTTGTATCTTCTTAGTTTTTTTAAAGATCCCAATTACATATTGGAGGATAATAAACCTTTTTTTGTTATCTATCGTCCAGAGATTATCCCGTGTCTTAATAATATGCTAGATTATTGGCAAGAACTTGCTAAAGAGAATGGTTTTAACGGAATAGTATTTGCATATCAACAATTATCTTTCCACCTTATGCAAAATAGGGATGACAGCAAGTTTAAATATAATATTGAATATCAACCAGGCTATGCTAGATATGATATTCAGATATCAAATGCAGTTTCTTTAAAAAAGAGAATTTGTTTGAAAATAAAAAGCAAAATACGAAATACGGTGGCTTTGATTGATAAGAATTTACAAACAAATTTATCTTTTTACATTTCAAGAAATAAATTACAAGTTGAAAGCTATTCGGAATTATGTGAGGCTATTGTGTCTAAAAAACCAGACAGTGAAAAGGCGATACCAGGCATGTTTGTAGGATGGGATAATACACCAAGAAGAGGTAAAGGTGGTCGAGTTTGTATTGGGGTAACACCAGATAAATTTGAAAACTATTTAAGAAAGCAAATTATAAATGCAAAAGAAAACTATAAGAAGGACATGTTGTTTATTTTTGCTTGGAATGAATGGGCAGAGGGTGGATATTTGGAACCTGATGAAACAAATAAATATTTATATCTGCAAGCAATAGAAAGAGCGATTAAAAATTGTGAATAGTTATGAAAGATAAATCATTAAAAATAAATGCTTTTTTGAATGCACTTAAACAGGGAACGACGGTTATTTTTCCTTTAATAATCATTCCTTATATTTCAAGAGTTTTAGGGAATGAGAATTATGGAAAAATCAATTTTGGATCATCTATTACTAATTATATTTCAATTATTGCAATGTTAGGAGTTTCTACATATGCTGTTGTAGAGGGATCAAAACAGAAACATGATAAAGAACATTTGTGTAAATTTATGAATGAAGTATTTACGATAAATATGATATCTACAGGATTGGCATATTTATTTCTTGGCTTTGTTCTTGTGTTTTGCAAACAGGTATATTTTTATCGTAGTTTAATTATTATTCAATCATTACCTATATTATTTACTACTTTAGGAACTGATTGGGTAAATAATATCTTTGAAGATTTTAAATATACGACTATTAGATATATTTGCGTGCAAATAACAGCACTTATTTTGATATTTTTATTTGTAAAGGATAGATCAGATTTTCTGATTTATGTTTTAATTCAGTCTTTTGCGAATGTTTTAAGTAATATAATTAATATAATTTATATTCGAAATAACTATATAAAAATTAAATTGACAAAAAAAATTTGTTTAAAAAAGCATTATAAGCCAATTTTATTATTATTCGCTAATAGTTTAGCTGTGACAATTTATGTTTCATCTGATATAACTATTCTAACTCTCTTTCACGGGGATATAGTAACAGGAGTATATAGTATAGGCGTTAAAATATATACAATTATAAAGCAGCTTCTTAATGCTGTTATAAGTGTTGTAATACCAAGACTGTCTAGATATATTGGAGAAGCTAATGAATTAGGATACAAAATATTAATAAAAAAACTTATGTTAATAATTTTTCAGATAGGCTTACCGAGTATGGTAGGACTTTTTATCTTGAGTAAAGAGATTCTCTCTATTGTAGCAGGTTTTGAATATCAAACTGGATTTGTATCTTTGAGTATATTATCAGTTGCGCTAATTATATCATTATTTACGAGCGTTTATGTATATGGAATACTTATACCAAATGGATATCAGAAACAAACTTTATTAGCTACAATTATTGCAGCTGGTTTTAATATTTTATTTAATCTCATCCTTATTCCCAAATTTAGTTTAAATGCAGCAGCATTTACAACAATGCTTTCAGAATTGATAGTTCTAATTTTGGGAATATATTATTCTCGAAATTTAAACCTTTTTTTGATTCAATTTAAAGAGACTTTACCTACTCTGATTGGTGCTTTGTTAGTTGCTGCGATTTGTATTTTTAGTAAAAATTACTTTATAAATGTGTATCAAGTGGTATTTTTTTCAATCTTTTGCTCTATTTTTATTTATTTAATAATTCTTTTAATGTTTAGAGATGAGGGCATTTGTAGAATCTTAAGTTTGATAAAGAAAAAGTAAAATTAAAAGACAATTGTTTTTTAGTTGAAGGAGATTTTATATAATGATTGCAGCATTCTATATTATTATTTTGAGCTTAAACCTTTTTTTGTGTATTATTAATAGAAAGTCGAAAGTAGTGATATTTTTAAGTGCTTTATTTATGATCTTACTTATTTCTGGAAATGATCGTTCAGGTGATACAGAAAATTATTTGGTGAGTTATAATAATGTTGCTTATAATTTTTCGTTTTATGATGGTCCTTTATTTTGGTACGCAATGAGATTCTGCAAATTGATGGGAATAGATTTTTTTCAATTTAAAATTATTTGTGCTCTTATAATAATTTGTAATTACTTTTTTTTATACGAAATATTAAAATAAAAGATATTCACTTTTTGATGGCGTTTTATTTGTTATATATATTTTTCTTTGATATTGAACAGTTTAGGAACGCTTTAGCGTTCTCTTTGTATTTATTAGGATATTCTATATACAAGGTAAAAACAGAAAAGGGATATCATTTAAAAAGAGGAAGAGTTATATTTTTTGTGTTAATATTATTATCTACAGCCATTCATGCATTGACATTCTTTTATTTAATTACATTTATTGTTGATAATCTTATTAATTCTAAAATTTCTAAATTAATACCTTATATGGTAGTGACGTTATTATGTTGTTTGAAATTAGTAAGCGATCAATTTGATCTTGGAGGTGTAATCTATAAATTTATTGGAAATGGTTCTGTGAAATTAAGAGCATATCTACAAAATAGGGTTACATGGGGGTTCCTCTTACCTTTAGGATTGCAGGTTATAGCATATATGTTTATTAGTTATATTTATAAAACTAATAAAAGGAGGGGAAATGAATCTCAAGTGGTTAATTTTATATACAGAAATTTTCAAATTTTGTTTATAGTATGCTTTTTTTATCTAAATTCGATAACATTTTATAGAGTGATAAGAAATTTTATTCCATTAATAGTAATCGCGTCTCTGCTGATTAATGAAAATTTTTCTCGAAAAAGCCTGAGCAATATTAAGATAAAAATGGGTATCATTTTAATGATAGTCCCGTGGTTTGTTTATGATATACTTATAAGGTTAAATGATATATTCATTCCAGTGCTTACTTCAAATCATTGGTTATAATTAAGCATTATTATTTTATATGGAATCAATAAATAATACTTGTTATTTTAGGAGAAGGCAGTATAGAAAGAGATGTGATACAATGAAAAGTTTATTACAATTTATTAAAATGTCAAAATATGCAGGAGCAAGGGAAGATTTAGTCCAGGCTGGCGGCGGTAATTCCAGTTACAAATATACGCAAGATCGGATGATCATTAAAGCGTCAGGATGTCAATTAGCAGATGTAACTGAGGATACAGGGTATGCTGTTGTAGATCATAAGATTATCAAAGAAGCATTTTTAGATATGCTTGACATTCAGAAACTATCCGAAGAGAAGGCGAAAGAAATTTTGGCTAGAGCGTTTATAAGAGGAGGAAAACCTTCTATTGAAACATTCTTGCATGCAATATCAGATTGCTATTCTCTACATACACATCCTATCATAGTCAATGCGTTGGCCTGCAGGGAAGATGGAGGTGCAATTTTACAAGAATTATTTCCGGAGTCGTTGATCGTACCTTATGCAACTCCGGGAATTGAACTTGCGAAGCAGTATTTTTCTTCTTATAAGATTTTTAAGGAGTCTTACAAGTTAGAGCCAGAGATTATTTTTTTCATGAATCACGGATTGCTTGTAAGTGCGCCGACAGCGGATAAGGCGGTGTTATTGACAGAGTATGTGACAGAAAAGATAGAAAATTATTTAGGAGTAGACTTTAAAGCATATCATGAGGCAACTTTGCTTCAGGAATTTTTTGAGAATGGGATTGTATGGAAAGTAAATGATGGAGCTGTTTTGGATTTCCAAAAAAAGATAGGGAATATATGGAAACATTATTTCTGTCCAGATTGTGTTGTTTTTTTAGGAAAGGAAATGTACGAGATAAAGGACGATGAGTTTAGCAAAGAGGACTGGATATCTTTTACAGAAAAAAATATTTATCCAGTGATTATCTCTTATCATGATCATCTTTACATCCATGCAGATTCTGTAAGAAAAGCTATGGAGATTCAAAGTGTACTTAGTTTCAGTGCGCAGGTAATGTTGCTTAATTATGAAAAAAATGTGGTGTTTTTGAGCGAACAGGAAAAAGATTTTCTTTTAAACTGGGATGCAGAAAAATACAGAAATCAGATGAGATGAGGACATAATATGCAGATTATTATTCCAATGACAGGATATGGATCTAGATTTGTGGCAGCAGGATATACTAGACTAAAACCGTTTATTGATGTACAGGGAATGCCTATACTGGAATGGATCATAAAGGGGATGTATCCTGGAGAGGAGGACATCCTTTTTGTATGCAGGAAAGAACATTTGGATTCTATTCCTTATATGCGGGGAGAGCTGGAACGGATAGCCCCTACAGCACGAGTTTATGCGATAGCTTCATGGGAAAAGAATGGTCCTGTATATGATGTGCTAAAGGCTGCGGATTTAATAAAAGATCATGAGCAGACAATTATCAATTATTGTGATTTCTATATGACATGGAATTGGGAAAAATTTAAAATCCAGGTTGTAAAGCGAGGATGTGAGGGATGTATTCCCTGTTATACAGGTTTTCATCCTCATTTAATACCAGAGAAAAATTTGTATGCATCCTGTAGGACAGATGGAAATGATGATTTATTGGAGATTCGAGAAAAGTATTCATTTGATATAGACAAGACAAAGGCAAAACATTCCCCAGGGGTGTATTATTTTAAGACTGGGGAATTGTTGAAGAAATATTGCCAGAAACTTGTAGATAGTGGCCAATGGTTAAACGGAGAGTTTTATGCTAGCTTGCCGTATAATTTTATGGTAGCAGATGGGCTTAAAGTTTGGGTACCTGCGAATGTAGATAAGTTTTGCCAGTGGGGTACACCGGAAGATTTGGAAGATTATCTATTTTGGACAGAAAGTATACGGAGGTTTGCAGGATGAACATAATCATTCCTATGGCAGGGGCTGGGCAGCGTTTTAAGGATGCAGGATATAAAGTGGGAAAGCCTGTGCTGCCGGTGATCAACAGAAAAGACGGAAAGGAGTACCCTATGGTTGTGTGTGCTGTAATGGATCTTCCAGGGGTAGAACAGGATGGTAGAAATGTAACGTTTATTGAAAGAGATTTTCATAAGGAAGATGGAACAGAAGAGATGATCCGGGAATATTACCCGGAAGCTTCTTTTATTGCTATTGACAGATTGACAGATGGGCAGGCGTGTACCTGTCTATTAGCGAGAGATAAGATAAACAATAATGAACCATTATTGATTGCAGGATGTGATAACGGAATGTCTTTCCCGTTAGCCAGTTTCGAACATATGGAAAAAAAGTGTGATGTGATGATTTTTACTTATAAACATAATTCGTCTGTGCTTAAAAATCCTAACGCTTATGGATGGGTCATTGTAGATGAAGATTCTTGCAAGGTTACAGGTGTGTCTGTTAAAAAGGCATTATCTAACACTCCTATGGAGGATCATGCAATTGTAGCTACATTTTGGTTTAACCGGGGGGGTGATTTTGTCCGGGCAGCAGAAAAAATGATACAGGAGGAGGACCGGATTAACGGCGAGTTTTACGTAGATCAGGTAATAGCACATTGCCTGGAACTTAGGTTTGATGTAAAGGCATTTGAGATAGAGCGGTATATTGGGTGGGGGACTCCAAAGGATTATGAGGAATATACTTCTACCATTAAATACTGGAAGGATTACGTAACAAATGAAAGCCTTTTACAGAAAGAATAAGTTTGCTTTTTTTATTACCGCAGTAACGGTTGTAAAGCTCCTTTTGGGGGGACTTTTTTCATCTGACTATCAGAATGGATTGTTCATCCCATTTGTTATGGATTTTATTGAACATGGAGGGAATCCGTATCAACGATCTGTAGCCCTGGGAATAGGGAATGCTTTCCCGTATTCTACAGTTATGCTGTTAATGGAATGTATTGGGGGAATTCTCATACGTATTTTACATATATCATCAACAGCAGGAATAAATCTTTTCTTTAAGGTTCCAAGCCTTATCATGGACTATGTGGGGCTATACTATTTGTGCCGTTTGTTTCCTACAAAGAAACGATACGTGGCGGTATTCTATTTTGCTTCCCCCATTATTCTATATTCTGTATATATGCATGGTCAGCTGGATCTCATTCCTACAGTGTTGCTACTTGTCTCAGTGTACAATATATCATCAAAGCATAAGTGGCGTTATTTCGTTGGCGGAGGATTTCTAATTCTTGCGTTACAATCTAAATTACATATAATGGCTGCAGTCCCAATTATTGTTATCTATATTTTTAGAAGGGAAGGGCTAGAGAGAGCAGTTTTGTTTGAGATTTTTGTAATAATTGGATCTATGATTGTGGCTCTCCCTTTTTTCTCGCAGGGATTCTGTACAATGGTGTTATTTAATTTGGAGCAGGATGTACTGTTTGATATTGCTATTGATTTTGTGGCAGTAAAGTTATATATACCAATCTTTGCCATACTGATCATATACCTAGTTACATTTACGGTAAATATTATTAACAGGGAACTTTTTATCAGTTTTTGTGGTGTTACATTTGCAGTGTTTTTGGCACTGTGTCCTCCAATGCCAGGATGGTATGTATGGATTGTCCCATATGTTACAGTCTTTTTTGCCAGTATCGATCTTGAAAAGTATAAAAATATTACAATCTATGCAATATTAAATTTTTTATACCTAATCTATTTTTTCTTTTTGTATTCTAAAAATATGGTGGATCTGTATTTTTTAGAACATGATCTGTCATTTATAAAGATACATGATGCAAGGCTGACAAACTTATTTTTTACGTTAATGTCAGGTATGTTGGTATATATTGTCCTCTGTATGTATCAGCTTGGAATCATGTCCAACTCGCTGTACAGGCGAAAAGGAATCCCTTTTGTATTGGGGATTGCCGGGGATAGCGGAGTGGGAAAGAGTACTTTGATCAATATCTTAGAGAGGTGCCTTGGCAGAAGGAATTTGATTTATATTGAAGGTGATGGGGATCATCGGTGGGAACGGGGGGATAGGCATTGGACGGAAGTGACACATTTAAATCCTAAGGCGAATTATTTATACAGGCAGGCTGCCCATATTCAATGTCTGCGTAACGGAGGTTCTATTTACCGAATAGAATACGATCATAATACGGGCAAATTTCTAGAAAGTGATAAGATTAAGCCAAAAAAATATGTGATTTTGTGTGGGCTTCATTCGCTTTATCTTCCTCAGATACGGAAAAACTTGGATTTGAAGATATACATGGATGTCGATGAGAAGTTACGCCGTTATTGGAAGATACAAAGAGATACTATCAGCAGGGGATATTCGAAAGAAACGATAATCAGGCAGATTGAAGACAGGATGCCTGATGCAGAAAGATATATTTATCCGCAGAAACAGTATGCGGATATGATTATTCGGTATTATGATGCACAGTTAACAGATTGCCTTGTAGATGGACATAATGTGAAATTGAGCCTTTGCGTTACGATCAGTGCCGCTATTGATGTGGAACCGCTGTTGGCTGAGTTAAGTGCTTATGGTCTGGAAGTTGGTTTTGACTATTCGGAGGATCTGCAGATGCAGACGATTAATATTTCAGCGGATGATCTTGAGGCCATGGAGATTCCGGTAGAAGAGATTGCTAACCGTTTGATTCCCCAATTGGAGGAAGTAACACAGGAGGCATTGGATTATGGAAGCGCAAAAGATGGCATTGTGGTATTATTTGCACTTTTGCTTATCAGCAATAAAATGTTAGGAGCAATTAGATGATAAAAGCGGTAATAATGGATTTGGATAATACATTATATGATTATGACTTCTGCCATCAACAGTCTATGGATATTTTGCGGTATTATATGAAAAGAGAGTACTCATTAGACGAGAGAGTATTTAACGAAGTGTTTACTAGAGCTAGGAAAAAGGTCAAAGGACGTTTGAGCGATACGGCTTCCTCCCATAACCGTCTTCTTTATATGCAGTCATTTCTTGAAGAATTGGGATGCTTTTCTATATCAGCGGCTTTGCGTTGCTATGAGATTTATTGGGGGTCCATGCTTGAGAAGATGACTCCTTTTGATTATGTATACCCTTTACTAGAAAGGCTGGAGGAAAAGGGGATAAAGATGGCGGTTCTTACAGATTTAACAGCGCATATCCAATATCGTAAGGTAATGCGGCTTGGGATAGATAAATTTATATCGGCCCTTGTTACAAGTGAAGAGGTAGGAAAGGAGAAACCGGATCTCTTGGGATTTCAGGAGACAATACGGAAACTTGATATTCATCCATGGGAAGCGTTGATGATTGGGGACAGTTTAAGCAAAGATATCAAAGGAGCCGAAAAAGCAGGGATATATACACTTCTATTTTCAAAGGAATGGGAAGGGCAGATGGAAAAAATGTGTATGGAGCTTATATATGGTGAAGAGGATAAAAAGTAAGTTTGAATATAGAGAGATCTTAAAATTTTTGGTAGGTGGTGGAAGTGCCGTAGCGGTTGACTTTATCGCTTACATGGCATTGAAAAGTATCATAGATATGTCTGTTGCAAAGGCAATATCGTATGTGATGGGAGCAGCCATGGGTTTTCTGATAAACAAATATTGGACATTTGAAAGCAAGACTTTTCGCTTTCGTGAAATATTTAAATATATAATACTTTATAGCTGTTCTGCATTGATAAATATATTGGTGAATAAACTGGCTCTTTACGTGTTAAAAAGTGTTCTTTTGGGGTTTTATTGTGCAACTGGAATAAGCACAATAATTAATTTTCTGGGCCAGAAGTTTTTTGTTTTCTCTGGAAGAAAGGAAGAAAGTGATAGATGAAGCTGTCAATTGTAGTGCCATGTTATGATGAGGCAGAAAATATCCCTTTGATATTGGCTCGGTTTCAGAAGGCAATACATCGGAAAGATGTAGAGGTTATTCTGGTAGATAATGGATCTAGGGATAAAACTCCGGAGTTATTGAAGGGATTGCTCCCAGAGTATGATTTTGCAAAAAGTATCCGGGTGGAGACAAACAGAGGGTATGGATATGGGATAATCCAGGGATTAAAAAATTGCTCTGGGGATTTTATCGGATGGACTCATGCAGATATGCAGACAGATCCGGTAGATTTGATTCGTGCTCTTGAAATCATAGAAGCACATGGGGATGATGAACGGATGTTTGTGAAGGGGACACGGAGAGGGCGTTCAGCATTCGATCAATTCTTTACTGTTGGGATGAGTTTGTTTGAAACTATGTATTTAGGTATGAGATTATACGATATTAATGCACAACCGAATGTGTTCAGCCGGAAGTTTTTTGAGACATGGGAGAATCCGCCAAAAGATTTTTCACTGGATTTGTACACTTTTTACATGGCACATAAGAAAGGTCTTTCTATTCATCGGTTTAAAGTGGCATTTCCGAGTCGGGTACATGGAGAATCTCATTGGAATAAGGGATTAGCATCAAAAGTGAAATTTATTAAAAGGACGGTTGATTTTAGTATTAAATTAAAAAAACAAGGAATTGGATAAGTTATCAGAAGAAGGAGAAAAATGGAGTATATAGCACATAGGGTCAATACGAAAGAAGAGTTAATGGAAATCCCACATGAATATGGGATAGAGCTTGATCTTAGGGATGGGCTGGATGGAAGGATTTATATCCAGCATAACCCTTTTGAACCAGGAGAAGATTTTGAGGAATATATACAGGAATACAATCATGGTACAATGATCCTGAATATAAAAAGTGAGAGAATAGAGTTAAAAGCGCTCGAATTAATCCATAAGTATTCAATAAATAAATATTTTTTTTTGGATTCTACATTTCCAATGATCAAACTATTATCAGATATGGGAGAACATAATATTGCTGTCAGGTTCTCAGAATATGAGAGGTTAGACACAATCCGTACACTGGCTGGAAAAGCCAATTGGGTATGGGTAGATACATTTACTAGGCTGCCAATAGACAGGAAAAGCTATGAGGAACTGAAGGAGATGAGCTATAAATTGTGTTTGGTATCCCCAGAACTCCAAGGGCAGTCGAAAAAAATTGTAGAATATCAGAGAGAGCTGGAAAAAGAGCAGATAATCTTTGATGCGATATGTACCAAAGTATACAATATCCCGCTTTGGAGAAAAGAGTAGTATGGCTATCATTTTATGGGATGGAAAAAAAAGAATAAAGGATAACTTCGTCTTTATTGCCATTATAGTTATGTTAACGCTTGCTACTATAAAATATGTTGCATATGGTGAAAGCTATATTTATACGACTCTATGGACAGGTGAAACATTGGAGCTGGGCAGCGATACCATAACACAAACGATTATCATTGATGAAAAAGCAAAATGGTCTAATCATTCTTATAGCGTTTTCTTTGTCGTACCATATTACGAGACTGGGGATGTTATAAATGGGAAAGTGGAAGTTGTTGCTATTCAGGATGAGGAAGTTGTGAGCCAATATGTATTTCCGGCTGCGCGTCTTGAGACTGGTTACAATGATTTGAAAGGAATAAAGTATGGAAAGCTAAAGCCAGGGTATGTCAAGATACAGATAAGGGGCATAGATTTGGATGAAGGATTGCAGATTGGTATATGTGACAATACATATAATATACCAAATTGTGACTGGAATGGTGAAGACACGGGAAAGACTCTGGTGCAAAAATACCATTATAATTACCAGAATGTGTTTTATAAGTTAAGAATGACAGCATTTCTTTTTTTACTCGCAATTTGCTGGGGAACAGCTTGGTTATGTCTTACGAAAGAGGAAAGCAGAAAGATAGCAAACGTTGTCAGATGTTCTTTGGTTCTGATATACATAACTCTGGTAGCTATATATGATGATTCTGTTTTGTATAGTCCTACATGGGCAGAGGCGGTAACTAATTTTATGCATTATGCATTAAATAGCAGCACTGCAGAAAATTGGTTAATTACAGATGCCGGTTACTTGCCACTTGTTCAAAGAGTTATTGCATTGATTACTTATAAAATTTTAAAGTGTAGTCCATATATTGGACTTTATAGCATGCAACTGATCGCATATATTATTACTGGTAGTATTCTGTCTTTTTTTGCGGCTTATCCATTCCGGTTATATTGTAAACTGAAATATAGATATCTGTTTTGTCTTATTTTTATGATGCAGGTTATAGATCATGAAACAGGAGCATTGATAAATTTTATAACATATGGAGTATTGATTATTTTCTTGTATTATTTAGTGGATAGTACAGAGTGGGGGAAATGGGAGATTCTTGCCATCTGTATATTTGCATTCCTGTGTTGTCTTTCTAAGGGGGTATATGTAACGATCCTTCCATTTTCTGCATTGTGTTTAGTGCTTTTTTTCAGAAATTATAATAAGAGAGATATAGGATTTGCGTTTTGCTGTATGGCAGGCGCACTGTTACAACTTACTTATTATCTCAATAAAGGTTTTGATTTGATAAATTGGACGGATAAAAAAAATAGTTCATACTTAGATCTGTATTATATAAGATTGATCTTGGGAATATTTGTAGATGTTCCTAATAGATTATTAGGCTTTTTCAAAGAAAAGGTTTCTTTTTTTACTGGGACAGCAGGGATATTGATTATTTTGTTCTGGATAGTAGTTATTTGGCTGTTTTGGAAACAGGTGGTGATCCCAACTCTCCATAGGAAAAAGGTAGATAGGGACTATCAAGTATTCTTTATGATGCTTATTTATATTGGGGCGCAATCATTATTTTTGAGATTGACCATCTGTGGTGTAAATAAATCTGATATTTTAAGCGATGGATTTTGGCAGTTTAGTTATGAGGGGATTGAAAATCGTTATCAGATTTTGATATATTGTGCGGCTATTATTTGGGGGATTGTGGGATTAAAGATTATAAAGAGGGTTAAAGGAGAACAGGTACATAAAAATATAGTATATCTATTATTGATATGTATCATGATTACGATGCCAAGACTCCAAATAAATGGAATAAAAGATGACAGTTATATAAATTCAAGAGCAAAATACGCAGATCTAACAGCAGAGGCGAGATTGTTTAAAAAATTGGAGATTTCCAACACCTTACTGATACCAATTCAGCCCAATGGGTGGACATATACGAAAAATGCGGATCTCTATTATTTTGGAGATGATATATTCGGATGGAAAGGCAAAAAGATTGATTCAACAGATGTAGTCAGTGGGGAGATAGATGTCAGAAATTATCCAAATGTCAATACAGAATGTGGTATATATCAGATTTTTGTAAAAAAGAAGAATTTAATTAACCGAAATAATTATCAAATTTTATTATATGATGATAGTGGGACTTTGCTTCATGTTCAGTATCAGGATAACTCCAATTACCAGCTGATCACATCGTTTACGTTTGATATGCCAATAGAAGAAGTTGCGCAAATATGTATTCTTGATGGATATGGAAATCGTGTATATATTGAAAATGCGGTTTATATTGTGACTGGTAAAGGGAAGGCGTATGTGATGGAATAAATTTTAAAGAGTGATACAAGTGGCAAGAAATATATGGAGTGGAATATCTTATAGTGAAAAATTAACCATAAGAGGTATATCTTTACTACAAGGTCTGATTAGCATCATGGATAGCCAATATGGTTATATATGATTTGTAATATTGAGGGTGGATAAGTGTTTAATGGAATTTGTACATATTTTAGGAGGGGTAGTATCTACTGATATAGGGTGCATTATGGCATCCTAATTTTTATCATAAAGATTTGTATTTCTTCTGTGTAGGATATTTTGTTAAGGATTTAATTGTTAGATAATATGACAATAAATGACATAGAATAAACAATATACACAAAAACGAGAAAATTACAGATGGAATATAAGGAGTTTAATAAGGAATTTTGGGGGTGATAGTTGTGGGCAAGAGGATATTTTGTAGCAAGCAGTGGGAATGTGACAGACGAGATCATACAGGAACATATACAGAATCAGGATTTAGAAGAACGAGGTAAAAGCAATAACTTTAAGGTAGGACAACTTTAGGCGGCTTCAGATACTATTTTACCCCCCCCCACCGGCTTTTAGCTGGTGGGGGAGTTGATAAAAAGAAAACATTTCCAATGCCACCATGTTCTTAAATGACGCTCACGGCAATATCATTGCCGCCATAGAGAACGCCTACGAGCACAGAAGAGCCGTTAAGGCAGACAGTGTCGCAAAGATTGGTCTGGGCATCACCAACACCGGACACTTAGGCCCTGGAAAAGATGATAAAGAGACGGGAGTGTACAGCTTTAATACCCAGGTAGCAGGCGTGTGCTACGATGGGGACGGTAAGATTATTGCTGTTTTCACAGATGTGATGGAAGTTGCAACCCCCAATTACGACGGGGAACATATGCCGCACCTGACCGGCTTCCCGGGGCAGTCCTACAATGCGGACGAGAATCACGACGAGAAGGTGGACACGGTTCTGGAACAGACCGACGACACATTCCTGGCTGAGATTGAAGCGTGGGCTACCAAGCGGGAGAGAGAAGATACCTATAAACTGAACTCCGGCACATGGACCGATGAGATGGATCTGTTTGAGGAGTTTTTTGCAGGCAAGACCACAGAGGAGATCAGCGCCTGGTATGCTGCAGCCTGCTTCGACTTAAATGGCCGGTCGCTTCACGGAACATCGGATGGACAGAAACAGGAGCTGGATAGCATCTCTGGAGTTGCCATGAGTCTGCGTGAGCCCCATGGAGATATTCTGGGCGCCATTGAGAAAGCCTGGGCTGTTGCCAAAGATATGAATATAACTGTAGGACAGTGACGATCTGCTCCCTGACGGAAATGGCTTGCGGATGGGGAGAATAAGAGGATCAACAAGAGACTGCTGTGCTGGAAGTTGAAAAAGCTTCCAGCGCGGCAGTTTTTTATTTATTGCGAAAGATTTGAACATACATGCGTTATACTTAAGAACACTGTTGTACACATGCCTCATAAGTTGCCACCCAAGCACCTCAGTGATCGCTATGGTAGTTGCGACATTTCCGAAAAATGGTATGTACTTATAAACATGTTTTGCCACTTCCACACCCACATACTGCGTCAGGAACTGGGCGGAAAAAGCCTCGACAGTTGCCTGTGTTCAGTCGATGCCGCATTTTTTTGCAATAAGAGTGACCATAGTGAGCATCTCTGCCGTTAAGGCTGCTGTGTCAGCAAAAGGAATCTGTGGTAAAAGGAAAGCTGTGCCTCCGTGAGCTGCTGTAAACCCATGGATCAATTTACCTGCTTCTTTTCTTGTCATGATAATAATTTCCTCCTTTCGTAATATATAACTTCTCGGAATCTTCAGCCCTTATTTCATGGGGCTTTTAGAACCTATTTTTCAAAAATCACCCACTTTTTTCTCTAAAACACTTGACAAACCAGTCAAAAAATGCGGCGCTTCGCGCCCTTG
>CAJTGF010000069.1 GCA_910575585.1 Clostridiaceae bacterium
TATGTTCACTCATCTACACATCTCCTTTCCGCTTATATTATATCACCTTCTAGTTATCTGAAAAGTTTGTTACGCCCCAAGGGGCGGGGAATTATACCCGCTCTCATTAAAAAAGCCAGAAACAACTTCATACCAATCCGTTCGTTTCTGGCTATTGTTTATGTCTCTTTTTTTAATTGATATCCGTATCCACGGATATTCTGGATAATATTACGCCCCAGCTTTTTTCTTATGGAGTATACACTGCTCTCAATACCATGATAATCGCCTATGACATCTTCCCCAGTGATTGCCTTATAAATCTGTCTGGTAGTCAGCACCTGGTCATGATAATAGGCAAGTGTATACAGGACATCAAACTCTCTTGGGGTCAATTCCACTTCTTTTCCTTTGAAAAAGACTTTCCGCTGCTTTGCCCATATCTCCACATCACCAAATGTCATTTCTTTTCCGCCTACAATGGAGATACACTCTATTTCATGGTCTTCTGCCAATACTGCTTTGATTTTTTCTACAACCTGTTCTTCCGGGTCGGAAAAGGTCACGATTATCATTTTCCCAAGCTACCACCTTCTCTCTTTAACAAGATGAAAGAGATGTTCCAAAACGCTGAAATCGCGTATTAGCATCTGGCAAGTACCCAGTCTTCATAACTTCCGACTCCTTCTGCCAAGCGTTTTAGCCCATCTTCCAGACAACTCCTGGAACAGGCTATGTTCATTCTGATAAAGAAACATCCGCTTTCCCCATACTGCTGTCCCTCCGACAAATACAGTCCTGTATGCTCTCTCAAATATTGCGTAAATTCAGCAGTACACCCCTGCATTTCCCGGCAGTCCAGCCACAAAAGATAGGTGGCCTGTGAAGGAACCAGCCTGATATGCAAATCCTCTTTCTTCAAAAAATTCTCCACAAAATTTTTGTTTTCTTGGATATACTCTCTTAAAGCATCCAGCCACGCTTCCCCTTTCGTGAAAGCAGCCACAGCCGCTTCCACCGCGAAGGAATTCGGTTCTGCCACCTCATCCGTATTCAGTCCCCGCCAAACCTTATGCCGCAGGTTGGGATTTGGAACGGCCACTGCTGCTGTCTGCAGTCCTGCCAGATTAAAGGCTTTTGTGGGAGCCATGCAGGTGATGCTGATATTCTCACAGTTTTCCGAAACCGAGGCAAAAGGAATATATTCCTGACCGGGACTGGTCAGATCACAATGGATTTCATCGGAAATCACGGTCACATGATATTTCCTGCACAGCTCACCAACCTGCTTCAGTTCCTCTCTGCTCCAGATTCTTCCCACTGGATTGTGGGGATTGCATAGAATCATCAGCGTGGTCTGAGGATCAGAAAGTTTTCGTTCCAAATCCTCAAAATCCATCTGATAGGTGTTTCCGTCATATCGCAGCGGGCTTTCAGCAATATTCCTTCCGTTATTTACAATGGAATTGAAGAAAATATTGTAAACCGGCGTCTGAACCAAAACATTTTCTCCTGCTGTCGTCAGCTTACGCACCATACTGGAAATAGCAGGAACCACTCCCGTACAGAAAACAAGCCACTCCTTTTCCATGGAAAAATGATGCCGTCTCTCCCACCAGCACATATATGCCTGATACCATTCTTCAGGCACAATCGAATAGCCAAATACGCCATGAGCTACCCTTTCCCTGATTGCCTCCTGAATTTCCGGTGCTGTCTGAAAATCCATATCTGCCACCCACATAGGCAGCTCCTGCTCTTTCACATCCCATTTCAGTGAATGGGTATTTCTCCTGTTGACAGGTTCATCAAAATTGTAAGGCATATTGCACCTCCAAACTTTCTATCGTATTTAATCCAAAGAAAATGTCACAGTCACATCCCCGTTTCCAAGAGCCTCTTCCCAACCCGTCAGATCATCAATATGTCCCAGCCTTGTATAGCTCCAGGAATTAGAGCCGTAAAAAATAACAATCTGGTTTCCGTTATACAAGACAATATCTCCGGCGTGGGTTGTGGTCTGACTGTTGTCTGCAGGAAGGCTGGTTCCCAAAGGGCCTACCTTTTCAAAGCCGGAATAGTCGCTCATTTGAAGCACTACCGGACTTTCCCGCATCATATCCACCAAAGCAGATACTGCCACGTTCTCTTCCAATGTGGCTGAAAATATCGTATCACCAACCTGTACCTTCATATTCATCACTGCATTCTCCTCTCCATCATTTTGAGTATCTGTTTCCATTCCACCTGCTTCACTCATTTCTGTTTCCTGTACAGGCTTTGCTTCATTTATATCCGCTGCTGATTCTGCCGTGCTTCCTGTTGAATCAGAAACAGATCTCTCCTGTATGTCTTCTGTCACATATTCCGTTGAATTTGTATCTGCAGATTGCGTTTCCTGTGCATTGGCACTCTCCGATCCCTGATGAACGGCAGACTGTAGCATACTTTCTGTTCCGACTGTCTCCGGTACTGAGGTTGAAACATCAGCCTGCCCGTTGTCCTCTCCGCACGCAGTTAGAGAAAACAAGACAAGCATACCCCACAATAAAATCCATATTTTTCTCATTTCCAACCACTCCTCTGTCAACATTTTCTGTTTCATGATAAGGAATTTATCTGGAAATTGCCCGTATAAAAACAAGGATTCCAAACAGGCTTAAAGCTGCCCCAAAAATCCGATTCATTTTTTGGAAACTTTCTGTCCTTTTCTTTCTTCTGGCAAAAGCAACCACAGCGGTCAGCCCTCCCCACCAGAAATAGGTTCCAACAAATACTCCTAAAACCACCAGCCAGCCATTTTTTCCTACACTGCCTCCCACAATGCCAAACCAGGAAAAAGCAAACAGGAAAGTTAATATTGCCGCCGGGTTCGTGATCCCTACGGCAAAGGACGACAAAAATATCTTAAATTTTCCTGACACTGCCAGAACTTCCGCCGCCCCTCCTTTTCGGAGAAGCAGACGGATTCCCATCAACAGGACAATGCCTCCTCCTGCCAAATGGATGACCGTCTGGTATTCCAGAAGAAAATCTGACACTATGGTCAGCCCAAAAGCCCCGATTCCTGCATATATGCAATCTGCAGCAGAAGAGCCCATCCCTGTAAGAAGTCCGGCTTTTACTCCCTGTTCCCAGGTTCTCTGCACAGTCATGGCACCAACAGCACCCACAGGTACGCCAAAGAGCAACCCGATCAGAATTCCCTTCAAAAACAGGCTCATACCGCCTCCTTCAGTTCTCTTCTGCATATGATCTTTGTCTTTGATGGATCTACCTTATCCTTTTCAACAATCAATTCATCAATGCTGTCTGCCCGGATCACACCGCTGGAAGGATTCATCACACTGTCAATCTTTCCTGTGATTTCTGCATCCACCGTGGAATACTCAAACGCCAGTGTGGTGTTCAGAAGCTTACAGTTTTTCATAACCAGATGATCGATGTAGCACATCCCCTGCAGGCTCTCAATGGTGCAGTTAATCAGTGTCAGATTCTTTGCGTTCCAGCCCAGATATTCTCCGGAAATGAAGGAATCATATACCGTCACATTCTCGCTATTCCAAAAAGCATCCTTGGAAAGCATCCGGGCATTGTGGATCTCCATATTCTTCACCCCGTCAAAGGAATAGTTGCCCACCAGCTGGAAATCCCGCAGCACCATATTCTGGCTGTTCATGGCAAAGTAATCGCCTTTTGCAGAAACATGCTCCAGTACCACGTCATCACAGCTCCAGAGTGTTTCGGCCGCATTGGGAAAATTTACGTTTCGTAAACTCACGCCTCGGCAGCGACGGAAATTCTTCGGGGCCTCGATCACTGCATTTTCCACTGTGATATTGTCCGTATACCATACCCCTGCACGGGCCATCTCGAACCAGGTACAGTTTCTGGCGGTAATATTCTTCGCATACCAGAATGGATACTTCCATTTGAACATGCAGCCCTCCAGTTCGATATCATGGCTCTCTTTCAGCGGCGACTCTCCATCTGCAAAAATGCTGTCGTAGATCTTCAAATTCTCTCCCTGGAATAATGCTCTTTCTCCTGTCAAATACTCCTGTCTGATTTCTCTTGCTTTCATGATTTTTCCTCCTTGTCCGCATTTTCAAGGCGTATTGGTACACCCTTGCGGTATTTTTCCTGTTTCTGTTAATTTGTTAGATTGCATTTCTATAATGCCTGCGTTCTTTCTTTTTGCTTACAATAAGGATACTGGATGCAGATAACATAGCGATAACAAAAAAATAAACAATTTCTAAATGAATTCTTGCAGATTTCTCAATTCATTGCTGCTTTTATAAATATTCCAATACCACTAAATACCGTCTGTGACCGGTATCTTACATGTAAATCTATAGTTTCCACTTCCAACAGTTTCGACTTCTCTGCCTGGCAGGTGAATCTGTGCTGTCGTATTTGCCGGGATTGTCACATGAACAACTGCCTGCCCCTCAATCAGTTCCCATTCTACCTGGGCTTTTCCGTATGGAGTTTCTTCACTGACTGTGACATAGGTTAGCCCACAGTCTAAAGACGGCGCAACCCTGATTTTCTTATAGCCTGGTTCCAGGGCCTGCAGGCCTCCAATCTCCCGGAACATCCACTCCCCAACACACCCAAACGCATAATGGTTATAACTGTATGTGCTGACGGTTCCATCTTCACCGATTGCACCCCAGCTCTCCCACATGGTAGTCGCCCCATGCTCTACCTCGTACAGCCAGCTTGGACATTTTGTCTGGAACAGCAGACGGTATGCCATATCTCTTCTCCCATTTTCAACAAGAACATCCATCAGGAAAAGTACGCTTAAAAATCCGGTATCCAGACATCCCCCGTTCACCTGGATCATCTGGCACAAGTGTTCTGTCATCTTCTGCCTGACCTCATCCGGCACAAGCCCCATTTTAAGTGCGATTACATAAATCCCCTGGAAATCGGCATCCATTGTTCCGTCTTCGTGAACATATTCCTCGATAAATGCCCTGCGGATCAGACGATACCGTTCCTCATAATATGCACAATCCTCTTCTTTTTCCAGTATTTTCGCTATCTCCGCCATATGCATTGCGCTGAATGCAGCATACGCCGGAGCTACAACGTGCATGGTCGCCTCTGCCGTCCGGTTCATTGCAAGCCCATCGGGATTCCCTAGCACGATACTTGGAATCAGCCAATCCCCAAAGTGAAAATCTGTATTCCACAGATAACGGCTGCGGTTCTTCCGCTCTTCTTCCCAGTTCTCATACCCTTTTGGATGATGATTCTCACAGCGCTCTTCCATATAGTCCATCCAGCGCTTCATTGCCCCATAGTTTTCTTCCAGTATCCGCTTGTCTCCATACTGTTGATAGACTGCATAGGGAACCATGATCACCGCATCTCCCCAGCCGCAGCTTGTTTCCACATCAAAGGCTTCTGTCAGGAATCTCTTATATGCCGGCAGATCCGGTACAATATCCGGAACCGCCCCATTTTCCAGCTGGTCTGCCCGTACATTATTCATCCATGCCGTAAGGAATGGGTCTGCGCTGCGGTTAAAGGTCAATGTGGGGGCAAACGCCATAATGTCCCCTGTCCATCCGGCCTTTTCCCGTTGTGGGCAGTCGCTTGGGATAGAAATTGTATTGGCGACCTGGCTCCACCAGATATTCTCTGTCAGCCGGTTCAGACGTGCATCCGAAGTTACAAAGGAACCGATATCTTCCATCTCACTGCTATACACACAAATCATAAAATCATTGGTAGAGATCCGTCCTGGCCAGCCGCTGACCTTGATATAGCGGAAACCATGGTAAGTAAATTTCGGACAGTATGCCTGTGTCCCCTCTTTCGTGATGTAAACATCTGTCTGTTCCTTGTTTACACCGAGAATATTATTATAATAATTCCCCTTTTCGTCCAAAACCTCCGAATGCTCCAGCGTAATCGTCAGACCGGCGGAAGCTGTCAGGGTAAAACTTGCAACCCCCGCAACAACCTGGCCTACATCCAGAATGGTCTCCCCAGCCGGAGTCGTAAAAATTGCTTCCGGCCTCATCATTTTCAATATCCTGACAGGCGGCGCATACTGTCCGGTCAGATTGTCCACCGGATACTCTGACCGCTTTACCCTCTTCCAGCCCTCATCCAAAAATTCCGGTGTGCTCCAGCCTTCCAGTTCCTTTTGCGCATCATATTTTTCCCCGACAAACAGGTCGGCATAAAGATAAGGTCCCGTAGAGGAAACCCCCTGTTCTGCCGAAATATTCTTAACCGTACCGTCCTGATATTCCACGATGCCGTCCAATAAGAGCCCCAACTTATCGCCATATTGGCAACAGTCTCCTGTGGTGCCGACGCGCCCCGCCCACCAGCCGTCCGCAACCGTGACTCCAATGACATTTTTTCCATGTTTCAGGCAGGCAGTAACATCATAGGTCTGATATTGCAGGATTTTTTCATATGTCGTATTTTCCGGTGCAAACTTCCGGTCATCCGGCTTTTGCCCGTTTACCTCAAGCTCATAGATCCCATGGGCTGTCGCATAGATCCTTGCCCTCTTTACCGGCCGGTCCAGTTCAAACGGTATACGGATAAATTGCGGGGGACGGAACTCCGCAAAGTCCCTTTCTGCCTTTTTATACGGATCAGCGCCAATGGCGCCAATACTCATATCCTTCCCATCCATGCTGGGAGGGGTCGGGACCTGCTCTGGTTCAACCCATCCGCTCTGAAAAGGCACTCCCAACCTGCCTGTTTCAAACCAGCTTTCCGCCTGCGCACATCTTCCTCTGTTATCCCATACCCAAAGCTTTACATCATACCGTGTCATCGGACAAGTTTCCCAGTTCTCCACTCCTACTTCTATACTGCTTTCACTTTCCACCCTGCCGGTGTCCGCAGCCGTTGCCTGCCCGGCAAAAATCTGGAGCCGATAAGCGGTCTGTACAACATCTCTCAGATTCGTATCCATCTTCCACCCAAAGCGTGGATTCTGCACATCAATCCCCAGGGGCGATAGCTGATGTTCCACAGTCAGGCCATAAATTGATAATTTATCTTCCATAATCCTGAACCTCCTTTTGCCCATAAGCCTTAATCATGGCCATTCTCATAATAGTCTGTTTCGATTTGTTTTATTATCTTTGACGGAACGCCCCCGACAATCACGCCAGCCGGAACATCTTTTGTCACCACAGCTCCGGCTGCCACGATAGCGCCGTCGCCAATCGTAACGCCCTGCAATACCGTGGCATGAGCGCCAATCCATACATTTTTTCCGATATGAATCGGCTTGGGGATAAGGTCGCCACGATGTTCCGGATTCTGTTCATGATTTAAAGTTGCAAGGACCACCATCGGTCCGATCAATGTTCCATCACCGATATAAATCCCGCCCTGATCCTGGAACTGGCAGCCTCCGTTAATAAAAACGTTCTTTCCAATATGAATATTCTTTCCACAGTCTGTATAAAACGGTGGAAACAATCCGAAGCCCTCATCTATCTTTTGTCCTGTAAGAAAGGAAAACAACTCCTGTATTTCCTGGGGTTCATGATAGCCGCAGTTTATCCGAGCCGTTATTTTCATTGCCTCCTGACTCAGTTTTCCCATATATGCAAGAACCTCCGAGCCGCATACAACTTTTTCTCCAGAATTCATTGCTGTAATAAAATTCTCAGTATTCATAAATTCCTCCTGCTTTCTTTCCTATTTTGTGATTGCCTGATCATCACCGGCACATTCCTTTTCTCTTTATAGATTTATTATAAATTGGTGCATATAAAATAGCAAATATTTATACTTGATTGTTTTTTATAGAAAATAACTATATAAATGCAATGATATAAGGAGGCCCTATAGAGCCTCCCTCAAATAACAAACCAAATCTTCTCTTAAATCATCTATAATTGCCGCCTTCTTTTCAACACCTCACTAAGTCATCACGCTTCTTCCAACCAGAGTTTATTCGCCAAAGAGCTCTTTTAAATATCCCAGTATAAAATCAATGGTCTTTTCCACATCCTTTCCATAAAAGCCATGCCCGCCTCCCGATAAAACCTCAAACTGGACAGATGGATACACCTGAGCCGCTTTTTTGGAATAGGAAATCGGTACAATTCCATCCTTGTCTCCATGGATCAGAAGCACTTCTTTATCATACTGTGGAATCACCTCGTAAAAATCATAATCCATCAAAGCCGCTCCATACTCACGGCCAACTGTCAGGCCCATAAGGGAATAGGTTTCAGGAATATCCTCCACGCTGCCAAATTCACTTCTGGTGTCATCTGCCATTACAAAAGCCGGATATAACAGAATAAGCCCGGCAATCTCTTCCTTATGCGCTGCCGATGTAACCGCCGATACTGCCCCTCCCTGACTGGCGCCAAACAAAACAATCCTTTCACGGTCCACATAAGGCTGTTCCTGTATCATTGTAAGGACTGCTTCCAGATCGGACTGTTCTGTAAACAGGGACATTTCTGTCATAGACCCATCACTTTTGCTGCCGGGACCACCGCCACAAAAATCAAAACAGTAAACCACATACCCGTTTTCTGCTAGCGTATCTGCATAATCCATACCGCTTCGGTATGTATCTCCAAATCCATGACTGTAGATTATGGTAGGCATCCTCTCCCCTGCGTTTTGAGGAACATATTCGATGCCATATATTTGTTTTCCGTTATTCTCGGCATATAACTCACGGATTTCATATTCGTACATACTTTCTTCTGCCTCTTCTGTGTTTGTACCATAAGAAACAGCAGTCTCCATTTCTGTAGTATCTACGTTTCCGGCATTCTGGAAATCTGTACCAATCTTTTCTGCTCCGCCTCCTGCTGTATTCATTTTCTCTGCACATCCTCCCAACATCCCAATGCAAAATGTCACCATCAAAATAAAGCTGATTTTCTTTCTCATGGTTCTCCACCATCCCTATATTTATTCCATAATAACGGCCGGCATCCCAAAACTCAAGCTGCCTGCTCCTGCTGCTTTACCATTCATATCTGTGTATCCTGAATGCAGTATTGCCTTAAAATTTCTATATCTGTTTCGGTTGAATCAGAAATCCTTAATTGTATCGGCCTGGATATATCCATGCTGAGGATACCCATAACGGACCTGGCCTCTACCACATAACGACCTGAACATAAAGCAAATTTTCCTTTCATATTAGCGATGGCAGATTCAAATTTTTTAATCAGATCAAAACTGCCTAAATAAATACTTAATGTTGCAGACATCTGTTCACTCCTTTTTGAATCTGAAACTCCGTCAACCTGTCAAATTCTGTGTAATTGATACTGCCATCTTCATGAAACGGCGTTATGATTGCTACGCCGGCTCCCTTAAAAATCGACACGTCCCTTCCCCCTTCTGACTATGATAAATTCTCGTTGCTTGTTCCTCCCGCACAAGACGCCCCTGAGTTCCAACCACCGTTGCGCCTGCAGGAACCTCCTTCAGTACAACAGTTCCTGCTCCGATTTTGGCGCCTTCACCTACAGTAAAACTACCCAGTATCTTAGCTCCTGTTCCAATAATCACATTGTTTTTAATTGTCGGATGGCGCTTCCCCTGCTCTTTTCCTACCCCGCCGAGGGTAACTCCGTGATACATGGTAACATTATCCCAATCTCCGCAGTCTCCCCAATAACCACACCGTTTCCGTGATCTATAAAAAGCCCTTTCCCAATCACTGCACCCGGATGAATCTCAATCCCTGTTTTCCTTGCAGCCCGCTGGGAAACCCATCTTGCCAGGAAAAAATGTTTTCCCAGATACAGCTTATGTGCCAGTCGATAATACAAAACTGCCCTGAATCCGGGATATAGAACAATTTCCAGATTACTTTTGATTGCAGGATCTCTTTCACGAATCATCTTTGCTTCTGCTATTATATACGCAATAATACTCATATGCCTGTTCCTCTCTGAGAACCCAATTTACGGCCTAGAAATATGGATAATTTTATTCCCCCATCCTTCCAATACTGGATTTTCTTCCACAGCAGTTATAAATTCCTCTGTCGCCTCAAATGTACCAATCTTTGTATACTCTGCTGAAATCTCTGCATCATGGTAAAAAAGCACGATACGGTTTGGATCTGAATAGAATACATCTCCTGCCTTTGCTTCTGTCACAGTCTCCGGAGCATCAGACGGAATCTCATATCTGCTGGGAATGTCATAATACTGCAGTACACTGTAGTCTGCATCCGCATCCCGCTCATAAATGGGAAGCTGCCAGTCAGAAGTGCCTACATACCCTGCAATAGCTGCCGCAGTATCATTATCTAAAAGCGTCATGACAAACACCTCCCCGCCATGCCCAAATCGGACTTCCAGCTGTGTGCTTCCGCTTTCCATCGTATGATCTTCCGCAGACTGGTTTTCCATACTGGTAATGTTCTCTGTGTCTGCATGATTTTCTGAAGAGTCTCCTGCTCCAATATTGCTTTCCGCCCTTTGTGCTTCTGTCACATCAACGCTGCCAGCATTGGTGTCCCTTGCGCTTTCTGTATCTCCATTGTTCTGGCCGCACCCCACCAGAAGCAAGGCAGTAAGTACCACGGCTGCTACCATTCCCATTCCCTTATTCACCATACTTGTTCTGTCATTTTTGTTTTTCATATTGTTTTCATCCTTTCTTCTCTTAGCTCATTTTTCAGGGCATATTGATGACCCTTACGGTGTTTTTTATTTTCCTGCTGTCCCATTTTTCATATTCAAAAAAACATATCATACTTCCGCCGTCAGCACATTCATGTCCTCCTTTCCGATCCTGCCTGATAACAGCCAGGCGAATCCAAAGAACAAAAGTGTGATCACAATTCCAGGAAGGAGAACGCTTCCAGGCGTATTTCCAGATGTGAAATTGCTAATCCCAGCCAGCCGCATGAGGTTGGATACAATGGGGTCTGTAAGCCCCATAGCTGCCAGCGTCCCAATGACTGCCCCCATTCCTGCCACAAGTCCAAAGCGAAAGGCAAAGGAGAGCCTAAGCATCCGGACAGAACATCCGATGGATTTATAGATTCCCATATCCTTCTGCTCTGCATCCAGAATCTTTGTTCCTGTCATTCCCGTTACGATACAGATAAACGCCGCACTCATTCCATACAGGAAAAGAATCAGCATATGCATGGCGGAAATAATTCCAAAAAGCCCCGGCCAGGAATTCTCATGGACATGGACATCCCCGCCCCAGGTCTGTTCCAAAGCCTCTGTGATCGCCTGTTTCTGTGAAGGATCTTCCAGAAAATAATGGTAGCACCACAAACGGCTATCGTCCTCTCCAATAGAAAGGTACCCTTCCCTGCTCATACCCAGATTTGCCCCCATATCATTGGCGCAATGATAGATGCCTGAAACGGTAAACGATCCACTGCCTTTATTCCCCCGGATTGTAACAGTATCCCCAACATCTACTCCCAAATCTGCCGCCAGCACCTCTGTCAGCACTACCTGGTCTGCCTCCCTGCTGGTATGGCCCCTGCTGATATGGAACCGCTCCGGCTCCGTGATCACATTTGCCGTGTAGTTCGTTCCATTTACAGAAACGCTTGGCATGGCCAGCAGATAGCTGTCTTTGATATCCGTATAAGAAAGCACCATTGTTTCCATTTCTTCGGCCGAAAGTTTCCCAAGGACCTGCACTCCCAGGTCAAGGTCTGCCGGGTTAAACGCATCCATCATCCCTTTTCCGTCCGCCCCCAGCCAGCCGTTCATCCGGCCTGCCAGGGAAGCGAAAAACACCAGAAGTGCCGCTACAAGACAGGCGCTTGTATAGCGTTTCCCCCCTGTCAGGACCTGCCGCAGCGCCAGATGAAAACTAAGCCCTTCTGCCCGAAGCTTATGGTGGAAAATACCGGCTCCTGCATCCTGCGCCTCCCCGGCTTCCCTGCGGATGGCTGCCATGGGGCTGGTCCTATCAACCCGCCGAAGACACAGGGCGCAAAAGCCTCCAGGCAACAGAAGAAGGACGGCCAGGATACCAAGGCAGGGAAGGACAGGAAATTGAACCGGCAGCAAAACACCCGTAGTAGTCACTGTAATCCGGCTGATGATCCCTGCTGCCGGAACTGCCAGAAGCATCCCCGAAACCGCGCCAATTCCCACGGCTCCCATATACTGCACCATCAGCTGGCCCGCCAGTTGTTTCCCGGTAAACCCTATCGTTTTTAAAATCCCAAGATTCTTCCATTCCTGTTCTACCAGCCCGGAAATACTGTGTTCCATGACTGCCATAGCCACTCCCAACAACACAAATGCAAAAGCCGCTAAAATGGCTGAGAAAGCATCCTGGAGAATGACCATAAAACCCGCAATCGTATCTGCGCTGTGGATAAATTCCGTATACATGGAAAGAGGTGTGTTTTCAATCAATGTCCTGTTTACTTCCGAAACAGTCCTGCCTTCTTCCATTTGAACATGGATCATGACGCCATCCCTGGCCAGGGCATCCATTCCCGCCTCTTCTATGGCAGAGCAGATTTCCTCATAGGTCTGCTCTGAGATCAAAAACCCTTTCATCCCAATCATGGAACTGCCCATAAAAGGATCTTCATAATACCCAGCCACTGTCAGGCTGATCTTACGTCATCCTCTGGCTATGGGAAATGTGACTGCATCCCCAGGTTTCAGATCCATCATGGATTTCATGGAAGGAGATACATATACTTCCTCTTCCCCGATTTCTTCCGGAGTCTCGGCATAGCCCGAAAGATCACTCCGAAAGAAACGGTACCCGCTCCCTGTCCACGGAACCAGCTGCCCCTCGCTGTCAGATTCCATACCGTTTGCTTCATATTCAGAAAAAATCAGTCTCTGTGTCTCTGCCGCCTCTACGCCTTCCTGCCCCCGGATGCTTTCTGTCAGGAAGTCCGCATCCGCCACATTCGATGCCCATGCGGTAAGATCCCCAAATCTTAGTCTCTCCATCTCTTCCCTTATATAACGGTTCCCCACAAATGCGGTCATCAGCACTGCTGTCAGGGAAAGCGCTGTCAGAAACAGAAGGATTCCGATTCCCAAAAGACTCCCTTTATGCTTTTTTATTCCTGCCCGGATTAAGATCTGATGTTCCAACATTTAACCATACACCTCCCTACCATCGAAGCTTGGAAAGCCACTGGCTTACATCTCTTTCCCGCTGCTTCTCTTCCATTTCATTGTACGGCTCCAACGCCAGTTCATCACAGACCTTTCCATCCTCCAGATAAAGAACCCGGTTCCCTCTGGCTGCGGCTCGCAGGTCATGTGTCACCATCAGGATACTCTGGCCTTCACGGTTCAAGTCGGTCAATAGCCCAAGGACTTCACGGGTATTTGCCTGATTCAATGCCCCTGTAGGCTCATCTGCAAACAGAAGCCCTGGCTTTCCAATCATGGCCCTGGCAATGGCGGCCCTTTGCGCCTCACCCCCGGATACCTGGGAGGGCAGTCTGTCCTTTGCTGCCTCCACATCCATCTGCCGCAGGAGATTCGCAGCCCTCTCCCTTACCTTTTCGGCGCTGTCCTTTTTACTCACATATCCTGCCACCAGCACATTTTCCAAGAGCGTCAGGCTGCTGACCAGATGGGTCTGCTGGAATACAAACCCGAATTCCTTTGCGCGAAGCTTTGCCATCCGGTTTTAGGAAAGGCCGCTGATCTCCTTATCCTTGTAAAACACATGTCCTGCAGTCAACTGATCCATACCGCTTAAGCTGTACAAAAGCGTAGACTTTCCGGCTCCTGAAGGCCCCATAATCACAGTAAAGTCATTTTCATATATTTCAATGTCAATTCCGTCCAGGACTTTTGTCTCTGTCTTTCCCTGGAAAAAAACTCTAGTGATTTTTTCTCCCTGTAAGATTGTGTCTGCCATTCGTTACGCCACCTTTCCCTTCAAGATCAAAGGTTTTTTCCCTGTCCGGATATCCGGTAGGATTTCTTCTACAAAGTTCACATAGAACTGCACATAGTCCAATCTTTTCTCTGCAAGGATCTTCCTCATCCGAAGCAACATCTCCTGCCGGATCTGTTCCCTGGAAACGCCATTTCCTGTTTCCGCATACATTTCAAAGGTATCTTTCGTAGTCTGCCGGAATTGATAATCTTTCAGTCCTTCGATACAGAATCCTTCGATGGCCAATGGGTGAAGAAATTCCCTGTTCCCTCTTCCGTCTTCAAACCAAAGGACATCTTCGTTTCTTCCCAAAAGACCCACTACTTTGGTAAAAGGAAGCTCTTTTTCCTTTGGCGGCTGCAGGGTCAGACGGTCAGAAAGGCGGTACCTGATCAGCGGCTGTGCATAGTTATAAAGGCAGGTAAGGTACATCACTCCATGTTCCACCTCAATGATATTCATATCATCAAAAAGGAGCATCCCTTCCTCCGGGTCTGTTTCCACTCCAAGGGCCAGGGATTCACCGGCTCCATAAAAATTGACAACCTGTGCCCGGAATATGTTTTCCAGATAGGTCCGTAAACTGTTCCCTAATGGTTCGCCACAGGAAATCACCCTTTCAGCATCCAAGCTGACTTCTCCGTTCTCCATCAGCTGTGCCAGTATCTTGATGGCAGATGGATAGCCAATGACAATATTGGGCCGGAACTCTTTTAACTGCTTGATCCATTCTGTGACCGGTGTCTTGATATCCAGATACAGCTGGCTGGCTCCCACACCGTCGATTCCATCTCCCACCGCCATAGCGCCTCCATATCTTCCGTCTGTGGCCGCAATATAGACGATTCTGGGATGTTTCATCAGAAGTCTCAATATCTGCGGCATGGACATTCCCCAAAGAGCCGCCCGTATGATACCCAGAAGCATCTGGCTCCAAGCATCCTCATCATATACAAAGTATCCGGGTTTCCCGGTGCTGCCAGAGGAATGAACCACATGATACTTTCCCTGATAAGGCTTCCGGTCTGCCGCTTCCCCCGCATCAAATTCCCGCAGGTTTTCCTGTTTTAAATCCGGCACTGTGACCAGTTCATCAAAATGCTCCAAAAGCATTTGTTTGTCGATGGTGGGAAAGCAGGAAAGAGGCAGCGTATCCAACTGTTCCTCTGTAATTCCCGCCTTCTCAAAAGCTGCCCGGTAATAAGCCGAATGCTCCCATGCGAACCTGAGAAGCTTCCGCAGTTTTTCATCCTGCAGGGAACGCATCTTTTCAGCACTTAATTTCACATTCTTTTTCAGTCTGTATAAATCTGTTAAAGTCTTTAAGTAGTTCATTTTCTTCCTCCTCGTCAAGATTATTGCATGGCTTATCTATTCAACCGAAACGACATATGCCGTTTTATAATTTTCCCTATGGTAATAAATCAGTTCCTTTGTCTCCTGATTCATCACAATGCTCCATTCGGTAGATTCAAACTCGCCAAAGTTATCCTTGCTCACACTGTCCAGTGCATCCCGCATTTCTACCTCCGTCATCTCCCCCTGTCCTTCCAATGTCTGTGTAAGAATTTCGTACCGGGTATGGGACTGGGTGGTTCCGATTCCCTGCTTCTCCCCTGGAGCCAAATAAAAGTTCGTGACAACAGGCGTCTCAGTAACAATCATTTCATTATCCACATATTCCACCGCCACGCTCCTGCCTTCTGCGTCTGCCAGAGCCAAATGCACCATCATCCCCATGGAGCTGTGAAAGTCGTATTGCTGCAGGAGCTTTAGTGCTTCTTCCACATCTGCTGCTTTGTCAAGCAATAACCGGATTGCTGTTGTAGTAGTAATGTCCGGCCTGGCCGTATCCTGATTGATATCTGCAGAGTCCTGAATCATATTCACAGAAACGGCCAGTCCCTTTTCGTTCATGCCATCCAATGGCGCATATAAGGAAACAAGAGCCTGCATCTGATCTGGTAATTGTGAAACTTCAACCCCGCCAGCCCGGATAAAGTCCATGTTGACGGTTGATACGGAAGAAAACCCGTTTTCCGGTCTGGCGCTGACGATCAATCCATGACAGGCATTCCAGTCAAAATTTCTTCCAAACAGATATCCGCCGGCCTCATTCTCCACTGACAGGGTACTGCATCCGAAAGGGGTTCCTTCCATATGGATCTCCTGTGCCAGAAGCGATGTGATATACGCCGCAACATCCGCGTCCGAACCAGCGCCTCCCTGTTCTAAAAATGTGTCAAATCCATAATCCCCTTCATATCGGATGGTTGACAGCCCTGCTTCCAGCTCCGCGATTTCAGAAGTTGGAGTAATCCAGATTGCATTCTCATCTCTGCTTCCTTTTTCATTTTCCTCTTCCATTGTTATTTCTTCCTCTGTCCTGCTTTTCGATCCTTCTTCGCTACGGCTGTTTCCCTCCGTTTGATCACTGGAATCTCTTCCGCATCCTGACAGCAAGCCAAATATCCCTAAAACTAAAAGCAGACCTATATAAAATCTTTTTTTCACTGGTTTTATCCCTTTCCTCTCTGTGCCTGTGACTATACTATAGCCACCCCAGATAACATCCAACTAACAGAAAAATAAACAATTTCTAAATGAATTCTTGCAGATTTCTCAATTACCTTTTTATCTGCTTTCATGGTTATCTTATCAAGATGGCATGCAAATAGCAAATACTTATACTTTATCCGTTTGAATAGGCATTTTCTATAAATATGAATCTATAACTCAACTAAGATTTCTCTTGCCGAACCACTGGTATTCCATCCGATTTATGTCATTTATTATCCATCACATCAAATTTTGCCTTCATAAAAAAATACCGGTTTTACACTACCAACAGATTTTTATCTGTCTTTCATGCAAAACCGGTATTTTACGAAAAATCTGAATTACAATTTTGATTTCCAGTATCATAAATGCTTATTTTTCCACAAATTGCTGTATATCCAATGTTCCGGTCAATTCGGAAATCCACTCACTGCCGGATACAGCGTTTCCCAGGTGATAAAGGCCATGATACGAGCCATAGTCGCTGTAGTACATCACCACGTTTCCCCATGGTGAAAAATATGCCAGGCTGCCGGCCGGCCCCTCTCCTTCCACGGCATTGTCTGTATCCAACGGTTCCGGCGGATAAAAAATTTTCTCATTGGTACTATAATCCTGAACCTCAACCGTCAGCGGCAGCTGATCATACAAAGACCGGGCAGCCGGACTGTCATTCAGTTCAAAAATAATCGTATGATTGCTGTCCTTTACCTGAATCTGTAAAACCGTCTCATTTTTTTCTTCATATTCTGAAACCTGAGATGTCTCTTCCTGCGATATACTCATATTTACCTCTTCTGCCTGTGAATTACTTTCCTGCTTTTCAAGCGATACATCCATATCAGAACCGGCTGCAGACTCCTGATGGTTTCCGCTGATTCCGCAGGCCGAGAGTAAAACAAAAAGCAAGGTGCAGGCTGATATTTTCAAACCTTTCATCTTAATTTGTCCTCCTGATAAATCTCTGTCCGCCTGTTTTTTACTGCATATTTACTGTAAAGAATTCCGCCAGTTTGTCAAAGGGAATACGGTCTCTCCGGTCATACAGATCGATATGCTCCGCATCCTCCACAACCAGCATTTCCTTCGGTTCTAAGGCCGCTTCATAAGCTGCGTCACTGAAAAACCGGGAGTGTGCCCTGTCTCCAACGACAAACAGGATCGGGCGGGGAGAAATCTCGTCAATGAAATCCAACGGCCGGAAATTCATAATTGCCAGCTCACTGGTCGTAGTAAACCCGCCTCTGGCACTCGGATGATGCCCCCTCTTCAATGCATAAAAACGGAACCACTCTGCCCCCGGTTCCGGTATATCCTCCGGTACCTTGTCGATTGGCTGCTCCGGGAATCCCGGCAGGTACTCCGGATATCCGTTTTCCGCATCATTCCACCGTTGATTTGACAGGCGCTCCTTTACGCTCTGCAGTTCTTCCCTGTCCATATTTCCTCTGACTGCCACATTCATGTCATACATGCTCATAACAGCAACTGCACGGATTCTGGTATCGCACTGAGCCGCCGAAAGAGCAAAACCTCCGGAACCACAGATACCGATCACGCCGATTTTTTCCCTGTCTACAAACTTTTGCAATCCCAGAAAATCCACTGCAGCACTGAAATTTTCCACAAATATGTCCGGTGATGATACATTTCTTGGAAAGCCTCCGGATTCTCCCATAAAGGACTGGTCAAAGGTCAGCACAACAAATCCTTTCTGCGCCAGCTCATTGCCGTATACACAGGGTCCCTGTTCTTTCACACCGCCATAAGGCGCACCGATAATCAGAGCCGGATGCTTCTGATCCAGTGAGGTTCCTTTTTCAAAGTACAGCTCCCCTGTTATATCCAACCCATACCGATTTCTGTAAACCACTTTTTTTCTCTCCACCTTCTGTGATAATTCTAAAATATGTCCGCTCATGTTTCATTCCTCCTACAATATTTATTCTTTCTTTTTGCGGATTGCTTTGTTGTCTATTCCTTCCCTTTACAGTTCTGGCTTTCTTATGGACTGCCTGTTATGAAAGTATAATACTTCTGATAGTTCTCTCTATGGTAATAGCGTGCCTTCCCGGTACTCTGGTTATAAACAATACTCCATTCCGTAGAGGCAAACTCGGAATCAAAATTATGCTTGCTTACACTGTCAAGTGCATCCCTTATCCCATCCATAGTAAATGAGGAACCGCTCTGCAGCATATCCTCCAGCATGGCATACCGGACTTTGGACTCTTCTGTTCCGATACCATATTTTTCACCGGGAGTCAGATAATAGTTTGTGACAACCGGTGTTTCTGTTACTGCCATTTCATTGTCAATATATTCAACCACTACGGAATGGCCTTCTGCGTCAGCCAGCGCAAAATGCACCATCATTCCCGCAGATGCGTGCATATCATACCGGGCAAGCAGCTCCACAGCCTCCTCCACATCCGTCGCCTGGTCAAGCAGCAGACGCACCGCCGTTGTAGTCGTCAGATCCGGCTTCCCGGTATCCTGATGAAATCCTGGACTGTCCTGAATCATCAAAACTGCCACACATAATCCCTTTTCATTCATCCCATCCATAGGCGCAAAGGGCGCTGCTGCCGACAGAAGACGCATCTGCATTTCTTCCGGCATATCCAGTCCCAGGTTCAGGAAATCCATATTTACGGTGGAAACAGAATCATATCCCTCTGCCGGACTGGTCTGCACGATCAGTGCCGTACAGGTTCCCCAGTCAAAATTCCTGCCAAATACAGCATCACCCTCTGGCGTTTCGGCAGAAATAGTACTGCAGCCAAAGGTACCGCCCCTTAAATCTATGGGCAACAGACCGTGGAATACATCCTGTATCACAAATTCTGCTACCGCCAGATCATCGGAAGCGCCGCCCTGCTCCAGAAAGTCATTAAATCTGTAATCACCTTTATATACCATAGAATACAGGCCATCTTCCAGCTTCTTTACGCTTGCCGCTGTCCGTATGTTTCTTTGGAAAAGAAGGATAAAAACAACGAATACAGCTAACAGCAGAGCAAAAAAAGCATAAACGATATATTTCATTCTTATTTTCTTCATTCCTTGCCCTTAACCGCCTTCCTTTTACTTTTCAAAATAAGCAGCAATCTCTTTCATTCTGGAAGTCTGTCTTACATGAAAAGGGCATCTCTTGTCACAATGGCCACAGGCGATACAGTCGGAAGCCTTCTTCTCCAGATTCCCGTAATGTCCGGCTGCCATGGAATCCCCTGCCACCGCCAGGTCATAATATTTATTGATCAGCCCTACATTCAGACCTGCAGGACAAGGCTGGCAATGATTGCAGTACACACAATTTCCTACAGCCTCACCAGGAGTAAATGCACCAAGAATGGAATAATCCCGTTCTTCCGGGGAAATATCAAAAAATCTCAGCAGTTCTTTCACATCCTCCATATTTCGGATGCCCGGCAACACCGTCACTACTCCCGGCTTATCCAGGGCATACTGGATGCACTGATACTGTGTCAGCGCCCTGCCGAAAGGAGATGTCTTATCATCCAGGAGCTGTCCCCCTGAAAAGGGCTTCATCACGGAAATGCCCACCCCATCCGCCTCGCATCTGCGGTACAGCGACATACGCTCTTCGCTACTTCCGTTTGCATAATCGCCATGGCTGTAGTCATATCCCGGATTGACGGAAAACATTACCTGATCCACGAATCCGGTATCCAGTATCTGCTGTACAAGGCCGGGCGTATGGGAAGACAGTCCGATGTGCCGCACCACCCCCTGCTTTTTCAATTCCATAAGAAAGCCAAGGGTGCCTCCCTCCTGATATGCCTGCCAGTCTTTTTCTTCATCCAGACAGTGGATAAATCCATAGTCTATGTAGTCTGTCTTCAGCGCTGTAAGCTGGGCATCTATGGAACGCCGGATCGTCTCCTTGTCCGTAGTCCATCCATATGCCCCGCTCTCATAATTTGCGCCAAAATGTACCTGATAGTGCATATCCTTTCTGACAGATGAAAAGGCTTTCCCATAATAGGTAAAAGTCTTTGCGTCTGCAGTGGCAAGGTCAGCATAGTTGATTCCTTTCTCATGGGCGAATTCCAGAGCCCCAACCGCCTCCTTTTCCTCCGTTTCTGCAATGTAGCTTGTTCCCAGGCCGATCACACTGATGCGGTCACCTGTCCTTCTGTTTGTCCTGTACTCCATTTTTACCCTCCATTCAAAATATTATATAAAATTCACCGCCAATCCGGTCAGAAAAGAGAATATCATTATATATGCCAGATATAGTACAAACCGTTTGATTCCCAACACAATCTTTACTGCTCCCAGATTCGTGATTTTTGTAGCCGGTCCGGTGATCATAAAAGCTGCGGCGCTGCCAAGGCTCATGCCGTCCATCAGCCACGTCTGCAATAACGGTATCGTCCCTCCGCCGCAGGCATAGAGGGGAACTCCGATAGTTGCCGCCATCAGGACGCCGAACGCTTCATTGCCGCCAAACAGGTTAGTCATCACATTCCCGGACACATATCTCTGAAACAGTGCGGATAAAGCAATACCGGCCAGGAAATACCCTCCTGTAGCTTTTACATTCCGACCCAGATTCTTAAGAAATCGTAACAGCAGATTAGAATCTGTATCCCGGCTTTTGGATTCTTCAAAACCTTTAAAATTGAAAAAGGGCCGATTATGGTAAAAAAGCCGTATAAATACTCCGGCAAAAATGCCACATAAAAAGCAGGATATTATACGCACAGCCAAAGCAGGAATCCCAAGAGCTGCGCTGTAAATAATCAGCTGTGGGTTCAGCAGGATGGAACTCATCATAAAGGCTGCCAGCCAGTCATCCCTGCAAGACCCATCCGCCGTTATGCCGCTTTTGGAAAAAGAGGCGGCAATGGGGATGGTTCCATACATACAAAGAGGCGAGGCAATCCCCAACGCACTGGCACTGACAATCCCCAGAATCCCCAGCCGCTTTTCTCCCATGGAGCGGAAAGCTTTATGAATATGTTCTTTCAGGAACACGGAGACCAGACTCCCCAGCACCATTCCCAATACCCAGTATTTAAAAATCTGCTCCAGCTGAACACTGAAATAGTACCAAAGGTAAACGGCTTCACGGTGTAGTATATCAGTCATCTATACTCACCAGCTCATATTCCCGGCTTCCCAGGCCGATTTTTTCTGCCTGCTCCAGCGTATGCAGACCGTTTCTGGATTCAATCCTGTCAATCAGAGACTGCCCATCCTCTGCCCTATAAACCAGATCCACACAGGCCTGGTCAAGCGCCACCGGATCATAGGAAGCAAGAATCCCGATATCGTGCATATCCGGCTCTGCCGGACTTCCGTCACAGTCACAGTCCACCGACAGGCGGTTCATCACATTGATATACAGGATATTTCCATCCAGATAGTCTGCAACAGATTTTCCAGCCTCAGCCATGGATTCCAGAAAAGCATCCTGGCTTCCTCCCCACATACTTCCGCCTGTTCCGCCGCTGTGGATATGGGATTTCCCTTCCGAAGAGGCAATACCGATGGAAATATTCTTGATTGCCCCTCCAAATCCTGCCATGGAATGTCCTTTAAAATGGGACAAAATCACATAATAATCGTAGTCCGCAAAATGTGCGCCCACATAATTTTCCGTCAGATTGTCCCCTCCCTCCACCAGCAATGTCATAGAGCCGTCCTCGTCCATAATATCCACATCCGCAATGGCCGTATAACCATGATCTTCCGCCACCTGATAGTGCATAGCTGTATTTGCCCTGGAACCTCCATAAGCGGTATTGCATTCCACAATGGTTCCCTCCAGAGACTGCACCAGCTCCCCGATCAGATCTGTCCGAAGATAGTTGCTGCCTGGTTCGCCGGTAGAAAGCTTTATGGCAATTTTGCCGGACGGAGATGCTGACAGTGCCTGGTAAATATTCACAAGTCCCTGCGAACTGATATCCGTTGTCATATACACAACCGGCGTATCTGCTTTTTGCTCCTGCCCCTCTGTGGCTGATGATGCCATGTCATTATCTGCCATATCTTCCGAGGTAATTCCGGCCGCAGACTGTCCTTCTGCTCCTGATGCTTCTGCCACATTACCCTCCGTTCCAAAAAACACTTCCTCCCGGATCTCCTGCACAGTTTCTGTCCTGTTCTCATCTGTTCCCAGGATTTCAGAGGCGGAGTGCTGTGTTTTTTGTTCGCAGCCGGAAAGCACTACCAGCAACGCTAAGATAAACGGAAATAAACATTTCTTTTTCATCAAATTAACCTCTCTTTTTCCATCTGACAATTTATGTCGTTTTGTCCTAATCAATCCGAAACCGATAACCTGCTCCCCATACTGTTTCAATAAACTGGTTTTTCGAATCATTCTTTCCCAGCTTATCCCTCAGCCTGTTGATATGGACGGTCACAGTTGCCGCATCTCCCAGAGAATCCATCCCCCACACCCGGTCAAACAGGGTATCCTTTGAAAACACCAAATTGGGATTTTCCGCCAGGAACAGCAGCAGTTCAAATTCTTTATTGACCAGAACCACTTCCTTTTTATCCAGATAGACCCTCCTTGACTTTGGCAGGATGGTCAGATTCCGGTAACTGATTTCTGTCTCCCGCTGCTCCTCTTCCTCTGAGGATGAAAGCAGATTATGGATATAAATGTGGGATTTCACCCTGGCTACCAGTTCTGTAGGGCTGAAAGGTTTTACCAGATAATCATCTGCCCCCAGTCCCAATCCCCGGATCTTGTCGATATCTTCCTTTTTGGCCGTTACCATGATGATGGGCAGCCGTAGGTTTTTGCGCAGTTCCCGGCATACATCAAACCCTGTCTTGCCGGGGAGCATCACATCCAGCAGGATGGCATCATACTTTTCTGTTTTTGCTTTTTGTTCTCCGGTAATCCCGTCAAAGGCCAGGTCGGTTTCGTATCCGTTTGCCTCCAGATAATCCCTCTCCAGTTCCGCAATCAACTCATCGTCCTCTATGATCAGTATCCTCTCCATTGCGACCAATTCCTTTCCTTCATTTGCCCGTGTTTTCAGGGCATTATGGAAGACCCATATGACGTTTCCGTATATTTCTCATTTCAATCCATGACCGGAATACGGATAATCACAGCTAACCCTCCCCTGTTTTCTGCCCTTATTGTCCCTCCATGGCCGATGATGATTTCCTTCACCACTGCCAGTCCGATACCGCTTCCCTTCTCTGCACTGTTTCTGGAATCATCTACTCTATAAAAGCTGTCAAATATCTGTTCCAGGCTTTCCTCCGGTACTCCTGGGCCGTCATCCTGGAATACCAGTTCCAGACTGCTTCCCTCCAGTGTCCGTTTCAGGGAGATTATGACTCTCGAATTTTCTTTTCTCCGGTACCGCACCGTGTTTGCAAACAGATTATTGAAGATCCGTTTGAACTCTTCTCTGTCCAGCCTGACCGAAAATTTTCCTTTCCCGCAGAAATATTCGATTTCCACCTGTTGGTTTTCCATATCCGGGCGCACAAGCTCCAGATACTTTTCCACATAATCCTTAAAATCTGTTTCCTCCATGTGATACCGGAAACCGGCGTCCAGTCTGCTGTACTCAGAAAGGCTGTCTACAAGGCTGACCAGATTTCCGGTTCTTGTCTTTATGGCCTGCAGGTAACGGAGCCTCTTTTCCGGTGTATCTGCAATACCGTCTAAAAGTCCGTCCAGATATCCCATGATAGTCGTCAAAGGTGTCCGCAGGTCATGAGAAATTCCCGTGACCAGATCCCGTCTGCGCTTTTCATCCTTCAGCCGCTGCTGTACAGATTCCCGCAGGTAGGCACGCATTTCGTCAAAATCCCTGCATACCTGGCCAAACTCATCTTTTTTCTCATACTGCATGGGCGTATCCAGATTCCCCTCCCGGATTTCTTTTGTGCCAAGGCTCAATTTCCCAAGAGGCTTTAAAATGCTGCCGGAAATCCACCAGGAGAGAACGCCGTTAATACACACGGTCAAAACCACAAAAATAATCAATATGACAGCCAGATAACGCAGAATGCAGTTTTTCAGATAATTTACCATGGTTCCATCTGTTTCCTGGGGGTGGACAGCCGTAATGCAAAAGATACTTTCCCCATGCCAGAAGGTACTTTTAATAACAGATACCTCATACCGGCTGGCTGTCAGCATCTTCGCATAATCAATGGCATCTCCCACCACAGACCTTGCTGTTTCCAAGTCAGTTTCAGACAGGTTGGAATAGATGCTTTCCCCGTCCTTTGTGATCATAAAATGGTATCCCAGTCCGGACAATTTATTTTCCAGATGAGTCATCTCATCACTGTGCCGGATTTCTGCCTGGCAGTCGTCCATCTGCGGACAATCCCCCCAGTTATTTTCCCACAGCTCCTGCTGATAGTTGTAAATCATACTCTGGGCGAACTGCACCCCATTCTCATCACTGTACATGGATACAAAGGTATGCCAGTAGCTGCCTAGAGAGGTGTTCAGATACACAATGAGCACAACCGTTGTAACTAAAATCGGTATCAGAACCATCATAATATTGGACAGCCTGATTTTCTTCTTAATGGTCACTTTCCATATTCTCCTTTTCCTGCCATGCGTTTATGGATATTCACAGTGTATGATGCTGCAACATAATTCTCTGGTTTCTTTGTTTGCAGATACAAAACTAATAACCTGTGTTCACATTAACACGACAGGATAAAAGAATTCACAAAGATATCTAAACAATTTCTAAACTATATTTTTTCCAAAGGCTTTCAGCTCTGCCAGCATATCCGAATTACTGTCTGTCTTCAGGCTGGCAGAAATCACTAATATTTTCTTGCTAATCTTCATTTTCTTTCTCTTAGATTTCATCCTATCTCTTTCTTGCTGGTTTTCCCTGAATCTGGTAAATCAGATAATCCAGGCAGGAAATCCTTTTTTCATCCTTGTGTACCCTGCCAAGTAGATATTCCCTCTGGTGTTCCAGCAGTTCCAACTGTTTCGCCTGCTGCCCCTTATCAAACCATCCCATAAAATCCTGGATCATTTCGTTTTCACATCCCGCATCCTCCAGATTCCGTATTACAGATTCCCTGCTTCCTGTGGCTATCATACCTGCACCCCCTGACGTTTTTGATAATTTTACTATAAGGCTATATATGGTAAATAGCAAATATTTAGATATAATTTGTTTGTATAGTTGAAAACTATGAAAAGCTATGATAGAATTTTTTAAAGTCAATCTGTCCTGTCGATTGGTTCCTATCCCCTGAAAGGCAAATGACATTCTCAACGTGCGGCAGACAGTTAATCACCCCGCCGCAAGCAACGGGGCATGGAAATTGAAACACCCCAAGGGGCGGGGTATTGACCCTCGCGGCATTCGTCAAATACCCATGCAAGCATGGCTATTTTCCTCATTGCTCGCGGGAATAAACAGACAACAAGGAGCAGATATATGGAAATACGGGTACTTCAATACTTTCTTGCCATTGCAAGAGAACAAAGCATTATACGGGCCGCCGAGTCCCTTCATCTCTCCCAGCCTACTCTTTCCACACAGATTAAAAATATGGAGGAGGAACTGGGGAAGCAGCTGCTGATCCGCGGCACAAAGGGTTCCCGCAAGGTTACGCTGACAGAAGAGGGAATGATCCTCCGAAAAAGAGCGGAAGAAATTCTGGATCTGGTAAAGAAAACGGAAAACGAAATTATACTTTCTGACAATGTGATTATCGGAGATGTATACATTGGAGCCGGAGAAACAGATGGTGTCCGCCTGCTGGCAAAGGCTGCCGGAAAACTGAAAAAGCTGTATCCCGGAATCCATTACCACATTTCCAGCGGAAATGCGGTATTTGTCAGGGAGCAGTTGGATAAAGGACTGATTGATTTCGGAATTATATTGGGAACGCCTGATCTAACCAAATACGAAGCATTAAAGCTTCCGGCAAAGGATGTCTGGGGTGTTCTGATGCCAAAGGATTCTCCTCTGGCCGAAAAAGAATTCATTTCCCCCGAAGACCTGTGGGGGCAGCCGCTGCTGATATCCCAACAGGAGGCCGATGGCGGAGAGCTTGTCCAGTGGATGAAACGCAGTATATCGGAACTGGATATTGTTATGACTTACAATCTGCTGTTCAATGCCTCGCTTCTTGTGGAAGAGGGACTGGGGTATGCAATCTGCTTTGACAGAATCATCAATACTTCCGGTAACAGCAGACTCTGTTTCCGTCCCCTGTACCCTACCATCGAGATTGAAATGTATATGATTTGGAAAAAGTATCAGGTTTTTTCCAAACCTGCTGAAAAATTCTTGTTGATGATGCAGGAAAATATAAACACGGTTCTGAAGTAATAAAAAATTTGTTCATGTTTAATCTGAAATAATAGTTCATTCCGCTTTTCACCTCTCATTAGTACAATCTTACTGGGAGGTGAACATATAGTGGAAGACCTACATGAACATTTTGGACTGGCAATCAAACATGCACGGCTGGACTGCGGCCTGACACAGGAGGCACTGGCAGAACGGGCCGGGATCAGCTGCCGCTATCTCATTGCCATCGAAAATGAAGGGCGTATCCCAAAACTGCCTACTGTCTATCGCTTAATCTACAGTATGCACATTTCTGCAGACCGAATTTTTTATCCGGAACAGCCACAAGAGGATTCTGAACGAGCACAGCTTATACATATGCTGGAAACTTGCTCGGACCGGGATATACATATCCTTCTTAGTGCTGCTAAAGCCATGCTGTCAGAACAGTAGAAAAAGAACCATTTCCTGATTCTGTTGGAAATGGTTCTTTTTAGTAACTTTAACTTTATTCCATATTTTCTAAAATACAAAAAGAATTTTTATATGATTTTTAAAATACACCTAATCGCTTTAACAGTTCAACACAATCTTTAGCACCCTGCACATAGAGATACAGACAATCATGATCCGCCACCAACGCAGAGGCTTCTACATACTCTGTAACCGTTTTCTTCACATCCTCTGACAAACCATCCAACTTTTTCTTTAGCTGTATGCTCAATTCCTGGACGTGCTCTTTTAGCTCATTTTCTTCTCCATTTTCCTCATCACGTTTCTGTATGGCCAATTCTGTCATTTCCCGAATGACCATTTCATAAATTTCATCTCTTTCCATCATTATCTCCTCTGTTGCAAATTCTAACTTCAATTAGGTATACAGCATAACCTTCAGGAACTTCCATATTCAAGTCAGGTGACACATTTTCTTTTATTATACATGCTATAGAAGAATAATATCAACCATAATCGCTTAATAATTCATGTTATAGAAGATAAAATTAGTCCATAGCAAGGAGGTAAGGGAATGGATAACTTGTTAAAACAGATAGGTAACCGCATACTAAACCGCAGAAAACAGCTCCGCATGACGCAGGAAGAGTTAGCTGAAAAAGCAGGCATCACGCCACAGACCATTTCCTCTGCGGAACTTGGCAAAAAAGCACTGCGCCCGGAAAACATCATCCGGATCTGTTCTTCACTCGGTATCAGCACCGATTACCTGCTCCTTGGTGAAATAAATACCAACGATCAATCCATTCTGCTCTCCAAAATCTCAACCCTTCCTCCTATACAATACCGCCATCTGGAGGATATTATCAATAGTTTTATCCAGGCTTTGGAAGAACGGGAAGCACAGAGCAGCAAATAATCTCTCTGTGCTTTTAATTGCTCCGAAACGCTGACATGGTATCTGCAATCAGTGCAAGTGTCGCCTGGTCCATTCCCTTCTGTGTTTCCTCTCCATCTATTTCCTTTTCTGATTTTACAGCTACCCGTTCCGTCACATACCCCTCCTGTACATTCAGCCTATGACCTGCCTGCTTTTTCTCCCTCCGGCTCAGTATCTCCGTAACAATCTCTTCTAATCCCGCCCTGTCTACTGTCTGGGGAACTGCAATATCCGGTGTTTCCGGACAGTTGATATAATGCAGGACTGCATTGACAAGGAACTGCGCTTTGCTGTGCGGCCCCTGTTTCTCCAGCAGGCGTATGACAGCATCATGGGCAGGATCGTTTTCATTAAATTTGATGCTGAACCGCTCCCGGTTCTTCTTTCCACCCATAGTCTCACCTGCCAGTCGTTTCCATCTTATAGAGGAACTCATACCCTTTTGCATTGGCGTTGATATCCTCTACAAATATGGCATTCCTTACCTTCCCGGACGCTTCGATCTGCCGGCGCAGTAAAATAGCCCCGCCGCCCACAAATACTACCATACCGGACATTAAATCCAGCATCCGCTCCCGCAGGCTGTTTGCCAGGTCATTCACAAAATCCTGTGCCAGCTTTTCCACAAGGGAAACAACTGCCGGGGCATAAGTGCTTTCGCCGTCCTTCAGGATTCCATCAATGTCCGTTTCCTCCAGTAAAATATCAAATTCCGAATTAGCTTTTGTCCGAATCCGGTTATACAGCAGGATTACCCCGTTTTCCAGCGAATCGCATACGCTCAGGTCTGCCCGACCGGAACGCATCATCAGATAGTCTGCCGTAAATCCGCCGATATCTACAATCAGCACCCTCGGCTTGTCCAACAGTTTATCCATCATGGTCACAGCCGCCGCAAAAGCCTGTGGATAGCAGCGCACATCTTCAATATAAATGGTATACGGATTATCACGGTACTGGAAGTTTACAATGCCCCTGCCTAAAAAATATCGGATAAAAGACTGATTCTGCGCCCCATAATGAGCCGGCGGAAGCCCCACTGCCAGAGACACATGCACCACTTCTTCCCCATATCTTTCTTTTATGTGGAGTTCCTCCGCAATCCCAAACAGGGTAAGGATAAAAAAGCGGTCATCCTCCGTCTTATCCCTCTTATAAGGAATCCTCTGGTTTGACAGTGTATAAAATTTATCCTGATATTCCAGGATGTCGCTGCCGAATGGCCTGGCGATGCTTTCCACCAGCCCGGACACAAAAGGCGGGCAGTGGATCGTCTTCATCTGTTTGTTTCCATGGTCGATTGCAATTAACATAGTTTTCCATCTCCTTTTTTATTTTATACTTATCCTTTACGCATGGATTACGCTTTTTTTCAACAACAAAAGAAAAAAACAGGGCTGACAGTTCTATTTGAACTGCCATACCCTGCTTTATAGACTCCATTACTTCCCCTGTTTGTCCAATCAGGTATGTATTCCGTAGTATGACTTTTCCAGATTCTCACGGCCATGCAGAATGACTCCTCCGCACATGCCGGCACCATAAGGCGTCTGCTCCTGAAAGAAAAAGCTGTAGGGTTCAAAATCATCATATACGGTGATCTGCCTGCTGCCTTTCCATCTC
>CAJTGF010000070.1 GCA_910575585.1 Clostridiaceae bacterium
ATCGAACTTATGTTTCGCATCAAGCATAGGTCTATTAAAGTTACCCTTTTTTCTGAAAAACATATCAAAATCTTTTCAAAAATCATCTTGACATATTACCAGATTGCTCCTGTATCTGTCAATAAATTCTCACGCTCCAAAGCCCCTTTTCTATTGAAAATCTTGTCCCTTTCTGCTATGATCATAACTGATACTTTGATTCGTTGCTCTCACACCTTTTTCCTTTGCCTCTCTTGGTATTATAACGGATATTTCCAATAAAGTACAATGTCCATAAGGAATACAATTATAAACTCAAACTTCGCACATAGATTTTGCCTATGCACCTTGAAAATTCAATACCTGGTTGTTATTCAGTTGTCAAAAGTCTGCTGTTATGCTGCTTGAAGCTGCGCTTTCAGTAAACCAGGTAATGTATTCATAAATGTATCAACGAGTTCGTCGATTTTATCGTCGGACAGCTCTGTATTGTTGTTAAGTATGGTTCGGAACATTTGAAGCAGCATTCGAAATGCCTGTATCCATGTGATGTCAGACATTTCATCAGAGAAATATAGAAAAAGTTCTCCCAGCGAACGGTTATCGCTCCCTTCCCTGCTTTCCAAAGACAGCATCATATATCGTGTAAAAACAACCGCAGTGTGGGCTGTCATTGCGTCATATGATAAGGAGTTACATTCCCGGCTAAGATTCAGATAGCTTTTGCATACCTTGAAGAAAACTTCGATATCACAGCGCTTGCCATAAATACGGATGATTTCATTTTCATCCAGCGTTGTATCGGTAGAGATAAGGCATAAATATTCTTTCCTCTTATTCCGGTTACGCACATATACAACTTTAGCCGGAATGACTTTCCCATCCTTTACAACATCCACTAAAACAGAAAGCAGATACCGGGAACGGCCGCGTCTCTTTTTATTCCGGTTATAGATTGTAATCAGGGATATGTCTTCCCCTTTGTATCGGAAGAACATTTGGGGAGTCTTTTTTACCATACCAATGACATCATAACCGATGGTCTTTACTGCATGGAGGGTGCTTGGAGAAGAAAACCAGCTGTCAAAAAGGACATACTTTGCTGGAACAGCCGCTTTCTTAGCAGTTTTTAAAAGCTCAAGCATGGCTTGTGTCCCTTTTTGAATGGAAAGCAGCCTCCGTTTGTACCCGGCAGTCCGTTTATCAACCTTCACAGCTTCATTGACCCTGTTCTTTTTGTTTTCAGACGAGAGAAGAATGCTGTTCACGGGAAGAAAAGAACTTCCATCTGACCATCCAAGCGTAAGCATACGAAATCCAAAACGGTATCTGTGGTTTGCGTGGTCGCAGGCCTTTGCAAGAAGCTCTACTTTTTTAGAACGATTGCGTTCGAACATAGAATCATCAATGATGAGTACATTTGCGCGGTCTTCAGAGTCCAAGGGGACGATCGCGTCCCTGATAATCCAGGAAGCCAACAGAGTTGTAAAACGTATCCAGTTAATCTGGAGCATCTTCATGAACCGATACACCGTATCCTTAGCAAATCCGGGAGTATTTCGTCCAGTGATCAGGCTCATATACATACTCCTGTTAGAAAAGATCAGCAGAAAAAGATACTGAAAAACCTCAATAACGGGAATGCCTTTTTTCTTATAGGCATTAGATGCTTTCAATGCCGAGGAGATATGGAATCTTTTAAAAAATTTTTCGATAGATTTTGAAATCTGCTTATCATTCTGGTTTGCTTGTGTTATACTTTTATTCATAGCATGAGCCTCCGGTTTTAATTGTTTTTTGCCAACTCAATTATACCAAACCAGACGGTTTCATGCTATCTTATTGCCAGTTTTTATTGTATTTTCAAGATGCATAGGCACTTATTCAAGTGCGAAGTTTGAGTTTTTAAATTTAATCCTTCTTGAATATTTATTCCATCTAGTAATTTATGGCATACATCTTTATATTCACAATATAATCATCTATAATTAACTTTACTATAGAATCCATACCGCTATACCACCTCTTTCAATATTATTGTTCCAATTCGTCCAGCAATTCTTGTAAACTTCTATAATAAGTAAATCCATCTTTTTAAAGTTTTCCTAATTGATTTTCGTGTATATATTTAATCGGGACTCTATCATAGCCCAATTGTCTAAATGCCTCAAGCCTGTGATGCCCTTCGACGATCATTGCCTGACCATTGTGAACCCTTACTTCAATGGGAGTGATTGAATTTGGACCATTTTCAATAATTGCCTCTTTTATTATATCAATATTTTTTTGATAAGTATAAGGTTGTGTTTTATGTAATTGATTAATATCGTAACCAAGTGTTCTGACCGTATTATATTTAGCTAAACCTATTTATGCATTTTTCAGCTATTTTTATTGATTATAGAAAATTGAATTAGACTAAATATAAATCGGACAGAATACTAGAGCTGTTGGATAGGTTGTTTTTTATTTTCATGTTTCTGTTCATGCCAGGGGGACAGCCCGGCTTTCCTCCTACAGATTCACATGTTGAGACGTAACTTTTACTTGGTGCTTAGGGACGATAGATAAAGCTCTTTATTCTTAAGTATAACAGAGTTCAAGTAAAATTCCCATCCTAATCAGCGGAAAAATTTATAAACTGTCGGATTATTCGTTACCGTTTACACCATAGGTCAATACCATTATGGCAGCAAAGCATATACCAATAGCTTCAATAAATAATCTTTCAAAGTATTTTACTGCCTCTGAACCTTTTATAAATTTAGAACCTACTATTCTCGCATATTCTAAAACTGTTTTTCCAAAATTACAGTCCACGAATACCATATTCTCAAAAATACAACTATATAATTTGGCATCTCCAAAGTTTATATTTCGAAATACTTGTGAGCTAAAGAATGAAAGTCTTCCTTTTCCGCAGTGTTTATGATATCATAAAGGTACTGGAGGGAGTGTGATAACCAAATGGGCCTTTATTTAAACAATACAAGCGCGTACAGTCTGTTTCGAGAGGATTTTTCCCTTACCTACTATGTAGATAAGACGGATATACTCCATGAGCTGGTTCCGCTTCTGGAGTTAAAGGGGAATGCCAAAGAACAAACCAGGAAAACCATTGGAAAGAGCCCCAAATATGCAGCAGTTACCAGACCGCGCCGCTTTGGAAAGACCGTTATGGCCAATATGATTGCTTCCTATTTTGGAAAGGGCGTGGACAGCCATAAGGAGTTCGACACACTGAAGGTATCCCGTTTTCCATGGTATCGGAAGCATCTGAACCAGCATAATGTCATCCACATTATGTTTCATGAGCTGCCGGATGAGGCCACCACTTATACCCGGTATATCAGCCGGATCAAAGCTTTATTACTGGATGATTTGATCATGGCCTACCCGGATGTGAAAATCCGGGAAACCGATGCTTTATGGGATGCTTTGACAAAGGTTTACGAATACGGCGGCGGTGAACAGTTCATTTTTGTGCTTGATGAGTGGGACTATATTTACCACCAGGACTTTGCCACAGACCGGGATAAAGCGGATTTCACAAAATTCCTCAGTAATCTTCTGAAGGATAAAGCCTATGTGGAGATGGCCTATATGACCGGAATCCTGCCTATTGCAAAGTATTCCAGCGGGTCGGAGCTGAATATGTTCTTTGAGTTTTCCATGGCTACCAAGGTGAAGTACAGCCAGTATTTCGGATTTACCGATGAAGAGGTGGATGCTCTGTATCAAAAATACCTGCTGACAGAGCCAGATCCTACGGTCACCCGTGCAGGTCTAAAGCTGTGGTATGACGGCTATCTGACAGCAGGCGGAAAGAATCTGTATAATCCACGGTCTGTGGTGGGCGCTTTAACGTACAATCAGCTGGGCAGCTACTGGACCAGTTCCGGACCCTATGATGAGATTTTCTATTATATTGGGGCAAACACGGACGCGGTGAAAGACGATGTGGCTCTCATGGTAGCAGATACACCTGTTCCGGCAAAGATACAGGAATACGCCGCCACTTCCATGGAACTGAAAACACGGGATGAGATTTTTTCTGCAATGGTGGTTTATGGGTTTCTCAATTATGACCACGGATATGTGTCCATCCCTAATAAAGAACTGATGGACAAATTTACGGAAGTAGTCCAGCGGGAACCTTCTCTTGGAAATGTTTATAAGCTTACAAAGGAGTCCGGCAGAATGCTGGAGGCAACAAAAGCCGGGAATACAGAAGTCATGACCGAGCTTTTGGAATATGCCCATAACACCCATAGTCCTCTTCAGGCCTACAGCAACGAAGCAGAACTGGCGTCCATCATCCGGTGGGTATATCTGAAAGCACTGGATTCTTACCGGATTGAGCGGGAGGATAAGGCTGGTATTGGGTATGTGGATTTTATCTTTTATCCTTATAATAAAAGTGACGATGCAATCATTATGGAACTAAAGGTAAACCATACGGCTGACGAAGCCATCGGACAGATTAAGGAGCGTCAGTACGCACTCCGCTTTACAGGGAAATTCGGAGAAAACCCGGAATATACGGGGCGTATTCTTGCAGTCGGTATCGCTTACAGAAAAGAAGACAAGCGCAGGCGGCATACATGTAAGGTTGAGGTTCTTCGTGAACGGCTGAATTAACCAGCCGGTAAAAGGGGCTGTCGGGAAATAACGATTTAGGCCCCTCATAGTTAAAAAAGAAACAGGCCTCTTTCGTGGGCGGCAGCTTTATCACCGCCCTTTTCTATTACATATTCACAATAGCATTTTGTCATAGTGACTTCAACAACAAATTTTACTCTGATTTTGTACATCAACCACAAGGAATCCTATAGGATCTTCAGCAAATACCTGCCTCATATATTTTTCATAAGAAGTTATGTAGACCAACTGCACCGTCCAGTCAAATTCCCGGATCTTCTTTGCAGCCGCCATTCCATCCATCTCTTTCATCTGAATATTCAGATAGATCAGATCGTACCTTTTGCCCTGCTTAATCTGGTTAAGCAACGGACAGCCATCACAAAAACTCTCAACCTCTAATTGAATATTATAATCCTTGCCCCACACTGGTAAATGAAACGGAGCCGTTCTTCCTGGATATGGCTATAAATATAGGCATAGCCATCTTCAAAGGACATGGCTTCTCCACATCCAGTACAGGCAACCAGATGAGCCAGCGACATCAGCAGCCAATACCTCCGGATTCCTTTCGAGGAACGGATCTGGTACCTGTCAAATGCCAGTTTGTCTTTGGACTGGCGGAAGAACACCTCGATTGGCCACCGTTCCACATATTTGTCCAGGATTTCACGGGTACTCAAAGAAACATCCGTGCTGATAAAAGCCCGCAGGGCTTTGGGGGTATGGAATGCGTCTTTGGGGCAGCTGATCAGTACCACTGCATTATCAATGCCGTTGAGGTTTCCTTCATATCGGCAGACATAATAGATCCGGTTGCCAACTGTCACGAGGCTGACATTGGAATCTGTTTTTCGTAGATGAAGGGCAAACTCACTGATCTTGTGCTTTATGCCGCAAGGGTACACTATCCGGTTCGTTTTCAGCGCGCCAATGGTATAGAAGCCCTTTTTGATAAAAGCGTCCATGATGTCGCCGCATGTATACCAGCTGTCGCAGAGGAAATAAGAAACCACTGGCGGTTCGGGCAGCTCACTGGCGATCTCCTTCACGATCTTTACCTTTGATTTGGACTTGTCGTACATGACGATGGCATAGCCTAAGACAATACCATTGCAGGAGAGCATGACGGCCACGGCCTGATGCCCATAGTCCTGTTTCCCCTTAAGGTGGGACTGGTGGAAATACGCATCTTCAATCGGGTGCAGCGCCCGTGACGAAGGCTTTGTTTTAGAAGAGATGGTATCATCCACAATACAGAACACAGGTTTTCCAGACCGCTGGGCTTCCTTATAGATGAACTGGATGACGGTACTTTTGAGTATGTCTTCCAGCCCGGCATCGTTCCATTTCCCTTTATTGAGAAAATGGGCGACTGTGGTACGGTGGCAGGGGCTGTATCTTTCAAAATCAATGGTCTTCCCATGATATCCAAGAGAAAAGACGGATATCAGTATAGCCATGATATGTTTGATAGCCGTCTGTGGAAAGAGGCGGCATAAACTTAATTTTTTTAGGCAGTTGTAAAGCAAGTCTGAATGGTATATACTGTTTTCTATAAGACATCATCCTTTGCAGGTTATTGTTTTCTTGACAAAAACAGTATACACCCAAAAAGGCGTGATGTCTTTAGTTTTAAGCAATTTGAAGTAACTTTGGTAATATTTCAGATTTGCTCATTTATAGAATATATCATTTTTTTTCGTCATTTTTCGCGTTAATGTCAGTTTTGACAATTAAATTCGTTATGTTGCTGTTTAGTTGAGTGAGCAATGGGCGGGGATTGTGGCAGAGCCCGGGAGGGAAGGCAAAAGCAGAATTCGCCGGCCGGGATTTGCTCACTTAAGGTGGTTTCGATAGGGAACGCTGTTTCGACTCTGTAGTGAAAAGATAACTGCTTTGTCTGCGGTGATAGGTTGTGCATAATATCTATGGGAACGAATCCTGCTTCTATATTTTTCGCTGCAAAGTTGAGGCAGCGTCCCCTACCGAAACCACCTTAAGTGAGCAAACCTTAGCCAGCGAATTCTGGTTTTGCCAGTCAGAGGAGAGCTGTCCCGTCCGGGTGAATCTATGCCATGAAGATGAGACCAGGAAAGCAGGAGGGCTGATACCCGACTGATTTCCGCTTTGGGCTCATCGGAATGTTCGGCATATCTGAACCCGGACGGGACAGCTCTCCTCTGACTGGCCTCACGACAATCCCCGCCCATTGCTCACTCAACAATACAGCAATTCCATTATTTTGCCATTTTGCGCAAGAAATCGTTCTTAAGGGTCTAACTGGATCATAGCATTCTCCATATACGCCCCTTTGTAGCGTTCCTCCTCATAGGCCCGGCGCCATTCATTCAGCAGCTGTTTATCCTCTATTACGTTATAAAACGTATAGCTTCCCCTGCATAACCGGTACAATAGTAGCAGGGAATACCCAGCTGCCGCAAAAGATACTGAAAAGCCCTTGCATATCCGGCGCATACGGTCCGCCCGTTTACCAGCGCGCTGTACGCGCTTTGGTTCATCTCCGCGCCTGAATCATAAGAAACCCGTTCTGTCAGTTTGCCGTGGACAAATTTCGGGCTTCTGAAATAATTTGGCTGGCATTCTCCTGAAAAACATCCTTCGCCTCATCTATGTTCTGTGCAGCGCGGTTAAATTCCAGATAAGCTCCACACACCTTCCATCCCTTAAGTATTTGCAGGAATACGCCGTTCTAGCATTAAAAGCACTCAAAAATACCCTAATTCAAATTTAAGGTACTTTAAGTTTTTGACAAAAATGCGTTCGGCAACAGGACATTCATAATAACGAAAATGTGCTGGCCCAATAGACCAGCACATTTTTGTCTACAATCTGAAGCATATATTATTATCTAAGGTATCTATTTTTTCAATAGTTTTGTGGATAATTCTATTATGAGTGAAACCAGATAAGGAGAAAACTCAAAATTGTGTTTAAGACAACAGACACAATAATGTGGAGTGAATATCTTATTTGGAGGAAGTAGAAGATGGCAAAATCATTATTTGAGGAATTAGGCGGCAAATACGAGTGGCAAGGAGATTATTTAATACCATGCTTAACCATACCCGCCGAAAAAGAACAGCCGATAGGCACATGGGGACAGCGGCATCTGGACTATCTGAAGAAGTACCGAAAGGTTACATACATCAATCTTCTCACAAGCGGCAGGCTCAACGCCTACCTTGCCGACATCGACAGGCAGGCGCAGGAACGCTTTAAAAGGCTCATAGAGGGCATGAAACAGGAGCAAGGCATAACGGAACAGTTAAAGGCAGAAAACGCCTTAGAATGGACAGGAAGAATGAATAACATAAGGGCGTGTGCGAGGGGGATTGTGAATAACGAAATAATCTTCGTATAAGTGCTAAAAGTGGCAAGGTATAAAAACTTTGCCACTTTTAGGTTTGTTATCTTAGATTATCATCAATGAAAGGTTCTTGAATTTATAGTACCAAAATGATAATATTATCAAATAGACCGAATTATTGGAGGGATACGCATGGATAAAAAAATTATGGATGTATTGACGAACCCGATTAAATGCAAACTATTTCTGGAAATACAGAATTGTGGGGAAACTACCGCTAAACATTTATCCGAGACCTTTTCGGATATTCCGCCCGCAACGCTTTATCGCTATTTAAAGAGGATGACAAATGACAAAGTATTAAAAATTGTAAATCAAACGCAAGTCAGAGGTGCTTTAGAAAAGACTTATGCGATAGATATTGATATGACAAAAGATTTTAAAGAAATTTTAGACAGCAACTCTGGTGAAGCCTATATGCAGTCGTTTATGCAATATATCATTGGCTTTGCGGAGTTATTCCAAGATTATTGTAAACGGGATGATATAGACATTGTAAAGGATAAATCTGGTTTTTCCTTATCCCCTCTTTATCTAACAGATGGGGAACTTGAGATGTTAATTAGAAATATTCGAGATGCAATAAAGCCTTATGGAAACAACGCACCGGCAGCGGGTAGAAAGCTGCATTCTATTGGCGTTATTATTTCTCCGCCTAAAATGGATTAAAAATTTCCCGCCTGTCCTCAGTGATGGACGGGATTTTTCTTGACTTTTTAATATCAGTATGATATTATTATCACTGTGATAATAAAAAGAATGCAAGACCTATGAAGAAAAAATGCATCATCATTACATTTGTAACTTTTGTTGTATTAGCAACACTAACTTTTTTATTGCCGCAGGAAATCCCATTACACTTTGGAGTGTCTGGTTCTGGTTCGGTTGTAAATAAATATTTTATTCTATTATTTACCCCTGTACCCGCAATCCTTTACTGGGCAATTGTGAAAAAGTACAAAAACTAAAATTCAAAGGAGGCTAATAAAATGGACGCCGTATTAGAAATTAGGAATTATTCTAAAGTTTATTCTGGAAATAAAAAGGCTGTTGACAGTCTGAATTTGAGTGTGAAAGCAGGAGAAATCCATGCTTTTATTGGTCACAATGGTGCGGGGAAAACAACAACAATCCGTGCAGTTGTCGGGATAATGGACTTTGACGAAGGGGAAATCCTCATAAACGGTCATTCTGTAAAGGACGAGCCTGTAAAATGCAAATCTATTACAGCTTATATTCCAGACAATCCCGACTTATATGACTATGTGACAGGCATCCAATATTTAAACTATATGTGTGATATGTTTTCTGTTCCTGCCGAAGAAAGAGTTTCAAGAATACAAAAATATGCGGATGTTCTCAATTTAACGGACAGTCTTGGGGATTTAATCAGTTCCTATTCGCATGGTATGAAACAGAAGCTTGCATTAACAGGCGCATTTGTACATTCTCCCAAGCTTTTAGTGTTGGATGAGCCGTTTGTAGGTCTTGACCCTGAAGCATCTTTTCATTTAAAGAAGATTATGCGTGAACTTTGTGAAGCTGGAACAGCCATTTTTTTCTCTACTCACGTACTTGAAGTTGCCGAAAAATTGTGTGACAAGGTTACTATCATCAATGACGGTAAATTGATAGAAAGTGGAACAATGGAAGAAATCAAAGGAAGTCATAGTCTTGAAGATGTATTCATGGAGGTAGTTGAAAATGAAAGGCAAGTATAAGTATCTTTTGAGGATGCAGTTATATAATCTTTTTGGAATTAACCGATTGATTCATTCTCGTGATAAACAGGAAAAACAACGTTCTGCGATTGTTGGTGCTTTAGGACTTACCGCCATTGCTATTCTTGTAGTCTATACGGTGAAATTCAGCAACAGCATGGCAGAAGCGGGACTCAGCAAAGCATTGCCAACGCTCATGGTAGTGGTCTGCTCCTTAGCAACTTTGACCCTTACATTCGTTAAAAGTACAGGGGTTCTTATTGGATTAAAAGATTATGATATGGTTATGTCCATGCCTGTAAGAACGATTTCTATCGTAACAAGCCGTATAACGATGCTGTATCTCATCAATCTGATAATTGGCTTTATAGCCATGCTGCCGTCAAGCATTATCTATGTCGTATACGAACATCCGCCGATTTTTAGTTACCTGTTTTTAGTGGGTGCGTTATTTTTGACACCGATTATTCCTATGATTATTTCTCTATCATTAGGTGTTCTAATTGTTGCCGTTTCATCACATTCAAGACACAAAAATGTTTTTTCATTGGTTTTGAGTACGGCTGCCGTACTGATGATTGTATTTGCTTCCGCAAAAACACAATCAATGGATGAGGCGCAGATAACTAATTTAGGCGTTGCAATGGCAGAAGCGGTAAACAAATTTTATCCGCCTGCTATTCTTTTTACAAATGCCTTATTACATAATGATTGGGCAAGCTTTGTTATCTTTGCCGCTGTTTCCCTGTTGCTGGGCATTGCTTTCATAACGATTGTTTCTCATTACTATAAAAGACTGAATACAGCGGTATTCTCACATTATGCAAAAAAAGATTATAAAATGGGAACATTAAAATCTTCATCTCCGTTTATGGCATTGTATAAAAAGGAGCTTCGCCGATTAAGTTCATGTACGATTTATGCCTTGAATTCATGTATTGGAATTGTCCTGCTTTTCGTTGTAGCACTTGGGGCAGCATTTTTTATGCCGCCTGCTTTACGACAGCAAATAGAAACGATGGGAATCATGAGCATCATTCAAAATATTATGCCGATTGCGCTTGCCATTTTTGTGACTATGACTTCTACCACGGCAGCATCCTTGTCTTTAGAGGGAAAAAACCGATGGATTATGTGTTCCGCTCCAACGCAGGCAAGGACAGTGTACAATTCTAAAATTGCGGTAAATTTAACAGTGATACTTCCTGTTTTATATGTTAGTGCAATTTTTATCAGAATTGCGATTCCGTGTTCCTTGATGCAGACTGTACTGTTGTTTATTATCCCTACGGTATATGCTTTTTTCATTTCAGTTCTTGGTGTTTATCTGAATATCAAGTTTCCTAAGTATGATTGGACGAGTGAGTATTATGCGGTAAAAGGTGGGGCAATTTCAGTTTTAGCTACAGTTGGAGGTGGAATGGCAAGCAGCTTAACGCCATTGTATCTTTGTATAATCTTTCCGCATTACCAAATGATGATAATGTTTGGCATTACTTGTCTAATACTGCTGGCAACTTTAGCAATCTATCTTAATGTTTGCCGAACACAATTATATGTATGAAGTTGTGAAAAACATAGCTTTTTAGACTTGAAATTTAAGGCTTTGACAGATAAGAACAGATGAAAATTTTTATTTGAAAAATGGGAGCAGACTGCGGGTGAGATTGCAAAGTAACTACCCGTTTCTGCTCCTTCTGTATCGTATCATTTATCAACCCTTGAAAAAAGTCGATTGGTTTCTTCTTGTTAATTGAACAGTTACGTTTTTTATCAAATCAATTTTTTTGAAATTGATGAAGTTATTTCATAGTTAAAAATAATTTATAGTACCGAAGAAAGGAGCCACTATGGAACAGGGTATTGAATTACATATTTCGGAAGTGTTAAAAGAAGAGCGGACGAAAAAAGGAAACTCACAAGAGAAACTTGCAGAGTATTGTGGCGTCTCAAAGTCAGCAGTATCTAAATGGGAACAAGGAATATCCCGTCCTAGCATTTATCAGTTCCCTCAAATAGCTGATTTTTATAATATAACAATTCAAAGACTATTAACAGGGAAAGAAAAAGATGAATAAAAGATACAAGTATCAGGAAGTTGCAGAACGAATTAAAATGGATATTTTTGTAAATTATCAAGCACCAAGTAAACCGATACCGAGTATAAGGGAATATGCGGAAGTTAATCAAGTAAATCCCCATACAGTAGCTTATGCTTTAAGGTTGTTGATGGAAAAGGGTATTATTTATACCAATGAAAGAAAAGGTTATTATGTTGCTGTTGATATTAAAGATGTAAAGAAAAAATTAGTGGATGAAGCTAAGAAAGAGTTGCTATGTAAATTATCCCAATTGGGATATAAAAAAGAAGAAATCGCTATGCTCATTAGGCATTTTCTAGAGGATTATTAGAACATAAAGAAATCATTATTGGAATTTGAAATAGGCAATACAAGCCCGCCATATAAAAAAACGGTGTTTTGGTGGGCTGATTTGCTATGCCCGAAAAGACTTAACAGACACTCTCCAGACCTGTTTTAAGTTTGGAGGGATTTTTTTATGTCCTTTTTTCGGGCAGTAAGCTATCTGCTCATGCAACGCAGATTTGACTTATACATAGCATATTGGGGATTGGCAGGAAACCCGTTAAAAAAGTCCCTGCTTATGCAACGCTACTTCTCACCATGAAACCAGAAGTAGAATCTCCGCTTAACAGAATATATATTTCTTATAACCGTAGAGGTCACAGTACCTTTGCGGTTTTTCTTTTGTCGTTTTTTATCGGAATATGCCACAGGACTGTTTCTGCTGTTGGATGCCGTTCGCCGCCTTTCCAATCTGGATTATTACATTTCAAAAATTCAGATTGGAGGAAAAAAGAATGGCATACAACAACGGACGTGAGAACAGGAAATGGCTTATCTGGAAAGAAGCCGAGGAAAAAATATTGCGGGAGCATGGAGTTGATGAAAACACCATTGAACAAATCCGCACAGACGACAGGGCAGACTTCAATTCCAACAGGCGGTTTTACCATTGGACAAGCGACTTCGGCGAATACCTTGAGGGGATGGCAGACAGGGAGCGGGATACCGAAGTAAAGTCGGTTGCCGGTTTACTGGATGAGATTGAGGACGAAACTCTGTATCGGGCATTGCTTACGGTGGACAGGCGTACCCTGCAAATCATCCTGCTGAAAATGCAGGGCTATTCCACAAAGGAAATCGCCCCGCTTGTGGGATTGACAACGGGTGCTATCTATGCAAGGATAGACCATCTGCGGAAAAAGCTGCGGAAGATTTTATAATCATCTAAGATAGACGGTTTTTTGGCGGGCTATTGGATGGGGGATAAAGTTCTCCCATCCAATTTAAAATTAAATGAATAAAATTTCCGTCCACAGGGAATACTAAAAAATTTGCCCAAAATCTTGACATGGGTACAGCCACTATGGTATTCTGAAATACCCATGAGGGAATTGGAAGATTGAAAATGAAATAGTACATAGATGGAAGAATGAAATGTCAGCCAACGGACAAGGCTGACCGCCGCCGAAAGTATGCTGCCTTTTTTCGGCTGGCGTATGGCAGCATGGTTTTGAATCCCAAAGCCGTTACATAGCATTGCGAATCCGAGCAGGAGAAAACACTCCTGTCATTCGTGATGTCGTGTGACGGCTTTTTCATTTATCCAAAAGTCAAGAAAAACCGAATCCAGAACGGAGGTGCAGGGACATAGGATTTTCTTTTCGGAGGGTAAGGCAGGTATGGAAGAATGCCGCTGCACAGGAAAAATGCTCTGCGGCGATGTCCACAGAGATAGCGAGCATCGGATTGTGTCAGCCATAGCGGAAAATGCTTTGCATTCCCCGCTATGACCGCGGTGCTCCTCGAATGCTCATGCAAGCATGGTATTCTCATCGCTACTCGCGCACAATCCAATCCACAGCCTAAAGGTGTGTGGACTTCACTCAGGGGACAGCCCCTGTTTACCCCGAAGAAAGAAAAATAAGACTGGAGAATTGAGGAAAATGAGCAGAGAAAAATCAGAAAAGGATGTGCGGAGTGTCCCGATTACTGTCCGATTGAACGAGGAAGAACATGAAAAATTAAAACAGTTGGTCTTGAAACAGCTTCAGCATTTCCTTTCCTATTTACAGCAGTTTGAGCATGTGTTTATCCGACAGCAGATTGACGCCACCCTTGCGGAACGCCGATACGAGTTATCCGCAAAGCAGAAACAGATAGAAAAGGACGAAAAGCGGATAAAGGAACTTGACCGCCTGTTCCGTAAAATCTATGAGGATAATGTCAACGGAAAGCTGAATGACGAACGCTTTTACAAGCTGTCAGACGGATATGAAGCCGAGCAGGAACAGCCAAAGCAGGAAATCGAAGCCCTGACAGCCGAGGTCAGCAAAGCCGACACAGAAGCGACCAATGTCGCCAAGCTGATAGCAGTCACCAAGAAATACACCCACATCGACGAGCTGACGCCCGAAATCCTAAACGCATTTGTGGATAAAATCGTAGTCCATGAGCGTGAGAAAAAGGACGGGAAACGGACACAGCAAATCGACATCTACTATTCCTATGTCGGGATTGTGGAAATCCCCACGGACGAGGAAATGCGGGAAATGGAACGGGAATATATGCAGCGTACCAAACGTCAAACCGCCTAAATATAGGCGTGGCAGGAGAAAATCTATGCTCCTGCCGATACATATCTATTTTTATCCCTATCTGGTTTAACCCATCTCGCATTTTACGATAAAATGGGCGGTTTTTTGTGGTTTTTGTTTACAAAAATTTTTAAGCGTCAGTGCTGTTTTTAATCAGGTTACGCTTCATCCAAAAGATATTTCCCGCACACCACCACAAATCTCCCTCCTTTTTTCCAATAACTGCAAGTAATCAGGAATACAAGCGGATCATCTGCCTGTGGAATATAATCTGTTACATACAGGCTTTTTTCTGCCAGCACTGCCGCAAGTTTAGCTTTATCCTTATATCCATGATGATAAAGTTCGTAAAATATCCCTTCTTCCATTGTCCAGTCCTCTTCTGCAGCATAGAAGGCACTGAACACTTTATATCTCTGTTCCACTTCTAACGTATCTAAACGGATTATGCTGTGACTTTCCCAATAGGACCTATCCTGATATTTTAACAAATCCGCAAACATTTTTCCGTTTCTCATATTATGTCCATATATGATCACAACCGAATAATCAATCATCGTTCCTTCAATCTGTATCCATCCGGCAAAATCTCTCTTCTTTGCGCCTCTCCTTCACCTTCGCCGCCTTCCGGGAAAGTCAGCCGCTTCACTACTCCCAGCTTCTCCGGCCGGATCGTCCCCTCATCCTTCACAGAATACGCAAACCCACTGGAAGAGACCAGCCCCGTATAGGAATTGCGGAAAATCTGCCGGTTCTTCTCCAGCCCTCCTCATGGCCCTTATCACCCCGGTTCTCTCCCCAGGAAAAAACAATTCCACCTGCCCCAGCTCCATAACGTTATACTCCCGTATCAAATTTCGCAGACGTGCAGCTGGTGCGGATAGCGAGTACTATTTACTCGGGAATTAATGCAATGCTGTACTAGAGCGTGTTTGAAAATTCATTCCCATCAGATGCACGCCCCACATCTGACGGAAAGCAATTTTCAAACACGCTCTAGCACCATAAAACCCAGTGAATCCCGGCAAGTTTATTCCCTTCTGCCTGCTGCAATCATAAACATCTGAATCTTTTTCCTTCCCATATTGAGTTCTTATCCCTTTTCATGTATAATTTACCCATAGGAAGAAATACTTTTTCTACAAACTCTAACCATGAAAGGAGGCTTTCCCATGAGCACTTTAGACGCAACCATTTCCATGCTGGAAGCAATGCCGGAGGATGCGCGCATCAAGGTTATGGAATTTACTCAGAGGCTGTTCACTTCCAAAAAACCTGCCAATCCATTTGTCCCGGTAAACCAAGAACAAATTCTTTCTGACCTTGCTGAATCGCGCCGGCAGATTTCTAATGGAGAGGGGCTTGATATGGAAGACGCATTAAACAGAATGGGGAAACACCATGGATTTATTTAATGTAGTAATTTCACCAAAAGCGCTGTCCCAGCTAAATAACTATATTGACTATCTGCAGTACACTCTGCTGAATGAGCAGGCTGCCAATAACGTTTGGCAGGATGCCCTAGAGACAAGAGGTCGGCTTTCAAAAGTCGCCAACAGCCTGAAATTCTGTGCCCATCCCCAGTTGAAAAAGAACGGATACCGTGCTATCAGTTTCATACGGCACCGCTATCTTATGCTTTACCGGATAGAAGGTACTACTGTTTATGTAGATGCCATATACCACCAGCTTCAGGATTATGAAAATATCTTTGCAGACGATCTGAACCAATAAAACCAAAAATCGGAATGGAGCCAAGATTCCTCTCCGGTTTCTGGTTTATTTGTTATTCAATTTCTGCCCATAACAAGCACATTTCCTCACCTCTTCCCATAAGCCCCACCCCCAAACCTTGCCAGCCTCTCTTTTAACTCCTTCAAGTCCTTCCGATCCGTAATAATCAGATCTTTCTCCAACTGACTTGCCTTAAACTCCAAAGTCAGGTTATTGCTGTTCGTAGAAATCATCCCCTTCCCCCTTTCAAAATGCACAATCTTCATCCGCTTCGCCTCCGACAGATGAAGAAGCTCCTGCACCTTCTTCGCCTCATCATTTTCCAGATTCAGCACCACCTTCGTCTTGCAGGCATTGATAATCCCCCTCCCATACTTCCCGTCCTTCAGCGTCATAACATCCGACAAATCCTGGGGAGCGCACACCGCCAAGCCCCCATACCCCCGGATAATCTTAAAAATATCCAGCACATACTCCGCCGCCAGTTCATTGGAAGATGCCCCGATTAACTGCCACACCTCATCCAGAAACACCGCCTTCTCCACCGTCCGGTCCTCCTTCACCTTGGACCACACATAATCCAGAGCCACAAACATCCCCACCGCCATTTTCCCGTCCTTAAGCCCCTTCACCACCTCATTCATCCTCTCCATCCTTTTCCAGAGACACCCTGGTTTCCGGAAGAACTCCCGGCGATTTCACCGTTTCCGGAAGCTCATAAAAGGTCTTCCCATACTCATGGATTGTCTGATACTTTCCCTGGGGCCTCTCATATTGGGAGGCGTCATAACGCATATACCCTTCACCGTCCCTCTCTGCTCTGTACACTCCAGGCATTCCGGTCCCATAATCTCCCGGCATTCCATGCACCACACCGTCCATATTTCCTGCACCTACATCTCCGCCGCCTATACCTCCAGCCATATCAAATGTACTCTCGGAATCTCTCTTGCACCTGCCTTTGTGGATGATTTTCCGTCATATGCACATAAATTTAATCAACGTACGTTCCACGTACGCCTCATAAATTTATGCACATCTGACAAAAAATCATCTCACAAAATCAGGCACAAAGAGACTCCGAGAGTACATTCAATTCCCCCAGACGATACTCCACCTTCCGTCATTCCTTCCATACCCGCCGCAGCCTCAAACATTCCACCAAAGTCCTTATCCTCACCAGCCATCCCAGCATAGTCCTCCAAACCACTCATCCCCTCCATAGGGATTCCGCCGCCGTCCAGCTCCATATCTCCTGACCCCATACTCCGGCCCGTAAACTCCGCACTCCCATCTTCCATTCCCCAGAGGAATCGTTTTCCCGAAACCAAAATTCATGTGGCCGCCAATGCGCCCCAGATTCACCCCCAGAGACCCCATATAAAGATCACAAGACAAAATCTCCGTAAACATCCCGCTGGCAACATCCATCATATCCACAATAAACTTGGAACACATCTCACTCACAGACTCAAACAGCAATTCCAACAACCAGCCTCCTTTCCGCCCTTTTGGGCACAAAAAAAGCAACCACCAACTCTGATGATTGCTTCCCATTTTGCAATATTCAGTCTCAATTCCTATGACTCCATATTATATAGCTCTTTCCTTCTCACAAGCAGCAGCCAGCCACATCTATACATTCATATACATAACTCAAACTTCGCACTTGAATAAGTGCCTATTCACCTTGAAAATACAATAAAAACTGGCAATAAGATAGCATGAAACCGTCTGGTTTGGTATAATTGAGTTGGCAAAAAACAATTGCATCTAATGCCTATAAGAAAAAAGGCATTCCCGTTATTGAGGTTTTTCAGTATCTTTTTCTGCTGACTTTTTCTAACAGGAGTATGTATATGAGCCTGATCACTGGACGAAATACTCCCGGATTTGCTAAGGATACGGTGTATCGGTTCATGAAGATGCTCCAGATTAACTGGATACGTTTTACAACTCTGTTGGCTTCCCGGATTATCAGGGACGCGATCGTCCCCTTGGACTCAGAAGACCGCGCAAATGTACTCATCATTGATGATTCTATGTTCGAACGCAATCGTTCTAAAAAAGTAGAGCTTCTTGCAAAGGCCTACGACCACGCAAACCACAGATACCGTTTTGGATTTCGTATGCTTACGCTTGGATGGTCAGATGGAAGTTCTTTTCTTCCCGTGAACAGCATTCTTCTCTCGTCTGAAAACAAAAAGAACAGGGTCAATGAAGCTGTGAAGGTTGATAAGCGGACTGCCGGGTACAAACGGAGGCTGCTTTCCATTCAAAAAGGGACACAGGCCATGCCTGAGCTTTTAAAAACCGCTAAGAAAGCGGCTGTTCCGGCAAAGTATGTGCTTTTTGACAGCTGGTTTTCTTCTCCAAGCACCCTCCATGCAGTAAAAACCATCGGTTATGATGTCATTGGTATGGTAAAAAAGACTCCCAAAATGTTCTTCCGATACAAAGAGGAAGACATGTCCCTGATTACAATCTATAACCGGAATAGTGTCCTGAACAAATCCATATTGCTTTGCCTTTTGTCCAAGTTGTCCCCTATTATAGTTCATGCCTGACTCCCTCATTTTTCAAGTAATTCATCTGCTCTGGAACTACAAGCCGCCATACAGTATCATACTTTCCTTCCTTGTAATCTTTCGTCAAATAACGTTTACTGTGACCAATCCTGTTTTTGCATATCTGAAAGAACTCATTTGATAATCCGATACGTTCCTGTTGGCTTTTCAACAAAAATCCCGTTTTTTGATACAGAAATTGATTATCATAACATTCCAAATATGCAAGCATACGTTTTTCCCTAAGCACAGATACCGCTTGAATATTATCTATCACTTCTTCCAGTCCTGCTATTTTATCCAAATCCTTAATACTGTCAATCACAGCCCGTTCCCTATCTGCTATTCGCACGCCCCCGCTGTATTTTACTGTTTCGATTCCTTCATTACATTTAGAAGATACATAAACCTCATAAAAAATCTGGTCACTGATTCCATAATATTCGATTTCTGAATGATGAGAAAGATAGGATGTAGGTGTAATCGCACCTGCAATTTGATAACGGTTCGCCAATGGAGCATCCGTTTCTCCACTGATGCAGGTGTAAAGATTATTTCGTATTTTTACTACAAGTCCACTCTTTATCAAACGCTTTACTGCAGAACGCGCACTCTCAATATTATCATAATATTGCTTTACATGTTTCATTGTGAATACAGGATGTTTTAGTAACTCAAAATATAATTTCATAGTATTTTACCGTTTATTTTTTGTTCAAATTAGTTTAAATTCAAACCGTTTACATATAATTTTTAATCCATAATATAATATTTTTTTGTCAAGTTTAATATTCTGTCAAAACAGTTTATTTATAACCTGTTTTGCAAAATCGTAGTCATATATTACACTTCAAATTCCAACGCCCATAAAAAAGAGCCTCAGATTTCTCTGAAGCCCTTCCATTCTTACCGTTAAATTCAAACTGACTATATTACATAGCCCCCATCTGTTTTGCGAACTTTTAGCAGAAGCCCTGGATTTATGCTGGTTTGAGCGATATCCGCATTTGAGTTTACCAGACCTTTGGTTGGTAAAAGTTTTTTGCCTCTGATTTTGGTATCAAAATTGAGGAATTTTGAAAGTTGGTAAAATGGTTTGGGGAATTGGTAAAACTGCTCTAATTCCTTTAGTTCCTCTTCTGTAAATGCCAGTTCTTTTTTCATCTCTTCAGTCATGATATTCATATTTACCATAATAAATTTCTCTCTCAAAATCCATCATTGATATTAAGCACCGTCCTGCTAATTCCAGTAATCCATCTCTTTTGCTGCAGAATCAATCCTTATAGTGCCCCTTACAGGATTTTACAATAATTTGGTTATCTGAAACCTCATAAACTAAACGATTGGCTTCATCGATTCGCCTGCTGAATGAACCGGATTTTCCATATTTCAGCGGCTCAGGCTTTCCAATTCCATGTAATACTCCATCTCTCTCTATGCTTTGCAATAACTGATTGATCCTTTTTAATATCTTTTTATCCTGTGTCTGCCAATAGAGGTATTCACTCCATCCTTCTTCTGCAAAAGTGATTTTCATAAACTATTCCTCCATGGCCAGAAGTTCATCCATGGTTTTTGTTACCACCTGCCCGTTTTTGATCTGTTCATCTGCCCTGTTTAATTTTGCCAAATACTCAACATTCTTTTTGGCCTTTTCTAATTCATTGTACTCTGATTCTGATATAATAACCACATTCTTATTCTCTTTACGAGATACGATTACCGTCTCCCCGCTAAAAGCCATATCAAAATATTTTTTTATATTTGCTCTTACATCCATCTGTTTTGTCGCGATCATAGCGCACCCCTTCCAGTACTTAAAACCGTACTATTTATTGTACTAAATATTATATGTTAATTGGTACATATTAGTCAATAAAATATATATTTTTCTTTATTCCCCCATTTGCTTCAACTTTCTTCTGGCTGTTCTCCGATTTCTCCTCTTATATTTTCTATCAAATTTATCTTCGTAGGATAACTGTTTCCAAAATCCCTTCCGCATGATAATTGCCTCTTTCCAATTCTCATTCCTCTTTCAGAGCTATCTCCAATAATTCTGCCGCTATCTGAGCCGACCTAACCCTTATCAAATTGTCCCATACATCTTCCTTGCCAAGAAGGTTCATTCCGCCATGCCAGACAAGTTCATCATCCAGGACAGAAAAGTGCTCTTCCACATTTTCTTTTATGATAACATGAATACCACTTTCCCGCATAGTATCAATAAGTCTTTGGCAAAATTCCGGACTGCCATAGGCAATATTCTGCGGCTCTGTCGTAATTACCATAACTTTGCAGCCTGCTTCCTGCCTTGCTTTCACAAGACATAAAAAACGATCCACCTTGTCTTCGGTAATCTCCGGGCTGGACACGATAATCTTCTTCTCAGATTCTACAATATCCTGTTCGAATACATCCATATAGCTGCCGCTGTCATAAATTGCGTTCACGTTCTGCTTTGCCAAAACACCATTTGCAATCAGTTCAAAGCCTGTTCTCTTATAGGTACGAAGCCTTTTTACATACATATTGTCAAAAACCCGGATATGGGAATCAATATAATCGTAGACAATCACTTCCTTCTTTCCCTCATAATCCCGGTTTAGTCTGCCAATGTACTGCTCCAGCCTTCCCTCAAATGATACTGGAGCCGCCAACATCAGGGTATCAAGTCTTGGGTAATCGAATCCCTCGCCAATCTTCTGTCCCGTTGCCACCAAGATCAGGCTCTCATCCTCTGAAACTTCTTTAAGGCGCTGCCTTATGGATGAATTCTCTTTATCACTGTTATCTCCATAAAAGAGAAACACATGGTCTGCACCTTTTTGTAAATTCTCATACAAATATTTCGCCTGTTCCTTATATCTGGTCAAAATAACCGGAGTCCTTCCATCCTTAACACAAGCCCTGGTATCTTCAAGAATCATGTCATTTCTTACCGTGCTATTGCCAATCAATGCATAGGCTCCATTGATATCTCCCCTATCCTCTCTTGTATCTATTACCCTCGTATATCTCGGATACACATAATGAGCGATCCCCTGCTCTATAGCCCGTTCTTTTGCCGTGTAGCTGTACCGGACCGGCCCAAGCAGCATATGGATGATCTTCTCCAGATTATCGCCCCGCTTTGGAGTTGCAGTTACTCCATAAACATATCTGGCGTTTACCTTTTGCAGAACTTGGGTTGCAGTTGCGGAGCCTGCGTGATGGCACTCATCCATAATGACCATTCCATAGGAATTGATTCTTTTATTGAATTTTCCTTTGCTGTACATGGAGCCAATCATGGCTACATCAATAATACCCGTGAGAGTATTCTTGTTTCCATGCAGGATGCCGATCACACTGTTTCTTCGTTTCTCACGCCCTGTTTTCGTTTTATAAAAAGGCGGTTCCTCATCTAAGCCCCGGGGAATGGCGATGTAGCCATCCACATCTTTTCCCATATACACAGCGCTGAAATTATTATAGTTGGAATAGCCTAACCGCTTATTTTTATAAAATATAGGATTATCGAAAGCCGCCATGCTCCTGATCTGGTTCTGAAGCCTGGGCATCAGATTCAGAGTGTCAACATAGATCCCGTCGCCCAGTACAATGTGCATTTTCCCTACAACATCGGACTTTATAAAACCGACTTTTTTCTTCCAGGGTTTCGGTCTGTTCTGTATCGTTACAGCAGCCGATATCCCCGTAGTTTGTGACAGTTCTCCCTGCCACTTTGCCATAAGACGCTCTATCTCATCATTTCCAAGCTTCTCTGTCCGATTTAACAGAACGTCCCATTGATCCGGATATGCATTCCAGTTCTTATCCACAAAAGCGCTGTTGCCGTTTTTAAGCGCCCCTCCCTGCAATGGCAGCGCGATCAGATTTCCAATACCACTTGCTGTGTCCTGAGAGGGATACATTCGGTCATAATAATGGAAAGACTTTAAATTGATGGAAGCAGAACCTTTGTCCAGTAACAAAAATCCAAAGTTTCTTGCCAAAGACGCAGATATGGGTTTCTTAAAAAAAATCCACACATGGGCCCCTCTCCCTGACCGGGATCTCTCTACCAATGGTGTAATGCCGTTAAGTTCACACATCATCCTGATGGCATCCACTTCCTCATGCCACTCCTCATCCATGTTTGCGAAATCTGTCTGCTCCGCGTCTTTTTCATGGTTGTCAAAATCAAATACAAGAAACCGGCATGTGCCATCTTCAAGAAGAGGATATACCCCTAACACATCAGAACCATCTTCTTTCATCCCGAGTAAATGGTTCATGAGTTTCTCCGGTGTAAGCTTTGTCCACTCCCTATGTTCACATACCTCGCAGCTTTGCTTCTCACCCTGCTGCTTTGGACAAAGGCGGTTATCCCAGCGATTATTACACTGCGGAAAATACCCGCCTTTCGCTCCTCTTTTTGCATATACATCAGTTCTGCCCCAGAACATGGAAAAATACCGGTTTGCCAGTTCCCGCGTGATAAATTGGTTCTGAATACGCCCTCCCTGATCCGGATCGTATTCCTGGGTGTTTTCTATTTTTCCCGCAAACATATTTTCCGTTTCATAGGGAATATTGGCTTTATCCAGCTGTTGTTTCAGTCTTTTATTTTCATCCTGAAGACTCCGTACTAATCTCCGAAGAGAATCCAGATTATATGCTTCTATATTCATGAAATCTACACCCCTGCAATGTGTATTTCTGTATTTTATCCCCAATCCTCTACTATTAATCCGTTCACTTTGACAAAGTCATCTATATGATTGCTCATCAATATTAACGTCTGATTTTTCACACATTGTAATCAATGCTTCCTATAGACTTATAGGTATCCTCTCTTCCTCAGCGGCTCTGCCTTCTCCCTGCCCAAACCTATGCTGCCAGGCTTCTGCCATTTTCAAATATTGGGGCTGTTGCCATAATGATCTGCTCCTTATGACTGCAATTATCAAAAATCGGAGAGAATTGCACTTAAGTTCTCCTCTCCGATTGCTTCCAACATGTCCCATATATTGACTACTCTGTATTCTTTCATTTTATCGAACCCTCTTGGACATCAAGCTCCGTATCTCGTCTATATTTGTCATCTGGCGACTCACCGGTGCGGATGGCTCTCTTTTGGGATCATCTGCCAAAGCATCAAAATCTTTGATAAAAGATTCAATTTTTTCGAATCAGTAATCTTTACATTGGTCAGTATACTGGATGTAGCCATTCTATCGCCTCTTCTTCAACAAAACACTTGTTTTTCTACTTTTATTTTTATCTTATCATCTCAGGTCCCTTTTTTCAATCGGGTTATGCAATTTTCAGATTCCCAATCATTTGTTGTCACTTTGCGATTATTTCCTATTTTAATATATACACCTCACTGAAGCATCTACGCCATCCCCAAATTGTCCAATTCTCCCAATTCAGCAACCTCCATAGCCTTTCCAAACTTTCCACTTTCTTCCTACTTCTCATCCGCCATATAAGTATAAATCTCAGGACGGCAACGCCTTATTATCTCTTTTTCTTCTGAATCTAAGGAAATTTCAGCAGCCAATCTCTCATATGTCCACTTATCATAAATAGCATTTAAATTCAAAAACTTTGACGAAAGTTTATAATCGCTTCCTTTCTTTTTATACAACTCATCTTCTTTCAGTTTTATCGCTGTATATGTTTGTGTTTTATCCAATATCTCATTAATCCACAAATATTCTATTCCTTTGTGTTCTGCTATTGATACCTTTCCATCTTTAGCACATACTCTAACTTTTATCAGAATATTTGGATTACTATTCACAGCACCTAAACCAGTTTTTACTCTTAATACCTTCAACCAATTTTCTGCTGTAGATATTTTCATCCATGACAAATCTTTAGGGGCTGTTGTTTCGTCATATTTTATACAAATTGAAACACCTCTATCAATTTCATCAAAAAATGGATCTATTGTATTCTCCGAATCAGGAATAACTAATGGATTGCTAGCAGGATTATCATCTGACAGCCATTTTTTAGCATTTAACATCTTTCCTCTTGCACTAAATTCAGGTGATTTTGTTGAAATCTGTATATAATTAAAGCCATATGCCAAATATGTAGAACCAACTCCTTTATGGCCTCTGGTATTTCCATTTTTAAATGAAAAATTAGGTGCTAAAAATTTAATATATTGCTGTTCTTCAAACCCAATTCCATTATCAGTAACAGCTATTTTATTATTCTCTAAGTCAATCATTATCATAACTATTGGAGAATAACCCTTTTCCTTTAATTTACTTCTTTCTTCTACTGAATCCAAAGCATTTTGAATCAATTCACAAAATGGATCAAACCAACCAACATATGAACTTAATATATTTTGAATTTCACGTTTAAGTGATTTAATTACAACCTCTTCAGTACCTGATTATTTTGCTTGTAATGGATCAAAATTTGACGAATACATTAATTATCTCCTTCCATTAGCCAAGAAACCCTTAGAATTGAAACTTTCTCAACTAAATACAGACTTCTTCTATAATATATTATCCCTTCAGCTGCCCTCTATACTTAATTTTTTCTGTCTCTGGCACCTTCAGAGCTTCCATCGCCTGCTCTGCCGTCAGCTTCAAAGTTTCCATTAAATTCCGGATTGCATTCAATGTTGTTGTTTCAACCCCTATCGCAATTCCTCTCTCCTCAACCCCTTTACTCAGATTACACATAGCTGATACCTCACTTTCCAATATCTTTGTCATTGCAATACCAAAATCATCCTGCAGAATCTTCTTCTTTTCCCCTGCCTCCCTTTCCGAAGACAGCAAAACATCCAACAGCTTTAATATCCCCGTGTAATTTTCATCTCTTGCATGGCCCAAGCAAATCATCACCACAGTCAACAGATCATAATTGTCTTTCCGTTCCGATACCTGTCCTACCAGATTCTCTTCCTGAACACAATACTTGGTGATCGTATTCTCTCTTTTCTTTGGCGGATTGGAACAAATCCAGATGGAATATACCTTCTTTATCTTCTCATAATGTGTTTCTGTAAATTCCGAACCATATTGTGAGGAAATCATCCGACTGCAATAATACAAAGCCCTCTTGATAATCGGATATCCAGGATAAAAATCATTTTGCGCTTCTATATTGATGATCAATCGGATAGCAGCTCCCGTTTCCGGAACAATAGCCAGAAAACGGATATCATAAGTGATTGTCCCTTCCTGTATCGTACTGTCCTCAGCATTCGCTCCCCGGATCTGTTCACTATTATCATCCGACTCTTCATCTGGATTCACTGCTGTCTCTGCAATCAGAGGATTTCCCTCTATACACTTCTCCGCTATCTCGTTGACACTGTAGTCCTTGTACTCCTCCAGGCAGCTTTTCATGATCCAGGCAAGAATGATCTTATTCGCCAGGAGCCGTTTGCAGGCTGCGTCATAGGCGGCTTTCTCGCCCGCTACTGTAATATTCTTTGCCAGGATATTTTCAATTTCCATAAAACAGGCTCCCTCCTTTGGTCTATCCTCATTTTAACATATGTATTTCTAATAATCTATCTGTTTCTATGAAAACAAAGGAAAAGGGCAAAAAGAAGTTCTCCAATTACCCTTTGTCCAGCACTAATATTGGCATCTACACATTTGCCTACTCTCCTCCTCTCTCTGACATAAATCTTCAGCTTCTGCCACATCAGCCACAAGTGGGATCACAGAAGCAGATGGTATTCTTTCCAGAGTTTTTATGGATTTTTACAGATATGTTCAATGCTTCTTCAAAAGATGCTGCCCCTTAATGCTCTGATCTATGAACTCTGTATCTGCAATAGCATCTGTTCCTGCCATAAAATCCTCATATATTAACAGAATCCTCTTTTGTCTTTAGAGTTTTCACTTCCCTACTAATTATATGCAATCCATTCCCCAAAAGCAATACAGATCTCAATTCCCATATCCTCACCCAAATGTCTGTCCCAGCCAGAAAGACTGTTCTTTCTCAGGTTCTTTACTTTCCGCTTCTTCCGGCTCCACAGCCCTTCCAAACTTTCCAATCTCTTCCTGATACCTGCTCTCCGACACATGGGTATAGATATCTATGGTTGTGCTGTAATGCTGGTGCCCCATGATACTCTGCACCACTTTGGGCTGCATCCCCACTTCAAAACATCGGCTGCAGAAGGTATGGCGGATCGCATGCGGGTACATGTCCTCAAAATAATGGGGTTCTCTCTGCTCCTGCACGGATTCAAATGCCTCCTGCTCATTGATCTCCTTCACCACCTTTTTGATTTCCTTTTCCGCATGATAACGGAGCACCGGGCTTCCCATGGTGGTGACAAATACCAGGTCTGCATACTCCCCTGTTGCCCTGAAACGATTCCCCAGTGCTTTTTTCAGGCTGTCTGTCTTTGCCTTCTGCTGCAGGAGCATTTCCTCCGCTTCCCCGAAAAACGGGATCTTTCGATAGGAGTTATGTGTCTTGGGAGCCAAAAGACGCAGCATCTTTTTTCCATATTCGTACTGGCAGGAAAGGGATCGATTGATACGGAGACATTTTTCATTAAAATCTACCTCTTTCCACATCAGGCCTCCTACCTCTCCGATCCTCATCCCTGTCAGAAACATCAAATAAAACATTTCCTTATACCAGCTATGCTCTACCGTCTTTAAAAATGTATTCTGTTCCTCCCTGGACAGAAAGCGGCGTGTCACCTGCCTGTTTTCCCAAGGAACACTGATCTCAAAGCAGGGATTGATCGAAAGGATCTGGTTATTCCTAGCAGATTCCATACATTCCCGCATTCTTCCAAGCGCCTCCCGCATGGATGAAACCGCCCGTCCATCGCTGCTCATTTGATTATTGACTTTACATCGTCATCTGCATTCCCATGCTGGATTCTTCCCTTTTTATTCTTCTATGAATTGTCCGCTTTTTCTCCACCTTATTGCCGCTGTTATGAGCGATCCACTTATCCAACTGAATTTTATTGGCATATACACGATTCCCGATTCGTACTGTAAAATTATTGTTTGTTTTTGTCAAAAGCTCTCTTGCTTTGGTCTCTCCTATCCCTAAATATGCGCATACCTCTTTTACACTCAATAATGCCTTATCTACCTCTATTTTCTCCATATCCTTCTCCTTATCTGTCTTACATTAAGTTTCTTTTTAACTACTTTTAAAATTAATGCTTCATACCTGTCATCCCCTGGGATATATACTGATTTCTTCCTGATCCATCCTGCCTTTAGGAAGCAGTTTTTCACACCATCTGAAAGTCATTCCCTCTCATTTGCCGGCTGTCCCCTGGAGCCTCCAGAAGTTCCGGTTTCTGAGCTAAGGATATCCATCCATAGTTTGTTTTCCTCATCCCCGCAGCGTCAAACCGGTTCATGCCGTATTCAGCAAAATCAAAATTCCGGAAAGCCGGGTCTGAGCAGTCCACACCCAGATCCTCCAGGCATTTCCTGACATAGTGTTCATAGCTGATCTGGCTGGGATCAAACACATAAGAGTCCAGCCGCTCTGTCAACAGCAGCGCCTCCTCTATATTTTTCCAGCATCCAAGCCGCAGTAAGGCCTTATACCTTATCAGCTCTTTATGGGGCATCTGCTGCAGCCTTTCTGCCAGTTCATTTAACACCTCTACATCATCATAAAACTGAATCTCCTTTTCCAGGATGGGAACTGCGCTGCGAGCCTCCCGGAGCCTGCACTGATCCAGTCTTTCCGCATGAAGAGAGGCACATGCAGAAGCCATCTTTTCTGTACTGCAGGGAAGAGAGAGCCAGACCTCCCCATGTTCCGGGCACTTCCGGTTCTCAAGCCTGACGGACAAAATTGCGTCCTCTTCCATTGCCTGTTCCGGAAGGCTCTGACCATCATAGATTTCCTGCCAGCCCTCTTTCACCCGGTAACAGTAGCTGTCTGATGTAAAAAACAGCATTACTGTATTTTATTTGCAAATATAAAATCCCCCTGGCTCTAAAACAGGGCCAGAAGGGAATAAAAATATGTCAACCGGCGTACTAATGTACCCGTCAAAGCACCGTTTTTTCTTTGACGGGATATCCCGGTTTTATTAAATATTTGTTTTATATTTCTTTTACACCAGTTTACAACTTTTTGATTTTTAAAAAATAAAATACAAACTCAGCCTCTTTGCGGTATAATTTAAGCAACCAAACCAAAATCCACACGAAAAGAGATGAGTTTGTATCTACCGCTTATTATACCTTAAAGATTCCATTTTTAACAGACTGTTTTT
>CAJTGF010000071.1 GCA_910575585.1 Clostridiaceae bacterium
GCATAATTTTGTGCAGTTTCGGGAATTTTCTCGAAACTATTAAAAATTGTTCTACCTTAATAAAGGTCGTAGAAGACTACATTTTATCGGGTTTTAGGAAATTTCAAAAGTTGTAAACTGGTGTCATAAAAGAAAACCACCCTTTAACGCCAGCGCCATTACACATATTCTCTCCATGTCAAACCATAACCCCATTCCCTGCTGGCTGATGTTTTCAGTCTTCTACCTCCCATGTTCAGCAATCAGCCTCCCAATCTCTGAATCCCCTGACACCACAAGAAGCGTCTCTCCCCTTGCATCTGAGTTTGTTGGTGATAAGATAGTATACTCATCCTTTACCACCTCCATCTTTTTGGTATCCTGGTTCCTCTCTTTGATATAACTATGCCATATTTCCCCATAAGGTCCCTTCACTTCCATACCAGACAGCCATTGATTCAAATCTTCATCATCAATATACAGCCACTCCTCCAACTCATAGACTATCTTAGTGAGAACCCCATCTATATACTCATACGTATAAGCACCATGACTACCTGCGCTATAGCGGACCATCCCATAAATCTTCTTATTCTCCTGATCAAAGCTTGGCATACACATAGCCGGGACATCATTAAGTGCGGGCTCATGTTCAAATTGCTCCTTATTTGGATTCCAAAGAAGGTACACCCACTCAACCCTGTACCCGCCTCCAAGGGTATCATACAAGCGGATATCCTGGTATCCATCAAAATTCATATCCTCCAGTATAAGCTGTTTTTCCACTTTAGGAAAAATACGAGTTTGTCCCTCACTGGTCAACTCTGGTATGGAAATCGTCTGCAACGTTTTACCATTTTCAGAAACTATAATAGAACGAACCCGATAAACGCCTTCCTTTTTATCCAAAACTTCCTCAATCTCAAAATCAAACTCCGGCATATCCTCCCTAAGTCTCCCCCGGACCGTAGTGACAAAATAGTCCTCTTCCTTAAATCCGTAAAAATCATCCAACTCTTCTTTGGGAATTGGATTCTTATATAAATCAACTATTCTAAGCCCAGGCAGATTCCTAATAGGCTCAATATCTTCAATTTGATTCCCGTTTAGCTCCAGATATTCCAGCTGCTCCAGTCCCGCCAGAGGGCTAATATCATAAACTTTATTGTCACTTAACATCAAAACATCAAGCTTCTTCAAATTCCTCAACGGCTCCAGACTGGTGATCCGGTTGTCTGAAACATTAAGATAAGTAAGCATATCCAATTCTTCAATCCCTTTTAGGCTTTGTAAATTTCCACCCGAGATAATAATTTGCTCCAGATTGGAAAACCATCGTAAATCCGCCAACGTTTTGACATACCTATGATCAAGCTCTAACCTTTTAATTCCCAACACCGATTCCACAGTAATGCCGCCCTCCGGCTGCTCTAAGATCCTCCTGGTCTCCACCTCAATGGCACGATCCTGAAAAACAATAAACTCCAATCCAGGCTCGCTTTCTTCCTCCCTCTCCCTTTTCAGCTTTCCCCGCGCCGGCCGTTTCCACTCCTTATCCGCAACACCGTCCCTGCCTGCCTCCTCTTCTATCGCAGCTGCCGTATACTCCTTCCCGCCTGTTCCTCCCACAGCCTTGCACCCTCCCACCATCATAAGGGCCGCCCAAGCCACACAAAAACCGATTCCCACAAAACTTTTCCGGCAAACCATCCTCCACCTCTTTCCAAAAAACCCCTTTACACCGCTCCAACCTTTCATCTCATTATAATTGATCCCCCGCCCCATTACAAGTTCCAATCTGGTTTGGTTAACGCTCATGCTCCATACGCAAATTTCTTGTGCAAAATAGGAAAATTATTAAATGGCTGTATAGTTAAGGAAGGCAATGCTGTGGTTGGCCCGTGAGAATCCGTATGCTGGCTGGATGTTGTCTTTGACCAGGGAGAGTATGATTTTCTTTAGATATGATAAGGGTAGTTAGACCGCTGTATCCGAGAAACTATTTATTGTTTATATATTGGGGTAGAACCCTCGCTATCTAGGCGGAAACCTTTTGGTCAACCCCATACCTCAAAGTTTAGAGAAAAGATATGGTGTGGATAGCAAAATACCGAAATCCCATGTTGGCAAACGTATATTTTGTAACAGCTGACACGAATATCAAGCACTATTTACTTCGGTATTCGTGCGGCGATGTACTAATCGGTAGTGTTTTCGTTCGTAACGGTTAGCCAATGTTATTACGGATCAGGCAAGCATGTATTTCCTACTGAATTGTGCCAATGCCTTTCCATCCAGAAAACAATTTAAGCAAGCAGACTTAGGCAAGCGAACCCTGCATTTGCCGAAGAGAGAGGCGGTCCCGTCCGGGTGAATTTATGCCTGTGAGATGAGACCATAGAAAACAGGAGGGCCTAACCCCGAGTGTTTTCTGCTTTACTGGGCTCATCGCAATGTTTGGCATATCTGAACCCGGACGGGACCGCCTCTCTCTTCGGCCTCCCACTACGCCGCCTCACCTATACACCATTACAACGAATTTAAAAACACTCCCCCCTAACCATCCATTTACCAGTTGAAAACCCCCCGCCATAAAGCTATAATACTATATAAAAACCAAACTACACCCAAAAGAAAAGAGGACACACCTATGAAGATCACCGTCATCGACGGCCAAGGCGGCAAGATGGGCCGCACCGTCATCGAACAGCTAAAGAAAAACCACCCGGATCTCACCCTGTACGCCATCGGCACCAACTCCACCGCCACAGCCGCCATGGTAAAAGCAGGCGCCGACTACGGGGCCACCGGGGAGAATCCCTGCATCGTCAATGCCAGGGACTCGGACATCATCATCGGCCCCATCGGCATCGTCTTTGCCGACGCCCTCTTAGGGGAGATCACCCCGGCTATTGCCCAGGCCATCGGCGCCAGCAAAGCCTACAAGATCCTGATCCCGGTAAACCGCTGCAACCACTACATCGTCGGCTGCAAGGAATCCGGGCTGGGCGAATACATCCGCATGGTATGCGAAAAGGTGGACACTCTTCTGTAGAGGTCCACCTTTTTCACATCGTTTCTGTCTTTTCCGCCGCTTTCGCGGCCCTGAAATCGCACCCGTCTCTCTCACGCCGTCTGTCCCAAAAGTTCCCTTGACTTAAAAACCTTCACAAAATAGAAGATCTCCGCCGCCGCGGTGATGATCCAGGAAAAAACATACAGAAGATACAAAGACTCAATGGTGCCAAAATACGCAAACACCGTCCAGATCCACAAAAGCCGAAACACCGTGGACCCTGCCGTCACGATCAGCATAGGCACAATGGTCTTGCCAAGTCCCCTGGAAGCGGCGATGGCGCAGTCCATAAACGCGCTGACACAGTAGGAAAGCGCCATGACGGTTATGCGCTTAATCCCCGCGTCCACCACAGCCCTCTCATTGGTAAACAGGGACAGGAAGGGATAGCGGAACACATAGATCCCAACTCCCAGGATCAGCCCCAGCCCAAACGAGTACAAAAGGCAGATAAGAAAGCTTCTTTTTATCCGGTCCCGCTTTTTCGCCCCCAGATTCTGGGCGATAAAACTGGTGCAGGCCATGTAGAAAGCCTCCATCATATTGTAGACCAAAGGGTCCGAATTGGCGGCGGCCGAATTGCCTTCCACCATCACATGGTCAAACGAATTTACGCTGGTCTGCACAAACAGATTGGCCACCGCAAACAGGGCGTACTGGATCGCCGAGGGAATGCCGATGCGCAGGATCCTGCGCATCTTATCCCTGTCGATGCCCAGACAGTCCAGTCGCAGGGCAAAATCTTCCTGGCTGCAGAGCAAAAGCCGGATGACCAGAGCCGCCGAAATGTACTGAGAGATAATGCTGGCAATAGCCACGCCGCTGACCCCCATATTCCACACAATGACAAACACCAGATTCAGGGCCACATTGACCACCCCCGCAAAGGTCAGATAGTACAGGGGCCTTCTGGTGTCCCCGGCGGCGCTTAAAACTCCGTTTCCCAGGTTGAACATGGCCAGGGCCGGCGTGCCCAGAAGATAGATCCGCAGATACAAGACCGCATCCCTTATCAGCTCGTCCTTGGTGCGCATAAGTGTCAGGATCCCTCCTGAAAAAAGGATTCCAAGCGCCATAATGGCCACGCCGAAGAAGGCCATCACAACAGCCGCCGTGTGGACCGTCCGCTTCACTGCCTCGCTGTCCCTGGCGCCGATATACAGGGCGGTCAGGGCGCTGACACCGCTTGCAAGCCCCAGCAAGATCCCTGTGGATAACGTCACTAAAATACTGGTGGACCCAACAGCCCCCAGGGCGATGGGGCCGGCAAACTTGCCCACAACTGCCACATCGGAGATATTAAAGACCACCTGCAGAATATTGGAAAACATCAGCGGAACGCTGAAAAACAGGATCTTCTTCCACAAAGAGCCTGTACACATATCCATTTCATAGCTCTTCATCTTACGCCCCGGCCTTTCCCGTCCCTGCCGTCATCCCGCGAACTTTGCCCAGTAACCTTGCAGGAAGATGACCAGGATCACCACAGGAAGCACATAGCTGACATAAACTCTGGCCCATCGGGGGAATTTTACCCCTGTCCCCTCGTTGGCCTCGCCTAAAAATTTCTCAAACCCCCACCCGTACCTGCTGGTGCAGAACAGAAGATACAGAAGGCTTCCGATGGGAAGCAGGTTGTTGCTGACCAGAAAATCCTCCAGATCCAGCACTCCCGTCCCCTCCCCAAGGGGCATAAATCCGCTCCACACATTAAAGCCCAGCACGCAGGGAACGGACAAAAGGATCATGGCGATCACATTGCACACCACCGCCTTTTTCACCCCGCAGCCGGTCAGGTCCGTGGCAAAGGACACGATGTTCTGGAACACCGCGATCACCGTGGACATGGCCGCAAATGACATAAACAAAAAGAATAAGGTTCCCCAGATACGCCCCCCGGCCATGTGGTTAAACACGTTGGGCAGCGTGATGAATATCAGGGAAGGTCCCGCGTCTGGCTCAATGCCGTAGGCAAAACAGGCCGGAAAGATAATAAGCCCCGCCATAAACGCCACAAGGGTGTCCAGGCACAGAACGCTTACCGCTTCCCCGGTCAGTCTCTTCTCCTTGCCGATGTAGCTTCCGAAGATGGCCAAAGCGCCGATGCCGATGCTCAGGGTAAAGAAGGACTGTCCAAGGGCCGCAAATACTGCCTCTCCCAGTCCTGCCTCCCGCACCCTGGCAAAATCCGGCTTCAGGTAAAATTCAAGGCCCGTCCCGCCGCCTTCGATCAGCATGGAGTTGCCCGCCAACACCACCATCAGCACAAGAAGGCAGACCATCATCCACTTGGTAACCTTCTCCACGCCGTTTTTTAGCCCCATGCCGCAGACGGCAAACCCCAAAAGCACCACGATGACCATCATGGCCATCATGAGAACCGGATCAGCCAGCATGGCCCCAAACTCCCCGGCCACCTGGTCGGCCAAAAGGCCCTCAAAATCCCCCATGAACATCTTCATAAAATACAGGATCATCCACCCGGCCACCGTGGTGTAGAACATCATCAGCAGATAATTTCCCGCAAGGGCGACGCATTTTCCCCAATGCCACTTGCTTCCCTTTGGCTCCAGCACCTCGAAGGATAAGGCCGCGCTCTTCTGGCTGGCCCTTCCCACCGCAAACTCCATGACCACCACAGGAAGCCCCAATACCAGCAGAAACAGCAAATAGATCAGCACAAAAGCCGCCCCTCCGTACTGACCCACAATATAGGGAAATCTCCAGACGTTTCCCAGGCCGATGGCGCACCCTGCCGATATGAGGATGAATCCCAGCCTGGATGAAAATTTTTCTCTCTCCACAATCAGTCTCCTTTGTTCGTAAATATTTGGCAGTTTTTGCAAACGCGCCCTCTATTATAACAGCGCCCCGCCAAAAACACAACATCCATCCCAAAACGGCCTTCCGCCCCGTCCATCCTTTATACCAGCTGCCCGTAAAGCTCCGCCGGTACGTAAGCCTTCACCAGGATTCCGTCCCCCTGGTACTCCTCCGCCAAAAGTTCCCCATACTTGCGGATGGACTGGATCTTTCCCGCCTCCTTGTAGTCGTACACCCGCTCCAGGTAGATCCTGTCGTTTCTCATAATGGTCTCCAGCGTCTCCAAAAGGGTGTCGATCCCCTGTCCTGTCTTTGCCGACAGTTTTACCTGGTAATCCGCCGAAAGATCCTTTAAGATCGTCTCCCCCTCCAGCTTGTCTATCTTGTTAAACACGGTGACCACGGTTTTGTCCGTCACCTTCAGCTGCTTTAGAGTCTCATAGACAATGTGCATCTGAATGTCCATCTGAGGGTTGGAGCAGTCCGCCACATGGAGGATGATGTCGCAGTATTTGGCTTCCTCCAGGGTGCTCTTAAACGCCTCGATCAGGTGATGGGGCAGCTTGCGGATAAATCCCACCGTGTCTGTCACAAGGATATTCTGGCCTCCGGGCAGGACCACGTTCCTGGTGGTGGGATCTAAAGTGGCAAACAATTTATCCTCCGCCAGGATCCCCGCGTCTGTCAAATAATTCAAAAGCGTGGATTTGCCTGCATTGGTGTAGCCCACAATAGCGGCCACCTTGGTGTGGGCCCGCTCTCTCTGCCTGCGCTGCACCTGTCTGTGGCACTCCACCTCCCTAAGCTCCTCCTTAAGCTGGCTGATGCGCTCATGGATCAGGCGGCGGTCCATCTCCAGCTTTTTCTCCCCCGGCCCTCTGGTGCCGATGCCGCCTCCCAGCCTGGACAGAGAATTTCTAAGGCCCACCAGCCTGGCGGACCGATATTTTAACTGGGCCAGCTCCACCTGGAGTTTCCCCTCCCGAGTCTTTGCCCTTCCGGCAAAAATATCCAGGATCACCATGGTCCTGTCCATCACCTTTGTCTCCAGCCCGTCCTCCAGATTGCGAAGCTGGACCGGCGACAACTCGTCGTCGCACACCACGCCTGTGGCGTCATTTTCCCACAAAAGCTCTTTTAGCTCTTCGATCTTACCCTTTCCCAGATAGGTGCCTGGGTGGATCTTCTCCCTGTTCTGAATCACCCGCCCTACAGTCAAAGCCCCGGCGGTCTCAACCAGCTCCTCCAGCTCGTCCAGGCTTTTCTCTGTGTCGTCGTTCTCCCCAAGGCTTACGGCAAAAAGCAGCACCCGCTCTTTCGTTTCCTTTAAATCGATTAATTCTGCCACAAAAACTCCTTCCTGTCTGTCTCATTTACCGGGATCTTAAAAAATCGATCTCCTTTTGCACCTGCTCATTTGCCCCATAAGCCGCCGTATACTGCTCCAAAATCGTCAGCGCCCTGGCAAAGTCCAGTTTCTTCTCATAAGCCGCTGCCTGGTTTAACAAAAGGCTTCCCATAACGGACCGGTCCCCGGTCTTTACCCCTTCTTCCAGGTACTGAAGAGCCAGGTCAATGTCCCCCTCCTCCAGCTTGCAGACCGCCATGCGGTTATAGATCTCCCCGTTTTTCATGCCGCCTTCCACTGCCTGTTCATACAGCCCCATAGCTTCGTCAAACCGGCCCTGCTGTGTCAGCGCCTGTCCCAGAGCCAAAAGTATCTGGGCAGTCTCTCCCCCGGCGCTGCCGGCCTCCTGCAGCTTGCTGTACTCCTCCAAAGCCTGGTCCAGCTGTCCCGCCAAAATATGGAGATTGCAGATGCGGGTTTGGTATTCCTCCCGCTCCTTGTCCACCTGCAATAGCACTTCATAGGTGTAGGCCGCGGCCCCGTAATCCCCGGCCCGGCACTCTGCCTCGGCCCGGTATTTAAGGATATCCAGCTCAAACTCGCCTACCACCTTGGAGGACAAGGCCAATGCCTCCTCAAAGGACCGGATCGCTTCCTCGTAATCTCCCCCGTCCAATTGCTCGATGCCTTGAAGGCGCAGCTCCTGCTGCTTTTGGCTGTCGCCGCATCCTGCTGCCCCGGCCGCTGCCAAAAAGCACATCACTGCCACAAAGGCCCACTTTCCCGGTCCGCCCTTTTTTCCTGCTTCCTGTCTCATGAATTTACGGCTCCTTTTCTCATATCTCCGCTTATCCCTGTGCTCCCAAACCCGCCCCGGTCGTGATCCGCAAGCTCTGATACCTCATCAAAGCAGATCCGCGGCTGATGCTCCATGATCCGAAACTGGCAGATCCTGTCATTGACCCGGATCTTCGTGTCCCTTAAGGCATAGGCCGGGAAATGCCACTGGTCGCCGCCGCCGCAGTAACTCTCGTCAATGATCCCCATGTGATTGGTCTGGATGACCCCAAAGTTTTTGAATGTGGAACTTCTGGGTACGATATGGGCCTCATACCCCTTGGGAAGCTTCATGGCCACCCCAAGAGGGATCAGCCGAAATTCCCCGGCCCGCAGCTCTACATCCTGGGCGCACCGCAGATCGATCCAATCCGATACGCCTCCGATATACGTCAGTTTATCAATTTTATCCGTAAAATACTTTATCTTGATCGTCTCCACAGCCTTGTGTCCCCTCTCATTCCTGTTGTCATGCCATTTCCCCCAATTTTACCATACCAGCCAATGGCTGTAAACATCTTTAAAACTCCCACGGCAAAAAGCCGGGGGCAGCGCTCTTTCTTTCGCGCTGCTCCCCGGCTTTATGCCCTATGTCTACTGGATGCCCAAAACCTTGTAATCCTGATCTTCCACCGCTTTTTTGAGCACGTCATTTTCCACCTGGCCGCTTAACGTAACCACCGCCGTCCCGGTCTCGTGGCTTACTGCTGCCTCCGTTACCTGGGGCAGCGCCTCCAGACACTTTTTCACTCTGGCCTCGCAGTGTCCGCACATCATTCCCTCGATCTTCAATGTCTTTTCCATGGTCAATTCCTCCATTTTCTTTCCTTTGATCTTTTTATCTCTACCCGCGTCATGGACGCGAAACAGATTCAGCCTTAAAGCGTTGGTCACCACGCAGAAGCTGGACAAGCTCATGGCCGCAGCCCCGAACATAGGATTTAACTTCCATCCAAATACGGGATACCACAACCCTGCCGCCAAAGGGATCCCCACCACATTGTAGAAAAACGCCCAGAACAGATTCTCATGAATATTTCTCAAGGTGGCCCGGCTTAGGCGGATGGCTGCCGGCACATCTTTTAAGCGGCTCTTCATCAGCACCACGTCCGCCGCGTCGATGGCAATATCGGTCCCTGCTCCGATGGCGATGCCGATATCGGCCCTGGTCAGAGCCGGCGCGTCGTTGATGCCGTCCCCCACCATAGCCACACTGCCTTTTTTCTTCAGAGAGCGGATCACGCTCTCCTTGCCGTCAGGCAGCACCCCGGCAATAACCTGGTCAACGCCTGCCAAAGCCCCGATGGCCCTGGCCGTCTTCTCATTGTCCCCGGTCAGCATCACCACATGGATCCCCATGGCTTTCAGTTCCTTCACTGCCTGAGGACTGTCCTCCTTTATCACATCCGCCACGGCAATGATCCCCGTAAGCTGTCCGTCCCGGCTGAAAAACAGCGGCGTCTTTCCCTCTTCGGCCAGCCGCTCCGACTGCTCTTTCATCTCCTGGGGGACGGCGGCGTGGCTGCTTATAAACGTATGATTGCCTCCGGCAAGCCTGCGCCCCTCCATGACTCCGGTGAGCCCGTTGCCCACGACCGCCTGAAAGTCCGTTACCTCCCCGCCTTCCAGGCCCATGTTTTGGGCCTTTAACAGGATGGCTTTGGCCAAAGGATGCTCGCTCTTTTTCTCAAGCCCGCAGGCTTCCCGCAAAAGTTCCTCCTCTGTAATACCCTCCGCGGGTATCATATCCGTCACCTTAGGTTCTCCGCTGGTAATGGTCCCCGTCTTGTCAAGGGCCACCACCTGCACCTTCCCGGCCTCCTCCAAAGACACCGCCGTCTTAAACAAAATGCCGTGTTTGGCTCCCATGCCGCTGCCCACCATAATGGCCACCGGCGTTGCCAGGCCCAGGGCGCAGGGACAGCTGATCACAAGCACCGAAATCCCTCTGGCCAGGGCAAATCCCACACTCTCCCCCGCCAAAAGCCACACCGCCACAGTAACCACCGCCACGGCGATGACTGCCGGGACAAAGACCCCTGATACCCGGTCCGCCACCTTGGCGATGGGCGCCTTGGTGGCCGCCGCATCGCTGACCATCTGGATGATCTGGGACAAAGTCGTGTCCTCCCCCACCCTGGTGGCCTGGCAGCGGATAAAGCCGGACTGGTTTACCGTGGCCGCGGACACTTTATCGCCTGCCTCCTTATCCACGGGAATGCTCTCCCCCGTAAGGGCCGACTCGTTGACGGCGCTGCTCCCCTCCAGCACCACGCCGTCTACGGGAATGTGTTCCCCGGGCCGCACCACGAACACGTCTCCTTTTTTCACCTCTTTCACCGCAACCTGGACTTCTTTTCCTTCCTTTATGACCATGGCGGTCTTCGGCGCCAGCTTCATCAGGCTTTTGAGGGCGTCTGTGGTCTTTCCCTTCGACCGGGCCTCCAGCATCTTCCCCACGGTTATGAGAGTCAGGATCATGGCGGCGGACTCAAAGTAAAATTCGTGCATCCACTCCATGACCCCGGCCATATCTCCCCTCATCTGGGCGTCGGACATGGCAAACAGGGCATAGCTGCTGTACACAAAGGAAGCTCCTGACCCCAAAGCCACCAGGGTATCCATGTTGGGCGACCGGTGCAGCAGGCTCCGGAACCCGTTTATAAAGAACTTCTGGTTGATGACCATGATAATGACCGTCAAATGCAGCTGCAAAAGCCCCATGGCCATATGGTTGCCCTCCAGAAAAGACGGAACCGGCCAATTCCACATCATATGCCCCATGGAAAGGTACATCAGCAGGACCAAAAATCCCACGGAGTACACAAGTCTCTGCTTTAAAACGGGAGTCTCCCTGTCTTTTAGCATCTCCTCCCCGGCTTCATCCGCAGGTCCGGCCACGTTCTCCCCCTGACTGGCCGCCCCCTTTTCGCGGGCCTGATATCCCGCAGCCTCCACGGCCGCGATGATCTCCTGGGGCAACGCTTCCCCCTCCACGGCCATGGAATTGGTTAAAAGGCTTACGGAGCAGGAATCCACCCCCGACACCTTGCCCACCGCTTTCTCCACCCGCGCGCTGCACGCCGCGCAGCTCATGCCTGTTACTGTATATTGCTTCATCTTGGTCCTTCCTCCCTGCTACTTCATCAGTTTCTGTAAAGTAGCCACCAGCTCGTCTATGGTCTCCTCTTTTCCCTCCCGGATATCCCTGGCCACGCAGGTTCGGATATGCTGGGCCAGCAGCGCCTTATTAAAACTGTTCAGCGCCGCGTTGACCGCCGCCACCTGGATCAGGATATCCGGACAGTAGGCATCCTTCTCCACCATCCCCCGGATCCCCCGGATCTGTCCCTCAATCCGGTTAAGGCGGTGGATCAGATCCTTATACTCATTCTCCGGACGCTCCTTGGTCTTGTGGCAGCACAATCTGTCCCTTTTGTCCCGGTCATTCTCATTTTCAATTTCAATTTCCATAGCTCTGATCCCTCCCTCCATGGCTTTATTATATACCCCCATGGGGTATATTGCAAGCATTATTTTTACATTATCAATGTCCGCAAATCAAAAAAGCCTGCTCCGCCTTGGCAGAACAAGCTCCTTGATCATTTTCAAACACGCATTAAGATCAGGAAAGCGAGATCCACGCCTCTTTGCCGCAGATCTTGCGTATCTTCCCGTCTTCAATCTTCCACGCCTCCCCGTACAGGGTCTCCCGCCCGTCCTGGGCCAGCACATAGCTTCCGTCTGCCAGTGCATAGAATACCCGCCCGGCGCTGTCTTCATACGTAATATCTTCCATCAGCCTTCTGCCGTCCAGCATTCGGTCCCTGGTTTCCTGATAGTGGGGCAGGATCATCAGCCCGGTCAAACCAAGGCCGGAAAGAAACCGTTCATACCCCGGATCCCGGGATTCTCCCGCCAGTTCCGGCTGGGCGTACACCGTGCCGGCGCAGTTCATGGTCCCGGCGCTGATGCCCATAACCGTCCCGTCATACCCTTTCATCCGCGCGGCCAGCCCGATCCTCCTAAAAAAAGCGTTCTGGGTAGGCACATGCCCCCCTGCCAGGATCACGATCCTGCTTTCGGAAAGGAGACGGGGCAGATCCGCGGCGTTTCTCTTATCGCACATCACAAGGCTTAAAACAGGTATGCCGCTGATGGAAAAAAATCCCTCAAACTCTTTGGCCATCCTGTCGTTTCCCGCAGCATCTTCCGGGTCCGAACCGATCATCAGGCACCGCCATCCCGGCTCCCAGCCTTCTTTCAGCCGCTTAAGGAATCCGTTTTCCTCACTGTAGCCATAAAGGGTCCGTCCATCCTTCTGAAGGTAAGGGCTGCAGGGGCTGCTGGTAAGGAACAGTCTCATGACCGCCTCCCCGGCTTTACGCAGCAGCCGATGCCCAGGGCTCCCTGGCCGGTGTGGCAGGACACGCCCAGAGACAGGTAGTCGCACATAACCTCCATCCCCGAAAATGTATTCCGGATCTCCTCCACCCACTGGCCGGTCTCCTCTTTTGACGCGCTGGAAGCTGCCAGAAGGTACAGATCCCCCCGCTCCTTTGCCTTGGCAAACCTGGTGTTCATGTCATGTTCCATGGCCTCCAGCATGATCTTTTTGGCCTTTAAAAATCCCCGGCACTTTTTGTAAGAGTCCAAAACCCCCACATCCAGCTTTAACACCGGCTTAATGTTCAGCACCGTCCCCAAAAGGGCCGCGGCCGGAGTGATCCTGCCTCCCCGCTTCAGATGCTCCAGGGTATCCACCCCTATGTAAATCTCCACATCCTCCCTGGACCCTTCCAGCATATCCTTGATCTCTGCCCCGGAATACCCCTCCCGGATCAGATCTTGCGTATCCAGAACCAGCCGATGCAGCGGCGTGGACACCCGCCCATGGTCCGCCACAAAGACACGCCCCGCATAAGGCTCCTCCTGGGCCATGGCCGCCGCTGTGGCGCAGGAGCCGCTAAGCCCGCTGCTGATGGGCATGTACACGATCTCCTGAAACCGCTCAAGGCCCTGATCCCACAGCTTCATCACATCTGCCGGGGAGGGCTGGGAGGTGGTGATATCCGCCCCCGAATCCAGTTTCTCAAAAAACTCTTCCCTTGACAGGGTCACATCCTCATAATAACACTGGCCATCTATGTAAAACGGCATGGGCAGCACCAAAATCCCCAGCTGTTTTGCTTCCTCCTGGGATATGCCGCTGTGACTGTCCGTAATGATGCCTACTGATCTGTTCATGATCCCCCTCCTCTTAAGTGCTCTCCTCGTTTTCCATATGGATATTCAGTTCTTCCTCCACTTCGCTGCGGATCTCCTCCGCCCGCACCGGGTCCATATCCGGCAGCTCCTCCCTGGAGCCGATTCCGAACCGCCTTAAAAACTCCTCCGTGGTGGCAAACAGCGCCGGGCGTCCCGGGGCGTCCAGCCGCCCCACCTCCTGGACCAGGTTGTATTCCACCAGACGGTTTACCGCATGATCCGACTTCACACCCCGGATCTTCTCGATCTCCAGCTTGGTCACCGGCTGCTTGTAGGCGACGATGGATAAAGTCTCCAGCATCACGTCCGTGAGCATATGCTTTTTGGGCGTTACGGCTACCCGGATGAGATTGTCGTAGTACTCCATGCGGGTACACATCTGATAACACCCGTCCAGCTCGATGATCTGGATCCCCCGCCTGCCCTTGTCGTACCGCTGCTTTAAACGCTCCACCGCCAGCCGGGCTTCCTGCTCATCCCCGTCAATAGCCGCCGCCAGCTGCCTAAGCTCCACCGACTCCCCCATGGCAAACAACACCGCCTCCACCACGGCTTCCTGCTTTTTCTCCTCCTTTTTAGACGGCTGCCTATGGCCCTCCCTTTGGGCGGCTTTATCGCCTGCCGTTATGCCCATATGGGCCTTTTGTCCCCCTGTATCCTGCTCTCTTTCGCTCATCCTTCTATCTACCCTTCAAAATCCTCAAGTCCGTCCAGCTCAAGCTCCCCGCTCTCCCCCTCCGGCTCCAGAGTCTCTATGTTCATGTCGTCAAATAATTCCTCCTGGGTCAGGCAGATCTTCCCCATCTTCATCAGCTCCAGGATAGCCAGAAACGTGACCACCACCTCCAGCTTGTCCCCCTGCCGCTCCAAAAGCTGGCGGAAACGAAACGTTCGGTGCCTCCTGGCGTAATCCATGACGCTGCCGATCCTGGTCTCCAGGCTGATGGGCTCCCTGCGGATGGTGCCGAACCGGCTGCGGATAGGATCGATCTTGTCTGCCCTCCGCTTGATGACCGACTGGAAAATGGCCTGCAGCTTTGCCAGGTTCAGATCCCCCAGAAGCTGGTCCAGATCCACCGGCGTCTCATACTTTGCCACCTCCTCCGGAATCGTGGGACTCTTGTACAGATGCTTTCCCGCCCCTGCCTCCAGATCCAGAAGCTCCTGGGCCATGCACTTGTACATCTTATACTCCAAAAGGCGGGCCACCAGCTCTGCCCTGGGATCCTCCTCCTGACCCTCCTCATCTGCCTGGGCCGGAAGCAGCATCCGGGACTTAATATCGATCAAGGTGGCTGCCATTACCAGAAACTCGCTGACCAGGTTCAGATCCTCGGTCTCCATGTTGTTTACATAGTCCAGATACTGCTCCGTTATGAGCACGATGGGGATATCGTAGATACTCACCTTGTTCTTCTCGATGAGATGGAGCAAAAGGTCCAAAGGCCCCTCAAAATTGTCCAGTTTATAGGAAATCCCCGCCATGGCTGTTACCTCCCGCCTTTTTTGCCGTTGTGCCGATCCGTGCCGCCATCCGCCAATCTGCCAATCTGCCAATCTGCCAATCTGCCAATCTGCCAATGTGTCGATCTTTTCGAAAAGCAGCACTCTCCACAAAGTATACCAGACATATGGGGTTCTGTAAATTCCGTCCTGAGGCTTTTCTATGATTTTATGTTTTTTGGCCTTAGTTTTATTGCCACCAGCTGAGCCTGATTGTTAAGCCTTATATTGATGGAATGGGTCCCAAGCCCGCGGCTGACCACCACATCCTTTCCCTCCGCCCTAAGACAGCCTCCGCAGCTTTTCTCAAAAAAATGAAACTGAGGCGTCATAAGCCCGCCCAGCCATGGAAGCCGGATGGTCCCCCCGTGGAAATGGCCGCACAGCGTCAGGTCCGCCCCCCATTTGGCGTATGTCCGGTAAAAAAGGGGGGAATGGGCCAGCAGGATCTGGTATTTTTCCACAGAGGCCCTGCCCAGCTGCCTTTCTATGTAGGACGCGTCCATCTCGTCGGCCAAAACCCGCTTATCATAGAATCTCCTGTCCAGGTTCAGCCCGCTGACGCGCACCTCCTCATCAAAATCCGCGCTGGCATCCTTTAGATGGCAAACGCTTCTTTTCTTAAGCTCCTTTACAAACACGTCGTACTTATCCCCATATAAGTTCCGCTTTCTGTCCATGCGGCTTTCATGGTTTCCGTCTCCATAGTACACCGGATACCGGCGGGCCAGTTCTCCCACCAAAAACAGGGCAGGTTCCAGATCTGCCCGTTTCTTTACCACCATCATATCGCCGCCTACCAGGACCCCGCAGGGATCCATCCGGCCGATGGCGTCCAAAAGCCTTTTCTGCCCTTTGCCAAAGCAGTTGTCGTGAAGGTCTGACAAGAACACAAACGTCCGCTCCCTTGTTACCTTCTCGGATGTCAGCTCATAAAGATCCGTCACAAAATTGTTCCGCTCATAAGCGGAGCGGAGACAGCAGCCCAACACTGCCGCCCCCGCCGCCGTCATCATTTTCCACATAAACGCTCCATTAAAAATATCTCTTTTTTGCTTACCCGCGGGTGTAGGGCGCAAGCTCCAGCCGGATAAAATACCCCTGGTCATGGCGGCAGACCGGACACATGGCCGGCGCCTGGGTACCTGTCAGCACGTGGCCGCAGTTTAAACACATCCAGCCTGTGGCCGTATCCGAAAGAAACAGCTTATTCTGCTCCAAAAGGCCGGCAAACAGCTCAAACCGGTCGCCGTGCATCTTCTCAACAGCCGCGATCTGGTGAAACACTCTGCCGATCTCCCCAAAGCCCTCCTCTATGGCCTTGTCGCCAAAGGCTTTGTACACCGTGTCATGCTCCTCGTACTCATTGTGCCTGGCCGCCTTTAGAAGATCCACGGTCTTCTGGGAAATATCCACCGGATACCCGCCGTCAATATGGATGGTCTCCCCGGCCAGTTCCTTCATATAATTATAGAAGATCTCCCCGTGCTCCTTCTCCTGATCCGCCGTAAACCGGAACACCGCCTCAATCACCGGCAGCTTCTCCTTTTTTGCGATGCCTGCCGCAAAGGTATACCGGTTTCTGGCCTGGCTCTCCCCGGCAAAAGCCCTCATAAGATTTTTCACTGTCTCGCTGTTTTTGAAATCCTGCACTGTATACTGCCTCCTTTTTCATTTTATAAGAGGTAGTATTATCCACAAACGCAAAATTATACCCAAATTCCCCTGCCGTCAGCTGTGGAACACCGGGTCCGCCGGGTGGCCTCCGATGATCTTCTGCATGGTCCGCTGCACCGCGTCCCGGGAATTTTTCCAATCTTTGTCCTTGTTGCGGTAATCGTACTTTTCAATAAGCCAGTCAATATCCTCCTGTATCCGGCTAAGCTCCTTATCCATCTGCTCAAACAGCGCAGGAAATACCTGCTCTTTCTCCTTTTTTCCCAGCTTTTGGTCGCACACCTGCACCAGGTCCGCGAAATGGTGGATGCAGAACCCTTTGGAGGCCCTGACCAGGCCCAAAAATTCCGCCTCATGCTTCACCTGATGAACAAAGGTGTCCAGCACCCGCCCGTAAGTCTCCTGCACCCGCCCGCACACATAGCAGCTGCTTTCCTCCCGGCGGATCCAGCTGCTCAAAGAGCACTCCTGCCCCTCTTTCTTCTTAAACCGGCCAAGGAGGGCCGCGGAGCCCGGCGCAAAACCGTCCATCTCCTTTTTCAGCCCCTGACGCAGCCATGTAAGCCTGGTCTTAAAGATCCACGCGTTGCCCAGGTTATTGCCGTAGTCAAACATGGCTTTCGTATGGCTGCGGCAGAATCCGGCCCTGTCGGTCTTATCCCTGGTATCGCTTTCCATGTAGGAGGACCCTAGGACAAACGCGATGGCCTCCTGTTCCAGCTTCCTTTCCAGCCAGCAAAAAGGGCACTCATCCCCCGATGTCAGCGCGTCGTGAAGCTCTATGGTATACAGTTTTTCTTTCATGTTCTCATCTCCTGACCTTAATCATACACGCTCCCTCCTTGCCCCGTCAAGGGGAGATTCCCGTTTTCCCCTTCCTATCGCCTTATATTACCATTTCTTCCATTATATTCCAATTATGGACAATATACTAATGGCAGCAGACAGAGGTTAAATAGATTGTAAGAAGGGGGATTACGAATGATTATCTATGATCCGTTATGGAAGACCATGAAGGAGAAAAACATCAGTCAGTACCGGCTCATCAAGTACTATGGCTTTAGTTCCGGCCAGATTAATCGTCTGAAAAATAACCAGTACGTGTCCACTCACACCATTGGCGTATTGTGTACCATCCTGAAATGTTCCGTGGAGGAAGTCATGGAATTTAAAATGGACAACAGCGAATATGCCTTTCCGTTGCCGGAAATGTACGAGAACCATGTCAGTGACAACCCGCAGCCGCTTACTCCTCTTGATATTTAGACATGGAAGTTTACTCTGTCAGCCATAAAAAAGCATACATTCCTATGGAAAATTCCATGGGAATGCATGCTTTTTTACGTTGTTTCCTTACTGTCCTATGATTGCTTTTTCTCTTTTAAACTGCTATACTTAAACCTATAACATTTTACAATGGAGGAGATCTGATGACGACCGCAATCGAACATTTTTCTGACCTGGATCAGGAAAAACACTGGGATGTCAGAGGAATGTCGCAAGAAGAATTGTACCGTTCCTTTCACACGCTGGATCAAAACATGAGCTTTATCTATAGATTTGTACTGCACTACAACGACTACATCAACACCCGCCACGATTACACCAGCGAAGCGTCCCTGACCATGCTGGAAGTCCACATTCTCACCGATATCTGCGACCAGAACAATCCCACCGTATCCGGTCTGGCAGCGGCCTGGGGCAGGTCCGTCAGCGCTACCAGCCAGACGGTGCGGCGGTTAATGTCAAAAGGTCTGGTCACCCGGGAGAATGCCCCGGAAAACGGAAAGGTGTTTTATCTGCACCCCACGGAAAAAGGGCTTAGGGTCTCCGACGAACACAAGCGTTACGACACGGAGGATACCATCAAAACCGTAAAGCGGCTGATGAAGAAGCTCCGCTTCGACGAGATCGAAACCATGTTCAAGGCGCTGGAGTGCTACGGACAGCTGCTGCAGGAAGGCCCTCAAAGAGAGGGCTAGTATAACCCGTCATTAAGCAGCGCTTCCAGTTCTGCCACATCGGGGATATCGGAGACTGTTTTTCCGTAATGGGCATAGGTGATCCTGCCGTCCGGCTCCACCACCAGGGCAGCCGGAAGCTGCAGCTCATTGCCCTCGTATTTCCCGTGTTCATACCCGGCGGCAGCGGCCTTCATCATCTTTGTGTAGGCCCTGCCGTCTACCATGGCCATCATATCCTGGGCACCCCGGATGCCGAAACGCCTGTAAAGCGACTGATCCGGGTCGCAGATGATGTCAAAAGGCAGCGTATCCTTATGAATCTGGGTGGATATGGTCTCCCTGTCCGACTGGAGCGCCACCAAAATCTGCCCGCCTCCTGCCGCAAGCCTGCCATAGTTTCGGGCCAGCTGACGGATATCCAGCTGACAGAGCGCGCAGCCGTAATACCGCAGAAAAAGGATCGCCGTCCGCCTCGCCCGGCCCGCTGTCTCCAGTATGCTTTGCCCCTGCTCAAACGGCGTATCAAAGGTAAAGTCAGGCAGAACTTCCCCCGCTTCCAGCCGCCTTCCATATCTCTGTCTGGCAAACTCTCCCTGAAACACGTATCGGTCCAGCCGGTCAAAGGCTTCTTTTACCCGTTCAAATGGCAGAGCCAGGTTCATGCGGATGGAATAGGGATCCAAAAACATCCTGCCGTCCTGCCACGCCACCCCCACATCCCACCCGGCCTGTATCAGCTCGGTCATGGTCTTGTCGTGATCTTCGCACCATTTCCTGCAGTCAAGAAACAGCATGTAGGTCCCTTGCGGCGCGCAAACTTCCACCCCCTCATAACAGCTGCGGATATGATCGCAGGCATAAGCCACGTTGGCGGTTATTACCTGGCACAGCTCATCCACCCACTGATGGCCCTGGGGCTTGTAGGCTCCTATGAGGGCGTGCATGGACAGCACGTTCATGGCATTATAATGAGGCTTGCTTGCCTTGGATCGTATCCGGTCCCTAAGGTAGGGATCATAGATAATGTGATAGCTTCCCACCAGCCCCGCAAGGTTAAACGTCTTGCTGGGCGCGTACACGGCCACGGTCCGCTGCCTCGCGTCCTGGCTGATCATCTGAGTGGGGATATGCCTGCTGCCGCCAAGAAGGATATCCGACCAGATCTCATCTGAGATCACGACGCAGTCATTGGCCTTGTACACCTCCATGGCCCTCTCGATCTCCCACCGCTCCCACACACGGCCGCAGGGATTGTGGGGACTGCAGAAAATGGCCACGTGGATCTTCTCCATCTTAATCTTCATCTCCATATCCTCATAGTCCATCCTCCACACACCGTCCGCATCCTTCACCAGGGGACTGTGGACCATCTTGTACCCGTTGTTTCCGATGCTTTTGCTGAACCCGATGTACACGGGGCTGTGGAGCAGCACGCTGTCTCCGGGAGCCGCAAAGGCCGTCAGCGCGGAGATCACGCCTCCCAGCACCCCGTTCTCATATCCGATGCAGTCTTTCGTCAGCTCCGTAACCCCGTTGCGCTCCTGATGCCAGCGGATGATGGCGTCATAATATTCCTCCGTGGGCCTAAAATACCCGTAAGCCGGATGGTTTGCCCGCTGGATAATCGCCTCCGGAATGGTAGGAACCGTGGGAAAATTCATGTCCGCCACCCACATGGGAATGACGTCAAACCCTTCTTTTGGCCTGCTTGGGGTAAACCCCGGCATAGTGCCAAGCCCGTCCACTGCCACCGCATCCCTGCCATGGCGGTCCATAATGGATGTAAAATCATACTTCATAACCGTCAAACCTCTTTTCTCTTTTATTTTTTACCGCAAAAATGGTCCCGCCTCGATCAAAAAGCCCCCGTCCACCCGGCCATGGTCAGCCCAAACAGGATCAGACAGGCGGTCCCGATGAAAAACAGCACTTTAGGCAGTGCCCACTTCATCCACGTCTGGATGGAAACGCCGGCCATGGCAAGGGATCCCACGGTCCACCCCAAAAGCGGGGAAATAATATTGGTAAATCCGTCGCCGAACTGAAACGCCTGCACGATCATCTCCGGCGCCAGCCCCAGCACCTGGCCGATGGGTTTTACAATGGGGATCAGGATAGCGGCCTTTGATGTGGCCGACGGGATCATGGGATTGATCAGGGTAATGACCAGCATCATGCCGATGGTGGCAACCCAGGAGGGCAGGTTCATTAAGGGTATTGTCAATATATAGACAATTGTGTGAAGTACGTTTCCGTTGGCCAATACGATGGATACCGTGCGGGCCATGCCAATGACAAATCCCACAAAAGCCATGCCGGCAATTCCCTTTACAAAGATATTTCCGATCTCATCCGCGGACATGCGGGCAATGATGCCCTGGACCACGGCAACTCCCATCATAACGGCAGCCATGACCGCATAGGTGCCGTAAGGCCCTCCCATGAGCCCGTACACCACTACAAATGCAAACTGTCCGATAAACAGACCAATATTGGCCGCGATGCGCCAGTTCATGGCCGCGTTTTTTATCTCCCCGTCCCCGGACGCTTCCCCGGGACGCCACCCCTCCTGGTACATCGGGGATTTTCTGGGATCGGCCTGGATCTTTTTCACGTAGGCCAACACCATGAAAAGCCCAATGACCATAAAACCGTTCATAAAGATAAACCGGCTGACAAACGCCCCGTACACCCTGGTTCCCATAAGCCCCTGGACGATCATGGTCTTCGTAGGTCCGGTGCCGAAGCCAATCAGGGTGGCAAAGGTTGACATGGCCATGGCGCATATGGGGTCAAGCCTCATCTTCTTGGCAAACAGGATGCCAACAGGCACAATGGCGATCAGGGCGTCAGATCCGCCAAAAGCCCCCAGATAGACCATAAGGCAGAACATGACCGTAATGAGCAGCGTCTGTCCGCTGTCTTTAAACCGGTAAATGGCCCAGTCCAGCAGCTTGTCAAAGCACTTGGTCGCCATGGATACCTCGATGCAGGCGCCGCAGATCATCACGATAAAGATAATGGTCCCTGATTCCACCATGCCCTGATGGACGCTTAAAAACGCGGCCATGGGGCTTACCGGCGTCTGGCAACCCAGATACTGAAACTGGCTGCCTATGATGGCTCCGTTTTCATCCACACCGTACTGTCCGGCGGGAATGATATAAGTCAGCAGGCTGCACATAAGGATCAGACCTACCATGATCCACAGCAGATGCGGCATCTTAAAGCCTTTCTTTTTCGCTTTTTCCATCACATTCTCCTCCTACTTTACCGATCGTTTTTCTGCATTGCGTCCACAAACTTTAAGACAGCCATCACTCCCACCGGCAGCGCGTCCTCATCCACGTCAAACTGACTGTTGTGATGACTTGCCCCGGATCCTGCCTTAAGATTCTTGATCCCCAGATGGGCAAACACTCCAGGATAAATCTTAAGCCATCTTGAAAAGGATTCCGAAGCATACCACGGCTGACAGGATACCACGCTGTCCTTTCCCAGCAGATCCAAAAGGGCCTCCCGGGCCGCGGACGCGTACTCCCGGTCATTGATCACCGGGCCGCACAGGACTTTAAACTTGGGTCCGAACTCCACCGCGCATTTATTCATGGCCGCCGTATGCTCTGCCACCTTCCGAAACACCTCCACCGCCTTCTTTCCCTCTTCCAGGTTAAAGAAACGCAGAGACCCGGTCATCTTTGCCGTATCCGGGATCACGTTCCCGCTTTCCCCGCCCTGGATGCTGGTGACGCCCAGAGTCACGGTCTCGCCTGCGGATATCTGGTTAACCCAGGCAGTTGCCGCGTTAGTCAGGATAGAGGCCGCGCAGAACACCGGGTTCACCGCCATATCCGGCCTGGAACCGTGGCCGCTTTTTCCGATGACCGTTATATCCACCCCGGCCGCCCCTGCCATCCGGGGTCCGGGATCTACGCATATGGTACCAGATGGAAGCTGCGCGTATACATGGATGGCCCAGACAACGTCCACCTTCCTTTTGCCCAGAGCTTTTAACATCCCGTCCGCTCCCCGTCCGTCCTCCTCTCCCTCTTCAAAGCAAAAATAGATGACGCCCCGCAGCCGGTCTTCCCAGGCTTTTAAAATCTTCATGGCTCCTAAAAGCATGGCCGTGTGGGCATCATGGCCGCAGGCATGGCTGGTCTTGGGATTCTTGGACCGGCACGTTCTGGGCCCCGCCAGATTTTCCTCACTTTCCGGCAGCGGCAGCGCATCCATATCTGCCCGCAGCGCGATGTGAGGGCCTGGCCGCCCTGTATCCAGCACCGCCATAAGCCCGGTGCCGCTGACCTTTTCATAGGGCAGTTTGCTGTCCTCCATCTCTTTTTGGATAAACGCGCTGGTCTGCGCTTCCGTTCCGCTGATCTCCGCAAATTCGTGGACCGCGCGGCGGCACCGGATCACATAAGCTTTCATAAGATCTGCCTGCTGTTTGATCTCCTCATTGGTCATGATCGTCTCCCCTTTCTTTTTATTCTTCACCTTTTTGTTTTTAGTGCATAAATAGTTTAAGGCTTAAATATTAAGACGTGTTGATTATATAATATGGACAGTTACCTGTCAATATTTTTCCATGTCTGTGGGTAAATTCGGCTATCTGTATAATTATTTTGTGGGGATTTTGTTTAAAATGACAATAAAGTATTATAATTGCGCAGAATGTTCTGTATTTGTGCCTTGTGAAGTTTAAAACGATAGATAAAATGATAGATTGTTAAGTCGAAGTTGTGGTGAACCCGTGAGAATCCGGCTGCCTGTCCCTTAAGATCAGGGCGAAGCAGCTCTTGTCCTTCCTCACCAGTTCTCCCAGCTCTCCAAGCCACCTCTCACTCTCCGAAGGTAAGAGATGCATAGTGGTTCAGTGGAATCACTCCGATCCCGTTATCCCGGCGTTCATGCAAGGAATCCCCATACACAAGCCACTGCTCCTCCTCCCAGGGTTCCGCCCGGTTTACCAATACCCCCTTTATGGCCGGGAAAAATGGGGATGCCATAGTTTCCACCAAGGTTTCGGAAGAATAAGGACGCTTCAGGTAGTGATAATCACCGGGGCCGATCCGGTAGTCCCCCCGCTCCTCGGCCTCATCCGTTTCCGGCGAGCAGTAGATAACCTCTCCCTCCGGGTTCAGAAGGATATTCCATTCCAGATCCAAATACCGGACTCCCCTCCTGTAAAATTTGCGGAGAACTCCAAAAAAGGATTCCCATCCAGGGAATAAGGTGTCCTCCTCAAATCCGATGAATTTGACACAGGGAGTCTTTCCCTGTCTGCCCGCTCTCCCTCTGCCATGGAAATATGATATTTCAGCACGAGCTTTCTCGCAATCCGGGCGGCAGACATGGCTTCGCTCTCATTTGTACTTTCGCTTAGAGCCAAAAGCTTTTCTATCTTTTGTTTTAATTCCACGGAATTCCTCTCAGATCCTTTCTGCCTGCCGTGACCGCTTACCAAGAATCCTTATGGGTATTGAAGTGGCCGTTTTGTGAGTTACACTCACAGGTATAAAAAGAGACAAAAAACCTCCGAATTCCCGTCTTCGTCACAGGGAACAAGAAGGGCCTCTATCTCTTCCGTGAAGATCAGTTCCCCCTCTGTCCCCATAAAGCAGGGAAACCAGAAAATGCCTTTACTCATTTTTTCTCCTATTCTCATCCGTCCCCGGCAGATTCATGATAAGTATACCATATCCGCCCAGGGGCTATAACCGATTAATAACATTTCATCATTCTCTGCGGTTTCAACCGTTTTGAATGTAAAAAATTTTTTCATCCTCCAACCGCATACAGGCCAGTCTAGTTGCACTAATCTTGAAGTAAATAGTGCTTGATATTCGTGTCATCTGTGCGTCTGCGAAGCGACGGCGTAGTGGAGCCTACGGCTAGCTTCGCAGGCGTGCGGAGGGTACGGATAGCAAGTGCTATTTACTCAAGAATTAGTGCAGCGATGTACCTTTCCATAATTAAAGGGAAGCTCGTATATTGCTGTCGTCGGGGTATGTCCTGCCAATTCCCATGATCATTTTCTTCTTTCACTTGTGACTGGTCTGCTGATATGCTATAATCATCAGAGACTGGTTTATGTGTTATGCGCTTAATTGCCAGCCAGAAGATATGAATCCGTAATATATAACCGCATACAATAACCAGAAAGGACGTGTATCATATGCCACCAGCAATACAACCGCAATCAGAAACAATCACTCTGGACGAGTACGAGGCCCTGCCAGAAGATACCAGAGCAGAAGTTTTTAACGGACAAATTTATTATATGGCCAGTCCTTCACAAATCCACCAAACAATCCTCACAGAGCTGCTTGTTTCTATCCGCAATTATCTCCATAAGAAAGACGGTAGATGTCAGGTATTCCCTGCTCCGTTTGACGTAAAACTCTCTGATCATCCCCTTACCATTGTCCAGCCCGACATCATGATCGTATGTGATAAAGACAAACTGGATGGGAATCGCTGCAACGGCGCACCCGATTTTATCATTGAGATTGTTTCCCCTGGCAATCCGGCAGATGATTATATCCGCAAACTCTACTATTATAAAAATACCGGAGTCCGCGAGTACTGGATCGTAGATCCCCGCCGTAAGATAGTGACAGTCAACTATTTTGAAGGAAATTTGCTGAACATTCAGTATTCTTTTGAATCTACAATCAAAGTTAATATCTATGATGATTTGTACATCAACTTCTTTGATATCGCTGATTTGCTAACTATTTAGCCCCAAAAAGGGCTGTCGGGGTATTTCTGGTATGCTCCCTTCTAGAGCGTGTTTGAAAATTCATTCCCGCCATATGCGCGCCCCACTTCGCGGTATATTTGAGCCAAATTCAGGTTACATAGCCCGCTATGCGCCCTTCATTTGGCTCAAATCTCCCACAAATTGTGACGCGCGTCTGTCAGAAAGCAATTTTCAAACACGCTCTAGGTAGACAAGTGAAATAAAAATTTGATACTTAGGAGGAAGCATATTATTTCCTTTACCTTATCTTTCATTGCCTTTCCCCGTCTTTGGGCAGGCTTTACCACCAATATCATATTTAATCCCCCACACTCCAAAGCATTCAATACCTTTATTCTAAAAAGTCAAAAAACAGAGATAATGTGCATTAATTATCTTTCGATCCACATTATCTCTCTTATATAATTTCAGCCTACCCCAAACACTCCATCCCCACCCGCAGCTTCTCTACCGCCTTCTTCTCAATCCTGGACACATACTCTCCTGTCAAGTTAGGGATAAAAAATTCATCAACTTTTTATCAAAACTTCTTTCCCTTCAAAAGCAAAGCCATATTTCCGAATACGGTCACAAGAGAAGCCCCTGCTCTCCAAATCTGCCTGATACCGCTGTTCCTCAATCTGTTTCAGCGCAGCATCTGCAGTGTCCTCCAGAGATTTCTCTTCGCCAGAATCCTTGACTTTAAATTCTATGATTATGGCATTGTCCGTTCCGTTTTTCGGCTCCATCATCACATCATATCTTCCGAAGCCACTCTCCCGGTTGGAGGTAATGATGTAGCGGTCTGCCAGTTCCACGGCCAACCCCAGTACAAAGCCGTGGTAGAACCTCTCCGGCTGTGTCTCCATAGAGGGATTTCTTCCGCTGTCGAAATAGCTGAACGTGGCCAGGGCTACCCGGTTCATGTAAGCGTTCATGGACTTTACATCATCTTGCAAAAGCGCCCTGATAAAGCCGTTGTAGACCGTCCCGGAACGGGTAAACCATTTCCGAATCATCTTTTGGAACATAATCTGTACTTCCTTATTCGTCAGCGCCAACTCATACAGATCCGCTCCCGTGTCCTCATTTAATTCGTAACTCTCCGCTTTCAGGTATCCACATGCCAGGAACAGGCTCCAGATAGCATTCTCATCTGCGTCTAACTGGTCAAAAATAATCTGTTCATCGATTTCCTTGTACAGATGCCCGCCTTTCAACAGGTTCTCCATGGATATTTTTATGTCTGTGCTTCCCTCCCGTATCAGCTTATCCACCAGTCCGTTGCTGCTGGTGTTGGCCCAGTAGGTGGAAAGCCTTTTTTTATCCAGATAATTGATAATCGACCATGGATTATAGATATCCTTCCTCTTTCCAAATGTAAAGCCGTCATACCAGTCTTTTACAGCCAGCCGGTTTTCATACAGACCACATTCCTGCAATGCCGTCCATACCTCTTCCTCCGTAAACCCGAAGCTGTCTTCATATTTCTCCGATGTAGCAGTCACCACTTCCAGATTATTTAAATCAGAGAAAATGGATTCCTTGCTTATTCTTGTGATTCCCGTCATAACCGCCCGCTCCAGATACGGGTTCGTCTTGAATGTGGAATTGAACAGAGCCCTGATAAATTCCACCATCTCTCTCCAATAACCGTATACCCAGGCTTCCTGAAGAGGTGTGTCATATTCGTCCAGCAGGATAATCGCCTTTTTCCCATAGTAGCGATACAGAAACTCGGATAGCGTCCCCAGTGATGAAATGGCGGAATAGTTATCCATATTAACAGAAATATTTTTTATGAAATCCTTTTCTTTTTCATTCAGGCTATCGTCCTTCAACAAAAATTCATATCTGTTATACAATTTTTCAATCAGATAGAATAAACTTTTTCTGGCCTCATCAAAAGAAGGCGACTTTATCGCGGCAAAACTTAAGAAGATTACAGGGTACGTTCCCTGGAGACTTCGATACCTGGTATCTTTCCAGATGGACAGATTCTTAAATATATTCCCCTGCCCTTCATACTCTATGGACAAAAAACGCTCCAGCATATTCATATTCAGGGTCTTTCCAAATCTTCTTGGACGAGTGATCAGGGTTACATCATCTCCATTTTCCCACCACTCCTTGATAAAATCTGTTTTGTCAATATAAAAATACTCATTTTCAATTAATTTTTCGAAGCTTTGAATTCCAATCCCTATAGTCCTTGCCACAATGATCCTCTCCTTATCTAAACTCCTTATATTTTTTACCTTTATAAAAGATTATAACTCGCCATATTTTACATTATTTCCCTTAATGGGGATGGTGTCAATTTCTCAATTTGGGGATCATGAATCTGAAATAATTCTTTAACAAATGATAATTCTTCAGAAACTATATCAAACTCGACAAAATCTTTTGCAAGCAATTTCATAATTTCGTACTGTTCTGCTTTCGAAAGCTGTAATGCCTGTCTTTCTATCTCTCTATTTAGTAACGATTCAAAATAATAATCGATTACTTTTTCAACATCACTACACTTCTCCATAAATTTCTCAATACTCATACTACGCATAAATGCTAATAAAATAGGATTTACAATATTTCCAAATGGAATCCTTTGGTTTTTGAGAAATTGAAGTTTTTCGTATCCAAGCCAATCCTGAATTGTTGGTTCTTCTATAGAAATGCGCGTCACATTACAATTGGGCAACCTATATTTTATCTACTATACAACAATCCGTTTTTTTGCAACCATAAAACCATATGATTTGTATAACTTTGAAATCCTATTTATGTCCTCGTGTATAGCCATATATTATCCCTTTCATGTTGCAGCATAATTTGCACATTAAATATACTCGCTTATCAGCATCCCTACCAGCTTCTAATAATCTCTTCATCAAACAACCTCTTATACCATAACTTGTATTTTAACATAAAAGCAATTGATTTTCCACCTGTTTACAACTAAAAAAGCAAGTTCCTGCTTTATAGCTCTTTACCATTATCTTTTCTTTACTCTGTGTAGATTTCCCTTATTCTGAACTTTCCATCCCCGTTCGAAATTTCCCGCCATCTTCCTCTCAATCCTTGACCATACATGTCTCTTACTCAAACTTCGCACATAGATTTTGCCTATGCACCCTGAAAATTCAATACCTGGCTGTTATTCAGTTGTCGAAAGTCTGCTGTTATGCTGCTTGAAGCTGCGCTTTCAG
>CAJTGF010000072.1 GCA_910575585.1 Clostridiaceae bacterium
AAAAACAGTCTGTTAAAAATGGAATCTTTAAGGTATAATAAGCGGTAGATACAAACTCATCTCTTTTCGTGTGGATTTTGGTTTGGTTGCTTAAATTATACCGCAAAGAGGCTGAGTTTGTATTTTATTTTTTAAAAATCAAAAAGTTGTAAACTGGTGTTTTATGACATACTATGGTAAAATAGGCTTATATGAAAGAGGGAGGCAGGCAGCATGAGAAGAGGAAACTGCAATTACATGTGCATTGCAAAAGCTCCATGCAAAGTCTTTTAGAGCAGGATTGCATGGAGAGGTTATTTTAAGACTGCTCCGAGACTTTGCGTAACCGGATAGATCAAATTTATCTGAAAAGGAGCAAAGTCTATGAAAAACATAAACGATTTTTTTAACGCTGTAAAAGAGATGAAGACCTACCTGGCTCTGTGGCTTACCCAGTCGTTTTCCGGCCTGGGCAGCGCCATGACCAGTTATGCGCTGGTGATCTGGTCTTATTCCGAGAAAGGCTCGGCGCTGATGACGGCGCTTTTGATGGTGTGTTCTTACACTCCTTATGTGGTGTTCAGCATTTTTGCCGGGGCTTTGAGTGATAAGTGGAATAAGAAAGCTACGATGCTGGCGTGCGATTCCATAGCGGCGCTGACTACGGTGATTATGCTTATCCTTTTTAAGGAGGATAAACTCCAGATTTGGCATCTCTATCTTTTAAACATGGTTAACGGGCTGATGAACACGGTGCAGCAGCCGGCGTCGGAGGTGGCGGTTACCAGGGCGCTGCCTAAAAAGTACTATCAGCGGGTGGGAGGGCTTAAATATTTTGCGTCTTCCCTGAATTCCATCATGACGCCAATTATCGCCACTGCGGTATTGGGGCTTGGGGGTATGGAAGCCGTTGTGGCTTTTGATTTATTTACCTTTGGCATTGCCTTTGCGACTCTGGCTTTTGCCATAAAGATTCCGGAGGAAGAGCGGGATGAGGGAGAAAAAGAGAGTCTGCTTATTTCTGCGGGGAAAGGCATCGCTTATCTGAAAAAGGAGAAGGGGATCTTTCATCTGATTCTCTTTCTGGCTTCCATCAATCTGGTGGCTTCGGTTTATGACGCGGCTTTTCCGGCCATGATGCTCTCCAGGGACGGGGGAGGCCAGAAGGTTTTGGGGCTGGTCAACGGGGTGATCGGGGTCGCCACATTTGCCGGCAGTATTCTGGCATCCTTTATGAAGACTCCCAAAAGCCGGGTGAAGGTTATCTGCAACTGCCTGCTGTTTTCCATGAGCACGGAAAATTTCCTGCTGGCATTTGGCAGAACGCCTTTTGTGTGGTGCGTGGGAGGCGTTCTGGGCTGGATCGCGATTCCGCTTATGAGCGCCAACCTGGACGCCATCATGAGGCTTTACGTGCCGGAAAAGATGCAGGGGCGGGTATACTCCGTGAGAAATTCCCTGCAGTTTTTTACCATACCTGTAGGGTATTTTCTGGGAGGATTTCTGGTGGACGCGGTTTTTGAGCCTGTTATGGCAGGGCAGGAGACAGGGAGCGCGCTGATCCGGATGTTTGGAAGCGGAAAAGGGTCCGGGGCGGCGTTTTTGTTCTTTGTCATCGCGTTTGCGGGAATTGGCGTGTGCCTGTATTTTCGGAGAGATAAGGCCATTTGGCAGTTAGAGGGGAGATAGGATCCGTAAGGCGCTATATTCTGGGCAGGAATATAGTGCCTTATTTATTGTCCCGGTTTTTTACTTGACATTATCGAATATCGATATTATAATATAAATATCGATATTCGATAATAAAAAGGGGGCATGCGCGATGGCTCGGGAACAGTTTCAGAGTCTCAGCGAGCAGATGTACTACATCCTGCTTGCGTTGTGGGACGAGCAGTGCGGGGCGGATATTTCCAGGCGGGTGGATCAGCTGTCACAGGGGCGCATCCAGATCGGCCCTGGCACCTTGTATACGCTTTTGGGGCGTTTCCAGGAACAGAAGATGATACGGGAGACGGAGAGCGCGGGCAGAAGACGGTACTATGTGATCACGGAGAAGGGGAAAGGGATGATGTACACAGAGTATGGCAGGCTCCAGGCCCTGATTCGGGACGGAACGCCTTATCTGGGACAGGGCAAAGAAGAAGAGGGAACCGGCGCGAAGGCGCCAAAGGACCAGGGGCCGGAGGGTTTGGCTTGGGGAGAGGAGGTTTGAGAGATGAGGACAAGGAGCAAGCGTGTACCTGCATTTTTTCAGGTCTATGAAAATGATTCTTTAAAGGAGTATCTGGAGGATATGGCCCTTAAGGGGTGGCAGTTAAAGGAGGTAGGCAGCTTATTTTTGCGTTTTGAGCCCTGCAGGCCCCACAAGATACGGTACTGTGTGGAAGTCATGGACAAGCCCAGCGCCTTTGCTTCCAGCCAGTCAGAGAACCTGAAAGCATACCAGGAATTTTGCCGGGACGCAGGGTGGGATTATGTGGGGACCACAGGATATCTCCATATTTTTTGCACCGAGGATGAAAAGGCGGTTGTGGTGGAGACAGACCCCCAGGAGCGCTATGAGCGGATCTGCCAGGCTTGTCAGGGGAATAACTGGCTTGCATGCGCGGTCTTTGGGCTGATTACCCTTTTGAATCTGTACAGCTGTTATTTGAAAAAGACCTTTTTTTGCATCAATGGCTGGGTGCTGTTTATTATGATAGGCGCCATGGCTGTGAGCCTGGGAGAGTTTCTGCGGTGGAAAAGCAGGGCCGGCAGGTCTTTAAGGGAGGAAGGGGTTCTTCCGTGCTATTCCTGGAAGGCCGTAAAGCGGAAGAATGTGATGGTAATTGCGCCGATCCTTCTTATGAGTATGGCTCCTATGGTGTATACCGCGGGGCGGTATTCGTCAAAGATTGTGATAGGGGTTACCGTGGGAATGTGTGTTTATGTGATACTGCTGGCGTTTTTCTTTTCTAAGCTGCTTTACTGGCTGAGAGTAAAGAAGGCTTACAGCACGAAAACCAATATGTTTATCTATTGGGGGATCGGTCTGGTGATCTGCATGGCAGCCTGCAGCGGCATGCTGGCGGTTATTTTCTGGATCCTGTGAGGCGGAAAGGCCAGAAATGAGGCCAGAAATGAAAAATTTCGGCTTGACAAAATCCCAGCCGATGATATAATCGAAAAATAAAGTAATGCAGATAAGCCAATGCGTTGACGGGGACAGTAGATTGCCAGGGAGCGTTCAGAGAGAGATGGGAAGGTGTGAGCATCTTACGGGACCGGCAAAGGAAGACCACCCTTAAGCGGTCCTTAATCGGACACGGTGATTCCGTTATCATCAGTAATGAGCGGTCAGAGCAGCAGGTCTGCTTTGACAAAGAGGGTGGAACCGCGATGTTTATCGTCCCTTCTTACAGGAAACTGTAAGGAGGGGCGTTTTTGTTTGACAGGGTGGGTTTAAAAAGGGACTGCCCAGGCTTATTTGGATGCAAAAGGCTTAATTCAAATATGAGACGATTAAGAGAAGGAGCGATTTACCATGAAAGTGACACTGAAAGACGGAAGTTTTAAAGAGTTTGATCAGCCCATGTCCGTGATCGACATTGCCGCGTCCATCAGTTCGGGCCTTGCCAGGATGGCCTGCGGAGGGGAGATTGACGGGGAGAGCGTGGATTTAAGGCATGTGGTGGATAACGATTGTCAGTTAAACATCCTTACTGCCAGGGACGAGAAGGGGCTGGCAGCCTTGCGCCACACGGCCAGCCATGTAATGGCCCAGGCGGTAAAGCGGCTGTATCCCGACGCGAAGCTGGCCATCGGACCTTCCATTGCGGACGGATTTTACTATGATATCGATTTCGCAAATCCCATAGCGGCAGAGGATCTGGAAAAGATCGAGGCGGAGATGAAAAAGATCGTAAAGGAGGGGCTGCCTCTTAAGCGGTTTACACTGCCAAGGGAGGAAGCGCTGGCGCTTATGCGGCAGAAGGAGGAACCCTACAAGGTGGAGCTTATTGAGGATCTGCCGGAGGGCGAGGAGATCAGCTTCTATGAGCAGGGAGAATTTACGGATCTGTGCGCAGGGCCTCATCTGATGAATACTAAGGATGTGGGAAAGGCATACAAACTGATGAGCATTGCCGGAGCGTACTGGAGGGGCAATGAACACAACAAGATGCTGACCCGCATCTATGCCACGGCATTTGGCAAGAAGGAGGAGCTGGAAGCATACATTACCATGATGGAGGAGGCAAAGAAAAGGGACCACCGGAAGCTGGGCAAGGAGCTGGGGCTTTTTATGATGCATGACGCCGGCCCGGGATTCCCGTTTTTCCTGCCAAAGGGCATGGTGCTGAAAAACACGCTGATGGAGTATTGGCGGGAGATCCACAAGAAAGCAGGGTATGTGGAGATCTCCACCCCCATTATGCTGAACCGGAGCCTGTGGGAGACTTCCGGGCATTGGGATCACTACAAGAACAATATGTACACTACGGTCATTGACCAGCAGGATTTTGCCATCAAGCCTATGAACTGTCCGGGAGGCGTGCTGGTGTACGCTTCGGAGCCGCGCTCTTACCGGGATCTTCCTTTGCGGCTGGGAGAGGTAGGTTTGGTACACCGCCATGAAAAGTCGGGCCAGCTCCACGGCCTTATGCGGGTGCGGTGTTTTAACCAGGATGACGCCCATATTTTCATGACTCCGGAGCAGATCAAGGAGGAGATCAAGGGCGTGGCCACGCTGATCAATGAGGTTTACACGCTGTTTGGGTTTGCGTACCATGTGGAATTGTCCACCAGGCCGGAGGACAGCATGGGAAGCGACGAGGACTGGGAGATGGCCACGGAAGGTCTTCGCAGCGCCCTGGACGAGCTGGGACTTGATTATGTGGTCAATGAGGGGGACGGCGCGTTTTACGGGCCGAAGATCGACTTCCATCTGGTGGACGCCATCGGGAGAACGTGGCAGTGCGGCACCATTCAGCTTGACTTCCAGCTGCCCCAGCGGTTTGAACTGGAGTATCAGGGGGCGGATGGGGAGAAACACCGGCCTATTATGATCCATCGGGTGGCTTTTGGCTCCATCGAGCGGTTTATCGGCATCCTGATCGAGCATTTTGCAGGGGCGTTCCCCACCTGGCTGGCTCCGGTGCAGGTAAAGGTTCTGCCGATCTCCGACAAGTTTGCCCAGTACGGGGACAGCGTGAGGAAGCAGCTTGAGGAGGCAGGGATCCGGGTTGAGTTTGATACTAGGTCCGAGAAGATCGGGTACAAGATCCGGGAGGCCCAGATGCAGAAGATCCCCTACATGCTTATTGTGGGACAGAAGGAGCAGGAGGAAGGACTGGTTGCCGTAAGGAGCAGAGCTGCGGGGGATGAAGGGCAGAAAATGCTTGACGCGTTTATTGAGGAGATAAAAGAGGAGGTAAAGAATAAAGCCGTAAGAGGGGCAAAAGAGAAGGAGTAGAGGAGAATGCATTTGCCGGCTGGCTGGATCTCAAAAGGGGATGCCGGCCAGCCGGCAGATGGGGAAATGATGGGAAAGCGTTTGTGGGTGATTGACATTTGAGGCAAAAGGTATTATAGTATTGATAGGCAAATGAAAGGGAGTAGCGAAACATTCCATATATAGGATTATATGGGTGGGTTTGAAATCGTCGTTCGATGCTGAGAGGCATCCGTATCAAATGAGAAAGCAAGACTTTTATTGTGGCAGAGAGTAGATGTCATGGTAGGGGTCTTTTTTATTAGACCATTAAGAACGATTTCTTGCGCAAAATGGCAAAATAATGGAATTGATGTATTGTTGAGTGAGCAATGGGCGGGGATTGTCGTGAGGCCAGTCAGAGGAGAGCTGTCCCGTCCGGGTTCAGATATGCCGAACATTCCGATGAGCCCAAAGCGGAAAACACTCGGGGTGAGGCCCTCCTGTTTTCCTGGTCTCATCTCCATGGCATAGATTCACCCTGCCGGGACAGCTCTCCTCTGCCTGGCAAAACCAGAATTCGCTGGCTAAGGTTTGCTCACTTAAGGTGGTTTCGGTAGGGGACGCTGCCTCAACTTTGCAGTGAAAAATATAGAAGCAGGATTCGTTCCCATAGATATTTTGCACAACCTATCACCGCAGACAAAGCAGTTATCTTTTCACTACAGAGTCGAAACAGCGTTCCCTATCGAAACCACCTTAAGTGAGCAAATCCCGGCCAGCGAATTCTGCTTTTGCCCGGGAGGGAAGGCAGGCTGTGTGCCGGGCGGGTGAATCTATGCCATGGAGATGAGACCAGGGAACCAGGAGGGCCTCACCCCTCCTGGTTCCCGTTTTGGGCTCATCGGAATGTCTGGCATATCTGAACCCGAACGGCACACAGCCTGCCTTCCCTCCCGGGCTCCGCCACAATCCCCGCCTTTGCGCACTCAACAATACAGCAACATAACAAAATAAAAGCTCCTATTTAACCAGACAAGGATCACTTAAACACCATGCATATTAAGAGAGGAGAGTAAGAGATATGACACAAGACAGGAGAACACAGGAGATCAAGGAGGCCGTCAGGGCCGGGGAGAAGGCTCTCATTAGCTTGGGGGATGCCAAGAGACAGCTGGAGAGCGCAAGAAACTGGGGGATCTGGGATATGATAGGCGGAGGGTTGATCAGCAGCATGATAAAACATTCCAGGCTCAACGACGCGTCTTCCTGCCTGGAGAAGGCTCAGATGGATCTAAAGATTTTCCGGAAAGAGTTAAAGGACATTTCCGACCTTTCTCAGATGGGGATCGATATCGGAGGATTTCTTTCATTTGCCGATATCTTTTTGGACGGGATCGTGGCCGACTGGATGGTGCAGAGAAAGATCGATGAGGCCAGAGAGCAGGTGGACCGTGTGATCATGAGAGTGGAGTCGCTGGTCAGGGAGCTGAAAGCGGAGAAAGGAGTGTAGGCATGGGATGTCTCGGTAATTTTTTGTGGTTTGTGTTTGGCGGGTTCATAAGCGGGTTAAGCTGGTGTCTGGCCGGGTTTTTGTGGTGTCTGACCGTCATAGGGATCCCTGTGGGAGTCCAGTGTTTTAAGATAGCCGGGCTGACGTTCTTCCCGTTTGGGAAGCAGGTGTGTTATGGGGGAGGAGCGGGAAGCTTCCTTTTAAATGTTGTGTGGCTTCTGGTGTCCGGCCTTCCCCTGGCGCTGGAGCATGTGCTGTGGGCACTTCTTTTGTGCGTGACCATTGTGGGGATCCCCTTTGGATTGCAGCAGTTTAAACTGGCAAAGCTGGCGCTGATGCCTTTTGGGACGCAGGTGTATTGAAGATGAGGAAAAAATCGTATTTTTTGCTGGATGTGGAAACTTTTGGACAGCCAATATGGTAAGATACAGGAAATCTTAGATAAGGACCTGCCCCGCAGGGCAAAGAGACGGGAGAACCCATGAGGAGGAGACCATGAGATACATAGTAATAGACCTGGAGATGCATCCGCTGCCTAATAAATTTAAGCTTGAGAAGAGTATCTGCAAGTGTGAGACCATTGAGATCGGGGCCGTTATGCTGGATGAGCAGCTGAGGGAGATATCCGAGTTTAAACGTATCATAAAGCCGGAGTATTGCGCAAAGATCTATCCGAAATATGAGAAGATGACCGGCATCACCACAGCCATGACAATGGAGGGGGAGGCTTTTGAGACAGCGTTTCACAGCTTTGCGCAGTGGTGCCTGGATAAGGGGGGAGAGATCCAGATCATCGCCTGGAGCGGCAATGATCTTAGCCAGCTTGCCCGGGAGATCTATCTAAAAAGAGTGGAACTAAGCCAGGAGGAGAAGATCCTCATGGATGGCTGGAGGGATTTTCAGAAAGAGTTTGACCATATGCTGGACAAAGAATACCAGATATCCTTGGATCTGGCGCTGATCTATGCGGACGTGGCATTTATTGGACACCGTCACGACGCCGTGTGGGATTCCAGGAACACGGCGGAGCTGCTGCGCCGGACCAGGGAGGAGGAGGACAGGATGCGGATCGTCCACAGGGCAAAGTCTCTGTTTACCACAGATCCTCTTGCGGTATCTCTTGAGGAACTGTTTAATTTTTCCTGTTTGGTCCCTCAGTGCTGACCTACCCGGACAGGCAAAACCGGAACAAAAGAAATTCATTGGGGAGAGATTATGTCAGTTTCATCCGTAAAATTAAGAATGCTCTATATTATGAAGATACTGTTGGACAAGACGAACGAGGCGCATCCGATGTCCGCCGCGGATATAGACCGGCAGCTTGGCAGTTATGGGATGTCCGCGGACCGCAAGACCATATACAGCGATATTGAGACCCTTAGGGAATTTAAGCTGGACATCATCCAGGCAAAGGGGACCAACGGCGGTTACTACATAGCCGGAAGGGAGTTTGCCCTTGCGGAGCTGAAGCTTCTGGTAGACGCGGTGCAGTCGTCGAAGTTCATTAGCCGGAAGAAGTCGGAGGAGCTTATCAAAAAGCTGGAGGCCCTGGCCGGGGAGCACGATGCCAGACGGCTTCGAAGGAACGTGTTTATCTACAACCGCCCCAAGTCGGGCAATGAAAGGATCTATCAGAACATAGACCAGATCCACACGGCAATCTTGGACAACAGGCAGATCCAATATCAGTACGCGGAGTGGACGGTGAAAAAGGAATTGAAGCCGAAAAAGGGAGGCGCTTTCTACAGGGTCAGTCCGTGGTCTCTGACCTGGAGCAACGAGAATTATTATCTCATAGCCTATGATGATGAGGCGGACCGCATTAAGCATTTCCGTGTGGATAAGATGATGCGGGCCGGTATCCTGGAGAAAGAGCGGGTGGGCAGAGAGCGATTTGCCAACTTTGATCTGGCTGAATTTTCCAAAAAGACGTTCGGGATGTATGGAGGCAGAGATGAGGATGTTGTGCTGCAGTGCGACAATGAGCTGATCGGCGTCATCCTTGACCGGTTCGGAAGGGAAGTGATGATCATGCCTGTAGATGAGGGAACGTTTCGGGTCCATGTTAAGGCAGCCGTGAGCCATCAGTTTTTCGGTTGGGTCACAGGCATCGGAAGCCGGATGCGCATAGCAGGGCCAAAAGAGGTGCGGCGTGAGTACCGAGAGTATCTGCAGGAGATCCTGGGGATGTATTAGATTGAGATTAGCAGATTAGCAGGAGGGATGTCTGTCCGGACACATCCTCCTGCCGGATGGGGCATTTTTTACAACAGATAGATCTTATGTTCTTTGCAGATCTTTTTCATCTCTGCCGGCCAGATACTGGCCTGGACTTCGCCGATATGGGCCCGGTCCAGAAGCAGCATGCACAGCCTGGACTGGCCGATGCCGCCGCCGATGGTGTAGGGCAGTTCCCGGTTTAGGAGCATCCGGTGATAGGGCAGGGTTTTGCGTTCTTCACAGCCGGCCTTTTTTAACTGCTGATCCAGTGACGTCTCGTCAACACGGACTCCCATGCTGGAGATCTCCAGGGCGCAGCCCAGGGTGTCGAACCAGAAAAGGATATCTCCGTTTAACTGCCAGTCGTCATAGTCGGGCGCGCGGCCGTCGTGAGGCTCGCCGCTTTTAAGCTTGTCGCCGATCTTCATCAGGAATACGCACCCGTGTTCTCTGGTGATCAGGTTTTCCCGCTCCTTTGGTGTTTTATCCGGATATTTGTCCTCCAGCTCCTGGGAGGTGATGAAATAGATGTCCTCCGGAAGCTGCTTTACGGCCTGGGGATATTTGTACCATACCTCATGTTCCATGTGCTTGATGATCTTGAAGATATTTCTGACCGTATTCTGCAGCGTATCCAGGGTCCGCTCTTCTTTTGTGATGACCTTTTCCCAGTCCCATTGATCCACATAGCAGGAGTGGAGATTGTCGGGGATCTCGTCCCGGCGGATGGCGTTCATGTTGGTGTAGAGTCCTTCTCCCGGCTGAAATCCGTACTGATGGAGAGCCATGCGCTTCCACTTGGCTAAAGAGTGGACCACCTCGATGGTCTCTGCAGGGAGAGCGGCTATGTCGAAAGCCACAGGGCGTTCTACGCCGTTAAGGTCATCATTGAGGCCGGTGCTTTTTTCTACGAACAGGGGGGCGGAGATCCGCTCTAAATTCATCTGCTTTCCAAATTCCTTCTGGAAAGTGTCACGGATATACTTGATAGCCTCCTGGGTCTGACGGATGGTCAGACGGGGATCGTAATCTTTTGGCAAGATAAGATTCATACAGTTCCTCCTAAATTTGTGGATGTACTTTCAGGGTCCCGGGGATAAAGAGACTCTGACAGCACATGTGATAATATATTCATATGACCGGATAGGTTCACTGACTTTCCTATTATACCTTCGGGGCCATCTCAAATCAATGGCGGATTAAGAAAAAATTCGCTTTGGCTTTTCTAACGGCGGATCAGGTGGTATAATATTTTTAAACATACTGTAAAATACGCCAAGGAGGTTTCACATGGGAAAAGATAAGTACGTTATTACCATTGACAGGCTTTACGGCAGCGGCGGGCGCATCATGGGCAAGAAACTGTCAAAAGAGCTGGGGATCCCTTTTTATGATGAGGAGATCCTTAAGATGGCGTCAGAGGAAAGCGCCATCGGCGAGCAGTATTTTCGCGTAAACGACGAGAAAGCGGGGAATAATCTGTTTTTCAGGGCCATAGGCGGTCTCCGCACCAGCCTGGAGGAACCGTCGCTGGATGACGATATCACATCCCCGGAGAATCTGTTCCGTTTTCAGGCCAAGATGATCCGCCGTGTGGCCACGGAGCAGTCCTGCATCATCATGGGACGGTGCGCGGATTTCGTCCTGGAAGCCGCCGGGATCAAAAATCTGGTGCGTCTGTTTGTCTACTCGGACAGCAGCACCTGCGTCCGCCGTGTGGTGGAAGTGGACGGGGTGGACACGAAGGAAGCGCTGCGCCGGGCCAACCGCATCAGTAAGGAGCGGCGGGATTATTACAAGTATTATACGGGGAAGGAGTGGGATGATATGGCAAACTATGACCTGCCTATTAACACCACGACTTTGGAACTGGATCCTGCGGTGGAGCTGGTGAAGGCGTATCTGCGGCTGCGGGACATTACTATTTAACAAATCGGAAGGAAAATCGTAATAAAAATTTAATATTTTTCTGGAATGAACCTGTCGTATTAAGGAAAAAGTTATGGTATACTTATGCCGTTGATTTTACTGTTTTCGGAATCAGGCAGACGGCATAGGAGTTTGCCACAGAGATATACATAGACGCGGCAGGAGAATACACATGTTTGAAAAAGAAGATTACGCGAAAGTTTTAGACAGAGCCAGGAGAAAGCGGAACAATAATGATTATATCCGATACCTGCTCATAGGATTGGCCATAGCCGGGGTGATTCTGATCCTGGCGATTATTGGGATGGCTTTGAAAAAAGGGCTGTCAGGAAAAGAAAGCAAGAACCGGGAGGTCATGCAGACCGTTGAGGCGGCCGGGGACCTGGAGGATGTGACCATAGACGAGGAGGCATCCAGGCAGGCCCTTGAGGAGCAGATCCAGCAGGAGAAGGAGGCTGAGGAAGCCGCCCAGAAGCAGGCTGTGGTGGATGCTTACGGCGATCTGGGACTGGTCCAGGTGTCAGGCTATCTAAATGTGCGCAAGAGTCCCGATGCCAACGGCGATATTATCGGCAAGATGCAGGAGAACAGCGTCTGCCAGATCGTCAGCCGGGAGGGTGACTGGTATCAGATTCATTCCGGACCGGTGGACGGCTACATTGCCAGCCAGTATGTCATAACCGGGGAGGAGGCTAGGGCGGCGGCGCTGGAGCAGGTAAAGCTTAGGGCCGTGGTGACGGCGGACAATGTAAATATCCGCCAGACTCCGGAGTTGGGGCTTGACAATGTGGTGGCCCAGGCGCTTCTTGACGAACGTTATGAGGTGGTCAGCCAGGAGGACGGATGGGTTCAGACCACAGGAGGATATATCTCCTCCGATTATGTGGAAGTGAAGTACGCGCTGAACGAGGCCAGAAAGATGGATCTGAAGGCCATGGCAATCAATCAGTACCACAATCTTCTGATCTCAAAGGTGAGCAATTACCTGAATATCCGCAGCACGCCCAAGGACGAGGGCAACGCCAATATTATCGGCAAACTGCCGGGCAAAGCGGCCGGCGAGATCTTGGAGACCGAGGATGGGTGGTACAAGATCCATTCCGGCAATATTACGGGATATGTGTCGGCGGACAGCCAGTACACGGCCACAGGCCAGGAGGCCATTGATCTGGCTATGAGTTCGGCTTCCCTTATGGCCATCGTCAACACGGATAAGCTGAATGTGCGCACCAGTCCCAGCACAGATGCCAGCATTTGGACCCAGATCTCCAAGGAAGAGCGGTATTCCGTGGTGCAGCAGCTGGACGGCTGGGTGCAGATCGAGCTGGACGGCGGGGATGAGGATGAGAGCACTGACGGCGCTTACATCTCTACCAGGGACAACAATGTGGAAGTGCGCTACGCCCTGACCGAGGCGATTAAGTTCTCGCCTTTGGAGGAGCTGGCTAACCAGCAGGCTTCCAGGAGAAACCAGATCGTAAACTTTGCCATCAAATATGTGGGCAACCGCTATGTATGGGGCGGCACCAGCCTGACCAACGGAGCTGACTGTTCGGGATTTGTGCAGTCTGTTATGAAGAACTTTGGCATCACCCTTCCAAGAACCTCCAGGGAGCAGGCAAAGGTCGGACGGGCCATCAAGTCGTCGGAGATGCGTCCGGGAGATCTGATCTTCTATGCCAACAGCAGCGGGACCGTAAACCATGTTGCCATGTATATCGGCAATGGACAGATCGTCCATGCGGCCAGCAGCAAGAGCGGAATTAAGATCTCTACCTGGAATTACCGAACGCCAAAGACGATCCGCAGCGTTATCGACTGATGTGAGAGAGGTAAGGGATACGGCAGAAAAGCTTGTGAATGGTTAAGAAAGAACGCCCGGCAAGGCGGGACCGGCAGTCCGGATTCCACCCTGGCCGGGCGTTTTTGAACCACTACGCCTTTCTCATTGGGGCCCAATCTTCCACAAACCGGGTCCCACATCTGACGGAAAGCGAGTACTATTTACTCGTAGATTAATGCAATGCTGTACTAGTATAACCCGTTTTAAATAACCTTCCGTTTCGCCAGTCTACTTTCCCGATAGCACAGAGGGAAAATGCTCAACGCAGCCCCACTACGCCTCCGCTTTTCCCTCTGCACTTTCGGAAAAGTATCCTTGCCGAAACAGAAAGGTATTTAAAACGGGTTATACTAGAGCGTGTTTGAAAATTCATTCCCGCCAGATATGCGCCCCACTTTGCGGTATATTTGAGCCAAATTCAGGTTACATAGCCCGCTATGCGCCCCTCATTTGGTTCAAATCTCCCACAAATTGTGACGTGCATCTGTCAGAAAGCAATTTTCAAACACGCTCTAGCGGAAAGGTTGGCCGTTGTCAGATATCCAGCAGATAGTTAATGTATGCCCGAAGGGTCTTTGGGCTGTCAAAGAGACCGGGGACATACTCTGCGAAAAGCTGTTTGTCCTTGTATGTTTTTTTGAAGGCAGGAGACCAGAGGGTGTCGGGCTGGGGGAGGAAAAGCGCGGTCTTCTTCGTGTAGCAGGTCTGGGCCGTCGCCTTTTTCCGGGCCGTCCGCTCCACATATTCGCCGACGCTTTTATGTACGGCGGTGTCTTCGTAGATCAGGTAGTAGTAATCCTTGTAGTCAGGGTAAAAATACTTTAAGGTATCCTGCTCCAGAGGGATGGTAAGTTCCAGACGGTTTTGGAAGGCATGGCAGGAAGCGTGGGAGGACTCCCACTGGACAGGCGCCGGCAGCATGTCCTGCCCCGTAAGGGTAAGGAGGAGGCTGTAGACGGATTCCCCGAAGATGTCCGTCTGTTTTTGGATACTTTGCTCCGTCAGGGAAAACTCCTGCTTGGGAATATCGGCATAATACAGGATCGAAAGGATCCGGGGCATGCCTTCCAGGTCTTCCCGGTTGTGGAGCATCAGCATTTTGTACAGGTCCTCTTTGGGGCTTTCCAGGTAAAAACGGTACACATCGATCAGCTGTCCGCCGGTATAGGGGTCCTGGCGGAGGATGCCCAAGAATTGTTCGATGGCTTTTTGTTTTAAGCTGTCAAGGCCCATGATTTTGCGGAAGGGGCGGACGGATTTATAAATGTCCATGCTGGTAAAAGAGGTAAAGTCCCACGGCAGATCCCAGGCATCAAAGCGTTTTAGAAGAAATGGAATGTCAAAGGTATCGCCGTTAAAATGGACCAGGGTGGTGAAGCTGCGGGCATAGTTAAAAAAGGCTGTCAGTACGTCGCCCTCGGCCTTGGGCGTGTCGGCAAACCACTGGGTCAGTTTCCATGTTCCGCTGGCGTAACAGATGCAGCCGATTAAGTAGATCTGATGGCGGCTGGCGGAAAACCCGGTGGTCTCGATATCGAAAAAAAGAAGGCTCTCCGGCTGGCCTAAGCGCTCTAACGGGTAGGACGGAGGGGCAGAGAAGGTGTGTTCTGTGGTTATCATGGACGGCTCCTTGGTAAGATTTATTTCAGTCCAATTATAAATGGGCATGGGGAGTAAGTCAACCGAAGACAGGATATTGCAGGAACATGGGCGGTATGCTATACTGAATGAAGAAATACAGAGAAGAGGTACATACTGTGATATCTTATATCAGAGGACCATTGGTGGAGATAGACGAGGACATGATCGTGGTGGAGGCAGGCAGCGTGGGATACAATATCCGGGTCCCCCTGTCTGTGCTGGAGAACCTTCCGGGGATCGGGGAGGAGGCGCGGATCTATACGTATCTCCAGATCCGGGAGGACGCCATGAGCTTGTTCGGATTTTTGAGCAGGCAGGATCTGAAGATGTTTAAGCAGCTTCTGGGAGTCAGCGGCATCGGCCCAAAGGGGGCCCTGGGGATCTTGTCGGCTATGGGGCCCGACGATTTAAGGCTGGCCATCGTTTCCGGTGACACGAAAGCCATCTCCAGAGCGCCGGGGATCGGCTTAAAGACGGCCCAGAGGGTCATATTGGATCTAAAGGACCGCATAAGCGCGGATGAATGGATGCCGGGGAATGTGTCCGGGGACGGGCCTTCCAAAGACCAAGGAAAGGCAGCGCTCCAAAACGCGGCAAAGGAAGCGGCGGATGCTCTGGTGGCTTTGGGATATTCCGCCATGGAGGCCACCAAGGCAGTGCGCCAGGTGGAGATTGCGGAGGGGATGACAGGAGACCAGGTGTTAAAAGCTTCTCTTCGGCATCTGGCCGTTTAAGCGGTGAAAATATGGAAATAGGGGAAGATCCGGGACATACCGGACATCAGGCAGGAAAATATGGAGCGCAGGATCATTAATACGGATTTGACAGAAGAAGACAGCAAGGTAGAGTCCCATCTTCGGCCTCAGGCACTTGGGGATTATATCGGCCAGGAGAAGCTTAAGTCTACCTTGAAGATTTATATTGACGCGGCAAAGTCCAGGGGGGACAGTCTGGACCATGTGCTGTTTTACGGCCCGCCGGGGCTTGGCAAGACCACATTGTCGGGGATCATTGCCCATGAGATGGGGGTGAATATGAAGGTCACTTCCGGACCGGCTATTGAAAAGCCCGGGGAGATGGCGGCCATCCTTAATAATCTCCAGGAGGGGGATGTGCTGTTTGTGGATGAGATCCACCGTCTGAACCGACAGGTGGAAGAGGTGCTGTATCCGGCCATGGAGGATTTTGCCATCGATATCATGCTGGGGAAGGATTCCTCTGCCAGGTCCATTCGTCTGGAGCTTCCAAGGTTTACTCTGGTGGGGGCCACGACCAGGGCCGGGCTTTTGACGGCTCCGCTGCGGGACCGGTTCGGAGTGGTGGCTAAGATGGAGTTTTATACCACGGAGGAATTGAAGACCATTATCCTTCGGTCCGCCAAAGTTTTGGAGGTGGAGATTGAGGAGGCCGGGGCTCTGGAGCTTGCCAGACGGTCACGGGGAACGCCCAGGCTTGCCAACCGGCTATTAAAGCGGGTAAGGGATTTTGCCCAGGTAAAGTATGACGGGGTGATCACCAAAGAGGTGGCGGATTTTGCTCTGGATATCCTGGATGTGGACCGTTTGGGGCTGGATAACAGCGACAGGGCCATCCTTTTGACCATTATCCAGAAGTTTTCCGGCGGCCCTGTGGGGCTGGACACTCTGGCGGCGGCCCTTGGCGAGGACGCGGGGACTCTGGAGGATGTGTATGAGCCGTACCTTTTGATGAACGGCCTGCTTAACCGCACATCCAGGGGTCGGGTGGCCACGGAGCATGCCTATCACCATCTGGGGCTGGCCTGATGAAGGACAAGGAGCATAGTGGGATGAAGAACAACAGCGGCAGATTCATGGATACAAAGAATTATGCGGAAGTTTTGATCGATGGGAAGATCTACACCCTGGGCGGCACGGAGGATGAGCATTACCTCCAGAGGGTGGCCAGCTATATAAACGAGAAGACGGCCCAGTTAAAGCGGCAGGAAGGGTTTACCAGACAGAGCGAGGAGTATCAGGCGGTAATGATCTCCCTGAATATTGCGGACGACTATTTTAAAGCCATTGACCGGGCTGCGGTCAGCGAGCGGCAGCGGGATGATATGGAGCGGGAAAGCTATGGGCTTAAGCATGAGCTGGTGACGACCCAGATGCGGCTGGAGGATATGACCCGTGACCGGGACGAGAAGAAGGCGGAACTGGACAGGATGAAGCGGGAGCTGGACAAGGTCCATGAGGAACTTTTAAGGCTTAAGGCGGTCCAGGCCGCTGTGGGCGCAGGCGGCATGAGCCAGGCGGGAAGGCAGCGGTAGTACAGCATTGCATTAATTCCCGAGTAAATAGTACTCGCTATCCGCACCAGCTGCACGGTAAGCGAAGCTAGCCGTAGGTACCACTACGCCGTCGCTTCGCAGACGCACAGCTGGCACGAATAGCAAGCACTATTTACTTCGAAATTAATGCAATGCTGTACTAGTTTGCTTTTTGCCAGACACGCTCTAAGAGACGGAGGTGTGAGATGAGACAGGGACAGGTGGAGGTTTTGGCTCCGGCCGGCTCCTTTGAAAGCATGAAGGCGGCCATAGGGGCCGGGGCGGACGGAGTTTACATCGGCGGCAGCCGGTTTGGGGCCAGGGCTTACGCGGATAATCTTGATCAGGAGAGGATGCTGGAGGCCATTGATTATGCCCATTTCCATGGAGTGTCCCTTTATATGACGGTCAACACGCTGATGAAGGAGGAGGAGCTTAGGGAGCTTCCCCATTTTTTGGCTCCTTACTATGAGCAGGGATTGGACGGGGTCATTGTCCAGGATCTGGGGGCGGTCAGCGTGATCCGAAGATGCTTTGAAGATCTTCCCGTTCACGCCAGCACCCAGATGACCATTACCGGGGTTCATGGGGCCAGGATCTTGGCGGATCTTGGCGTGAAGCGGGTGGTGACGGCCAGAGAGCTGTCTTTGGAGGAGATTCGGCAGATCCATGAAAAAGTGCCGATCGAGATCGAATGTTTTGTGCATGGGGCGTTGTGCTACTGCTATTCGGGACAGTGCCTTTTGAGCAGTTTTATCGGCGGAAGGAGCGGAAATCGGGGGCGGTGCGCCCAGCCCTGCCGCCTTCCCTACAGAGTAAGGGAGCAGGAGGGCGGCAAAGCACAGAACAATGGCCGGGACAGAGCCTATGGAAGAGCAGGAAGCAGCCGCGAAAGGGGCGGCTTTAAGGGGGACAAAGCTTCCGGGAAAGGGAGAGGAGCAGGCAGGGAGGACAGTTTTCTTCTCAGCATGAAGGATCTGTGTACCCTGGATCTGATCCCGGACCTGATTCAGGCAGGCGTTAACTCCCTGAAGATCGAGGGGCGCATGAAAAGCCCCAGATACACGGCAGGGGTGGTGCGGATCTACCGCAAATATGTGGATCAATACTATGCCCAGGGAAAAAAGGGATACCGCGTGGACCCGGCGGACAAAAAGGAGCTTTTGGATCTGTTTGACCGGGGCGGATTGACAGAGGGGTATTACAGACAGCATAACGGGCCGGATATGATCGCGGTGGGAAAGAAACCGGCCTTTCGGCAGGCAGACCAGAGACTGTTTGAGGAGCTGGATAAGCTTTATGTGGATGGGGAGAAAAAGGAGCCGGTTAAAGGCGTCCTGACTGTGAAGGAGGGGCAGGAGATATGCCTTGAACTGGAGATGGGCGGAGGCCGGAAGGACGAAAAGGAGCCTTTTAAGGTGACGGTCCGGGGGCCCAGAGCCCAGACTGCCCGCAATCAGCCCATGTCCAGGGAGCAGCTGGAGAAGCAGATCAGACGGGCAGGGGATATGCCCTTTGTCTGGGAGCGTCTGGACATTTGCTTGGAAGGACAGGTTTTTTTGCCGGTGCAGGCGCTGAACCAACTGCGCAGGCAGGGGCTGGAGCAGCTAAAGGACAGGGTGACGAACCGATACCGGAGAACGTCCCTTCCCCTTTCGACGGGCCTTGCGGATGAAAAGGGGAAAGAGAAAGAGCGGGAGGAAGGATTGGGGCAAAAGACGCCCCGGCTTTGTGTGCTGTTGTCGTCGGAGGAAGGGATGGGAAAGATCCTAGACGTTCCCCAGGTCTTGACCGTGTACATGGAGGCGGACGGCCTTGATCCAAAGCGGTGGAGCATGTGGGCCCGAGATTGCCATGCTCATGGCAAATCGGCTGTCCTTGCCATGCCGGTTATCTTTCGGACTCAGGCAGAACGCTTTTTTGAGGCCAATCTGGCCGCTCTTTTTGAGGCCGGGCTTGACGGGATCTTGGTCCGCAGCCTGGAGGAGATCGAATATTTGCGGCGCAAAGGAGTGAAAATCCCTGTTTATGGGGATCATAATCTATATTCTTTCAATTCTGCCGCTCAGGATCTGCTTTTAAGGCTGGGCTGTAAGAGGACCACTTTTCCGCTGGAACTTAACAGCAGGGAGATAGGAGGACTTTCCGGGGAGAAACGGGAATTGATCGGATATGGGTTTCTTCCTGCCATGGTGTCTGCCCAGTGCGTGCGAAAAAACATATGGGGATGCAGTAAAAAGCCGGAAAGACTGGTGATGTTAGACCGTATAGGCAAGGAGCTTTTTGTGGAGAACCACTGCGCCTATTGCTACAACATCATTTATAATCCCTCGCCGCTGCGGCTGCTGGATGAGACAAAGCGGATCCGCAAGCTGGGGTTGGAGGCGGTGCGGCTCCAGTTTACCAAGGAATCTCCCCAGGAGATCCGGCAGATGGTGGATGCGTGGGTGGATGGGCTGTATGGAGGATTGGGATCAGAAGATCCGGCTTTGGAGACAGAGGATCAGGGCCGCAAAAAGCGGGGCAGGCAGGAAAATGATCCCGGTCTGCCAGGGGATTTTACGAGAGGCCACTTTAGACGAGGCGTGGAGTAGGTGATAGTTTGGAAGGACTGATTGTCAGCATATCCAATTATGTGACGGTTTTTATGGCAGCTTTGTACACATACTGGAATTTCCGCGGCTTTGGGGCGGACGAGGACCGGCGGGAGCGTTTTTTGAGAAAGCAGAACGGGATGATGTTTTTAATCCATTTTCTGTCCTTTTCCATCATGTTTTTGAAGACAGGGGATGAAAGGCTGATCCCGTTCTATGGGGCTCAGGCGGCGTTTTTGTGGTGCTTTCTTGTGCTTTACGGCAAATGCTACCGAAACCGGTGGGGGCTTTTGGCCAGCAATATGTGCTTTCTTTTGAGCGTGGGATTTGTGATTCTTACCAGGCTTTCCTACGACAAGGCGGTGAGACAATTCGGCATTGTCGTTTGTTCGGCTGTAGCCGTGTGGCCGGTGCCTTTCGTGATCCGCCGCATGTGGCAGCTTAGCCGGATTCCATGGCTTTACGGGGCTTTGGGGCTGGGGCTTCTTGGGGCGGTGTATGTGGCCGGGGATGCCAGCTACGGGGCCCAGCTGTCTTTGCGGCTGGGGGACGTGGCAGTGCAGCCGTCGGAATTTGTGAAGATTACCTTCGTGTTCTTTGTGTCGGCCATGTTTTACCGATCTACAGATAAAAAGCAGATCGCGGTCACAAGCGCGGCTGCTGCCCTCCATGTGATGATCCTGGTGCTGTCAAAGGATCTGGGCGGCGGGCTCATCTTTTTTGTCACCTATGTGTTTATGGTGTTTGTGGCCACGTCGGACTGGATCTATCTGGTCTTGGGGTTTTTGGGAGGCAGCGGGGCATCGGCGGCGGCCTGGAAGCTGTTTTCCCATGTGCGGACGCGGGTTATGGCCTGGAGGGATCCCTGGGCGGATATTGACAACCGGGGCTACCAGATTGCCCAGTCTCTGTTTGCCATCGGCACGGGAGGCTGGTTTGGGTCAGGGCTTTATCAGGGGATGCCGGGGAAGATCCCTGTGGTGGAGAAGGATTTTGTCCTGGCAGCGGTGTCGGAGGAGATGGGCGCCCTTTTTGCCATGTGTGTGCTTCTTGTCTGTCTGGGGTGCTTTATCCAGTTTATGATGATCGCCTCCAGGATGGAGGCCATGTTCTATAAGCTGATCGCCCTGGGCCTTGGGACAGAGTATATCACCCAGGTGTTTCTCACTGCCGGGGGAGTGACGAAATTTATCCCTTCCACGGGAGTGACCCTTCCCCTTATTAGTTACGGGGGAAGTTCTGTCTTAAGCACCCTTCTTATGTTTTCCGTTGTTCAGGGACTGTATATGCTAAAGCGCGACGAGGAAGAGGAGTATGAGGCCGGTTTTTAGGAGAGAGAAGAAAAGGAGAAGAGAAAAAACGCCCAGACAGAAGGCGGACAGCAGCATCCTTTTGCTGGTGTATGTGACAGTTGCGCTGTTTTTGGGACTGATGGGGTATGTGGGGCATTTTCTTCTGGTTTCCAGGGAGGATGTGATCAACAACTCTTACAATGCCAGGCTGGATAATTTTGCCAGGACCGTGGAGCGGGGAAAGATCTTGAGCAGCAACGGCTCTGTTTTAGCCGTGACGGAACAGACACAGGACGGCAGCGAGATCCGTTCCTATCCTTTTGGCCCTGTGTTTTCCCATGTAGTAGGGTATTCTTCCAGAGGGAAGACGGGGATTGAGGCGCTGGGGAATTTTTATCTTTTGACCTGCCATGTAAATCCTTTGGATCAGATGGGGCGGGCCCTGACTGGGAGGAAGAATCCCGGGGATCAGATCGTCACCACTTTGGATGTAGAGCTGCAGCAGGCGGCGTGGGATGCCCTGGGAGACCGCAACGGGGCGGTGGCAGTCATGGAGCCTCATACGGGGCGGGTCCTTGCCATGGTGTCAAAGCCGGATTTTGATCCCAACGCTATCGGGGATCAGTGGGATCTTATTGTGTCGGAGCAGGGGCAGGCCAGGCTGGTGAACCGGGTGACCCAAGGGCTGTATCCGCCGGGGTCTGCTTTTAAGATTGTGACGCTTTTGGAGTATATCATGGAACATCCCGGAGACTATGACCAGTATCGGTTTGACTGCGACGGGCAGTTTGAGTACGGGGATTACACGCTGGGATGCTATCACAAGACAGCCCACGGGAGCCAGTCCCTGGCCCAGGCGTTTGCCAATTCCTGCAACGGGGCATTTGCCAGTCTGGGTCTGGAGCTGGACAAAAAGGCCATGGGGGAGACGGCGGGGCGGCTTTTGTTTAACCGTGAGCAGCCCCTTGCCCTGGCGTATTCCCAGAGCCGGTTTTCCATGGGGGAGGATGCCCCGGGGTGGGAGGTGCTGCAGACTTCCATCGGCCAGGGACTGACCCAGATGACGCCTATGCACTGTCTTATGGTAACGGCGGCCATTGCCAACGGCGGGACTTTAATGAACCCGTATTTAATAGAGCGGGTAGAAACTGTTATGGGGGAACCGGTGAAGCGTTTTGAGCCAACGGTCTATGGGATGCTGATGGAGGAAGATCAGGCGCGGATTTTGACGGAAATGATGGCCGGTGTGGTGGAGCATGGCACCGGGTCGGCGGTCAAAAGCGACAGCTACAGGGCGGCAGGAAAAACCGGATCCGCCCAGTTTGAGACGGGGAGGGAAAGCCACGCCTGGTTTACCGGGTTTGCCCCGGCAGAAAACCCCAGGATAGCGGTGACGGTTATGGTGGAAGAAGGCGGTTCCGGAGGGCAGGCGGCGGCTCCTGTGGCCCGCCGGATATTTGATCTGTACCTGGGGAGAGAAGAATGACTTTTTGAAGTTGAATCATGACTTGCATATCCCGGTAAAATGCGGTATACTAACCTCAGTCTATGTTGAGAGCGTGTTTGGAACATTTTTTTCAGGACGTTCTGCGACACACCATGGAGCGGACCGTTTCGCTCCGGCCAGGAGGGATTGCAATGATAGAGGCAACGAGCTGTGGCGGTGTGGTTATTTTTCGAGGTAAGATTCTTGTATTGTATAAGAATTATAAGAACAAATACGAGGGTTGGGTTTTGCCGAAGGGAACTGTGGAGGAGGGAGAGGAATATAAGGAGACGGCCCTGCGTGAGGTGAAGGAAGAGACCGGCGTTTCGGCCTCCATTATTAAATATATTGGAAAAAGCCAGTATTCCTTTAACACGCCTCAGGATATGGTGGAGAAAGATGTCCACTGGTATCTGATGATGGCTGACAGCTACTACAGTAAACCACAGCGCGAGGAGTATTTCATGGATTCCGGGTACTACAAGTTTTATGAAGCTTACCATCTGCTGAAATTTTCCAATGAAAAGCAGATCTTGGAGAAGGCTTACAACGAGTATCTGGAACTGAAGAAAAATAATCTTTGGGGATCCAGAAAGTATTTCTGAAATTAGGTAATGATAGAAACGACGAGGAAAAGAACGGGAGAAAAAAAGGATCTGCATTATCCGCTGACAAAGCAGCGGATAATGCAGATCCTTTTTTTCTCTATGCGTCAGTGAATAGAGCGTGTCAGCACACTATCTGCGGCAGGCGTATACAGGGAGGCCCTGGCTCATGGCGCGTTTGGGTTCTCCCTGGATCAGAGGGAGTACGTAAGGAAGGAAGTCGGGGGAAATGTTGCTGCCACCGTCGGTGATCCACTGTGACGGGAACGGCTTTTCCCGGTTGCAGACTTCATTTACATCCACCAGGGTACATTCTATGGCGTAGGGGTCGCGGCAGGCGCGCGCAAAGGCCACCATCTTTCCCGTAGCCCCTTCCAGGACCGCCTTAACGCCGAAGGAGCCGGCCAAGGCAGCTTCGTTGACATCGGTTTGGGACAGGAGCATGCCGCTGCACCGCTGGCTGACGTTAAGTTCCACGGACCGGGCCTTGATGCCGAAATGGTTGTGGACAAAATTCTCCAGGACTTTGCCGCATCCGGTCAGCATCTTGTGGCCGAAGCTGTCCAGCCTTGCCTCGTCATTGTACTCGCAGATCAAACGTCCGCTGACATCGCAGATACCTTCGGACACGCAGACAATGACATCGGGCCGCTGCCGGAGAGCCTGGGTCAGGGAGTTGGAAAAGGTTTTAAAATCAAAGGGCGCTTCCGGCAGATAGATCAGCAGCGGGTTATCCTGCTGGTATTTTCTGGCCAGGACGCTGGCAGCGGAAAGCCATCCGGCTCCCCGGCCCATAAGTTCTACGATGGTCACGGCCTGCTGCTGGTACACGGAGGCGTCTAAACAGATCTCCCGCACAGTGGAGGCCACGTATTTGGCGGCGCTTCCGTAGCCGGGGGTGTGGTCGGTCAGCATCAGGTCGTTGTCAATGGTCTTTGGGATACCCATGAAGCGGATGGGGGAGCCGATCTGGGCGGCGTAGCGGGACAGCTTGCTGACCGTGTCCATGGAGTCATTGCCGCCGATATACAGGAAATACCCAATATCCAGGGCCTCCAGCTTCCGAAAGAGGGTAGGGTAAAAGGGGGATGTCAGGTCTTTGGGAAGCTTGTAGCGGCAGGAGCCCAGATAGGCCGCAGGGGTCAGCTTGATCAGATCCAGTTCTTTCTGGGTCAGGCCGTCGGAAAGGTCCAGATAAGTGTCTTTTAGAAAGCCTTCGATGCCGTTGACCATTCCGTATACGTGATCAATGTGGTCCAGGTGGTCCATTCCTTCGGTTACAACGCCGTAGAGGCTGGCGTTGATCACGGCGGTGGGACCGCCGGACTGCCCAACAAGGATATTTTTCTTCATAGTGGGAATCTCCTTATTTTCTTTATGGTTTTCCTTTTTGTACATGGCCTGTACGGCGTATCCGTACATATCCTTTCCTATTGTATAATAGTTGGCGGGTCTTGGCAATCGTTTTGAAATTTTTTAAAAGATTTTGAAAGAAGTGTATAGATTTCCCTGGAAGGGACATAATGAGAGTAGTACGAAAGAGAAAATTAATACTTATCCTCCCCTTTTTATCCGGCTCCCTTGCAAGATGCAAGTGGGCCGGGTTTTTTATTGGGTAAATTTATGGGGCAAAGGAAAAAGATGATTGACAGATAATGTAAAGCGTGCTATACTTAAAATGTAAAGCAAACCATACATAATAGATTGTGGATGTGAAAAAAGATAAAAGGATGGTGGCATGAAGAATCGTATTCAGGAACTGCGCAAAGAGAGAAAGATCCGCCAGGAGGATCTGGCGGAGGCGGTGGGAGTGACCAGGCAGACGATCATCTCCCTGGAAAACGGAAAGTATAATGCTTCCCTGCAGCTGGCGTATAGGATCGCCAAGTATTTTGAGAGACAGATTGAGGATATTTTTTTATTTGAGGAGGATTGACTATGTGGCTGGATCGGTTATTTGCAGATGGTGAGATTGATTTTGAGAGAAGATGTAAAAACAGGATGAAGATTGGCGCGGTGATCATGTTGCTGGGGGCTTTGTCTGTGGGGCTGATGGCGATTATGGGGGAGAGGGCGCCGGTCATTGACCAGGGTGCTATGTATTCCGGGGAGTTTATCTCCAGCTACTATACGTCTATGGGCATAGCCCTTATGGCGGTAGGGGCCGTAAAGATCGCGAATAATGTGAGATGGCTTAAGCATCCGGAATTGATGAAGAAAAGGGCTGTGGAGGAGCGTGATGAAAGGAACCGCCTTCTGGGGCTGCGGTGCTGGGCGTATACGGGGTATTCCATGTTTTTGGTTTTGTATCTGGGGATTTTGGCCAGCGGGTTTGTCAGCGTGACAGTGATGGTGGTTCTGCAGGTTGTGACAGCGGTGTATGCGGTCATGCTTTTGGGATTTCGGGTTTTGCTTAGCAGGATGATGTGACGGGAAGGGCAGTGTCTAGGAGACTTGCTAAAAACAGGGGATTATGCTAAAATTGGTGCAACAGATATGGCGATAGGATGATATACAGAAATAAGAGAGATTTTGATGTGGGAAAAGCGCATGGGGTGATGAATGAAGATAGCAAAGATCGAGCAGCAAAATTTCAGGGGGATAAAAGAGCTGACATTGGAACTGGACGGAAAGAGCACGGTGATCTTCGGAATAAACGGCATAGGAAAATCTTCGATTTTACGTTCCATTGATCTTTTATATGCCAATATAATCGGAAAACTGCTGAATAGTTCAAAAAGGCTGGCTGAGCTAAGCGAAGAGGATATTATGGCAGGCAAGTCCCGGGCGTCTGTTACAGGGACATTCCGATTTGCGTCCGGGAAGGAATTTGAGTATTACCGTTCCATCAGCAAACTGGGAGGAAAAAGACATTGTAAGTATTTAAACAATCTTATAAAATACTTTGAGGACGAGTATATCACGAAAGCTTATGAGGATGAAGACGGCAATCTGGTGATCGCGGAAGATAAAAAGAATATGCCTGTATTTGTAAATTACGGGGTTAACCGGTTGGTTGTGGATATTCCGCTGAAAGGCGCGAAGCAGGCGTCGTATCCCAAGTTAAGTACGTTTGATAAAGCCATTGAGAGTAAACTGGATTTCAGCGCTCTGTTTGAATGGTTTCGGATACGTGAGGATCTGGAGAATCAGGAGAAGGTACGATCAGATATGGAGCATGAGGACCGGGATCTGGGGGCTGTTCGAACGGCTATGCTTGCCATGCTGGATGATTTTGACCATATCCACATTGAACGTCAGCCTCTTATGATGGTTATCGAAAAGGAAGGGGTTTCTTTAAGCCTGAATCAGCTGTCGGATGGGGAGAAATGTACGCTGGCGCTTTTTGGAGATCTGGCCCGCAGGATGGCCATTGCCAATCCGTCTCTTGCTAATCCGCTAAAGGGCAGCGGCGTTGTGTTGATTGATGAGCTGGAACTTCATATGCATACACAGTGGCAGAGAAAGATATTGAGAGTTCTTAAGGAGACATTTCCCAATATTCAGTTTATTGTTACCACTCATTCTCCTCAGATTTTAGGCGAGGCAGATCAGGATTACAAGATCTTTACTCTGAAGAAAGAGGATGGCGAGATTAGCGCGTATCCGTATTCGTCGCTGTTTGGCTGGGATTCCAATGTGATCCTGGAGGAGCTTATGGGTACGGGGGCATTGTCGCGGCAGATAAAGGATTTGTCGGAAAAGATGTTTGAGGCAGTGGAGATGAGCGAGTTTGAGGCTGCCGAGGTTTTAGCTGCCAGGATTGATGAATTGACCGGAGGCAGAAATAACAGTACGACAAAGGCAAGGGTACAGATTGCCAGAGGACGAAGGAATGAAAAGAATCATAAAGAATAATCCGCCAAAATGGTTCGAAGATTGGAAGAGGAATTTTGAGCATGCCAATGGCAGGAAGGCAGCTTATAAAAAAGATTTTCCACAAAACGAGATTCGAAAGCTGAGAGGGGATCTTTTGCGGGAACAGGGGTACATCTGCTGTTATTGCATGGGACGTTTGCATATTGACGGTTCTCATGTGGAGCATTTCAGACCGAAAACCAGATTTCCGGATGAGGATATGGAATACGGTAATCTGCTGGCATCCTGCCAGGGGATTGCGGGGGAACCTGGAAAGGACCATTGCGGACACAGAAAGGAAGATTGGTATTCTGCCAGAATGGTCAGCCCGGTTAACCCGGACATAGAGCAGATGTTTCACTATGGATTGGATGGGAAGGTGTATCCGTCAGGCCGGGACGAAAAGCGCAGAGGAGCGAAAGAGATGATCGATCATCTGGGTCTTAACAGCTATTATCTGGTTCGGAACCGGGAGAAGGCGATTGAGGAAAGCGGATTTTTTGATGATGAGTATACGGAAGATGAGATCCGGGATATGATCGATTATTACGATCATATGGATGAGGGAAAGTATGTCCCCTATTGCGGCGCGATCGTGGAGGCATGGAGGAGCCTGCTGGGATGAGGATCCGTTTAACCTAACCCGGATAAAACGGAACTTTAAATTTGTTATGTTGCTGTTTAGTTAAGTGCGCAGAGTCGGCGGTTGTCGTGGAGCCAGGGCGGGATTTGCTCGCTTAAGGTGTTTCCGATAGGGGCGCTGTTTCGACGTTGCGGCGGAAAGATATCTGTTTTATCGACAGTAAAGTTTGCGCATGGTATTTATCGGAACAGATCCTGCCTGTTATACTTTGGGTGTTAGCCAAAA
>CAJTGF010000073.1 GCA_910575585.1 Clostridiaceae bacterium
TTTGGGCTCATCGGAATGTCTGGCATATCTGAACCCGAACGGCACACAGCCTCCCTTCCCTCCCGGGCCCACGACAATCCCCGCCCATTGCTCACTCAACAATACAGCAATTCCATTATTTTGCCATTTTGCGCAAGATATCGTTCTTAAGGATCTAATCTCCTAATCTCCCACCACGTTCATGGCGTCCAGCGTCAGTTCCATGATCTCTTTCACCTCATCTGCAGTCAGGGCCATTCGCTCTGCCAGCTCCGCCACAGTGGCCTCCCGTCCCAGTTCCTGCGCCATCTCCTGGGATGCGTCCTCCAGCTTGTTCACCAGCTCCACTATCTTCCTGGCCGCCGTCTCCTCCCGGGACTGTTCCTCCACTGCCGCCAAAAGGGCTTTTCTCACCTGCTCCCTGGCATAGTCCTCAAAAGATCCCTCTTCATACTCCTCCGCTGCCAACACAAGGGCCATATTGGCCTCCTGCGCCAGATCCCCGGCTGCAACGCCCCGGTTTAAATATCCCTGGACCGTCTGGAGCGCCATCTTTAGATTCCCCTCGATCAGCCGGTCCCTTGCGCTTTTGTCTCCGCTTTTGACCGCCCGCAGCAGACGCTGATTTTCTGCCTCGTCACAGCTTTCAATCCCCTCCATCTCCTTAAGATACATCTGAAAAACATCTTCCCGCATACATTTCGCTCCTATTCCCTGTCTATTTCCTGCTGTCACAAAAAGCGCCCAACCCACTTTTGAGCGCCTCTTAACCATCCTATCCCCTTGAACGGTCGATCTTATTCCGGATCTCCTGCATCTGATAGTCCAGCGCCTCAATAGAATCCGAACAGGCTCTCAGCTGCATCTCGATCTCCTCCGTATTGTCCACATCTTTTTTATATTTCAGCTTATGCTCCAGACTTGCCCAGAAATCCATGGCAATGGTGCGGAACTGCACCTCCGCCTTCATATATTTCTTCTCGTCGGACAGAAAGATGGGCACGTCCACAATCAGGTGAAGACTCCGGTAACCGTTTAACTTCGGCTCCTTGATATAGTCCTTTTTCCTGATCAGGATAATATCATCCTGCCGGATAAACAGCTCCGCCAGCCGATAAATATCATCGGGAAACGAGCAGATGACCCGAAGCCCCGCCACATCCGTCAGATGGTCCCGGATGCTCTCCACCGTCTCCGGCAGTCCCTTCCGCCCCAGCTTCTCATAGATGCTGGCAGGAGATTTAAGCCTGCTTTTAATGGACTCAAACGGGTTCCGGTTGTACTCCTGGGAAAACTCCCCGTACAGCACCTTAAGCCTGGTCTCAACCTCCATAATCGCTGCCTGATACTCCATCATCAGCCGGTTAAAAGGCTTTGCCTCCCGAAGCTTTTCCTCCTGGGCCTGAATGATCCGATACTGCTCCCTAAGGGTCTGTTCCTGCTCCTGGACCCTCTGCTCCAGCTGGTTCTTGCAGTCAAACAGCTCCAGGGCATTCCTCACCCTGTTTTTCACGATGGAATCCACAAACGGCTTGTGGATAAAATCCGACACCCCCATCTCGAAACACCGGTTCTCCGCCTCCACCGTGTACTCGCCGCTTATGACAAGGATGGGGATCTTCTTGATCCATCCCTTCTTTCCCATCTCCTCGATAACAGAAAATCCGTCCATTTTCGGCATCTGCAGATCCAAAAGCACTGCCGCCATGCCGGCGCCGTCCAGAGCAAGCTTCTCCAGAGCTTCCTCCCCGTCCTCTGCCGTCTCCACCACATAGTCGTCCTGCAGCATCTCACACAGCAGTTCCCGATTGATCTGGGCGTCTTCCACCACCAATATCCTTTGCATGACCTTTCCCCTTCCCCTATGGCTCTGATTTTACCATAAGCGCCGTAAAATGACAAGAAAAAAGGCCAGACAGCAGGCATCCGGCCCCATCGCGAAGCGATTTTCATGGCCGGATGCGTAACCGTTCAAGGGTTATCTGAACGGTTACGTCTGGTTATGGTTTATGCCATACAGCCTTCCATCACAAACTCCACCCACACATCCTTCTCGCCGCTGATCTCAAACTCCTCATGCACCGGAGCGCCCCAGCTGTCGTCTCCTCCTACGCCTCTCTGGGCTCCCAAAATGCTGACTATGGTGTATCTGGGCGGCATGGAAAGCTCCTCCCTGTGAAGAGCGCACTCCAGCTCCTGAGCCGTATAGGGCAGTACGTTCATGGCAAAGGGCTTTTCCTTTGCCGTAAACCTTAACCCGTGTCCCGCGCCGTCGGCCACCGTCAGCCACCGCACCCCTGTGCGGCCGCCGCATTCCTGGGGAACCAGATACCGGGATACATTGCCTAAGGGCGTGCCTGTAAAAATGCCCAGTCTTGCCCCGCTTAACCTGTCAATATAATTTTCCTCCGGCCCATATCCGTAGTAGGTAAAGGTATCCACATCGGACCGGAAACGGAAACGCATACCGAACAGCGGCAGCTTCGGCAGCCCCTTCTTTCCAAAGTAATGGGCTCTCACGCGGATCTTGCCGTCCGCAATTACCTCGTATTCCACCTTTGTCTCTGTAGCCGGCGTCACCATGACTCCGTAGGTAAACGTTACCTTCACCCTGTCGTCCTTTTCTTCCACCTGCATCTGGGTTTTCTGATACTGCCTGAACTGATCCGCCCCAAACCACATGGCGCTTTCCACGGCAAATCCGTTTCCTTTGTCATTGTCCGTAGCAGCCCGCCAGTATGTAGGCATAGGCGGCGTGGTGATCCACTCCCTTTTGCCATATCTAAGGGACACGATGCCTCCGTCCTGCCTGGAAAACAGCACCGAAAAATCTTTCCCATGCACGCCCAGGTTCACATCCCCATGAATCACTTTCATGGATGCCTTTGAAGCGGACACCTCCCCGGCGACCTCCTGGCCAATGCCCTTTTCCTGGATCACGCACTCCCCAAAGGCGATCTCATGCCCTTTAGGCGCCCAGATGGTCTCCTCCTTCAAGACTGCCGAAACCTGACATGCATACTCCCCGAAACCTTTTGCCACAGGGACCGAAACCTCCACGTTTTTACATGCCCCTGCTGCCACATCGGTCAAAAACGAAGTCTGGCTCACAGCCGTTCCGTCTTTTAAGATCCGCAAGACAAACCGATACCCGTCTGTGCCTGTAAACAGATTGTCATTCTTGATCTCCACAGACACGTTCATGGCAGAAGCATCCCCCTGCCCCTCCCACATGATCTTGGGCCGGATGCCCAGATTCTGGTAAAGGCATTTCACCTCGCAGGCTTTGGGCGACGGCTCCCTGGTGCCGTAGACGATCCCGTTTCCGCAGAAATTATAATCCGTGGGCCTGTCCGTAAAGTCTCCGCCATACCCCAAAACTTCCTTACCATCCACATCCTCCCTCACAAGGGCCTGATCCATGTAATCCCAGATAAAACCGCCCTGATACATGAGATACTTGTCCGCCAGATCCGTATATTTCTTCATCCCTCCCAGAGAATTGCCCATGGCATGGCTGTACTCGCACAGGATAAACGGCTTTTTCGGGTCGTTTATGAGATAAGCTTCCACATCCTGAGGTTTGGTGTACATCTGGCTTTCCACATCGCTGATCCGCTCAAACTCCCGGTTCCAGAACACGCCCTCATAGTGGACCAGCCTGGAAGGATCCCTGTCCTTAAAAAACCGGGACATGGAAAGGATGTCCTCCCCTGCGTACGCCTCGTTCCCGCAGGACCATATAAGGATAGCCGGATGGTTCTTGTCCCTCTCCACCATGGATCTGGCCCGGTCCACCACACATTCCTCCCACTGGGGCAGACTTCCCGGCACGTTCCAGGAAGGCTCGCAGGCCCCCATCTTCTGCCAGGAACCGTGGCTCTCTAAATTTGCCTCGTCAATCATGTACAGCCCATACTTGTCGCACAATTCATACCACAAGGTCTGATTCGGATAATGGCAGGTACGCACCGCGTTGATGTTGTGCTGCTTCATAAAGCGGATATCCCACATCATGTCCTCTTTGGTCACAGCCCGCCCCCGGCGGATGTTAAACTCATGGCGGTTAACCCCCTTAAACACGATCCGTTTCCCGTTAAGGTACATTAACTTCCCCCGCAGCTCAAAATGACGGAATCCCACTGTCTGGGGGATCACCTCCGCCACCTGGCCGCTGCCGTCAAAGACCGTCACCGTAAGAGTGTAGAGGCTGGGACACTCCGCGGACCACGGGCGCACAGCCGGAATCCGGGCCCTTAAGACCGCTTTCCCGTTTTCCCAGGAAGCCGCCTCCAGATCACACACAGACACGCCCTCCCCGTCTGTCAAAACGGCCCTGATCTGACAGTCTGCCTCACGAGGCTCCCCGTCATCAGCCCTTTGAGAGGCCAAACCCCACATCAGTTCCATCTCCACCTGCAGCGTTCCCTTTTTCATGCCAAATGCGCCACTTTCCAGAGGCTTGCCCTCTGTATCCGTATCCAGGTCCGCCTTTACAAACAGATCCCGCACATGGATCTTGGGGATCCCGTACAAGTACACATCCCGGAAGATGCCGGAAAACCGGAAGAAATCCTGGTCCTCAATCCAGCTGGCGCTGCTTCTTTTGTATACCTCCACCGCCAGCCGGTTCCCCTTTCTTTTTATGTAATCCGTTAGCTCAAACTCCGACGGCGTAAACGTATCTTCGCTGTAACCCACAAATTCCCCGTTAAGCCACACATAGAAAGCAGTCTCTACCCCCTGAAACGACACGAACACCCTTTTGTTAAGCAGTTCCTCCTTCAGATCAAACTCTTTCACATAACTTGCCACCGGGTTATACTCCCAGTCAATATGCGGCGGCCTTAACTCACTGTGTCCGTCCCAGGGATACATCGTGTTGACATACTGTCTCTTATCATACCCCTGAGTCTGGATATGGCCCGGAACCTGGATCTCGTCAAGGCCGGACAGATCAAAGTCCTCCCTGTAAAATTCCTTCCTGCGCTTATCCGGACACTGGGCAAATGAAAACCTCCACAACCCGTTGAGGCACTGGCGAAGCCCCATCTCTCCCTCATTACTCTCCCCGGCCTCCATAGCCCCGGCGCTCTCATAAAACCGGTGGTCCGAATGGGCCCTCTCCCTGTTTACCTGAAAGATCTCCGGGTTCTCCAGCCACGCCAAATCCGGTACTCTGCTGTTCATATCAATACCCTCCTCATTTTATAGCTTTACTCCTCCATATTATAAAGATTCCCTTTTGGAAAGTAAATGTCATTTTCACTTTATTTCCAGAACAAAAGACAGCCTGCGCGCTGGCAGGCTGCCTTCCTGTAAAAGCCGTAACCTATCTCATATTGATATATTTCATCAAGATCCTGGACACTTCCTTGATGTCAATGGGCTTGGCCACATGAGCATTCATGCCGCATTCCAAACACTTCTTAATATCCTCCGAAAACGCGTCCGCCGTCATGGCGATAATGGGGACATCCTTATCCTCCCTGTCAAGTTCCCGGATCGCTCTGGCCGCCTCATAGCCGTTCATCACCGGCATACGGATATCCATAAGGATCGCGTCATAATATCCCGGCTGGGAACGGACAAACATATCCACACAGGCCCGTCCGTCCTCTGCCCAATCCAGCTTCAGCCCTTCTTCAGACAAAAGTTCCGATGCGATCTCCCAGTTCAGCTCATTATCCTCTGCCAGCAGCACCCGGTATCCCTCCAGCGCGCCGGCCTGCTGTGTCTCCTCCTCCTTGGCCTTCTCACGCCAGCCCATATGCTGGCGAAGTCCGTAGAATAAGGTGGACTTAAACAGAGGTTTGGAAATAAATCCGCTGATGCCCGCCTCCTTGGCCTCTTTCTCAATATCGTTCCAGTCATAAGCCGAGATCAGGATAATAGGGATGTCGCCGTTTAAGATCTTGTTGATCCGGCGTGCCGTCTCGATGCCGTCGATCCCCGGCAGCTTCCAGTCCAAAAGGATAATCTGAAAATCCCGGTGTTCCCTGCGCCGCTGTCTCACCAGCTCCAGCGCGCTCTCCCCGTCCTGGGTCCACTCCGCCTTTATGCCGATATCCAAAAGGGACGCCACCGTGCTCTCGCACAGCAGCTGGTCATCATCCACCACCAGCATATTCCAGTCCGGCAAGATCATGTCCACCTCCTCCACGTCCGCTTTCTCCATCTCCAGCGTAACGTGGAATCTGGTACCCTTGCCCTGCTGGCTGGTAACCTCAATGCTTCCCTTCATGGCATCTACAATATACTTGGTTATGGCCATTCCAAGGCCGGTTCCCTCTGTCTTGTTGACCCTGGCATTGTCCTCCCGGACAAAAGACTCGAACACCCTTTTTCGGAAAGTCTCGGACATGCCGATGCCGGTGTCTTCCACAATAATGTGATTTCTCACATACCCATCCCCAAGAGGCGATTCCTCCTGGTACATGGCTATTATGATCAGCCCGCCATCAGGCGTAAACTTGATGGCATTGGACAAAAGATTCAAAAGCACCTGATTTAAACGCACGCTGTCACAGTACACGTTCTCTGCGGCAATATCGTAGATCTGCACCTCAAACTGCTGATTCTTGGCCTTAACCTGGGGCTGAACGATATTTACGATGCTGTCCATCACCTCCCGCAAAGATACCTGCTCCATGTTCAGCGTCATCTTTCCGCTTTCGATCTTGGACATATCCAAAACATCGTTAATAAGCCCCAGCAGATGCTTGCTGGACATGGTGATCTTCCGCAGGCAATTGCGCACCCGCTCACCGTCCTCCAGATTAGCCGAAGCAATGGCCGTCATGCCTACAATGGCATTCATGGGAGTCCTGATATCATGGCTCATGTTGGACAAAAACTCGCTTTTGGCCTTGTTGGCCGCCACCGCCTCTTTTCTGGCGTCTTCCAGAGCCGCCAGCTGCTGCTTGTTGAGCCCGAAATACCGAAGGAACACCAAAAGAAGGGCCGCAAGCACCACGCCGCAGCTTCCCGCCACCATATATCCCCACTGATCGTTCAGCTGGCCCACGGTGGCGTCCAGGGTGCCGTAAGGCATAACCGTCACCAGATACCACTCGGAATAGGGCAGTTTCGCGCAGTAGAGATGACGGCGTTCCGTCCCAAGCTCCAGGATACTGGAATAATCCCGGTTCTCCTCCATGGCAGACTGCAGCTCCTTGACGCACCGCTCTGCGTCATCTGCCCCCATCTCCGTAAAAAGTTCCCGAATCCGATGGAAATACGTATCCCGAAACGCCCCTGCGCTGCGGATGACAAAGCTTCCGTCTTTCCGGATAATGTGGGAGTACACCAGCGTATTGTTTTCATCCAAAGACAGGATGTCTTTAATATAGTCAACCGAAAGCCCTGCCACCAGAGCTTTGCTCTTTTGCCCGTCGGACATGTCATAGCCGGCCGGGACCGCCATAAGGATCAGATGATTTCCGTCCTCGTCGGTCCCCACCGCGATCTTCTTCTCGTTATTTTGTATTGACTGTAAAAACGGTTCCGGATCCGTCACCTTCACAGGACTTCCGAAAAACATCTCGAACCTGCCGTCCCCAGAGCATGACGCTAAGTGGTTAAAGCCTCTGGCCTTTGCGCCGTAAGCCAGCCCCTGCCCGTCTCTGCCGGATCCTTCCGGCGGATACTCTTCCACAAGCTCCTCCACCTGTGTCAGACGCATCTCAATGGTCGTCCTGAAATGCATGGAGATCCTGTCGTTCATCCCCGTCATATAGATCGTGCCAACTGCCGTGATGGTATCCCCGCTCTGCTTGTTCATGTAGTATGCCAAAAAAGAAAATACCACAAGACAGAGCACGGATATGGCCGCGGCGCTGGTAATCAAAAAACGGGTTATCCTGTTTTTCATATCCTATCCTTCCAGCCCTTTCTGAAACTCGCTAATGGCGGCAGCCGTCCGGCCGTAATCGGCCTTGACCCGCTCTGCCAGACCGGCGGCTTCCTCGCTCCATCCGGCGCGCAAAGCCTCTGTCAGCTGATGGCTGGACTCATACAGTCTGGTAAAACTTAAATTCTGGCACACGCCTTTTATGGTGTGGGAGGCCCGAAATGCCTCCTCATAATCCCCGGTCTCCAGCGACTTGCACAAAAGCTCATAACTTTTGTCGTTTAAAAATTTGAGAACAAACTTCTGTACCAGTTTTTCCGTCCGCAGACGTCCCAGCACATCCTCATAATCCCCCCCTAACGCCTCATAACACTCCTTTAAATTCATAGTTTATCCTCCGCTCTCGTCGATATCAAATTCTGATAGTTCTCTCTCTGCCCGGGACCGTTTTTCTTGGCGGCCCGCAGGGCGGCGTCGGCGCCGTGGAACAAAACGTTGTAATTGGTCCCCATGTGTCTGGTTCCTGCCATGCCGATGCACACGGATATCCGGTATCCCTCGTATTCGCCTTCCACAGCCTGGGCGATCCGGCTGGCAGCCCGGTCCATGTCCATATCCATGTCGCAGGTTGTCAGAAGCAAAAACTCGTCTCCGCTGATTCTGGAGGCAATCTCGTTCGCCCCCACAGCCTCTTTAATTCTGTCCGCCACATGTATAAGGATCTTGTCGCCAAATTCCCGCCCTTTTTGGATATTGGCCTTTTTGATCCCGTCCACATCCATCAGCATCAGAACATACTCTTCTCCGCTCCGCTCCCGCAGCAGATCCTGGATCTGCTTTTTGGCATAATCGTAATTGAGAAGGGATGTCATGGCGTCGTGGGAAGCCATCTGCTCCAGGGCATCCATACGCATCCTGGACTCATGGATATCCACCACCTTCCCGATGGCCCCCGTAAACCGGGACTCATCGTCAAAGGACCACATAGACTGGCATACGATGCGCACCCATCTGGACTCCCCGCTGATATTGGCCTTGCAGTCATATTTCACCACCGGCTTCTCCGGGGTGGTATCCGTCAAAATACGCAGAAATTCAACAATATCTCCCTTGTCCACGATGGAATATAAGGGACCGCCCTCCTGAAAGGGATCCATGATCAGTTCCGGAAGCTCAAGCCTCTTGGCGCCCCAGTCTGACAAGGTGAGCATAGGCGGAAACAGCGTATACTCAAACTGGATCTCGTCGGACATGGACGCGTAAAAACTGCACTTCATCCGCTCCCGCTCCAGAAGCTGCAGCGTCCGCTCCGATGCCGGAGCATCCTTAGGCTGCAGCTTATTCTCCAAAATCTCCTGCAATTCCTGCTCATTGGTCCGTCCCGGGGTACTCTCTTTTAACTTTTGCGGCAGTACATCGGCAATGTCGTTGAGACACTTTAAGATCAGCGGGTTAAAGGTACCGCACTCGCCGTTGCAGATCATGCGGACCGCTTCCTCGTGAGGAATGGCCTTTTTGTAGACACGCTCGCTGGTCAGGGCGTCGTATACATCCGCCAAAGCCACCACCTGGGCGGAAATGGGGATATCGTCCCCCTTAAGCCCGTCCGGATACCCCTTTCCGTCATACCGCTCGTGGTGCCACCGGCAGATGGCATGGGCCTCCTTCACCAGCGGCTCATCCTGATGGAACGCCAGATTCTCAAGCATCTCCGCCCCAATGGTGGTGTGGGTCTTCATGGTGTCGAACTCTTCCTTTGTCAGGCGGCCTGGTTTGTTGAGTATCTCGCCGGGAATGGAGATCTTGCCGATATCATGCAGAGCCGATGCCGTGCTGATCAGGGTGATCTCCTCCTGGGTAAAGGAGTATTTGTCTGTGATCTGATCCAGATACCTTAAAATCTGTTCCGTCAGTATCCGGATATGGAGTACGTGGAGACCGCTCTCCCCGTTTCGAAACTCTACGATATGGCTTAAGATATCGATCATCAAAGCGCTCTGCTTTTCGTTCTCGTCGATCTGTTCCATAACAAGTGCAGCCAGCTTTTTCTGCTTGGCGTACAGCATAATGGTGTTGACCACTCTCCGGTGGACCACCGTGGAATCAAAGGGCCTGCTTATGTAATCCGAAATACCCATCTCATAGGCTCTCTTCACAGGCGCGGCTCCGCTCTCCGAGGAGATCATGATCACCGGCACATCCTCGATCCAGTCCCGCTTGTTCATCACTTCCAGGACCCCGAAGCCGTCCATCTTAGGCATCACGATATCCAGCAGGATCAAAGAAAGCTCCGCCTTGCGCTCTTTAATGATCTCCACTGCCTCCACGCCGTTCTCCGCCTCGATAATCTCGTATTCGCTTTCAAGCATATCCGTCAGAATCGCCCGGTTCATCTCTGAGTCGTCTACAATCAGTATTTTCTGTTTTAATTCCTGTTCCTTGCTCATCTTGATCCCTTCCTAAACATGTTGCTTTTATTCTAAATTCGGACTCTTCCTTTCCTCTTTACCTATCCATTATAAAGAATCACCGCCGAAATTACAAGAGCAATCTGTAAGACTTTTCCCTTCGTCAGTCCACAGACGGTAACAGTTCCGATAACCCTTAAACGGTTACGCATCCGGCCATGAAAATCGCTTCGCGATGGCGCCGTTTTCATACGGTCAGCGCGGTAAACGCGCAGACCTACCTGAACAGATGCCACAGATGTTACTGTCCACACCATGACAATCACTTTGCTGATTCGCCATATACCGTTTTTGCCGACGCAAAAAAGCACATCCCAAGATGCGCTTTTAAACCTATGGGTCTGTAGCCCGGCGTTAGCTGCTTAAAAACCCTTTCCCGATGATCTCACTGGAATCGGTGACCATCATAAAAGCCGTAGGCTCCACATTCCTGATATAGTTTCTTAACTGCACCGCCTGTCCCCGCTTCATGGTGGTCATGACCACAGCCTTCTTACTGTGGGTAAACGCCCCCTGGGCTTCATATATTGTAGCGCTGCGGTGGAGCCCGTTGATGATGTACTCACAGATGGGCGTCGGGTCGTCGCACACGATATGAAAGCACTTGCATAAATTAATGTTCTCAATGACCCCGTCCACCATGAGGGACTTGGCCATAAGCCCCAGGCTGGAAAACAGCCCCGTGGCAGGCCCAAAGATAAAGAAAGACGCCGCCACCGCAAAAAAGTCAGCCAGAAAAAGGGCCGTGCCGATGTGAAAACTGGTATATTTTTTCAGTATCAGGGCAATGATGTCAGTCCCGCCGCTGGAAGCTCCGATATTAAACAGCACCGCCGACCCTACTGCCGGAAGAAAAATGGCAAAGATCAGCTCCAGCACCGGCTCCGACGTCAGAGGCCGGCTCATGGGATACAGCTTCTCCAAAGCGCTTAACAATACGGACATCAAAACGCTGGCATACACGGTCTTTATGCCGAACTGCCGCCCCACAATAGCAAAGCCGGCCAAAAGCAGAGCCATATTGGCTGCCAACGTAAAGTCGCCCGCCGACATCCGGGTGACGGCACTTACTACTGTAGAAAAACCGGTGACCCCTCCAAATGCAAAGTGATTGGGAAATTTGAAAAAGTAGATCCCCACCACCATCATCAGAATACTCCCTGTGATCAATCCATATTCCCACAAAAGCTTCATTGCCGGATTCTTAAATTCTCTTGCCATAACCATTCTGCCGCCGGCTGCCCCACTTTTGGCGCAGCCTCTGCTGCCTCCCGTTTTATTCAGTCTCAAAGGTTTCCCTTTCCCCCTGAATATAACTCCTGGAAGATACAATTGCAAACATCATTCCCCTTGGAATGTCTACAATGCTTTTGCTGTGGCGTCATCCTTACCGGCACATTTGTCCTTTAACCGCAAACACGCCGGTTTGTCCTCTCCTAATTAAATCCGAAAAACTTCTGGCTGATCTTATACCCGGCAATGGACACCTGCCTGCCGCCCTTGCCCGGAAGATTCATGCCCTGGCCTAAAAAGCCGAACCTAAGCCTTAAAAACAGCAGAAAATTCCCCTTTCTGGCATACTGCCACAGCTCCTTTTTCTTGGCCATGTTCTCATCCGTCCCGGACCGTATGGCCAAAATGGAGGAGATGACCATCATGATCTCCAAATACCGCACCATATAATACCGAAGCTTCCAGTTGGAGATCTTGGACTCATTATAATAGTCCAGCATCAGCTTGTTGACCCGGATCTGCTGATCGATCCTGCCGATCATCACCGTCTCATTGACTGACTGGTCCTCCCTGCCGATAAAGTAGCGGTAAAAATTCACATCCAGATAGTACATGGTCTTTACATAGGGAAGGGGCTGATAGACAAAAATGTTGTCCACATAGAACGTGTGCTCCGGCAGCTTTAAGCCGCATTGGCGCAGAAGCTCCGTGCGGTACACCACCGAATGCATCAGGATATACTGGCCAAGGGTAAATACCTTCGTATCCTTCCAGGTAAAGATCTGGTCCTTGGGCAGAGCCATGCGGTAATTCATTACCCGTTTCCTCTTTGCCCCCTGTTTCTCATAGACAAAGTTGGAGATCAGCATATCCAGAGTCTCGTCCCCATAGACAAATCCTTCTAAGACCCGCAAAACCTGCATGTAGGCGTCCTTATCCACCCAGTCGTCGCTGTCCACCACCTTAAAGTAGATCCCTTTGGCGTTGGCAAGGCCGGTGTTCACTGCCCCTCCATGGCCGGCGTTCTGCTGGTGAATGGCCCGGCATATGCCAGGATATGCCTTTTCATACTCATCCGCGATCTGGGCCGTGCGGTCCTTCTTCGAACCGTCGTCTATGATCAGGATTTCCACCTGCTCCCCTCCCTCCAAAAGGGATTCGATACAGTGCCTCATGTACCCCTCTGAATTGTAGCATGGAATTGCCACAGATAGCAGTTTCAAGTGATTTTCCTCCTTTATCTGTTTATGTACTCTCGGAGTCTCTTTGTGCCTGATTTTGTGAGATGATTTTTTGTCAGATGTGCATAAATTTATGAGGCGTATGTGGAACGTACGTTGATTAAATTTATGTGCATATGACGGAAAATCATCCACAAAGGCAGGTGCAAGAGAGATTCCGAGAGTACATGTTTATGTACTCTCGGGCTATCTCTTACGGCAGCCTTACTTTACCTGCCCGGCCAGTTTGCCGTAAGGGCCGTCAGGACAAGGGATGCCCAATTTGCCCCCATGTGCATAAAAACAGCCCCTTTTACGGTCTGTCTCCTTTCCATCTCCCAGGCCAACGCCCAGCCCATGAGAAACCCATATATGCCCTGGAGCGCATTGCCGTGGTAAAGGCCGAATACGGCCGCCGACAAGGACGCCGCCGGCCCAAACGACCACTTCCTGCGAAGCCCCCCGAACACAAGCCCCCGAAACACAAGCTCCTCCGCCGCCGGTATCACGATCCCTGCAGTGCCCAGCCGCAAAAGCGCCGGCGCCTTGTAGATGTTTCCCGCCGTGTGGGAAAATCCCGGAAAATACCTCCATAAAGGACTTGCCATGATAAGAGTATTCACCGCCGCGCCGGCGGCTATTCCCAAGCCAGCGCAAATGATCCCGTCCCAGACGCCAAAACAGAGTTTCTCATCAAACCGGTTTCCCTCCAGTCTCAGGTATAAGCGCCAGAAAACCGGGACCGCCAGGACCGCTCCCGCTGCCGTTCCCGCAAGCGTCCCCGGGCCGCCCCACAAAACCGACATTCCGTCAACCATCAGCCCGTAAAGAACCACAGGCCAAACCATCTGCCATATAACCCCGGCCATGGGTCAAACCTTCCAGCTAAGCCCGCTTTGGTTCACCTGGTCCCCCTCCTCGTTTGAGATCACATAATAGGTATTCTCCCCATTGAGGATGGAGATCGATATGTTCTGGGGGATCCCTTCCTCATTATATGTGATCTTAAACAGGTCAAACATGGGGTCGCCCACACGGCAGTTTAAAAGATCGCTCATCTCCCTGGTAGCCTTCTGCACCTTCAGCACCTTGTAGTACCGCTCCAGCTTCACTCCGTACTCCGACTCCATCAGATGGAACAATGCCACATTGCCCACCAATTTATCGTAAATACCCGGAAACCGTTTCACCGGAATATAGGCAGTGTCGATCATCACCGGCATATGATCGCCGTACATCAGACGCTTTAAAAAGATCACGTCATCCTCCGCATCAATCTGCAGATCCCTGGCATAGGATTCGCTGACCCGGATAATGGCTTTCTCCAGAATGTCCACCGTAGCCTCTTTCCCGTCTTTAGCCAGGGAATCGTGGAACCCTCCTATCGTGCGGTCCAGGCGGTTGTAGCTGATGTGGGGGGAGCTTAAGACAAACGTGCCCTTCCCCTGTTTCCGCGCCAGGATCTCCTCCTCGCACAGCTCTTTCACAGCTCTGCGCACGGTGATGCGGCTCACACCATACAGCCGTTCCAACTCCCCCTCGCTGGGCAGCCTGGTCCCCGGCAAGTACTCCCTGTCCTGAATTCCCTTTTTGATCGCCAGTTTAAGCTGTTCATACAGCGGCGTCGCCGCATTTTGATCCAACATAACTCCCCTCTCCTTATCCTATCTTTCTTTCCTGCATCATCTCCGATACCCCTCTTCCAATCCAGTTTATTATATAACAGAAACCATTTCCTATCAATAATCAAATTCTCCCCCATAAAAATCTACTGCCAAAAATAAAAAATCCCAGGAAACTTATATCCCTGGGACAATCCACTCCTGTCTTTTCTCATGCCTTACGAGGATGCCTGAACCCGCCCCTTATGCCACAGACAACGCAACTCTGATCTGGTTAATGTGTTCTTGCTTCATAAATAGTCCTCCGCTCTCTCTTTTTCTTTTTATAGATTTTGTTTCAAATTGAAAGATTCTTGCGATTCCACGTAATATTATACAACATTATATACCTTTTGTAATATTATGTGTTGTGATTACAGGTTATGATCTTTCTTTTGTCTGGAAACTTTAACAGTATTCCTCTATTATGAAATCGGGTCATCCGAGGCACATTATCTGTGACGGTCAGAATCTTAAAACGAGAGGAGTGATGTTTTATGAGCTGCAATTGTTCATCCGACGGATCGGGATCCAGCCCGGCTCTGCCCTTGGGCCTGGCCATTACCACCGTCCCCGTCCAGCCATGGGAGGAACCTTATGATCCCATAAAGGCTCTTGGGATTGGCACCATTTTCCCAAGCCTTAATCTTCCTTTTTATTTGACAGGAGGTGAGGGCAATGGATGACAGGAACACACTTTTAAAGGAGATCGGAGAGGTCAGCTTCTTCCTGGATGACCTGCGCCTGTATCTGGACACGCATCCGCTGGAGGAGAAGGCAATGGATCTGTATCAGCAGCATCACCAAAAACGGATGGAACTTTTAAAGAGTTACGCGGACAAATTCGAACCTCTTACCTGCCACTGCATTGACTTGGCTTCCAACAACAGCCCGGATTCCGATACCCGCTATGCCGGCAGAAAGCACTGGACCTGGAGCGACGGTCCCATCCCCTGGGATACTGCCGCCAACGCATGCCATACCGCCGGAATCTTGAAAGGAGGCGCTTAATCTATGTGGAGTTATGAAAAACGGCTCCAGTTCCCGGTCCACATCACAAAAACCTGTCCCAAGACCGCCTCGCTGATCATCAGCCAATTCGGCGGCCCTGACGGGGAACTGGCAGCTTCCATGCGTTATCTTTCCCAGAGATACACCATGCCATGTAAGGAGGTGAGCGGACTTTTGACGGATATCGGAACCGAGGAACTGGCCCATCTGGAAATGATATGCGCTATCATCTACCAGCTGACAAAAAATATGAAAGTCGAGGAGGCTAAAGCCTGCGGTTTTGACGCCTACTATGTGGATCACACTTCGGCTCTGTGGCCCACAGCCGCGGCGGGAGTCCCTTTTAATGCCTGCGAATTTCAGTCTAAGGGCGACGCTATCACCGATTTGATGGAGGACCTTGCGGCGGAACAGAAAGCCCGCACCACATATGATAACCTGATCCGCATTATTGACGACGGGGAGGTAAGGGCTCCCCTTAAGTTTCTGCGGGCCAGGGAGATCGTCCATTTCCAGAGGTTTGGGGAGGCCATGGAAAAGATAAAGGAGAAGCTGGACGAGAAGAATTTTTATTATTTTAACATGGAGTTTGATAAGCAGTTTGTGAAAGGGTAGGGAAGACCAATTTCGTTTCATCAAAAATCCCCGCTGAATACCAATCAGCGGGGGTTTTAATAAATACGTTTGCCTATATTCCAGGGCAGTTCCTGTATCAACCTATGCCAATGCGCGCAGTTTTCTGCTATGTTCCATTATCACTTTTTTCATAATATCAATATCTGCTTCGATTGTTTCTATTTTAGGAACCGCCTCCTCATACCGCTTGGCCGCAGGTACATAATTTTCAGCCAGCAACTGAATATTTTTCTCTATTACATTTTCCATATGCAGTTTTAAACTGCAAATCTCCCCTTCTATTGATGGCAGTTTTTCCTCTAACTGATACGTATGATGCTTTAGATCCTGGATTTCCTCGCTCATATGTACACTTTGCGTTTTCAAATCCTGGATCTCCTCGCTCATATGTACACTTTGCGTTTTCAAATCCTGGATCTCCTCGCTCATATGTACACTTTGCGTTTTCAAATCCTGGATCTCTTCGCTCATACATGCGCTTTGCTGCCTTAAATCCTGAATGTCCTCACTCATACGCCTGCTTTGCTGCTTTAAATCCTGAATGTCCTCACTCATACGCGTACTCTGCTGCTTCAAACCCTGGATCTCCTCACCCATATATACGCTCTGCTGCTTTAAACCCTGAATTTCCTCACTCATACACGCGCTCTGCTGCTTTAAATCCTGAATATCCTTACTCATACACGCGCTCTGCTGCTTTAAATCCTGGATTTCCTCGCTCATACACGCGCTCTGCTGCTTTAAACCCTGAATATCCTCACCCATACACGCGTTCTGCTGCTTTATGCCAAAAATCTCATCCATGACCGGCTCCAAAGCGGCTCCCATCTTAACATCAAACAGCTGCGAGATCGCCATCAAATCATGATTGGTCAATGTCATTCCATCACTCCTTTTCCATTGCGGCATCACCTAATACGATTCAACATTATAGCCCTTATGCCTGCTCCCATGGGCGCTGTCTTATTCAAACGCCCTACCTACAAAAAATCGGTCTTTCGTGAATCCTACGATCCGCCTTCCTTTTTAGATCCTACACATCCCGTACTTCCGGTTAAACTTCCGTCTGGTCCCTGCCTGTCTGATCGAAACACGCCATCCATCTTTCAGCCATCAGAAAGCAGATAGTTTCAGCAATATACGATTGACCCGTCCCCCTTTCTCTACATGGAAAAAGCGCTGGACAAAGCTGTTTTCTATCATTGATTATACGCAATTTTCCCATGCAACTCAACCACTTTTTAACATCTTTCTCTGCTATGGAATATCTGCAGAAATTACAATACGATAATACGACCTGCCAACCCATGCCGAAGAGAATCCCCGGCGAAGATTACGTTAAGTATATCGGAAAAACCGTGTTTTGTCAAAGAATTTTTCGTCTTTTCCCCATCCAAACACTGGTCAAAAAGAATTATTTTCAGATAAATACACAAAATAATCCATAAAAAGGTAGTATTTACAAAAAACCGGTGGTACAATCATAAAGTCCTGCGGCAGATTGGCAGATTGGCAGATTGGCAGATTTGAAGATATGCAGCCTAACTGTCTGCCCTGCCTTTAGCCCCAATCCCGCAGGCTGTCACTTAAAGACCAAACAAAAGGAGAACAATACCATGAATCTGGAAAAACTGTTTCACCTAAAAGAGAACCGCACAGACGTAAAGACAGAGGTTCTGGCCGGCGTCACCACCTTTATGACCATGGCCTACATCCTGGCGGTCAATCCAAATATCTTAAGCGTCTCAGGCATGGACAGCGGAGCCGTGTTTACCGCCACAGCCCTGGCCTCCCTGTTTGCGACCCTTCTCATGGCCCTGTTTGCCAACTATCCCTTTGTGCTGGCGCCGGGTATGGGTCTCAACGCCTACTTTAGCTACACCGTTGTTCTGCAAATGGGATATACTTGGCAAATGGCCCTGGCTGCGGTATTCATTGAAGGCATCGTTTTTCTTGTGCTCTCCCTCACCAATGTGCGGGAGTCCATTTTCAATGCCATCCCCATGAACCTGAAACACGCCGTATCCGTGGGAATCGGCATCTTTATCGCTTTTATCGGAATGCAGAACGCAAAGATCGTAGTGGACAGCGCAACTCTGGTGTCCATCTATTCCTTTAAAAATTCCGTAAAAAACGGGATATTTGCCAGCGAGGGCATCACGGTAGTGCTGGCTCTCATCGGGATTCTTATTACAGGCGTGCTTCTTATTAAGAAAGTAAAAGGCAATATCCTATGGGGCATTCTGATCACCTGGGGACTTGGCATCCTCTGTCAGCTGACAGGACTTTACAAGGTCAATCCGGACTTGGGGGCATTTAATCTTCTCCCTGATTTTTCCGGCGGCATTTCAGTGCCAAGCCTGGCTCCCACTCTGATGCAGATGGATTTTAAGGGAATCCTGACCCTGGATTTCTTTGTAATCATGTTCGCATTTTTATTTGTGGACCTGTTTGACACCCTTGGAACCCTGATCGGCGTGGCCTCAAAAGCCGATATGCTGGACAAAGACGGCAAACTGCCCCGGATCAAGGGAGCGCTTTTGGCAGACTCCGTGGGAACTTCTTTGGGCGCCGTTTTAGGGACCTCCACTACCACCACATTTGTGGAAAGCGCCTCCGGTGTGGCGGAAGGCGGGCGGACCGGTCTTACGGCAGTGGTGGCGGCCGTCTTGTTTGGCCTGTCCCTGTTTTTGTCCCCCATTTTTCTGGCGATCCCATCCTTTGCCACGGCTCCGGCCCTTGTGGTAGTAGGCTTCCTCATGATAACCTCTGTGGCCCGGATCAATTTTGAGGACTACACGGAAGCGATCCCCGCATACATTGCCATTATCGCCATGCCCTTAATGTACAGCATCTCCGAGGGGATCTCCTTAGGCGTCATCTCCTATGTGATAATCAACACGGCTACAGGCAATGGGGCCAAAAAAAACATCAACCCTCTCATGTACGTATTGGCAGTGTTGTTTGTGATTAAATATATCATGTTGTGATCGTAAAACGTATAAAAAAGGGGCTGCTACACGATTTAGTGCAACAGCCCCAGTTATTTCATTTCGCATAGCATCTCTGCGATTATCCAATAAGAACCTTCTTACCCTCAAATCCAAAGCCATATGTTCGGATCCTGTCTTCGCCGATCTTTTCCCGCGCTACGGGGAACATTACTTCTTTTACATCGGCAAAACTAAGAGCGATCACCGGATGCGTCCCCCAAAGTTCCTGATACGTTTTATTATCCCATATGGAATAGTAACCGCATCCTGATTTTCCCACCGCTCCCTAATGAACCCTGTCTTGTCCACAGAAAAACAGCCGCTTGCGATCAGCTGGGCAAAATCCTGATGTCTGCAAAGCCTTTCTTCCCGCCAAAGAACTCATCCGTCAGGCTCAGGTATTCTGGTCTTTCCGGACGGTTTCCGGAAAATATGACATAGATTTCAGGCCTTGGCAGATTCCGCTTCCTGCTGCCATAACGGTTCTGATCGGTTTTTTCACGTTATCTTTACACCCCTTTCCTTTACAGACATTCTTCGCCTCAACCAGGTTGACACCTTTACTCTATAGTTGTAGAATGAAATCAACCCAATAATTCTACACTTGTAGAGAAAGGAGGCTGTTTCTATGAAAACCGCAATCCGCCGTTTACCGGACGCAGAATTGGAGGTGATGCAGGCCATCTGGGCCTGTGAGCCGCCGGTGTCCAGGACAGACATCGACGAAATCCTGAGGGATACTCATCCCATGGCACAGACCACCCTGCTAACCGTGCTCACGCGGCTGTCGGAAAAGGGGTTTGTTGAGATTCGAAAGGAAGGCCGCAGCGCCCGCTATATCCCGGTGGTTGCAAAGCAGGACTACTTAGCGCAGCAGAGCCGGCGCTTTGTGGAGAAGGTCTGCAAAGGGAGTCTGCCCGCCTTCGCTGCCGCCCTGTGCGACAGCGGGCTGACAAAAGATGAGCTGGCCCAGCTGCGGGAACTTCTGGAAAGGGGTGCGCTATGACCATGGAAGTTTTCGTAAAGAGATTGTGCGCCCTGTTTTTCAGCGGAATATTTGCTTGGGTGGTATTTTACCACGATTCTCACAGCAATAGGGACATAAACCGCCAGCGGTATCTGCCCTATATTTCCGGCCTGCTGCTCCCACTGTGTATACTGACTATTTTGAGCAGCGCGCTCATCCTCACGGACGTGGAACGCGCCATGGAGATAACCCTCACCTTCTGTTTCGGTGTGTTTCTCCATATCTGTCTGTATTACCTTATGCTGATGCCTGCTTTGCCCTTTTTGCGGCGGCACATCAGCGCGCGGGCCTGCGCTGTCTTGTGGATGCTTCCCAATTATCTCTATCTGACCCAGATGAATTATATGCGGCTGCCCCGGCCCCGCTGGGTAACAGAGGTCCCGCTTATCCTAGTATAACCCGTTTTAAATACCTTTCTGTTTCGGCAAGGATACTTTTCCGAGAGTGCAGAGGGAAAAGCGGAGGCGTAGTGGGGCTACGTTGAGCATTTTCCCTCTGTGCTATCGGGAAAGTAGACTGGCGAAACGGAAGGTTATTTAAAACGGGTTATACTAGTACAGGTTCTGCCGGCGGTGTGGTTCACTGGTTTTCTGGGGGTTCTGGGATGGAAAATCCTCTCCCATCTGATTTTTCGCGGGCGTATCCTGAGGGACTCCTTTCCGATTACGGATCCGTCAGTTCTGGCCATTTGGCGTCAAGAGACGGAGGCTGCACGGTTTCACAAGCCGAAGTTCGGGCTGGCGGTCTCGTCCAAGATTCCAACGCCCCTGTCCATCGGCTTGTTCAGGTGGTCTGTCTGGGTGGTACTGCCCAATCGTGATTATACGCCTGAAGAACTGGCGCTTATCTTCCGTCATGAACTTATCCATATTGGCCCAAAGGATTCCTGGAATAAATTCTTTCTTGTATTTTGTTCGGCTATGTGCTGGTTCAATCCCCTTATGTGGATGGCCGTGAAACGAAGTTCTGAGGATCTGGAGCTGAGCTGTGATGAAACTGTACTGCTGGATTCTGACGATGATGTGAGGCACCAGTACGCGAATTTGCTCTTAAAGACTGCCGGTGATGAGCGGGGCTTTTCCACCTGCCTGTCAGCCTCGGCCAATACCCTGCGCTATCGGCTGAAAAGCGTGGCTGACCCGAAAAAGAAACCTTCCGGCGCACTGGTGGTCGGGCTTGTGTTCTTTCTTTTATGTATGAGCTGTGGCTATGCCGCCCTCGCCTACGGGGAGAGTACGGGGGGAGAGGTGATTTACAAGTCCGGGCCCCAGGAAGAGTATGGGCTGCGCAGCACAGGCGGGGATGATTTAGTCTGTACCGATGAGACGGCCCTGCACCGCTATTTATCCTCCCTGCGCATGGAACATATTTCGGGGAACTACTCGTTTGCCCCGGAGGGGAGGTCCCTGTTCCTGATATTTGACATTCCTAAGGGCGTGCTGGCCGTTACCCTGTCAGACAGATTTCTAAAGCTGGTTCCCCTGTACGGCAAGGCAAACGTCCAATACTATTATCTGCCGGATGGCATAGACTGGGACGGGCTGGGCGAATATATGGTTGAATGTCCCCCCGCAAAATGCGTCCATGATGCCGGAAGGAAGGATGAATAGAGCAGGGATTTGTCAGCGCAGTGTTCCCGGATAATCTCCACAAAAGGCTGGAATACAGAACCTGAAGCAGGTAAACAACAGCAGTATTGGTGATGGCAATCATGGAGATACAGCGTTCTTTCAGTTCCCTGGCACATTCCAGGAGGATGGGGGCATTGCCCCATCCTCATAACCAATATAAGATCAATATAGCAAAAGCTATGAGCAAACGTGCTGCCTTAGGCAGCAGCCCGTTTTTTCTGTCACCATTTCTCTTCCCCGCGCATATAATGGCAATAACCATTTTCTGCGAGGAATCCTATGAACAACAAGCTGCTTTTTCGGATGTTGGCCGACCCGCATCCCGATGCCAAACCCCGGTCTCCGAAAAAAAATATCCAGGCATGCGCCACAGACCAGGGGAGCCATGGTCTTCTCCAGGTCAATGTGGTGTCCATCATCAATAATTTTCCCATTGAAAATGCCACGGTGCGCATAACAAACGCCGCAACTCCCGACAACACCATCGAGCAAATCACCACCAACAGCTCCGGCCAGACAGAACAGGTTAGCCTGGATGCCCCGCCTTTGGAGTACAGCCTGGTCCCTGGCAGCGACCGTCCCTACTCGGAGTATAATTTGGAAATATCAGCTCCGGGCTTTAAGACCCAGACCATTTCCGGCACCGAGATCCTTCCTGATGCCACTGCCCTGCAGCCTGTGGCCTTAGAGCCGGAGGACGATCCCCAGCCCCTTGACCAAAGTATCACCATTCCCGACCACACCCTGTACGGCAATTATCCTCCTAAAATTGCCGAGGCGGAGGTAAAACCCGTAAATGAATCGGGGGAGATCGTATTAAGCCGCGTGGTTGTCCCCCAGACGATCGTTGTCCACGACGGGCCTCCCACCGATTCCTCCGCCGCCAATTACTACGTGCCTTACCGGGATTACATTAAAAATGTAGCGTCCAGCGAAATCTACGCCACCTGGCCCCAGTCAACCATCACGGCAAATGTGCTGGCCATTATGTCCTTTACCCTAAACCGGGTCTATACGGAGTGGTACCGCAACCAGGGCTACGACTTTACCATCACCTCCTCCACGGCTTATGACCACAAATGGATCCATGGCCGGAATATTTATCAGAGTATTTCTCTTATAGTGGACGAAATATTTGACAATTACTTATCCCGCCCAGACGTAAAACAACCTATTTTAACCCAATATTGTGACGGAAGACAGGTTACATGTCCGGGATGGATGACCAAATAGTAAATGCGTATACATATATTTTAAAATTTCAATAGAAAATCCTTGACTTTTATGCGCATAATGCGTATAATATAATTGTAAGGAGGTTACTGCATGAGATTCCGGGAAATAGAGAACATTATCTTAGCAGATGGATGGCAATTCAAAAAAGCAAAGGGTTCCCACTATTCTTACATCCACCCAACAAAACCTGGCAAGGTTTCCATTCCAAATCATCCCGGAGACCTTGACCCCCGTACAATTAAATCCATATTGAAGCAGGCCGGGTTGTAAAACCCGGTACTGCAACACCATAAAGGAGGATTCTTCTATGAAATTAACTTATCCCGCTTGCTTTTATCCCTGTGAAGAAAAAAAAGGAGGGTTTACCGTTGAAGTCCCGGATCTTCCCGGCTGCGTTAGCGAAGGCGACACACTGGCCGAAGCTATCCTTATGGGTACAGACGCTGCATCCGGCTGGGTTCTTGACGAACTGGAAGACGGAAAACCTGCTCCAGAAGCCAGCTCCATTGAAAACATTATTCCAGACCCCGGTGGCTTTGTGAGCATGCTGGTTCTTGATATGGACGCTTACGCGGAAAGATACGGGGATAAAGCCGTAAGAAAAAACCTTACTATTCCGGCATGGCTCAATACTTTTGCTGAAAAAAATCATATTAATTTTTCTCAAGTGCTTCAAGAAGCATTAACTGTTATCTATCAGAAACAACATGCTTAAAAGAAGGCCGTCTGCTCTCTCGCAGGCGGTCCTTTAGTGTTTTTTCAGCCTTTTACATCAGCCCCTTACAACCAGAATCTCACCCATCTTTCTATCCTGCCATCCCAGGCCACTGCAGCGCTCCGTCCTTATCAGGCACTAACAGCACTGGATCCGTAGCCATCCGCCCATCCTGATCCAGGTAATACCACTTCCCGTCCACAGCCTGCAGTCCTTTCGCCATAGAGCCATCCTGGCTTAAGTAATACCAAGAACCCTTGTACTGATACCAGACATCTGCTGCCATATGCCCATTGCCGTCAAACCAGTACCATTTGTCTCCATCCTTATACCAGTCATTAGCTACATATTGACCGGAATCCCCCAGATAAAACCTCTCGCCGCCGTTCTCGTGGACCCAGCCGGATCTCTTCGACTTTTTCAAGTCATAAAATCCTGCTATGGTTTCCACTTCCGCTTTGGCCAGCTGCTCCAGGTTGCTGTCATTTAATAACCAGGCTGTGGCTGCCGGATTCGTGTGAAAGGAATGTTCCAGGATTAACCCTGGTGTCCCCACCGCTGTAGCGCCACGCACTACCCCATAATAATCTCCATGGCTTCCAGACCGGTGTTCGATTCGTGCCTTCTGGCGGGTTCCCATAACCCTTTCCGCACATTCGGCCAGAGCCAGCCCGATCCCATCCGCGCTGCCATTAATAGCGCAATACGATACTGGATAGTCAACCGTTTTCTGTTCGGCGGCATTGGAATGGTCTGAAATAAACAGGTCACATCCTGCCGACGCGGCTCCCCGCTCATACAGGCCGCGGTCCTTTTCCTGCGTCACCCGAGTCAGGACTACCTCCACATTATACTCCTCCAGAAATCTTTTCTGTAACAGATGCAGCTTCCACACCATGTCTGATTCGTAGTATCGGCCATCCACCGGGCTCCTGTTGTATTTGCCATAATGGCCAGCGTCCAAACAAATCCTCATAGTCTTATTCTCCTTTTCGTTTTGATATAAGGCCAGGATCGCTCCCGGCCCCGAACTTAGTGATTCCACAATTACTTTCTATCCTTATACCCAGTCCTCTCCCAGATCTCTTTAACCCTCTCCCAGCCATCCATAGACACCAGGGCCACCATAAAGGCCGCTACCATACAGGCAAAGACCATATACCACTGAATCGGCTGCTTAAGCCAGGCCATCATAGCCACAAAGGATAAAGGGCATAAAAGCAGCGACAGCACGATCACCACCGCTGACGTGGGCAACGTTTCAAGCCCCGGCCAGGACTTGATCACCTGGGTCACCACCGATACGATAAAAGCCATCACTCCAATGGCGATTAACAGATACGATAAGTACTGCATGATTTCATTTACGTTCATATTCTCCTCTTTTCTCCGGTTGTCCCGGTCTTGATATTGTTTATTTATGCGCTTCCTGGTTCATGTGTTTCTCGATCTTGCCTATGGCCTCCGTTACAGGACCATTACAGCCTTGTTCTTTCAGCCCTTTCAAACATGCCAGAACCCCATAATTTAACAGGCACATCTCCTCTTTCATAGCCTTGATATCCTCATCCTGTTTGTTCTGACGCTGATACCACCGATAGACCGCAAAAAGCCCGCCTAACAGGGTTGCCACAGCGCCCATAAAGGCCGCCGCCGTGATGACTGTCTGGGCGTTTATGTACATCTTCATCACCTCCTAAAATTCAAGATTATGTGATACAAGTTATTCCTCCATGAAGCGCCAAGCCGTGCATCTTCCTTCTTGTTGTTTACCCGATTTTTACTGCGCCATATACCGTTTTTGAGGTGCCAGATAAGTAATGCAGATGGCAAGTGTTGTCTCTCCATGAAAAATCAACTCTAACAGTACCGAAATTGAACGCAAAGGTAAAATCAGTGCCATTATTTCCTCTTCCGGTAAACGTATGTGATTTCACGATCTCATTTTCAATCTTTATGAAGATAGTAATATTAACATCAATCAAAGATTCACTATAGTGCCAGGAATGAACCCCAGTGCTTAGTGTTGGGTGGATCTGATAAAAAGTTAATCCTGCCCATTCCGGCGCTGTCATTTTAGCAGTAAGGGATATGTCCCCCGTCGGCATAAATGTATAAGGATTGTTTGTGCTGACTAAGGCGCTTCCGTTATACCAGCCATTCCATGTGTAGTCTGCGGGAACACTTGCGGATACTGTCACGCTTCCATCAGCATTCCTGATCATCGTACCTCCGGATACGGCAACACTGTAAAACTCAAATCTGGCAGTGAGCGTAACATCTGAGGCAGGCGTAAAGGTATAAGGGTTGCTGCCGGATACTTTTGCATTCCCATCATACCACCCGTCAAATTTATAACCACTATTAGCTGCAGCTGTAATGGTAACCTGCTGCCCTTTCTCAACTGTCTTCCCTCCACTGACAGTCCCTCCGGACTGGGCGGTAACAGTAACCGTAACCGTGGGGATAAATCTCGCCTCCAATGTGATGTTCCCCAACACGGTAAATGTGTAAATTAAACTGCCAGACAGCAGTACTCCTCCACAATACCATCCTGCGAAAATGTATCCACTGTTGACCGCCGCGGTCACCGTTGCGGTTTTCTTTTTTATAAACTTACCCCCCCCAGATACCGAACCGCCTGCCTGGGCGGTAACGGTGACGGTGGCATAGGGCATTACACTACGTCTCATAAATCCAATTCCCATCTCTGTTGTCCTTTCCATCTCCCGTAAATCAATAATGTGGTATAAAAACAATATTGCGGGTGTCATATTGATTATCCGGTCTGAGACCTCTAAATATAACCGAGGTTTCCGTCCATTCAAACGTAAAAGTCGTGTCTCTGTTTTTGGACGCCAAGCTTCCATACGGATATGATATATTACAGTTGATAGTCAACTTTGTGGTCCCATACGCAAGGTTCCCTCCATGGTTACTGC
>CAJTGF010000074.1 GCA_910575585.1 Clostridiaceae bacterium
ATAATCCTGAAAATAGAAAAACAGTCTATTAAAAATGGAACCTTTAAGGTATAATAAGCGGTAGATACAAACTCATCTCTTTTCGTGTGGATTTTGGTTTAGTCGCTTAAATTATCTCCCTTTTTAAGATGGCGGTTGTTAATGCTTAATTAGCCAATTCCTATGTATATCTATACAATCAGTGTTTGTATTATTTCTTACCTATTAATACAAAATAGATCATTTTTTAGATCAAAAAAGGAGCAGGCCTTGTTGGCCTGCCCCTTAAATCTTAAATCTTTAGTTCAAGTCCATAACTGTATTGTTTCCCATATAATGAAGTCTTGTTTTTAATATCTCGCTTATCTGTGGTATTACTATAGGCTCTCCGTTAAATTCTCCTACATATCCTGGCTCTCCTGGATTTGTTGTTGGTGATGATGACATTTTATATTGAACTGTTCTAGTCTTTTGATTAAGTGTAGCACTATTGAAATTAAGTGTATCGTCTCTGTTCTCTAATTTTCCTGTTAATTTAGGGTCTGCCACTTCACTTCTTATTGCTTTATCTCTTGGGTCAAATCCTACTTGCATGAATCCCATGCTTTCTACTACTTCTATACCGTCATGGGCTTCATAATACCATGGAATAGCTTCTCTGTCTTTGCCTCCTTCAAAGTCCAAACTTTGAATAAAGTTAGTGACAAATTTTACTCTGTCGTCTATACGTTTTACATCTGGATTGGCTAGTAAACCACTTAAATTCTTGTCTGCTTTTATATTAGAACTTGCGATCTCTGAACCATCTTTTGTTACTGTTACTTTACCATATACATCTGAATATACTCTGTAAACATGTTGTTCAAATTCTTCATTCCAAGCGTCAAATTTAGATGATGTTGCATCACTTGCATTACTCTTTAAATAATATTTAGGGTCTGTTGATAACTGGTTTCCACCAAAACTTGTTACAACATGTGACCCAGCTGATCCACCAGTATTGATTCCGCTTACCTTCTTTGCTTGACTCTTTATATCATTGTCATTAGTGGATATTCCTTCCATGATCCACTTTTCTAAGTGATAATTACTTAAGTTATTTTTCATGTCATTAAAGAATATCTTTGCATCTTCCTTGGCTTGTGAAGTAGTTTTAACTCCAGTATCTTCACTTAATGTTACTTTTAAATCATCTGAAATACTCATTTCATAACTTCTAAATCCTACCCAAACTTCTGGTGTTGTACCTGCGTCTGCACCTGCTGTGCTTAACTTTACAACTGCACCACCTGGTATCAAGGACTTATTAAGTAGTTGTTGTTTTATGCCATTATCTCTTAAACCTTGAATGGTTCTAGCATGTGTACTCCATTGTTCTGATGATAATAAAATTGTATCTCCTACACCTGATTGATAAACTCCAACCTCCACTGAAGTGTTGTCTTTTACTTCGCTTAAATTTGTGCTTACTATGTAAGCCAACTTATTACTTAAGTCTGTTACTGTTTGATATTCCATTTCTGTATATGGATAGAATTTGAAGAATCTGGCTTGATTACTGTCATAATCTTTTTTATGGTTATTAAATCCCTTTAATAGATTCTCTTGACTTGTAAACTTGTATTTGAGGTTTCTGTTGAAATTAAATGTCCTTCCATTTATACTTAATGTAAATGCTTCAGCTGTTGCGCCTGATACCTTTTCACCTTTACCTGGTTGACCTAAAAATGCTTTCGTTAATACATTGTTTGCCTGACTGAATGGATTATTGATTGTATCTAATGCTGGGTGTGGTGAACCATTTTGTGTTACACCAGAACCATGACAAGTGTGGTCACTTTTTGATGTAACTTGATTATCTTCAGCATCATAGGTGTAGTTTATCTTGAATGTACTATACCATTCCGTCTGCCCCTTGTCTAAAACTCTTGTAGTCTGTGGTGTGTATCCTTCTGCTGTTATATAAATTTGAGAGAGTTCACTCTTAACTGAATTATTTTTATTTGGATATAAGGTAACGTTGTCTTTTGCTCTATCTCTATAAATAGAAAATTTTAAATTTGGTCTTAAACCCTTTGATTCACCACCATCAATTCCTATTGTTCCATTATCACTATTAGTTCCTATTTCTTGGGATTGGAAGGCTCCTTGAGAACCTACAAATGTCGTTGCTCCATAGTTTTCTTTATTTGATATTGCATAACTATAATTCTTATCATCCATTACTGTTTGCCAATGACAATACCATCTGTCAGACCCACTTCCATGTGAGCCACTTCCAGATTTGGATAGGCTTCCAAATGAGTGTGTTAAGGTTACTAATGATTGAATGTCCTCTAATGTGAATGTGTGGGCTAGTTCATTTTGATGTAAAGTTATTTTACTATCTGCCTCTGGTTGCTTGTATTTTATATAGACTATTCTTGATGTTGGGTCTACTGGAATTATTGGATTAGAACCTGGCTTTCCAGTTGTACTTTCAAAATCATCTGGTATTGGGTCTGGCTTATTTGGGTCTTGTTTATCTTTTTCGTACTCATAACCTGGCTCTAATGTATCATAAGTGGGAACCCATGGTATCTCTTCTATCTTATTTGAACCGTCTGGAAAATATTTAACGATTGTAAGAGTAGGAGTTGATACCAACCTTATATAAAGAGTTGTATCTGGGTCTGTCGCCTTTACTACTAATTTCTCTGATTTTGTACCCTCATAAGTGTTCTTTGGTGCTTTATTTGTTTTCCATACATCATAATCATCCGTAGGATTAGTAGGTTTAGTAAATGTTGATGATGTGTAATAATTATCTACTGTATACCCTGGCTCATTATCTATTGTTATAGTATGTATTGCTTGCTCTCTTGTGTGATTTTCTTTGTATATATAAGAACCATCTGGATTCTTTTCAGCATAGAATTTCACTATGTTGAATTTATGATCCTTATTAGGGTTTGGTGGTCTATACTCACTACCTTCACTTGGATAACCTACTGGATAAGGTCCATCTGGTTGATTAGGGTCTGTTACTTGTGGTGCTGGTCCTGGCTTGTAATTTGTAGGTGGGTATGTCTTATTATCCCATGTACTCATACCTGGATTTCCAGGTGCCAACTTGAATGTCATGATTCCATAACCAATAGTATAATAGCCTTCTATCATAGTTCTCCAAAACTTAGGATCCATTGTCCACATTTTAGAATATGTAGTTAAACCTAATTCTGGCTCATCTTTTTCCAACATATAACAGCTTTCACCTTGTCCCCATTGCCAATGCCCAAAGAATCCATGTGACTCCAAGAATCCTTTAAAATTTTCCAAATCATTTAAAGGGTCTGGTGCTGTCATTTTGAATACACTGCTATTTATATTAACGAAATCTGCAAACTCTTTTGCTGCCTCCCAGTAAATGTGACTTGGAGTTCCGTATAATATGTAAGGTGTGCTATAAAATGCTTGCTGATTTGCACCATTAGCATTTGTTACATTATTGCTAGGCCAATAAACTTCAAATACAGACCAGAAAACTGGTTCTACACCTAAATATAACTGCTCTTGTTGAATTAAGTCAAGAATAGCATCTTGTGACCCGGATGACTTTAACTGTTCTAATTTCTGGTTTAATCTGGTATCATAAAACTCTAGTAATGGTTTTGTACCACCAACAACTTTTCCAGTTCCGTCTGTAGCAAACACATTCATCCTTAATAGCATTTGTAAAATATACTCTTCATTATTTCCAAGAGTAGCCATCATCTGGTGTTTCATATGTTCACCAGATGCCAATAGTCCTACGTCCCAATTTTCAAAATGAAATGGATTTTTAAATTTTTTACTGATTGTACGTGTCTCTCCAGTTATTGCATCTGGATATGTATAAGTTCCTCCATTATGATCTATTGGTGATTCCACTCCTGGATAATTGTTGTCTATATATTCTTTTAAAGCCCTTTCTATATCACTATATAAGTACATCTTAGCTTGACCGGCTGTTATGTTGTTAAATGCTGGATTAGATTTATCATAACTTCCTCTTTTTATACATGATAATCCTCTAGTTGGATTCATCAAATTATCATAGGATTTTAAATAATTTGCATCTGTTTTTCCACCACCTAAATACAGAAGTGAATACTTACCACCAGCTACATTATCAGAGTTTAAATCTGAATTTTTATTTTTATCCCAAAATCCTATTTTATTTTGATAGGTACTTGTCATGTATGCGAATTTTTCAGCACTAAATGCTGCTCCTGCCGCAAAATCTTGTGGGAAATATTGAACCATATCGACTGTATTTGTCACAACTGTTCCCTCTTGATTCATAGCATAAAATCTTATTCCTGCATTTACATGATAAATATGATATGAACCTGAATATTGAAAATCTCCGCCACTATTTTGAGAGCCACTACCACCACCATTCACATATTGATTATTAGTTTCAGCATAAGAATTAATTGCTGTTGACAATAATAACAGTCCAGATAAACCTACTGTGACTATTCTTTTAAAGATATTTTTCACTTTTTATCACCTCTCAAATCCTACCGTTTGCATAACTTTTATATAAAGTGCATCCAATTCTTCAGGTGTAGCATTATTAATATATTCATCTGTAATATCCATAAAGTCTGTATTTCCTGCCTCTTTTTGCGATTGTATCTCCATCCTTACAAATTCTCTTGTTCTTTCATATGTTTGTTTATATGTATATTCCTCTATACCATTTTGTATTTCTTCCATCACTTGTCCTGACATTGTTTCTTGTGCTTGTTCACCAGTATCAGCTTCTACTCCAATTTCATTATCATTAGCATCTACTATAGCTTCACTTCCATCTTCTTTGGTAACTGTTTCAAGTTTCATACTATCTGCTATTGATTCCTCATATTTAATGGCTTCCTCTTCACTTAATGCTTTGCCATCATTATCGACTATGATAGATTTAGGTGGCTCTTTAGTTTCGTTTACTTCAAAATCTGTTAAATTATTATTGTTATCTGTAGTTACTCTGGTTTCAATGGGTTCTGTTTCTTTCGGTGCTAATGTCTGAACTACTGGTTGATCATTAGGTGATGGCCCACTTGTTTTCTTATAGACTACTGTAAATATGATCCCACATAGGAGCAATACACCTAAGACAGTTGGTATTAAAAATTTTTTCTCCATTTTCTGTTCTCCTTCCTTAAAATTAATTTAAAATTTCTATACCTCTATACACAAACTATTGATAGCAAATATGTTTCTTACAATAAAAAAGTAAGGCTAATTTTTACTCAATTAGCCTTACTTAGAATCATTAAATTAATTTTGTTTGTTACTTTATTATGTTACTGCCAATCTCTTAATCCACTTCCTCGTCCTATATTAAAATCATTATTTTCATAATAATTCTTTATTGCTGCCTCTCTTTCATCTAACACTCCATCTCCATTCGTATCGTATTCCTTATCATATTCAGACAAACTTCCACTTGTATTTTGTGGTTGTTTTGTTTCAGGTGTACTTGTGCCTGCACTGGCGCTCTCTGTTGGCAAGCCTGCTACATCTTGGGTTACTACTCCAGTAGCCCTTAAACTCTCTAAACCACTTGTAATGGCTCCGAAATAGCCTAAATGCTCTTGAGTGAATGTTATATATACCTGCTGTCCATTTACTGTATATAAGCCATCTGTATGAGCCATACGACCGTACCAGCCATCATGTTCCGTTTGGCAGAAATACCAGCGATCCGTAAGTGTGTCATGGATTAAGCCAGCATACATATGCCCATCACCTGGGGCTAATAAATACCAAGAACTATCCAAATCTTGGAACCAACTATTTACTGTATTTCCTGTTCCCTGCTCATTTTTTAAGTACCAAACTCCATTTTGTTCATGCCAACGTGGAGATTGAGTAGCTTGAACTTGGCTAGTTGTGGTTGTTACTGCGTAATCATTTTGTGCCGCATATGCCACCACATCTGCATCTGATAGACTGAATCCTAAGGCTAACATCATCATGACTAAAGTTAATGCTGGTAGTTTATATGTTTTCTTGGTTAACATTCTCTTAAAGCCTCTTGGTAATGGCTTTAAATCGCTCTTATTTAATAACTTCTTGGGCATATCTAATATTACTCCTTTCATCTGCTTTTTTATGTGAAGATAATCTTCACAAATACACATGTTTGTGCTAAGTAAGTACCAACTTTAGTAAGGTTACATCTAATTTCTTACTTCAATACACTTGTTTGTGCTACTCTATGCAAAATTAAAAAATAAATTTATACTATATAATACAAATCTGCTCTTCTTATAGCTTCAAAAATCTTCATATTGTTCCTATAACTTTACTAAATTAAACTCAAACTTGATAATGGAATCTATGTTCAGATTTGTATTCCCTAAGTATCCTTTTACCGACTCCCATATTTTTACTATTATTGGGTCACTCATATGAGTAACATAATCCCTCCCCTTATCCAAAACTTTAATATATGTCACTGGAGATTCTACATGATCTTCTATTTCTTCCCTAGACCATTCTTCACACTCAAACTCTATCAACTCATTTGACTTTAATGCTTTAAAGTCATCTAACATTTCCTCCATGTAAAATCCGTTTTCTTCCATATCCAAGTCCCCTATCTTATCTAGGAGTCCATCTTTTCCATAGTCTTTATCTGTTTTATAGCCCTCTACAGCCACCAGTACCACCAATAAAGTCTCTTGCTCTGTTGTTAATTTCATATCGTCTTTCTCCCATCTGCTTTGTATTAGGGAAAATTAAAAAGCAAGGTGATTGGCATACTTCTCCTCACACCTTGCCGAACATTTTATGTACAACAAATAGACTCCTTTACAAATTCCATCTTGCCTAAACCCCTTGAATGGGTTATAATGAAATCTGCATAGTAGTGGTAGCGACCATTGTGAAGAGTGATTCCCCAATCACTTTTCACACCTATGGGAGTGGTGGTACACTTCCATAGGTGCTATGCTTTTCAATTTTCAGTTCCATTGTAGCACAATGAAAGCTTAGATTCAAGGAGTTTTTAATTATATTATATATGTTCTATATGTTATATGTCACAATAATTTTCAAAAGAGGTAAAAATATGATATTAACAACTTTTTTAAATGTTATTGAACAGCCTATTATTCAAAGCTTAATGTCTAATAAAAGGATAATTCTTACTATAATATTTTTTATTGCATTTATAAGTTCTTTTTTGTATTCCTTTTTAAATCGTTTTAAGCATTTGCCAAATTATTTTAAGAATTTCATATGCTCATTTGCAATTTCTTTTGTTCTTGCATTACTGTCTATACCTATTTGCTATATAATTTTTGGAATTATATGTTTCTTGTTTTTTGTTGTACAATTTATTTGCAAAACGCTCAAATTAATATTATCTATCTTCTTTAATATATGATTGACACATCTTTTTTATTATGAGAAACTTTATTATATTAAGTATCAATGTAATTGATGGATATATTAACACTATCTTTATTAAGCTATCAAATCCTAGAAATTTCACTACTAATATTGCAACTAATATCATTTCTTCTACTGTTGAAACACTGATTATAATTCTTTCTTTCATATTTATATTCATTTTAAGTCTCCCTACAATAAATTTATGTGTCCAAACCCAAAATGAGTTTGGACACTTTTTATTTAATAATTCTATTAAACCTTCTTGGGTATCAATCCTTTTGTATTCAGACTTAATTCCCTATTGGGTATGTCCTTATATTCTGTATTACTTATTACTGATGCCACCTCACTATATAACTTCTCTACCTTTTCTTGTGTCGTTAAATTACTATTCTTTTCTAACCACCAAAAGAATATTAGTCCTAAATCTAGATATTTCGTCGCCAAGAGTCTATTTGATTTATCAGGCCAATGACTTTGTAATCGTGAATGAAGAGCATTGATTCTACCTAAATTGTAAGCACCTTTGGCGTGCTTTCCACTTGGTATCTGTTCTAGTTGAATATGCTCACTCCTGGCAAACTCTGGATATGATGCATGGCTGTCTGTCACCAATATAGAATCACCCGCGAATTTCCCTTTCAAGTGTTTCTTTACATCATTTACATCCATCCTACCAATACAAGTTGGCGACATATACAGATGATTTCCTCTATCTTTACATGTTAATATACACGTCTGTTCTTTACTGATTCCCCTTAATTTTGTTTCCACACTATCTATTAATTGCTGTATCCTCTCTGGGTCATTTTTTAATTCATTCCAACATCCACTATTCTGCAAATACATCATTTTCTCTGCATAATTTCTATGATGTCTTGGCATCCTTCCTAATGTCTTTATAAAAAACTCTGGATCACGCTTTCCCTTAAAAGATAAGGGTGTATAATATTCATCACATTCTGCTATATCTACAAATCCATCTTGTTCTTTGTAGATTTCTAATAATGCACTACAAACTTTATGCTTATTATACCAAACAGATGTTATACTTATAGATGTATTTTCAGCTATCTCTTTTAAAGTTAAATTTTGAATCATTCCCCTTAATAGTTCTTTCCACTGTGCCTCTGTTAATTTTGAGGATTGGATAATAGGAGCTGATTTTATTACAAATGTCCTCTTACAATCTTTACAATAATACCTCTGCTTACTGCCTCTTAATCCATGCTTTTTAAGATTCTCACTACCACAATATTCACATTTTATTGTGCCTTGATAATCATTATTTGAAACTGCTTTCTGTTTCTTAGTTGATTGTTTTGCATTTAATATAGACAATAACTCTTGTAGCTGTTCCTCTGATAAACTGTCAATACTGCCTATCATTTCCTGGAAGAAATCAGCCATTCTAAATCCTCCTGACACCTCCTGGCTTACTTCCCTTCACCCATATTCCAAATTCATTAACATGGCTTCTTTTTGAAGTCTTAGGGCTTCTTGTGTTTTATTAGCCGCTTCCAAACTTAACCTTGCTGCCTCTTTCGACATTTCTTCAGCCATGTCATATTTACTGACGATCTCTTTTACTAACTCCTCCTTCTTACTTTTTACTGTCTTTTTTGGGGATTGGATATCAGGAATTAGGCCAGGGTCATTCATTATTTTTGCGTACATAATACTCAATAATTTTCCTTGATTTCTGTTTATCAAAGTCTTGGTTTTTATAACTTGTCTCATTTCTTCTTGCTCAATATCTGCAATAATCTCTACCCCTAATTCCTTAGCATAAAGTCTTGCTTCATGTGTTACAGAATTGTTTGTTATTACAACTGGAATCCCACCATTATTGTAATAACTTGTTCCAGTAAATACTTGTTGGATTGGCGCTTTTCCAAGAGGCGTATTATAATACTTGCATTGGATGTTGAATTTATATTCTGTTTTGTTGATAAACTTTGAAGCAAAAATATCAACACCATTATCATTCTTTCCAACTCTCTGCGCTTTAAAGCCTAATCCCAGTAACATAGATACGACCTTATTTTCGTAATCTATACCCGTTTTACAATCAATCTTTGTAGCACTAAACATAAACAATGTCTCCTTTTAAGAAATACTTGCTCATCTGGTGATGAACTGTACCTCCTAATACAGAACCTATTGTTTGAAATATAGTGCCTGAAAAATGCAAATCTTTCTGGTCTTTTGACGTATGTGAGCCTTTTCTGACATATCCCTGTTATTTTTTAAATCATTCCTATCAAACTTTTAAATCATACTCTATTTACAACATTATGCACAAATAATGGAACTAAATTTCTGTAAAAATTCACAAAAAATGAGAGTTACCCATTTATAATAAGTAACTCTCATTTTTATACATAGATAATGTATATTATACAATGCTATTTACAGCAACCGCCATCTTAAAAAGGGATTAAATTATACCGCAAAGAGACTGAGTTTGTATTTTTATTTTTCAAAAATCAAAAAGTTGTAAACTGGTGTTGTTTACTGATAATTTTACGAAAAGGGAGAAAAAACATTGAACATAGCCATAATCTTTGCCGGCGGAGCCGGCAAACGAATGCATTCCAAGGACAGGCCCAAGCAGTTTTTGCTGGTCCATGGAAAGCCCATTATCGTACATACCATAGAGGTGTTTCAGTATCATAAAGAGATCGACGGCATTGTGGTGGCATGTCTGGAGGACTGGATCCCATATATGGAGGAGATGAAATACCGATACCGTCTGGATAAGATCGGAGCCATTGTCCCAGGAGGGCCCACGGGACAGCTATCTATCTATAATGGGGTGAAAGAGGCGGCAAAGCTGTATGGTGAGGAGGGCAACATCGCGCTGATCCATGACGGCGTCCGTCCCCTGATCGATGGGAAGATCATCCATGAGAATATCAGGGGAGTGAGGGAACACGGCTCGGCAGTAACCTGCGCCCCGGCCCAGGAAACCTTTGTGATCATCAATGACCAGGGCGAGATCACCCAGGTGGAGGAGAGGAAATATTCCAGGCTGGCAAAGGCACCGGAGAGCTTTTGGCTAAAGGAACTGCTTTCCGTGGAGGAGCAGGCCATAAAGGACGGGTATACGGAGATGATTGATTCCTGTACGCTTATGAGGGCATACGGGAGGAAGATGCATGTGGTGGAGTGCTCCTATGAAAATATTAAAGTGACGACACCCAATGACTTTTATACATTCCGGGCTCTCTACGACGCAAGAGAGAATCAGCAGCTGCAATAGAGCAGCCAGACAGAAATCTGGACTTTTGCGTCAGAACAAAAAATGGAGCGTGTGTAAGATGAACAAAGTGATTGAGGAGGATATGGAGTATATCAACAAAAGGGTGGATCATGACAGGCTGGACGGGACCAGGGTACTGATCTCGGGAGCTACAGGCATGATCGGAAAGTATCTGGTACGTTTTTTGGCGCAGCATTGTCACTGCAGCGTCCTTGCCGTAGTCCGACAGTTGGATAAGGCTAAGGGCTTGTGGGAGGATCTGGGAGACAAGGTCCAATATATTTATTCGGATATTACAGAGCTGGATGATGTGGACCGGTCTGCGGACTATATCATCCACGGGGCCAGCGTGACTTCCAGCAAAAGCTTTTCTTCCCAGCCTGTGGAGATCATCGACATTTCCGTAGAAGGGACCAGGCGGATGCTGAGATTTGCCAGAAAAAATCCGGTAAAAGGCTTTGTTTTTCTCTCTACCATGGAAGTCTATGGAACCCCTGTAACGGATGAAAAGATCTCAGAACTTCATGGGACAAATCTGGATACCATGCGGGTACGAACCTCCTATCCGGAAAGCAAACGGCTGTGTGAGGTCATGTGTACGGCCTATTGTTCGGAATACAAGGTGCCGGCCAGGGTGCTTCGACTGACCCAGACCTTTGGCCCGGGAGTGGCCTATGATGATCCCCGGGTATTTGCGGAATTTGCCCGGTGCGCCATAGAGGGGAGAGACATTGTGCTCCATACCCAAGGGGACACCAGGAGAAACTACCTGTATCTTGCGGATGCCTGCACGGCGATTCTGACAGTGCTGACGAGAGGCGCTGACGGGGAGGCATACAATGGGGCCAATGAAGATACCTACTGCAGCATAAAGGATATGGCGGATCTGGTGGCTTCCCGGTGTGCCGGATCAGCCATTGGGGTAAAGGTAGAACTGGAAGAGAAAGCCCAGGAGAAGTTCGGTTACGCGCCTGTGCTGCGGATGAATCTGGATACATCAAAGCTTCAGGCTCTTGGCTGGAAGCCGGAGACAGGGCTTGCGGATATGTATAGAAGGATGATGCGGTCCATGACAGAAGACAGGGAGGGAAACGGCAGATGACATCAAACTATTTGAAAAACTTGTCGGACCAGATGGGGCAGTACCAGGCAGTGCTGATCTATGGGGCCGGAGGAGTGGCGAAAAATCTGCTGATTTTTTTGGAGCCGTATATCCATAAAGATCGCGCCGTTGTGGTGGTATCCCAAAAAAAGGAAAACGAAGACCAGATGGCGGGATATCCGGTGAGACAGATTGACCAGTTTGTCCAGGTAAGGGATCAGGCGCTGGTGATCCTGGCGACAATGCCCAGGCTGGCATTGGAGATGGAAGCGCATGCCAGGAAGCTGGGATTTCAAACATTTATAACGGCAGAGGAGATCGCGGATCAGGTGTACCAAGAAGTCTGGCAGGATCAGATCCATAACAATAAGATCGTGTTTTCCAGTTTTGCCGGAGGCGGTTTTGGGGGGAACGGAAAGTATATTGCGTTAGAGCTGTTGGAATGCTGCCGGGATCTGGATCTGGTGTGGGTGGTAAAGGACCAGGGGATGGAGGTTCCGAACACGATTCGAAAAGTGGCATACGGGACGTATGACCATTACTGGGAGCAGGGTACAGCCCGGATCTGGATTGACAATCAGCACAAAAACTATTTTACCAGGAAGCGGCAGGGACAGTTTTATATCCAGACCTGGCATGGAGGCGGGCCGCTGAAAAAGATCGAGTTTGACGGGGAAAATCTGTCCAGATCCTACCTGGATCTATGCGAGATGAATTCGCGGCTGGAGGATCTTATGATATCGCCTACGAGATTTAACAGCGGCTTGTACCGGACGGCGTTTCACTATGACGGCGAGATCATGGAGTGCGGATATCCGAGAAATGATATTTTCTGGAACGACGGCGGCGTTAGAGGGCGGATAGAGAAACTGTTTGGTGTAAACCAGGGGGAGATGATCGCGCTGTATGCCCCTACGTTTCGGATCTTTGAGAAAAGGGAGGAGGACATTCTGGATCTGGAGAAGGTTCGGGAAGCCATGGAGGGGCGGTTTGGGAAAAAATGCCGGATCTTTGTCCGTCTCCACCCCTGCGCCAAGGAAGCTGCAGACAGTTATCTGGGGATTCGGGAATGTACGGACGTGACCTCCTACGGGGACGCTCAGGAGCTTTTTGCGGCGGCTGATGTTTTGATCACGGATTATTCCTCAGTGATGTGGGATTTTTCGCTCACCGGGAAGCCGGTGTTTCTGTTCCATCCCGATGTGGATCTTTATGAGAAAGAGAGAGGTTATTACCTTCCTTTTAAAGAGATGCCTTATGTGGAGAGCTTTGGCAATGAAGATCTGTGTGAAAAGATCGCAGCCTTTCACAGTGAGGGATATTGTCAGCGGACTAAGGCTTTTGTGGAAACCTATGGATCTTTTGACAGGGGAACGGCTGCAAAGGCTGTGGGAGACCGGATCTTGAAGATCCTGGGGCGTGAAATGTGTCTGAAAATTCAGAGAAATGAGGGGATTTAGATGGTATTGTTGTCTGTCATAGTTCCGATTTATAATTCGAAGGATTATTTGTCCCGGTGCCTGGACAGCATCCTAAAGCAGACGCTGGAGGATATGGAGATCATCTGCGTGGATGACGGGTCTACGGATTCCAGCCCGGCTATTTTACAGGAGTACGCGAAAAAAGATCCCAGGATCCGTGTGATCACAAAAAAAAACCAGGGTCTGGTGGCTGCCAGGAAGACAGGGGTAAAGGAAGCAGCAGGCAAGTATATCGGCTATGTGGACAGCGATGACTGGATCGAGCCGGATATGTATGAAACCCTGTGCCAGTATGCGCAATCCAATCAGGCGGATATGGTCACAAGCGGTTATATTTTTGAGGGAAATTATGTCAGCATCCATTATGATGAGATACCCGAAGGGCTGTATGAGGGTGAGAATATGGATTTCCTGCGGGAAAACGGGATTTATAACCTCAAAGCGCGGGATGTGGGGATCAGAAGTCCCTTATGCTTTAAGATTTTTTTGGCGGAAACGTTCAGGGAAGCGCAATTAAGGATCCCGGATGAGATCTCTTTGTATGAGGATAAATTGTGTGTGGTCTCTTATTTGCTGCGCTGCAGCCGGGTATACGTTTTGCGGAAGGCTTTTTATCATTATATCATCCACAAAGAATCCATGATCAACAAGCCGGACTGCCAATATCTGTCAAAGGTAAATGCCGCGTATCAATACCTGATCACGCTTTATAACCATCCCCTTTTTACGAAAAGCATGCGGCTCCAAACGGAGCTGTATGTGACAGAAATGTTGTATAAGGGCATCAATTCCCGCATGGGGTTTGAAAATAAGAATTTATTGTGGATCGATCCTTATTGGCTAAGGGAACTTCCTTACGGGGCAAAAGTGGCATTATATGGGGGAGGCCAGCTGGGGCAGGCATACCACAGGCAGCTTGGGGGAAGAGAGGACCTTATTTTCGCAGGCTGCATGGACGCGGGCTGGGAGAAGTTTCAAGAGGATCCTCTGACGATTGTTTCCCCAAAGGATCTGCCTGAGACAGAATATGATGTGGTGGTGATCACCATAAAGAATCAAACAAAGGCCCGCGAGGTGAAAGAACAGCTGATGGAGGCCGGCGTGCCGGAACATAAGATACAGTGGTTTCCGCAGAAAGAGTTGTACTGGAAATACGCAGAGGTGAATGGTTGGATAAAATGAGACTAAAAAGGCTGGAAAAAGAAGATATGATCCATTGGAAAGGGCGGGATCTGTACTGCTATGAGCAGTCAAAAGCCTATCTTTTGGAACTGAAAGAGGAATTTCCCCAGGTTATGCAGCATCTGGTTGGGGTGATCGACGGCAGCCACCGCAATCAGGGAGCGTTTTCGTTTGAGGGCAGGACCATTCCGGTAGAGGATTGTTCCCGAATCGGTCTTATAGACTGGTCGAAAGCGGTCCTGGTCATTACCAGTGACTACTATCGGGAAGCTTATGACATAGTACTGAGCCATTTGGACGGAAGAGATCTTCCGGATGCCATCTACTACTATGCCAGCCGGGAGACCGCTGTGGAGGAAGGTTACCGGGAGCGGTATAAGGACAGCCATTTAGAGAATCTCATCTTGTTTCGAAGCGGCCCCCATGCCTCGGCCTATGTGAAGGGAATGGATTTTGCGGATAATGCCAGAGCCCTTTTTGAGTATATGGTGGCAGAACAGTTTAATGAAACCTATGAATTGGTGTGGCTGGTAAAAGATCCTTCGGATTACCGGTATATTGAGGAGCAATATGACAATGTCAGTTTTCTTTCTTTTGATTGGTCCGTGTCTGATGTTTTGGAGGAGAGAGAGCGTTACTACAGAGCCCTATGTCTGGCAAAGTATTTGTTTATGACCGATGCCTATGGATTTGCCAGAAATGCCAGGAAGGATCAGATTCGGGTACAGCTCTGGCACGGCTGCGGATTTAAGACCAGGGTAAATTTTGTGAGGTGTGAACACAGGTACGAGTATACTACGGTGATCAGCCAATTGTACGCAAAGATTCATCAGGATATTTACGGACTGCGAAAGGACCAGGTACTGGTCACAGGATATGCCAAGGAGGACTGGCTGTTCCATCCAAAAAAAGGGGCATGGGAGACTTTATCAGTCCCGGCAGGGGACCGGTATATCTTCTGGCTTCCCACGTTCCGCACAGCGAAAACCCAGTTGTCCCAGCTTAATGAATATGAGCTGCAGGGGCAGACCGGGCTTCCTATGGTGGATACATTTGAGAGATTGGGACAGCTGGATCAGCTTCTGGGGGAATTGAGCATCGTGTTGGTGATAAAACTGCATCCATTTCAGGACCGGGATCGGATCGGAAAGGTGGCCATGGACCACATTGTCCTTTTGGAAAATGAGACGCTTGTGGAAACGGATATCCAGATTAATCAGCTATTGGGGCTGGCAGACGGGCTGATCAGTGATTACTCGTCGGCAGCAGTGGACTATATGCTGTTGGACAAGCCCATAGGATTTACGCTGGAAGATGTGGAGGAATATGGCCAGAGCCGCGGGTTTGTGTTTGACAATATAAGAGACTGGCTTCCCGGCAAGGAGTTATTTTCGTATGAGGATCTTTGCAGGTTCATAAGGGAGATCGGTCTGGGGATTGACTCCTCAAGAGAAAAACGTCAGAAACTGAAAACAATCATGCATGATCATGGTGATGACGGAAGCTGCCGGCGGATCGTGGAAGCTTTACATATAGAAGTTTCAGAAAAACAGGCAAGAAAGGCAAGGTGTTGACAACGATGCAATTTGAACTGACAGCCTCCATGATGTGCGCCAATTACGGCAATCTGGAGAAAGAGGTAAAGGATCTGGAGATGGGAGGTATCGATTCCTTCCACATCGATATCATGGACGGCCGCTACGTGCCTAATTTCGCCATGTCCTTAAATGATATGCGCTACATAGCTGGCGCCACAAAAGTTCCTTTGGATGTCCATCTGATGGTGGAACATCCCAACAACAATATCGGTCTGTTTTTAGGCAGCCTGCGAAAAGGCGACACGGTGTACATCCATCCGGAGGCGGAGTATCACCCGTCCACCACCCTGCAGAAGATCATTAACGCAGGGATGATACCGGGCATTGCCATTAATCCGGGGACCTCGGTGGAGACGGTGATGGAGATGCTGCGGATCGTGAAAAAGGTGCTGGTCATGTCCGTGAATCCGGGCAACGCGGGGCAGATGTATCTGCCCTATGTGGGGAAGAAGATCACGAAACTGCTTTCTCTTAAGGAGGACATGGATTTTGAGATCTACTGGGACGGGGCCTGCGGCGCCGACAAGATACGGGAATACGCGCCCAAGGGGGTGAAGGGGTTTGTGCTGGGGACCACGCTTTTGTTTGGGAAAGGGAAGCCTTATGGGGAGACATTGGAGAATATTAGGAAATTGAAATTTTGACAAAGTTTTAAAAAATCTGGGAAGGAGTCTGTTATGAATATCGCATTGCTTTTATCAGGCGGTACCGGGAACCGTGTAGGAGGGGATATTCCCAAGCAGTATCGGGAAGCGGGAGGCAGGCTTCTTATTTCTTACTGTATGGAGACGCTTTTGGTCCATCCGGACATTGACGCTTTACAGATTGTGGCGGAGCTTAAGTGGCAGCAGGATATTATGAAGTGTGGGGAGCGTTTGGTGGTAAACGGAGCGTGGGAGCGGAAATTCCGTGGGTTTTCTCTTCCCGGGACCAACAGGCAGATGTCCATTTTTCGTGGTCTGGAGGCCATAAAAAGATATGCGCGGGATAGGGATCTTGTGTTGATCCACGACGCGGCCAGGCCGCTTCTGTCTGCAAGGCAGATCGCGGAGTGTTTGAAAGGGGCGGCGGGCCGGGACGGAGCTATGCCCATCCTTCCTATGAAAGATACGGTCTATTACAGTAAAGACGGGCAGCGGGTGGAACGCCTTTTGGAGCGGAACGCCGTGTATGCCGGGCAGGCGCCGGAGGTGTTTGTGCTGGGGAAATATTATGAGGCCAACCGAAAGCTGCTGCCGGACAAGATCCTTGAGATCAATGGGTCTACGGAACCGGCAATCATGGCCGGCATGGATATTGCCATGATCCCTGGAGATGAGGGGAATTTTAAGATTACCACCAAAGGGGACCTGGAGCGGTTTTGCAGCATGGTGGAGGAGTCAGGGAAAGGGGGATACAGCAAAAAGTGAAGGCATGGGTGCTTCATGGAGTCGATCAATTGCGTTTTGAGGACATGGAAAAGGCTGTTCCAAAGGCTGGGGAAGCGCTGGTCTCGGTCAGGGCAGCGGGAGTCTGCGGCTCAGATATCCCCAGGATATACAGAACCGGGACTCACAAGTTTCCTCTGATCCCGGGACATGAGTTTTCGGGGGAAGTGGCGGCCCTGGGAGAAGGCGCGGACAGCAGATGGCTGGGAGAGCGGGTAGGGATCTTTCCCCTGATTCCCTGCGGCAAGTGCGGTCCGTGCAGGAAGAGACAGTATGAGATGTGCAGGGATTACAGCTATCTAGGATCCAGAAGGGACGGAGGATTTGCGGAGTACGTAACTGTGCCGCAGTGGAATCTGATCCTGCTGCCGAAACAGGTAAGCTTTGAGGAGGCGGCCATGCTGGAGCCTATGGCCGTGGCTGTCCATGCCATGAAGCGGGGCCTTGGAGGGAGAATGGGAGAGGATAAAAAGACGGCGGCGGTGTGTGGCCTGGGGACCATTGGGCTGCTGCTGTTGATGTTTTTAAAAGAAGCAGGGGTGGAGAAGGTTTTTGTTATGGGCAATAAAGACTTTCAGCGGAATGCGGCGCGAAAGCTGGGGGTAGGGGAAAGGGATTACTGCGACATCAGGAAGGAGTATGGGCCTTCGTGGCTTATGGAGCGCACCCAGGGGCAGGGGGTGGACATCTTTTTCGAGTGTGTGGGAAAGAACGAAACCTGCTCTCTGGCAGTGGATGCGGCTGCCGCCGGCGGAAGTGTGGTCCTGGCGGGGAATCCCTGCTCTAATATGCTGTTTGAGAAGGATGTGTACTGGAAGATCCTAAGGAACCAGCTGCATGTGACCGGAACCTGGAACTCTTCGTTTTCCCATGAGGCGGAAGATGACTGGAATTATAGCCTCACCAGGCTGGCCGGTAAAAGGATTGATCCGGCAGGAATCATCTCCCACCGGTATTCTCTGGATCAGCTGCATAGGGGGCTTGAAATAATGAGAGATAAGACTGAGGATTATGGGAAGGTGATGATTGTGTAACCTTGCCTGGAGATTTATGAAGATCAAGGCAGAAGATTTCCGTAATAGCAGCAAAACTTAGAAAGTAATGCAAAAGGCATATGCAGTGAAGCACATGCCTTTTTTCGGCTAAATGTTCAGCAGATCAGCAATCTCGGAAAAGTTGATAAGCAGATCATCAAAGATATTAACCTTGATAATGGAATCAAAGGGATACTGGACGCTTACGATATTGCATTGGAAGTAGTTAACAGTCACAATCTTGCGGCGTGGATCAACGATCCAGTACTCGCGAACCCCGGCATTTTTGTAGTAATAGAGCTTGCGGATGTAATCGTCTGCCGGATTGCTGGGGGAAACAATTTCAATGATGAAATCCGGGGCGCCATTGCAACGTTTTCCGTCCAGTTTATCCTTGTTACAGATAACCATAATATCAGGCTGAACAATGATAAGGGGCTTGTCGGACAGCTTTACATCAAATGGAGCGCTGAATATCTGGCAAGATCCCTTTTTACTTTTGATGTGATTGTAAATGATATTGGACAGTTCCATAGATAAGGTTTGGTGTATCTGCGAAGGGCTGGCCATATCATAGATAACACCATCAAAGACTTCTACCCTCTTGTCTTCCGGCAGAGCCTCATACTGTTCCAGAGTGATTGTTTCTGGTTGCAATGCTGGCGGCATAATATACACTCCCTTTTCTGGTTATTGTATGCGGTTAAATGGCTTGTATTCATGTGCTGATGACTGTTGGTGTTTTGCAAGTGCGTTTATTTGAGATATTCTGTGATGTTGTGGTTTCGCTCGGATACAATTTCAGCTTTTATTTCATTGAATTTTGATAACAGCATAGCACATAATTTCAAAAGTTTCAATAAAGTGCAAAAATATTTGGATTTCTCTTTTATTAGGTAGATTCCTTTTTCTTTTCATTGATGATGCCATGGTTGAAAAATCCGGTATGCATTTTGAACGTTGTTCTAAGTTATACGATCATGCCGTCCATCCTTTTCAGAGGGCAACGGCAGAAGCGCCCGGCTATCCGGAGGACAGGGAGAATATCCGTTTTGAGGGTAACAGCCCCGAAGGTGATGATTGGGGTGGAAAAGGCTGCTTTCCGGTGATATAATAGCCTTGGAGGAATCGGACCGACAACACAGGGGAGAAAAAGGGATCATGGAGAAACAAAAAGGGAGAAGCAGAAAGAAGAAGAAATTTCCCGTGGCGGCAGCGGCCATTGGGACAGCCATCGGGGTGGCAGCGGTGGGAGGGGCAGCGGGATATTACATATACGAGGGAAAACAGTACGAGACCGTATTTTTTCCCAGCACCAGGATAAACGGGATCGACGCGTCCCACAAAACCGTAGAGGAGATGGAGAAACTGATCTCTGCGGCTGTGGACGAGTATTCGCTGACCATAAAGGAAATGGACGGCAGGACGGAGCAGATCACAGGAGAAGCCATCGGCATGCATTCGGTATTTGACGGGAAGATGGAGGAATACCTGGCAGGCCAGGAGCCTTTGCAGTGGTGGATGCAGAAAGACAGGGAAAAAGATTATGAGATCGAAGCCATGGTGGCCTTTGACCAGGAGCTGCTGGAGCAGCAGATAGACAATCTGGGGATTTTTCACCAGGACGATCCCGGACTGCCACAAGACGCGTACCTGTCCGATTATGTTCCGGGACAGGGCTATGTGGTGATGCCGGATGTTAAGGGGACCGTGCCGGACAGAGAGAAAGCAGGAGAGGAGATCCGGGCGGCGGTGAAGAGTCTTAGGACGGAGCTGGATCTGGCGGGGATGGATGTGTATGAGAGGGCGGCCGTTACCGCTGACGACCAAAGGCTCCATGATCTGGCGGACCGGCTGAACAAATATGTAAATATGACGGTGACATACACCTTTGGGGAAGAGCAGGAGGTGTTGGACGGAGAGCTGATTTCCCAGTGGATCAGTCTTGGGGAAGGGGAGGAGATCTTCCTGGACCAGGAGGCAGTGACCGCCTATGTGAAAGGGCTGGCGGAGAGACACAATACGGCTTCCAGGAAAAAGGTGCTGAAAACATCCTATGGGCAGACGGTGGAGATCGAAAGAGGCACTTACGGGTGGCGCATCGACCAGGCGGCCGAGGCGGAGCAGCTGTATCAGATCTTATTATCCGGCGAGAGCCAGGTAAGGGAGCCGGTGTACCGCCAGACGGGAGCCAGCCATGGGGACAATGATTACGGGAATACCTATGTGGAGATCAATCTGACGGCGCAGCATTTGTTTTTTTACAAAGATGGACAGCTTTTGGTAGAGTCGGACTTTGTGTCGGGCAACGCGGCCAGAGGTTATGACACGCCGTCAGGGGCGTACCCGCTGACTTACAAACAGAGGAACGCCACTCTGCGGGGGGCGGATTATGCCACCCCGGTATCCTACTGGATGCCGTTTAACGGCAATATCGGAATGCATGACGCTACCTGGAGGGGATCGTTTGGCGGAAGTATCTACAGGACCAACGGCTCCCATGGGTGCATCAATCTTCCCAAGGCAGCAGCCAAGACCATATTTGAGAATATTGAAAAAGGAATGCCGGTGCTCTGCTATCATCTTGGCGGGACGGAGAGCGGTAAGAGCAGCGCGGCAGGCGGAGGGCAGGGGGCGCCGGCCCCAGCTCCTGCCCCGGCGCCGGTTCCCGATCCTGCGGAAACCACGGCCCCGGCGGATCCGGAGAGCAGCGGCGCGTCCGGGGATGGGGAGATGGCTGCAGGCCAGGAGAGCAGCCCGGAGGCCGTAAACGAACAGGAGACAGAGCGGACAGGACTGCCGTGGGAGTATGGACCCGGCATGACGGAGGCGGAGACATCGGCGGAGCCTGGGCAGCCAGATCCAGGTCAGTCGGAACCTTCCCCAGAACCGGGTCCAGGCCAGCCGGAATCATCCCCGCAGCCGGAGCCGGGTCCAGGCCAGCCGGAACCTTCCCCACAGCCGGAGCCGGGTCCAGGCCAGCCGGAATCATCCCCACAATCGGAGCCGGGACCGGGTCAGCCGGAATCTTCCTCATAATCAGAGTCAGTGACAGACCAAGCCGGATCCTTCTGCCAAGTCAGGGGATGGATCGTGTCTGAAAATTGCTGAATGTATGTCAATATGCCGGAAAACAGAAAAGTCAAAAGATAGGCTGATGGGGCAGCAGGCGGACCGATACAAGTCTTTGCCTGCTGCCTGTTACATGGAGTCTAACAGCACCCACCCGGCCCGAAACAGTTTCATGATCTGCCATACGGCAATGCCCCGAAGCCCGAACTCCCGGACCAGTTTAAACTTTTCCTGCCAGCTTCTCACATCCTCAAACCACACCTCATGCTGAACGCCGTACTGCCAGTAGGTGAACCAGGGAGACTTGGCCGTCTCGTCAAATAAAATGGGGACGCCGTAGAAGATGGCAGTCTGCACGGCCTCGATATTGCCCAGGGTGGCAGCTTTTGTGGCGCCCCGGATATAGGGCAGAGGCCAGTCATATCCGTAGTTGGGGACTCCCAGGCAGATCTTTGCGGGAGGGATCTTGGTCAGGGCATAGCGGAGGACGCGGCGGACCTGGTTGATGGGGGCTACGGCCATAGGCGGACCGTATGTATATCCCCACTCATAAGTCATCAGCACCACCCAGTTAGCCGCCGCGCCCAGCCCGGCGTAATCCATGCCCTCGTACAGGACTCCCGGCTGGTCATCGGAGTATTTGGGGGCAAGCGCCACGGACACCTGGTATCCCAGGATATTCAAAACATAAGTGGCGTAGGACACAAATGCGGTAAACGCGTTTTTGTCTTCTCCCAGCACGTATTCAAAATCAATGTTTACGGCCTGATACCCCTTTTCCAGCATGACCGCGGCCAGGCCGTTAATCAGCCGACGCTGAATAGCCCGGCTGTGTACCAGAGAGGTCACCAGGGTGTTGTTAAAATGGCCGTCCGCGCCCAGGGGCGTCAGAGTCAGGGTGGCCATGACGCCGGCCCGCTGAGCCTCGGCGATCATCCACGTATCGTCCGGAGAAGGAGGGATCAGATCTCCGGAGGCAGTAAAGCCGTAGGAAAATACGGCCAGCTCCGACAGGTAGGAAAGGGTTTCCGTAAGGACGGGGGCAGAGATGAACGGGTAAGCGTATCCGCTCCGGAAAATAGCCTGGGCATGGGGAAGATAGGGGGAAAATGTGTCGGGCGGGATATCTTCGGATAGGAGGAGGGCCTGACCTACGGCCAGCCGGTAAGGAGGCGTCAGCTGGTTGATCTCGATCATGGAGGCCAGGTCTGTGTTCTGTTCCTTAGCGATCTTGTCAATTGTGTCATCAGGTTTTACCACATATATGTTCATAAACATTCCTGCTGTTTTTTATCAGTATATTCTTTTGGAAAGGAAGGTATTTCATTCTTTCCTGAAATCTATGGCAATAGAGGCATTACCTTGGGCCACGGGACAGTTTTATCTTGAAAGCGACAAAAAAATATGATATAAATTTGTAAGAAATGGATGTACTCTCGGAGTCTCTTTGTGCCTGATTTTGTGAGATGATTTTTTGTCAGATGTGCATAAATTTATGAGGCGTACGTGGAACGTACGTTGATTAAATTTATGTGCATATGACGGAAAATCATCCACAAAGGCAGGTGCAAGAGAGATTCCCAGAGTACATATGGATCATAAGGAGGAAAAATGGCCATGACCGCTACATTGACCAGACAGCAGGCGCTGGATCTGCTGCGCCAATATAATAAAGAAGAGTTCCATATTCTCCACGGCCTGACGGTGGAGGGTGTTATGAGATGGTTCGCGAGGGAGCAGGGCTATGGGGAGGACGAAGAGTACTGGGGACAGACCGGGCTTCTTCATGATATTGATTTTGAACAATATCCGGAGGAACACTGCAAAAAAGCCCCGGAGCTGCTGGGAAAAGCAGGGGTGTCTGAGGACATGATCCATTCCATATGCAGCCACGGGTACGGGCTGTGCAGTGATGTGGAGCCGGAACATGAGATGGAAAAGATCCTCTTTGCGGCGGATGAGCTGACAGGGCTGATCTGGGCCGCGGCAAAGATGCGGCCTTCTAAGAGCGTGATGGACATGGAAGTGTCCAGCCTGAAAAAGAAGTTTAAGGACAAACGGTTCGCGGCCGGGTGTTCCCGGGATGTGATCAAAGACGGGGCAGAGCGTCTGGGGTGGACGCTGGAACAGCTGATGGAGAAGACCATCCTGGCCATGCGCTCCTGTGAGGAGCAGATCCAAAAGGAGATGGAAGCCATACAGTAAAGCGGCGCAAAGAGACTTGAAGTATACAGGAAGGCAGAATGGAGGACATGATGAAAAAAGTGGTGAAGTTTGGCGGCAGTTCCCTTGCCAGCGCCAGACAGTTTAAGAAAGTGGGGGAAATTATCCGCTCCGATAAGTCCAGGAGATATGTGGTCCCCTCAGCGCCGGGAAAGCGCAATGACAAGGATGAGAAGGTGACAGACCTTTTATACGAGTGCTATGACGCCGCCTCCACGGGAGGGTCCTATAAAAAAATTCTGGAGAAGATCAAAAAGCGGTATGACGATATCATCGAGGGGCTGGATCTGAACCTGAATCTGGATCATGAATTTGCCAGGATTGAGGAAGATTTTCTGGCAAAAGCTGGGCGGGATTACGCCGCCTCCAGGGGAGAGTACTTAAACGGGATGGTTATGGCCCAGTATCTGGGTTATGAGTTTGTGGATGCGGCTTCGGTGGTGTTTTTTGACAGCAACGGGGCCTTTGACGCGGAGGCTACGGATAAAGAGCTGTCGGAGCGGCTGGAACATGTGGAGAGGGCGGTGATCCCCGGTTTTTACGGGGCGGCGCCGGACGGCACGGTGAAGACATTTTCCAGAGGCGGCTCCGATGTGACCGGCTCCATTGTGGCTAAGGCCATTCATGCGGATATGTATGAGAACTGGACCGATGTGTCGGGATTTTTGGTGGCTGACCCAAGGATCGTGGACAAACCCCAGGTGATCGAGACCATTACGTACCGGGAGCTTAGGGAACTGGCCTACATGGGAGCCAGCGTTCTCCACGAGGACGCCATTTTCCCGGTGCGCAAAGAAGGGATACCCATCAATATCCGCAACACCAACCGGCCGGAGGACAAGGGGACCCTGATCGTGGAGAGTACCTGCCGAAAGCCCAGATACACCATTACGGGGATCGCCGGAAAGAAAGGGTTTTGCTCCATCAATGTGGAGAAGGCCATGATGAACTCCGAGGTGGGGTTTGGGAGAAAAGTCCTGCAGGTGTTTGAGAACAACGGCATCTCTTTTGAGCACATGCCTTCCGGCATTGACACCATGACCATATTTGTCCATCAGTCGGAATTTGAGGAGTTTGAGCAGTCGGTGATTGCAGGCATCCACAGGGCCGTGGAACCGGATTTTGTGGAGATGGAGTCCGATCTGGCGCTGGTGGCCGTGGTGGGGCGGGGCATGAAGGCTACGAGAGGGACTGCGGGAAGGATCTTTTCCGCCCTGGCCCATGCCAGGGTAAATGTAAAGATGATCGATCAGGGATCCAGTGAACTGAACATTATCATTGGCGTGAAGAACGCGGATTTTGAGACGGCGATCCGGGCGATCTACGACATTTTTGTCACGGTGGAGCTGTAGAGCAATCGCATTTCCCACCTCTTTTCGAAACTTTCCTAACCCGGATAAACTGGAACTTTAAATTCGTTATGTTGCTGTTTAGTTGAGTGAGCAAAGGCGGGGATTGTCGTGAGTCCAGTCAGAGGAGAGCTGTCCCGTCCGGGTTCAGATATGCCGAACATTCCGATGAGCCCAAAGCGGAAAACACTCGGGGTGAGGCCCTCCTGTTTTCCTGGTCTCATCCAATGTCATTAAGTTAAGCTGATTGAAAAAATCTCATCCTACGGTCTAACTCAAATTTATCAATAAATTTAAGAAAAGGGGTTGACACAGAGACCAAAATGTGCGGCCGCTCTCGCTGCTGATTGTATTTTAAGAAGTAGCGAGAGCGGCCCTTGAAATTGAACTCAGAACTATCATTTCAATTTCAAGGAGGTACCTATATGTCATTCCCACATAAGGTTAAGTCCACTCTCTGGGCAATCGTGGACACCATGGACCGCAACTCTGAACGCTTCGTGAAAAACCCAGGAAAGGATTTTTCACGTGAACGCAAGCTGGGATTTGTTCCGCTTATCCGTTTCTTCCTTTCCATGGAAAGCGGCTGTATCAACCATGAGCTGCTGAAATTTTTTGATTTCCTGCCTGAGGATATCTCTTCCGCTTCCGCTTTTATCCAGCAGCGGGCTAAGCTTCTTCCGGATACTTTCCGACACATCCTTAGTCAGTTTAATCTCCGCTTCCCTTTAAAGGGATTTATGGGCG
>CAJTGF010000075.1 GCA_910575585.1 Clostridiaceae bacterium
CCCTGTCTTCGTCTGTTAATGTTATATTGCCGTATTTTTTATTTCTGCCCATGGTTGTGTACTCCTGAATAATATTGATACAACCATTATACTATACGTCAATTATACACACAAGCATTTTAAGGACAGACTACTAGGGAGCCTGACTTCTTACATAACCTGTTTTATGGGAACTATGAGCCTGACATTTACGGATGCGTTACGGTTCCCTCCAGGCTGGATCAGAACGTCAAAGAGGCAGAAAAAGCGCTGCTGCCTGCCCTGGGCCAGTCCCAAAGGCTTTTTGAACAGTACCAGACGGCAGTTTCCGAAAGAGACAGCGCCATAGCAGAACAATCCTACTGCTGTGGATACCGCACCGCTGTCCAGATGATTGTCAGCGGGCTTACCACTCTGCCGCCGCAGGCAGGAGGTGAACCAGATGAACAATGAGAGCACTGCATCCGCAAACATGCCGGAGCTTCCCAGAGAGATCTATGAGCCGGTGCTGGCACACCACATGGAGGTAGAAGAATATCTGAAACAGGAACTTACACTCTCCTATGTGGATCTGGATGGCTCCCACGAACTGCAAACCTGCTATGGCGACATCTTAAAGACTATCAACGCCCTTATGGACTACACCCGTATGCTGGATCTGGTGTGTGAACAGTGGCACCTGACCGGCTTCCACAAGGCCACCTACGAATACCAGGCTGGAAAGTTAAGGGAGATCGCGGAGAAATTCCAGACTGCCATCGGCTACGATTATGCTGCCGCTGTGGAAAAATGCCGTAAAAAGCGGGCAAAGAAACAGCGTTCGGATGATGTTGGGGAAGAAGCTCTGGCACTCATCGTCCGCAGACAGCAAAATGCAGCGGAGAAAAAAGCAGAGGACGCGAAAACAAAACAGCCGGAGCCGACAGAGACAGAAAAAAGTTCCCCATTCCCAGCCGGAGATATCTTGTCTCCCTGGGAGGACGATTTCTAGGAAAACAATATTTTACAGGATTGGAGGTATCCATATGAAAAGCAGCGAATTGCGAAATGCATTGGAAGAGTATCTTGACCTTTTAAAAAGAAACCTTGACGCAGTCTCCCTGAAGGTATTGAAGACGAAATATAAAAAGCCTTTTGACGAGTTACGGCAGAATATCAGTTCCACGGCCACGGCCTATGTCAAACAGGTCACACTGGATAACATCCGCATCCGTGCGGACTTTATGGCGGAAGCACAGCCATTGATTCAGTCAACCGTTGACCAGTCCGGCATCCTGAAACAGATCTCCGCAGCTGCCTTCAAGCGGCAGGATATCGCAGAGATTGACCAGCTTACCCTGTCATTGAAAGAACAGATTCACCAGGCCCTTCTCCCCTTTTATGACAGGCATATCTGTCTGTATCTGGATGATGAATGCTTTGGGAATCCGCCCAAAGCCCCAAAGTTTTACAATGTGGCAAGCGGCTGTATGTGGAAAAACAACGCATGGACGCCTGCAGAGGTGGAAAAAGGGGTAATCCTCCTCCCGGCACAGGACAAGCCAAAAACAGCAGCATAATACAGACACACCGAAAGGAGACAATATGAAAACATTTGATTTGGAGAAATATGGAACCACCTATAAGATTGAGCTGAAAGTCACTTCCTATATGGAAGGGAACCTTGCCGTCACTATGACTTCCTGGGAGAACGGGGAACCGGAACCCTGGAATGTCCTGACCGTCAATCTGGATTCCGTCCGGCCTCAAAACTGCGCCTTTATTGACACCAACAATAACGGCGAAGAAATCCTGGCGTGGATCATACGGCATGGGCTGGCAGTTCCTACCAGGATATATGCCAGGAGCGAATACTGTCAGTACCCGGAATACCGGTTCCGGCCAGAGAGACTATTGGAAATTGATCCGGAAGGATATTCTGCATACCTTCATGACTGGAAAAAAAGATATGGTTCATAAAAGCCACTGCCGGAACAATCGGTATGTCCATGATTATATGAAAGAACAGGAGACACGATATGAGTGAACATAATAAAGAAAATATCCTTTTTATCTGTGAAGAACATAAAATCTTCTATTATGAAAGCCTCAAAAGAGTAAGGCAGGCAGACGTTTATCATAATGCTCTCTGCTACTGCCTTGGAATCAACAGTGATACCAGACGCAACATTGACCGTATTTATGATTTCGCCACAGGCAGCGTAAAAACAGAATGTCTTCGGGAGGGCTGGCAGACCAGTGGAAGCATGAGGGTCGTCAGAATGGCTTTCGGCCTGTACTGTAACCACACGCCCAGTGTTTATGATTATGAAGCCCCAGAGGAGCAGCTGGATGAATGCAGACGATATACAGCGGAGGATTTATTCTGCTGTTCTTATGCCCCCTACTTCTGGCAGGCGGTTCAAATCCGTTATCCAGAGTATACAGCATCTGCATAAGAAAAATGCAAAGCCATTGGATACCCGGCCACGGGCATACAACGGCTCTGCACAGGTACAGAAATCAAAAGAACAGACAGCAGGAGAGGGAGAATCTCCCTCTCCTGCCGCCTGCTCCTTACATCCGGAATAACTGGATGCACTTTAACAGTGTGATACATAACTCCTGGTACAGATCTTCATCAAACCTTCCATTGATGATCGCATACTTAACCAGAAGCGGCTTATACATCTCCAGTAAAGCTATGACCGCTGGCTCCCTGCCGACCTTCGCCTGCAAAAGCATTTCCTTAAAATTCATTTTTCATCACCTCTATCTTTCTTTTAATCTTCTGTACCGTCCGGTAATAAACCGCTGATACGCCTTTATATCCCATTCCCGTTTCCTCTGCCAGAACCTCAAAGCCTTTCCCGTCCAATGCCCTTGCCAGGAATATGTAACGCTCCCGCTCACTCAGTTCCTTCAGCGCACAGAGAAGCGCACTGTCCTCCAGCTGCATGAGCACAGGCAGACCAAGAAGCATATCCTGCTCTATGCTGTATTCCAGCAAAAATGGGTAGTCTTCGGTCAGGCTTTCTATCTGCTGGTGTCTGTCCTGCTGCTGCAGGTAATCGTTCCTGCGGCGTTTTACTGCAGTTGCCAGATACGCTGTAAATCGGTTCTGTACGATTTCTGTTTCACTTTTTCCGTTGTTCTTCTGCCACATGGCTTTTCCTCCTTAAATTCCAGATCTTTGCCTGCAAGAATCTGAAGTTGGAGGAGATCGGCAGCGGGAATGCGCAGAGTCTTCTTTTCCTGTAATCTTTTATATCCTCCCTTTTACACTCTGAATTGTTCAGGATGTGAAGGGTGGTCCACGAACGGCAGGAAGAAAGCATTCCCTCATTGCCTCTTTCCATACAGCAGAAAAAGGATCATTATCCGGCACATGACCAAAATAATCATCCTTTTTTCTCATTTTTACATTTATCTTTAAAAAGTAGCGTACCAAACTACTATTGCAAGTATAATCGTCCTTATAACAAGATGCGATTTTTTTAACAGAATTTTCCCACCGGCATCCGGCTTATATCTACTTTTCAATATGACCATGCGCCTTTCCCATGGTCAAAAAAAGCACCCAAATAGATCTCTGATGAACCATGTTTTTTTTGTTCACCAGAAATCTGGATGCTTAGTAGTCTTATACGCTACTATATAGAGATGTCTATACCATTTTTACTTTTAAAAGGTATGCCATTACACTACTAACAAGGAGGTGACGACAATGTCTCTATCAATCAAGGATGCCCAGGTTTTCAAAAACGCACTGAAAGCTGCCAGGGCAAAGAAACGTCTGACACAGGCTACATGCGCAGAACTCCTTGGCCATTCTCTTTCCTTCCAGAAAGATTTGGAGCGCTGCCGCTGTTCCCCCAGTATTGAAGGTTTTTACCATATCTGCAGAACGCTGAATATATCTGCGGATGACTGTATCTTCTCAGACAGTCACAAAACGGACTCTACATACCATGAATTGCTGCGGCTTCTTTCTCAATGTGACGAGAAAGACCTGTCCGTATTACTTGCCACCGCCACGGCTCTGGCAGGAACTGACAGAAGCGCAGAGGTAACAGAAGCTCTGTAAATGGAATTCTTATGCCACAAGGCAGAAAAAAGCCAGCAGTACAGATAGTCTATCTGTACCGCCGGCTTTTCTTTTCTGCCCTATTATATTTGTCACAGTCAGTTCCACAAACAGAGGATTGTATATTTCACTTTAACCGCCCATTACGGCTTAATAACAGTATAAACCCGTTGACCGATTCAAAGAAGATGTCAAATTAATTCTTAGTTTTCCTTTTGAGAAGTAATGGAACAACAACGATTTTGATATTCCTCCGGCATCTGCAATTTTTAATATAGAGGCTTCCTTATAACCATTTTGGAAAAACACCTGTCCCTTCCGTGCGGCGTTCTCCTATCTGATTCCCTCAAGCATTTCTGAAACAAATTGATATGACTGCTGTACTGCCTTATCATAATTCCTGTTGATTGCCTCCTGCCCGGCCTCTTTATCATTATCGGAAATGGAACGGATAGCAATAAACGGAATCTTGTTCAGATAACAGACATGGGCCACAGCTGCAGTTTCCATATCAATGCACAGTGCATCCGGATGAATCGGCTCCATATATCTGTCTCCTGTTGTCGCAACCCCAAAATGTATTTTCCGTCCTATCCTTCCGGCTGCTTCCTTTGCCAGTGCAGTCAATCCATCATCTGCATAAAATACCGGCGCTTTCATCACCGGAAAATCTGTGTATATCTCATTATCCGTATCGTGGAATGAAGATGCGGTACATACCACTGTGTCAAATATCTTCACCTCTTTTCTCATCCCGCCTGCTATTCCTGAAAAAATAATTGCATCCACATCATATCTGTCGATTAAAAGCTGTGCCGTAATGGATGCGTTAATCTTTCCACAGCCAGAACAAACTGCCGTTGTGCATATATCCTTTATTGTGCCGTCATGAAACGAATGCATTGCACATTCATCCGTTTTCCTGATCTGCATAACGGACAGGTATGGGACAAGTTCTCTGGCCGTTGCACACATAATCCCAATTTTACTTTCTGTACCCCAATCTTTATTCATAGTCTGCTCCTTTATCACTCATTGTCCTTATTCATCTGCCGCTGTGATTTCAGCAATCAAACGCCTGCGTCCCTCCTGCATCCGCTTTTCGGCATTTTCAAACCAGTTTTCTTCCGCATATTCCCGGAGTGGAAACAGCGTTTCCTTTCCCTCCTGTACAAACGGATAAAACAGTTCCCATGTTTCGTTTTCCAGAGAAATTTGTGCAACGAATTTTGTTTCGATCTTTTCCGTTTCCGGCTCACTATTCATTTCCACTATATATCCATCAATGATCTTCCCTGCCGCCTCCTTCTCCCCAGGCGATTCCAGCTCATCCCTGGCCTGCAGCATTCCCTGTATCAGCGGGTCATCCTCCGGTTCTCTGATCTGTTTCCAGTCTGCCTGGAATGTCATTCTCCGAATCAAAAATCCAGCCTCTTTGCTTTCTTCCGTAACAAGAACCTCACAATTCTCCAGGTTATAACGTCCCTTCTGGGATTCCTGCATAATACTGGTTACCTGCTCCGCTATTTCCGAATCACAGCTGTCAACAAAAGCTTCCTCTTTCGTACATCCTGCCAGACATATGGCTGTCATGATTAAGATTATCCCGAATTTAACCCCTGCTATGTTCAATTTCTGTTCACCCCTTTTCATTTCCATCCTCAAACTCTGCATCTGGTAAAGGAGCATCTCTGAAATATGCTATGTAAAGATCCGCCGCCTGCTCCATCTGCACCCTGTACCGGGCAGAATATTTGTCATATACAGCGCATACCAGCATTCCGGCCTGCACCACATATGCTGCTTATAATCTGTTCCTGCTTTTCCAATGGCAGTTCAAAAAATTTCCCGTTCATTATGGTCCTCCCAGTATTTGTCGCCAAAGCGGACATGCAGGGACAAATCATCCACGGCTTTCTTCCCACCGGGACAGGTCTTAGAATAATGTTTAATGTAAAGCATTGGTAAGCTCCTTTCGTAATTCCCTTATCCATTTTATGTTATACTTTTTATTATCACCCCATTGACCAATTTTGAGAAGACCTCATTCCTCTTTATCGATCAGCTATGCTTAACGTTTCAATAGCGACACTACCTCCCCGGACAATTTCAATTCGATTTGCATAGCATTTCTCCAGTAATGCAATCAGATCATTATTACGGTTTTCTGTATGCACACTCTCAATCAGCGCTGTCTCCGGGGAATAATCAATAACCGATACCTGAAATACTTGCGAAATCTTGAATATCTCGTCAATATCCCGGGCCGAGCAGTTATTGATTCTTACAAACATCAGCTCTTTCATATGGATCGCAATGTCCGTGTAATCCACTACCTTAATTACCTCAACACACCGGCCCAGCTGCTTTTTTACCTGTTCAAATGTCCTGTCGTCACTGGTTAAGCTGATTGTCATACGGGAAACCGTTCTGTCCTCGGTTGTCCCCACGGTCAGGCTGGACAGGTTATAGGACTTCCCGGAAAACAGTCCCGATATTCTGGCAAGAACCCCTACATCATTTTCAACAAATAAACAAATCCATCTCTTTTTCATATTCCCTTATCCCCGCTTTCCAGTATCATGTCGTCCAAAGCATTGCCGGGCGGAACAATCGGCATAACATTTTCCTCCGGCTCAATGATAAATTCAATGACAGTAGGTACTTTTAGCGTGTGTTTTGCAGTTTCAAGGGCAGCGGCTATCTCATTTTCTTTTGTTACGCGGATACCGTTTGCCCCGTAGCTTTCCGCCAATTTAAGAAAATCCGGCGTATATTCCGGGCAGTGCTCTGTCGGGGTATTGCAGCTGCCGGGGCAGCTTTTCCTGTACCGCATACAGGTGCTGGAATAACGCCTGTCAAAAAACATTTCCTGCCATTGCCGTACATTTCCCAAATAACCGTTGTTCAGTATGCAGATGGTGATTGGAAGTTCATAGCAGATTGCGGTCGCCATTTCCTGAATGTTCATCTGCATGCCGCCGTCCCCGGAAATAACGATAACATCCTTTGACGGATTCCCGATTTTGGCTCCAATAGCAGCCGGAAAGCCATAGCCCATGGTTCCCAGGCCCCCGGAAGTCAGCATCTGTTTCTTTTCGCTTAATTCCAGGAATTGTGTCGCCCATAACTGGTTCTGCCCCACATCTGTGGCAATGATCGCGTTGTCAAACGTATGGTTGATTGCCCTTATCACTTTTTCCGGGGTCAGCCCTTCTGTTTTCATGGAAAGGGGATATTGGCTTTTCCACTGCCTGATCTGCTCCAGCCATTCCTGCGTATCTAATTTCCGCACTTTTTCAAGCAAGGCCAAAAGGGCCGTTTTCGCGTCCGCGACAATGGGAACATCCACCTCTATATTTCTGGAAATCGAAGCGGGGTCTATGTCTATATGGATGATTGCCGCATGGGTGGCAAAGTGTCCGGTTTTTCCTGTTATGCGGTCATTAAACCTTGTCCCGATAGAAAAGAGAACGTCACAATGACTGATGGCTGTATTCGCCGCATAGCTCCCATGGATTCCCAGATTCCCGATGTACAGGTCATGGGTTGTGGGAATTGCCCCTTTTCCCATGATGGTAGTAATAACAGGAACCCCTGTCATTTCCGCAAGCTTTAGCATTTCCGAATGCGCATGGCTGATACCTACACCGCCGCCAGCCAAAAAGACGGGCTTCCTTGCATGGTTCAATATCTCCAAAGCTTTCTTTATCTGTCCTGCATGGACGGAACGTTTCGGCTTATATCCTCTGATTTCGATTTCTTCCGGGTAGTCGTCACTGCCATATTCCCTCTGTATATCCTTCGGTAAATCGACCACAACAACGCCCGGTTTCCCTGTCCGGGCAATGAGAAAGGCTTTCTTGATGACCGCCGCCAGTTCCTCACGTTTGCGGACCGTTACGGCGTATTTGCAGATACTTCTTGTGATACCCACAATATCAACCTCCTGAAAGGCGTCATTGCCAATCAGCCCGGTAGGCACCTGCCCGGTGAAGCATACCAGCGGAACGCTGTCATAATTCGCTGTCGCTATCCCTGTCACTAAATTGGTAGCTCCCGGTCCGCTTGTAACCAGGCAGACCCCGACTTTTCCCGTGGAGCGCGCGTATCCGTCTGCCGCATGGACTAATCCCTGCTCATGCCGCGGCAAAATAACATCAATATCCTGCTCACCGTAAAGGGCATTAAACAGGTCAATTGCCTGTCCGCCCGGGTAGGCAAACAGGGTATCTACCTGCTCCGCCCTGAGAGCTTTCACAAATAATTCCGCACCTGTAACCATTATCATTGCCTCCTTGTATGCGTGTACTTGCTTGCCTTTAGGTATGATAAAATGGCACTGAATATACAGTACCATTTTTACTTCTGTACAATCCCATTTACAAATATCTTCACACTGTTTTTGATAAATTCTTCTCTGCCCACATCCGTAAGGTTCTGGCCAAAAGACGCATTTAAAAAGGTATAACCAAACGTGGAAGAAAAAACAGTCATCGCCAGACTTTCAAAATCATAATGGGGGATTTTCCCCAGTTCCTCCATTTTCCTGAAGTATTCTGTCAGAGAAGAAATAAATGCCTGCGGTACTTTCATGATCATAGAGGCCGTTTCTTCATAAAGCTGCGGCGCTCTTAAGCCAATGGACAGATTTACAAAATCCGGAGTGATTTTATCCATATATGCGTTCATAAACATCTCTAAATCCGGCTCTAACTCCCATTGCACATTTTGAAAAAGCTCCGGCGTAACATGCGCCCTCCATTTTTCCTGGGATACGCCATGGAGTACAATATCCTTTTTATTTTGAAATTTACGGAACAGCGTACACTCGTTTACGCCGGCTAATCGCGCGATATCTTTTGTCGTTGTGGCAACATACCCTTTATCACGAATCAGAGACATGGTTGCGTCAATAATTTTTTGGCTTGTTTCGTCCATTTTCCCACCCCTTATAAGCAAGTGCTTGCTATCATTCTATTCTCCTTTTTGTAAAAAGTCAATAGAAAAGATAATTCCTCCTGCTTTTCTTATGAGGCTTCTTATGATGTATGCTCCAAAGCTTTCCTTAAATCCGTTATATATAAAGCCTGCTGCTTTTTCAGATACGCCCCGATAAACGGTTTCATAAACCATTTTTTTGCTGTAACATCCTCCGTGAAATCAATCGTTGTTACGTTACCTTTGCTGGAGAAAATCCCTGTCCAATGCCCATGCATATTGTCATTCTCCATATCAAATTCTAAACGTTGGCATTCTTCCCTCACTGTAACGGTAAAGGCGGTCTGGTAGCCGGACGTCGTGTATTCCACGAACTGTTTATCATCTATAATCTCAACCCTGCTCAGATCGCTGCGCCACGCCGTATCCTCCAGAGAAGTCACAATCTCCCAAACCTTTTGCAGTTCTGCGTGAAAGTCTGCTCTTATATTTGAAACTGCCATCTTAATGATTCCTTTCTTTCAGGTATACTCTTTTCCACTGTCCAACTCTTTTCAGGAAGTCCTTTTCCAGAGAATCCGGATTCAACTCCCCGGTTGAAAACATCTTCCAGTAACAGCTGAGAAGATAACCGTTAATCTCTTCTAACAGCAGCCGCGTATCAATCCCCGGCCGGAACAGGTCCATATCTGCCGGCCCCCGTATATCTTCTGTCCCGTGAAGATAGGCTGTCTTATAATGATTCTGAAGTTCTTCCCTGATTTCCGGGTTTTCCTCAAAAAATGCCCTCAAGATAAACAGGTATATGGTCGGGGCTTCCCTCATAAAGACACAGCCTGCCAGAACCCTCTGGCAGAGGATCTCAAACAAATCCGTGGTCTGCGTATCTCCCTTCCTTACTTTTTCACGGTAAAGCCTGCATGCATGTTCCCAAAGGTACAGATACAGTTCTTTTTTATTTAGGAAATAATGAAACAGCAGGGATTTGGATACGCCGCCGGCATCCGCAAGCCTGGACATGGACGCATTTTTATAGCTGTTCCTGGAAAACACACCATATGCCGCATTTATGATCTGCTCCTGCCTTTCCTGCGGTAGCGCAAAAAACTTCCCGTTCATCCCGAACCTCCTGATTCCTTTCCCATCCTGGTATTTGCGGAAATCAGACGTCCCCGTCCTTCTGCCTTTACCATGGTTTCCAGTTCCTTCGCCGTATCCTTTCCAATCCACCTCAATACCTTGCTTTCTCCTTCCATCCACTCGTGCGCCAGCAAAAGCGCCTTTTCATTATAATGAAAGTTCTTTTTTCCGATTTCCCTCAAAGCAGTAGAAACCGCCTTTTTCACGTGCTCCCGTCCATCATCCGCATACTGCGTAACCAGCTCCAGATAGCCGTCCACCGTTTCATCCGTCAGCTTTTTGTCATGTATCACGGAAGCTGCAATCAGCACAAACGCCGCCCTTTTTTTATATAACTGCGGTTCCCGTATCCACTTTGTAATAAAAATATCCCTGCTCTTCATCTTCAAAAATAAGTTTTTACACAGGTGGTCGCATAAATCCCAGGAAACCACATCAAGGAGCAGCCTTTCCGCCTCAGCATCCGTTGTCGCCTTCAGATTCATCAACAAGACCGCCAGCATCCTTGCCTCGTGGTATTTTGTATTCCACAGTTCAAATGCCAGCTCCTGCGATTTCCCGGCTTTCTTTGCAAGGCCCCTTACTACGGACGTTGCCACACCAATACTGTTTTCGGCCGGTATCCCCATCCGAATCATATTTTCCCTGTATTTCTCAGAAGCCTGCGCCCTAAGCTCATTTATCATCTCCTGACCATCCATCGGTATCCTCCTTCCGGTTCCATGCTCTTCTTATCGTACAGGAAGCCAGTATTCATAGACTGCGTCTTCCGGGTCTGCATGGAGATACACCTCAATATCCGGTATCTCTGCGTAGGTGTAGCCGGACGTAGGGAGCCACTGGGTAATGACACGCTTTTCCAGTTCCTGAAGGGTACGGTTCGTTCCCTTCCCTTCAAAAACCGCCCATTTGCATGCCGGAATCTGATATTCTTCGTATTCCCCCGGCTTCTGATCGGAACGGACAGCAATCAGATATTTCCAGTCTTCCGTATGATGGATACTGACACCGAGAAGTCCCTCCGGCTTTCCCTCTGCCATGGAGAGTAATCTGGCAAGTGTTCCGTCTGCCAGTGCGGCATCCCATACCGCTGGTATCCTTTCAAAATTCTCTGTCAGTTCTTTCGACAGGGGACAGGACCTTCCCAGTATCCGGAACGCTTCTTTTTCCTCTATCCTGAACTGCAGCAGAGCCCCTCCGTGGATTGCCATGGAAAAAGAAATGGGCGGATATGCCTGAAAGGATACCGGTTCCGTTTTTACAGCGGAGGGCGTGATTCCATGAAAATTCTTAAAAGCCCTGGTAAACGCGGTGGGAGATTCATAACCATACTTCATGGCAATATCCGTTACTTTTCCATTTCCCTTTTGCAGTTCCACGGCGGACAGAGACAGCCTGCGCCGCCGTATGTATTCCCGCAGTGTCATGTCTGTCATATATAAAAACATCTGTTGGAAATAGTAGGAAGGGCAGCCTGCAATCCCGGCTACCTCCTCATAATCCAGTTCCCCATCCAGGTTCTCTTCTATAAAATCAATCGCCTGGTTCAACCGTTTTATCCAGTCCATCGTGTTCCCCCTGTTGTTTTTATTATAGCCGATTCTCTCACAAAAAACCTCGCATTTGAACGATACGAATTGATAGCCCGAAAGAACTCACTCCCATTTAAAAAATTTCACCGCCGCGCCTGCACACAAAATGGTGACGATTCCCATAACCGCTGCCGGTACCCAGACAGATTCCGTATGCATCCCCAGAAAAGCCGCCTTCATAAACTGTATCCCCTGTGCCAGCGGGAAAAGGGCAACGATTTTCTGCATCATCCCCGGCATCACCTCAAAGGGCAGCGTGGCCCCGGAAAAAATCAGCATGGGAAAGTACAAAAGGCAGGCGATCACACTGGCCATTTTTTCATTTTTCGCAATGCCGCCCACCATCATCCCGATGCTTAAGGTGGAAACCAGGGTAAGAAGCCAGCTTCCAAGGAATGCCGCCGGGCTGCCGGGAAGCCTTACGCCCCAGAACACAGCCGCCATGGGAAAGACCAGAGCCATAGAAACCGCGGCATACAGCACATAGATGGTAAATTCCACCCCCAGCAGCATAACCGGGCTGATGGGCGTCACCCTGAACCGTTTGAGGATTTTCCGTTCCCGGTATCCGGCTACCACCAGAGGCAGCCCCATCAGGCCCCCGGCGCAGATGGAGATGGTACAGACCGCGCTCATGGACTGCTCCAGGAACGTGTACTCCGCCCCCGGAAAGGCGGGCTTTGTCTGGTATATGAAACCAAGGATGACCAGTACCACAACCGGCATAATGACGGCAAAAATCACCATGTTCATATTCCGGATATTCAGCTTCAGTTCTGTTTTTAAAAGACTGAAAAATGTTCTCATGCCACAACCTCCTCGTCCGCAAATTTAAAATAGGCATCCTCCAGACGCTCACAGCCGCTCTGAGATTTCGCCTGCTCCACGGTGCCGTAAAAGACGGCCTCCCCTTTTCTCAGAATACAGATCTCATCGCAGAGGGCTTCCACCTCATCCATGAAATGGGAAGTGAGGAAGATGGTCAGCCCTTCACCCTTTAAATCCTCAAGAATCTTCCACACCGTCCGGCGCGCCCTTGCGTCCAGCCCTGTAGTCAGCTCGTCCAGGAACACAAGCTCTGGGGTCGGTAGCAACGCCAGAACAATAAACAGCCGCTGGCGCTCCCCGCCGGAAAGACTTTTTACGGCATGACCTGTCTTATCCCCGATTCCGAAACGTTCACACAGCTTCCGCCAGTCTGCCGGCCGCTCATACAGGCAGGCGGTTTCCTCGCAAAGCTCGGATACCCTGATTTCCGGCTGGTAATCCCCTTCCTGAAACTGGACGCCCACTTTCTGAAATACAGCGCGCCGGTCCTTTTTTGCATCCCGCCCTAATACCAGGGCGGTTCCGCCATCCGCCTGCTTCGTTCCCAGGATGCATTCGATAGTGGTACTTTTTCCGGCGCCGTTTGCCCCCAGCAGGCCAAAGACCGTGCCGGCCTTAACCGACAGATTCAGATCTTTCAGCACGGTTCTTCCCTGATAGCTTTTGGTCAGGCCCTTTGTCAGGACGGCTTCTTCTATCTTATTTATGCTTTCGCTCATCTTATCCTCCTTTTTCAGATAACGGTATGCACCGTTACACCTGCTGTTTTCTGATTGCCCGAAGCTCGATATATCCCCTCTCCCCTCTGGGTTCCAACTGGATACGGGGATTGTCCTCGTCCCACTCGTATCCGATTACAGTCGGGTCATAGTGGTCGATGGCATACTGTACGGCAAGAATCGCCTGGGAATAATCCTCCTCCCGGAAAGGCTCCCCCTGGACTGCCAGATACTCGGCGGCAGGCAGGGAAATGACATCAAATCCCTCCGGGATTTCCCCTTCGTAATCCGCCTCTGCCTCCACGCCCTGTACATAGGTGGAGGTGCCGGGCTTTTTATAGGCCTCCGGCAGCCACAGGCAGACCGGCTCCCCGCAGAGGGAATCCATGCTTTTTAATATCCCCCAGACCTCACAGCTCACTTCGTCACAGTACGCAAAATAATCTTCCGCTTTTATTCCTCGTTTGATGATGACCTTTCGCTCCGGTTTCCGGATCACCTGAATAAATACGCTCTGCAGATTCTTTCTTTCCATATCCAAAATATCCTCTCTCAGTTCTCTGAATTTTACGCCATATGGGATAAACAGGGCAATGGGCACCGGGTCCTTCAGGTATTCCCCCGGCCTGCAGCCGAATTCCCGGTAAAAGGCACGGGCATACCCGTCCACACTGCCAAACCCGCAGTCAAAGGCCGCCTCCGTCACAAGGCACTGTCCCTCCTTCAGCCGCATGGCGGAGCGGGAAAGCCGGAGCCTGCGGATATATTCTGCCGGCGTCACCCCCAAAAACTCCTTAAACAGCCGGTAGGAATGCCAGGGGGAAAACAGGGAGACGGCTGACAGCTGTGCCAGTGTGATATCCGCTTCCAGATGGGCTTCGATATAATCCTGCATCCTTTGGACCGCCGCTGTCCGTTCTTTCAAAATAAACCACCTCCTTCCTGGAGTGTAACAGTTCAGAAAAGCCCTGAACTGTTACGGCATCCGGCCATTTAGAATCGCCTTTGGCGATGGGCCGGATGCTCGCAACCACAACGTTTTCATACGGTCAGCGCGGTGAACGCGCAGACCTACCTGAACGATTACTTCTGGAATTACTATCATATAATGATCCCCGCTTTTTGTCTCGACTTTTTTTGCTGTTTTCCGATTCTTTAGGGAAACGCTGATTTTATCAGCGCTTCCTCAGATAATCAGCCGTAATGGTCTGCCCATGCTCCGCCAGCTCCTGCGGGGTCCCGGTAAAGACTACCTGGCCTCCCAGCGTCCCCCCGTCCGGCCCCATGTCAATCACGTAATCCGCCAGCTTTACTACGTCCATGTTATGTTCGATTACAACCACCGTGTTCCCCTGCTCCACAAAGCCGTCCAGAAGTTTCATAATTGTCTTCACATCGGAAGCGTGGAGCCCGGTGGTGGATTCATCCAGCACATAGATGTTCCCCTTCTGTCCAAGGTATTTTGCCAGCTTTACCCGCTGCCGCTCGCCTCCTGACAGAGTGGATAAGAGCTGTCCAGGGGAAAGATAGGAAAGCCCCACCTCCACCATGGCATGCAGTGCCCTGCGGATTTTCGGACAGCCGGAAAAGAAGTCTTCGGCCTCCTCTGCGCTCATATCCAGAATCTCCACAATATTTTTCCCTTTGTATAAACAGGAAAGCGCCTCGTCACTGTAACGGCTCCCGCCGCATGCCTCGCAGATGGTCGTCACCGGGTCCATGAAGACCAGCTCGGTGGTGACAGCCCCCCGTCCTTTACAGACCGGGCAGGCGCCTTTGCTGTTAAAGGAAAACAGGGCGGCGCCCATGTTGTTTTCTTTGGCCATCTGTTTCCGGATATCATCGAAAAATCCCAGGAATGTGGCCGGGGTGGAACGCCCGGTGGCTGTCACCGGGGACTGGTCCACCAGAATGACCTGTTCCGGATACTGCCCGGCAAACACGTCCCGGATCAGGGAGCTTTTCCCGGAACCGGCCACACCGGTCACCGCGGTCAGCACATGCAGGGGAATATCAACGGAAACATGTTTCAGATTGTGCAGACTGGCATGTTTGACAGGCAGGAATCCTTTGGGTTTCCTTGGCTCCGCCTTAAAGGGTATTTGCATCTCCATGGCTTTCCCTGTCAATGTGTCGGAGCCAAGGAGCCCCTGATAGCTGCCCTGATAGAGAATCTCCCCGCCGTTTCTTCCTGCCAGCGGCCCCACATCAATCACTTCATCCGCAATGGAGATCACATCCTTATCATGTTCCACCACCAGAACCGTATTCCCCTTGTCCCGGAGGGCACGCAGCAGCCTGGTCATGCGGTGTACATCCCGTGGGTGCATCCCGGTGCTTGGTTCATCGAAAATATAGAGCATGCCCGTGAGGGCGCTCCCCATGTAGCGCACCAGCTTCAGGCGCTGTGCCTCCCCGCCGGACAGGGTGGCCGCTTCCCGGTTCAGGGAAAGATAAGGGAGGCCGATCTCAATCATGCGGGTCAGGGTCATAACCAGGCTTTCTGCCACGGACCTGTCCCTTGGGTCTGTGACTGTCCCCAGCACCCGTTTCAGTTCTGTCAGCTCCATCTCACACATCTCGCTGATGTCGTACCCGGCAATCTTACAGGACAACGCTGCCCCATTCAGGCGTTTCCCGTGGCAGAGGGGACAGTCGGATTCCCGGACATATTTTACCAGCCGGCCTGCGGAAGTTTCCCCAAGCTCCGAGCTGTCCCTTTTTAACAGCAGCCGGCTCATCATGTTGTGGATGCCCTCCACCTGCTTTGACACCCGCTTCCCGCCTGGTTCCTCCGAACCGTACAGCAGAAGATTCCGTTCCCTTTCGGAATAGTCCTGCCATTTTTTATCCAGGTCAAACAGGCCGCTGTCTGTATACTGCTTCCAGTACCAGTTCCCCACACGGAACGTGGGCAGCTCCACCATCCCCTCATTCCAGCTTTTATCTTCCACAATCAGCGGAAGAATGTCCAGCGTCATCACCTTCCCCAAACCGGAACACTCCGGACACATGCCTCCGGGACTGTTGAAGGAAAAGCAGGAGGGTGTTCCCACATAGGGTTCCCCGATCCGGGAGTAGAGCAGCCGCAGGGCGGAATACATGTCGCTGATGGTCCCTACCGTAGACCGGGCATTGCCTCCAAGGGGGGTCTGGTCGATGATGACCGAGGGGGAAAGGTTCTCGATTTTTTCCGCCTTTGGCTTCTCATACTTCGGGAGCCTGCCCCGGACATAAGCGCTGTAGGTCTCGTTCATCTGGCGCTGGCTCTCCGCCGCAATGGTGTCAAACACGATGCTGGATTTCCCGGAGCCGGAGACCCCGGTGAATACAACGAGCTTTTGTTTTGGTATCTTTAAGGAAATATTTTTCAGATTGTTCTGGCATAAGCCCTGAATAATGATATGATTCTGATCTGACATGATGTTCTCCTTTCTGACCTTTGGCCTGGTCTTAGTAGTATAACAGCATGCCGGAAAATGTACTCGACTTTTTTTGCCCTTTTAATATTAAGAAAGCGCTTACCCGTTTTCCGGCAAACGCTCTCTGTTTATAAAAAATGATTCTTTCCGAATCATGGTTAGAATCTCAGCTATGGAGGTCTGTTTTTATTCCCCCTCTATTCCCACCATCCTCCCATGGCCCACCAGAAATTCAGCGCTCAACATTTCCACCACCAGCCTGTATATCCCCGGTTCCAGCGTTCCGTACAGGTCAAGAGGATAGGTCTCACTGACGCTCTCCCCGTCCGGAAGGATATGGGCGATATCCTGGAATCCCACGTTATCCTCCCTTACCGGTATCGTATACCACTGGCCGTCTATCTGCTTCTGGAGGGAAAAGTATTCCCCGTAGGAAAATTCCTCCCCGCTGTTATTGGCAATCCGTACCATAATCCCGCTTGTCCCGATGTCCTCCACCGTCAAAGTCAGACCCTCCGGGACTTCTGCCGTCTGCTCATCCGCTTTCAGAAGGAAGATCGTATGGTATGCCGATAAGCGCCCCGCATTGGGAAAATTCAGGACATTCCAGGTATCCTCATCTTTGCCTTCCATCTGTTCCCATAAAACAGACAAATCCGTATCCCCATAATAAACCGCCCCGTTATTCTTAAGCCAGACACCGCCGGAGGCCGCCACGGAAATGTCAAAGCCATCCTGACTGCTGACCCAGAACCCGTAAAAGGGAGGCTCCATCTGGGAGAGGGCATCTTCCTCTGCCGCCTGGAGGGGGATACTATTGATTTTTTTAATCATTTCCTTCTCCGTACCGCTGTCATACAGCGTCCTGACCACAACCGCTTCCCCATCAAAATAATACATCTGCAAAGCGCTTGTGTCCGAGCTTGCCCCGGCAAGGATATTTCCACCTTTGTCATTTCTTCTGCCATTTCGTATTCCATACAAAACCGCCGCCAGAATAAGCAGAGAGAGTATCAAAACTGTTATATATTTTTTCTTCCAGAGTATTTTTTCTGTTTTCACCACTGTTTTCCTTTCTGATGTTTTCCTTTATTATTACTCTATTGACCGATTCTGGGAAGCCCTGAAATAAGCAGCACTACCCCGCTTTTCCTTCCAGCCCTTCTACAATCCCCTCCACCAGCTCCTGGGCCAGCTTTCCCTGGTATTCCCCTGATATCAGTTGATTCCTCTCATTATAATTGGAAAGGTATCCTGCTTCCACCAATACGGCAGGAACCGTTGTATTTTTCAGAATATAGTAGCCGGAAGGCTTTACATTCCTCGAAACAATCTCTCCACTCTTTTCTATGGTTTCCAAAATCCTTTCGGCATAATATTTCCCTTCCTCCGCCCCTTTGCAGTAATAGCATTCCAGGCCGTAGATCGAACTGTCTTTCTCATAATAGTTGCAGTGGATACTGACAAAAAGATCCGCCTTTTCTCCGTTTGCAACCCGTACCCTTTCCTCCAGCTTCATAAATATATCCTTCTCCCTTGTAAGGACCACACGGATGCCCTGGTTCTCCAACAGCTCTCTCATTTTCAACACAACAGCCAGGTTGATTTCCTTTTCCGTGGCCGTCTGCTCCACGGTTCCTCCGTCCTCCCCGCCGTGTCCGGCATCCAGGACTACCGTATATTTTTCCTGCTCTGGAAATTCCGTGTCCGGTTTATTTTCTTCCACGCCGGGTACGGCTTCCCGAACGGAATCTGCCTTTAGAGCAGAATCCTTATGATCTTTGCGAAAAAAATCCCGGATATACAGACAGCCGCAGACCATCAGAAGAAGCATGACTGCCAGGACAGCCGCCACGATTCCCCGGACTGTATAGGCTATAATCCTCCGCCGTAGTCTGGCAATCCTCTTTTCTCTCTTTCTCCGGCTCCCTGCCTTCCAGACCGGCTGTCTTCTCCTTTGCTCCATGTCCGCTCCTGCATCTGTCTCTTTCTGGGATTTACAAAAAACAGCCAACCAAGCATGTCAAAGCCCCTGTTTCACGGGCCCCTGACATGCTCACCTGGCATAATTATGGTATGATTCCATATATTCCGGCAGCGGAAAAATGCTGCCTACTGCTGTGCCGCCGGGACATAATGGAGTTTATTGCTATCCAAAAACAGTACCCTCCCGTCTGCCAGTGCTGCCATCGGATAAAATCCTTCTGTGCTGAAAGGCAGTTTACCTGCGGGAACCTTCCATTTGCTATCGGCGCTCCCCAGGTCATATCCAAGAATTCCATCCCCGCCGAAAATCACAAGGTCACAATCCCTCCCCGGGCATACAAACTCATAACAGCCGCCATCACCGTTGAGGATAAAAGAAGTGGTATCCCCTGAAATACGGCCTCCATCCAGTTGGACGATTACAGAAGTGCTATCCTTATAATCCCAAAGTACGGCGTAAACCTTTCCGTCCCGTCCTCTTCCCATGGCGGTGCGGAGCGTATAGACCTTGTAATCATAACTGATCTTGTTCAGGAAGTTCCCTTCCCCATCAAAGGCCAGCACTGCTGTTCCATCGTTTTGGGTTGACAGGTAAATATCTCCGTTCCCTGCCACTGCAATCATACGGGGTGAAAAAACTTCCTGTTTTACATATTCGGAAATGTCCAGTTTTGCCGTCACCTCACCGGACGGGCTGACCCTCCATACTTCACAGTGTTCTGTAGGGCAGACAACCTCATCATCCCTCATCGCTTCCTCAATATCCCTGTCCTCCGCCACCACATACAAATTCCCCTGTTCATCCGTGGTCATGACGGAAAAAGTCATCCCATCCGGTGCCGTCACCTGCAGGGCCTCCCCATCAGCCTCCCCTGGCTTCATCTTCAGGATTCCGGAGCCCCCGTCCTGATTTTTGCTCAATAAATAAATGGCATCCGAAGACGCCGTAAGCCAGTCTACATGCACATTCCCCTTATAATCTATGGTCTGCGCTTCTGTAGATAATGGCGGCAGTACAGAACTCTGGCCGCTTTCCTGCGGGGTAATGCCAGAATCCCCACCGGAACCGGAATCCGCAGAATCCTCCGGCAAGGCCGTCTGCTGTACATCCGCCGCCATAACATCTGCATTCGGCTCCGTGCTGCCGCAGCCAGTAAGACACAAAGCTCCTGCCAATAACAGCGTACCCAAAAGCCTGTATTTTCCTGTTCTCATATTCTCTCTTTTCCTCCATGTATACGTGCTGATTCCGTTTCGCTCTTACAGGGCATCATGGCCTGTTCAATCCTGATGCCCTGTACCTGCCCGCTTTCAGACAGTATCAATCCTGTATTTTCTTTCCGCGTTAGTGCGTTTACGAAAAGCCACCTTTTCCCCTGTTTCTAACGAAGCGTATCGGAATCGTTTGCCTCTTCCCATGCCTCCTGCCTCTGCTGCTGCACGTCCGGATTCTGTTCAAGAGCAAAGTCTCTTTTGGAATTAAAATCCAGGATCTGCAGAAGTTCTTCGTCTGTCAGTGCCCTTTCCGGCAGATAGAAGCAGCCGGTGTCTCTGGCATAAACCAGCTGGTCAGAATCCACAGCCTGCCCTGCATTTTCCACCAGTGTCAGCGTACCCTCCGGGAATCTGCCGTTCTCGTACTCCTTCCTCAGCGCTTCCTTCCGACTCTCTTCCTCCTTCGTATATTCCCTGTTAAACTGGTCGGCATGGAAGCTGCGCTGCTCATACTGGACCATGTTATAAATATCCTGCACCTCTGCTTCGGGAACCTCCTGCATCCTTGCCATTACTTTGTCGCTGGTGATCGCGCTCCGGAGTCCCAGATACCCTGCATAGGCCGGAATGGACACTGTCCCGATTACCAGCAGGCAGGCTGCCGCCGATACCATATTCCTCTTAAAACTGTTCCGTCTGTAGGTTCCGTCTGCCATCTGTGTTCTTACATTCATGATAATTTCCTCCTGCATATTTTCTTTCATGTGTACCTGTTTCATAGCATGTCTCAGCTGTCCGCCATTCATCTCACTCATCTGCAATATTCCTCCTTCCAGGTAGTCCGAAACTGCTCCCTTCCACGCTGCAGCCTCTTTTTGACCGCATGCTCCGTGATCCCCAAGATACCGGCAATCTCCTTTACCTGGTATCCTTCTACATAATGGAGTACCATCACGGCCCTCTGCTTTGGGGGCATCTGGAGGAGCTCCCGCACCGCCTCCCTGTCTTCCTGCCGGGATACCAGTGTGCCTGCAAGCTCCTCAATGGGCACCTTCGGGTGCCGGAATCTGAACCGCTGTATGTCCCTGCAGTGATTAGTCGCCACCTTGATCAGCCATGCCTTTTCATGCTCGCCGTCCACAAATTTCGGTTTTTTCTCCAGATATTTGCAGAAGGTCTCCTGAATGGCATCCTGGGTATCCTGTTCACTGCCGAGTATCACAATGCAGATCCGGTACAGCATCTCGCTGTGTTTCCTTACTGCCGCTTCCAGGTCCATATCTTTCCATCTCCTTCCTGTTCCACATCCGTGCCCGAAAATCATTCCGGGTATCCTTTGGCTGGATGCTGTTATACTTATGACACGCAATCAGAAGACGAAAGGTGACCTTTTTGCAAAATTTTTTAAGACATGCCTTTTTTATGAAAGAAATGCAGGAAATAAAGGTTTTATTTAAGAAAAACTGCCCTCTTCTGACAAGGGTTTTCTCCTTATCAAAAGAGGGCAGACAATGGTTCAGGCCACTTCTACAATACAGATCTGGGTTGCTTTCAGTCCGCTGCCGGAAGAACTTCCCCATACCCGGAGATGCTGTCCGGCTGCCAGGTCTGCTGCTGTTGCCTCTGACATTTCAAATCTGGCCCCTCCATCGTAGATCGTTTGTATAGCAAACAGGGTATTTTCATCGTATGTAACCGCAATCTTGTTAAACTCAGAATCATCCCCGCTTCCGGGACCCACCATGATGTCACCGCCATTATCTGACTTTGTTATAATGTTCTCTACCACGGTAAGCTGCCCATCCTTCAGCTCTTTGATATCCCCTTCCAGATTGGGATTACTGTCCACCCACTGCGCAGATGTACCAGACGTACTTTGACTTTGTGCTTCCGGCTGTTCTTTCTGTGTGCTGTCTGATCCCTGGCTGCTGCTTTCACCGGATTGCGGTTCCGGTGAGGCTTCCGGTGACTCCGGTTCATTCCCGGTGTCGGTTCCTTCTGCATCCGCTTCCGGTTCTGGAGCAGAAGCATCGTCCTCTGTATCATCCTCCGGGATCGGCTCGCCCTGAACCACCTGTGGTTCCTGGGTATCTGATGCTTCCTCCTTCTTTCCACAGGCACATACCGCAAGGCTCAGGATGCACAGCACCCCTGTCAATAAGATCATTTTTCCTGTTTTCCTTTTCATGTTGCTCTCCTCTCATATAAAATTCAGTCCACAGTTTATCCAGTATTTCTGCGGATTTTTGTCCATTCTATCAGAGTAGTCTCTAAAAAGCCTCTAAAACATCTTAAAAAAGAATGAACTTAATTTATTATTGCTCCATTGACCGATTTTGAGAAGATGTTTGTTTTCAGTCCTTCCCAAAATCGGTCAATGGCAGTAAAATTGACAGAAGAGGATAAAATCAGAAACCATGGTGCAGGGACGTGGTCATTACTCCAATTTTGAAAGGGAAAATATATGACAGGTATCTATTTAAGCGGAACGGGAAACACAGAACATTGTATCAAAAAGCTGCTTTTTTTACTGGATAAAACTGCGCAGGCAGTTCCGATGGAGCAGAAAGACGCGGTACATTTATTATCACAGCATGACTTTATCGTTTTTGCATATCCTGTTCAGTTTTCAAACGTTCCTGTCATGGTAAAAGATTTTATCAAAAGCCATCCGGATCTTTGGAAGGGTAAGAAAATACTTTGCGTTGCCACTATGGGATTGTTCAGCGGAGACGGCGCAGGCTGCTCGGCACGGCTGCTCAAAAAGTATGGCGCCAAAATCGTTGGCGGTTTCCATATCCGTATGCCTGATTCTGTCTGTGATGTAAAACTGCTGAAAAAATCCTTTCAGGAGAACCGGGAAATCATCCGGAAAGCAGACAGAAAGATTGAGAAATGCGCAGAGGAAATCAGGAAAGGCGGGTATCCCAAAAACGGCCTGCATCTTTATAGCCGAATCGCCGGATTACTCTGCCAGCGTTTGTGGTACTACAGCAAAACCAAAAGTTACTCAGATCAATTAAAAATCAGTAATGCCTGTACAGGCTGCGGGCTTTGTACCCGGCTCTGCCCGGCCGACAACCTTACCCTGAAAAATGGAAAAGCGGCTGCCGGAAAACACTGTACCATGTGTTACCGGTGCATCAGTTCCTGTCCGGCAAGGGCAATTACATTACTGGGACACACAGTCATTGAGCAGTGCCGCTATGATAAATATATCCAAAACGAGAAAAAGAACGAGCCTTTAAAATGAAATGAAACATAAAGGGAAGGGAGTAACAAATCAATGAAAATCGAAACATGCAAAAAAGAATCCTTTGTTGTCATCGGAAAAGAAGGGGCGACAACGGACGGAGCCGGCTTTATTCAGAAGTTATGGGATGAGGCGAATTCCCATTTTGGAGAAATCGCACATCTGGCAAAGAAAGATGAAGATGGGAACATCAGCGGAATATGGGGCGCAATGTCTGACTTTTCCCGTTCCTTCCAGCCCTGGGAGGGCTTTCAGAAAGGGCTTTACCTTGCAGGGGTAGAGTGTAATGAGGATGCAGAGGCTCCCGATGGCTGGACAAAGTGGGTGATACCCGGCTATGAGTATATTTATGTGGAACGTGAAAATGATAATACCTTTTCAGAAGTAATCCGATATATGAAGGGCAATGGTATTGCTCTGGCTGGTGCCGTCCATGATTTTACCTGTCCAAAGACCGGGAAAGGGTATATATTTTTTCCCATAAGGAAGCTGTAAAAAAGCGAATTTGAGGAGGAAAACAGAATGAAATCTATCTGCGGAATTGATTGTATGAACTGTGAATTATGCAGCACTTGTAACGGATGTGCAGCAACAGAAGGGCAGCCTTTTGGGGCGGAATGCCTTGTTGCACAGTGCTGTAAAAAAGGGAAAACAGCGTTAAGCGAATTAAAAGAAAAGCTGATTGCGGCCTTCCATGCGCTGCAGATTCCAGATATGGAAGAAGTAACAGAGCTGAATGCGCTGAAAGGTTCCTTTGCGAACATTGAATATACCCTTCCAAACGGCCAGACCGTAAAGTTTTGGGATGACAACAGGATTTATTTAGGGAATCAGCTTCATAAAAAGGACAGCGACAGATGTTATGGAATTATCGCTGATGAGAAATATCTCATGGTGTCTGAGTACAGCGGCTATGGAACTGATGCGGAAATAATTGTATTCAAACGTTGGAATAAAATAGAGAAAAGCGGAATGATTCATAGATAAGCCAATATCCCAAGAAGATATTATAAACAATGGAATAAAAGCGTCTTCCTCAAAAAACAGGCCGCCATGGAACTACACTGTTGTTAACTCTTGGGAGAAAGGGCTGTGGTTTCATCAAAGTTCGATGTATTTGGTCGGTCATTCATGGGGGAGCATTCTGGGACTGCGCTTTGTCCAGGCAGGTTGTTAAACACAAGGGTTCTCAATGTGGAAGAACAAATTATAATAATTTAGTGCGTCTTAATGCTATCAGGTAAAGACGACAAATCGGGGTTTATGGAGGAAAATATGCAAGAGTATGAATATATCACTTTAAGGCAGCGACCAGAATTAAAGAATCGGGCAGCCGAATGGTTTTATTACAAATGGGGAGTACCACAAGAAGCTTACCTTGAATGTATGGAATCTTACCTTAACAACAAAACCGAGTATGGCTGGTATCTCTGTTTAGATAAGGACAGAATCATAGGAGGACTTGGAGTAATCGAAAATGATTTTCATGACAGAAAAGACCTCACACCGAATGTTTGCGCCGTGTATACAGAGGAAGAATATCGCTGTAAAGGAATTGCAGGACATTTGCTTAATATGGTTGTAGATGACTTGAAATCTAAAGCTATATCCCCAATCTATTTACTTACTGACCATACAGGCTTTTATGAAAGATACGGTTGGGAATTTTTGTGTCTGGTTCAAGGAAATGACGAACCAGAGATGTCAAGAATGTATATCCACAGATAAATTTCAGTTTATCGGTAGTTTATGCAGAACAAGAAATTGAAATCTTGTACAGATGGGGATTATGCAGAAAAGAAGATAGCCTTTTAAGCAATCACCTAAACTAATAGGGTGGTTAATTTTGTTTAATAAAGCAAAGGAGGACGCAGACTTTGAATGTACATAAAGGCAGGAAGAGTATTACACAAAGGCCATTTCGTATTTTAGCAGACTGCGAAAGAATCTATCAGTTTTTGCTTGAAATTTATGAGAGGGACTGGAGAAACGGCGTACCAGCCCCCTTTTTTGAATACGCATACGCATCATTTTCTTACTGGATGGATATCTCCTATTCTTACAAAAACCGCATCTGGGAATGCAATGGAGAAATCGTGGCGTTCTGCTTTTATGAAAATCCGGTGACAGACATTTATTTCTGCCTGAAACCCGGATATGAAAAGCTGGCATCCGAAATGGTGCAATACGCTGATGAAAATATGTTTACAAACAAAGAAGGCATTCAATTTATTTTCTTCGGCGGACAGGATGCATTGATGCGTTACGCACAACAGCTGGGATACCATAAGAAGTACGAGCGTTGGGATATGCAGTATGATTTTGCAGATGAATTGGATTTTCCGCTGCCGGAAGGTTTTCACTTTGTAAACCCCCAGGACATTGACAGGACAAACGTGGGCAAATGCTGTTTTAAAGGTTTTGACCATGAGCAGTGTGAAGGTCCGTGGAATCATCAG
>CAJTGF010000076.1 GCA_910575585.1 Clostridiaceae bacterium
CTGAGACAAGGAATTCCCGATACCCCGCTTTTACAGATGCGTAAGCAGATGTAAAAGGCAAGTACTGTGAGCGGCGACGTAGGAGCCGAGCACAGTACTTGAGGGCTTGCCCCGGGGAGGTTCATTATTGGCATGTTGATCTATCCTTTGAAGCGGGCAAGCGCGGATGGGTGGCTTCCTAAAAAGCTGTCAGAGACAAACGCGAAGTTTGGAACTGCTCACTGGATTCTCCTGGCGATTTATTTTATCAGCGTGGTCCCGATTTTGTGTGGCCTTGATTTAAGTACCATTGCCAACAGTACCGTGATCCTGACCACATCCATACGGGGAGTTATCGCTTTTGTAGCTCTCGCTCTGCCTGTAAAGCTTCCGGATCTGTGGAAAAAGTCGGCATTTTATGTGGAAAGGAAAAAATTGAAAATAATTTGTTTTATCGCCATCATATTGGCTGTAGTTTCTGTAGTCATGCTGTTAATGACAACTTCTATTGGTAAGATTGCGGGTAATTGCTGTATTTTTGGGATTTCTGTTGTGTTCGCATTTATATTTCGGGGAAAGGTAAATGTTGAGGCCAGCTATAAGGAGAAATAAGGATGAAAAAAGTGGATAGAAAGAAAAGAAATTGGTTTGCTGCGGGAGTGGTGGCAGTATCTGTTTTTTTGGCAGCGTGCGGACAGAAAGAGAGCGGACAGGAATTGCCTGCAGCGTCTGAAAATACAACTGCGCTTCAAACTGTAGAAGAGACGGAAGTGGCGTCCGTGAAGGATGGGATTTACACCCAGTCGGCAAAAGGGAATAATGGAGATGTGGCGGTTGAGGTAGAGGTTAAGGATGGCAGCGTGGTACGTGTAGATGTTATAGAGCATGAGGAAACGCCGGGGATTTCTGATAAACCTATTGCGGAGATTCCCAAAGCGATCGTTGCGTACCAGAGTTTGGGGATTGATACGGTTTCTGGCGCTACCAACACCAGCAATGCCATATTGTCTGCTGTAGAGATTTGTCTTGAGGAAGCAGGGTTTGACGGGAATGAGTGGAAGGAACGGGTGGTTGAGAAAGAAATTTTACAAAATAAGGATGCCATATGTGATGCCGTGGTCATAGGAGCCGGTGGAGCAGGCATGAAGGTGGCATTGGAATTAGACGAGGGTGGACAGGATGTAATCCTGGTGGAAAAGCAGAGCATAGTCGGAGGGGCAACCAGTCTTGCCGCTACCTATTTTGTGGCAGTGGATACCACATTTCATCAGGCAGCGGGGATTACTTTGTCTGTTGATGAGTATATTTCCAGCACAATGGCAGCAAATCCTAATATGAATGAAGCGAATCTAAGGAGACTTTTGGAGAGTTCCCAAGAAAGCTTGGATTGGCTGAATCGTATGGGAACGAAAATTAATCGTCCGATTTCCAATTATCAGGTTGCCACAGAGGACGGAACCTCTCTGGGGGTGGCGATTGTACAGGCTATGTCGGATTCATTGGAGAAATCAGGAGTGGACCTTCGGTTGGAGACAGAGGCTGTTGACATCTTAGAGGATTCAGGAAAAGTAACAGGGATTCGGGTAAGAAATGCTTCTGGGGAGTATTCGATTTTGGCGGATAATATAGTTATTGCTACAGGAGGATTTGTATCAGGGCAGGAAGCGGTAAAGGAGTATGCCCCGGATTGGGCAGGAATTCCGTCTACTTCGGCGGCAGGGTCTACAGGGGAGATGTTTAAGATCGTTGAACGTGTAGGCGGGAAGTTGAGTAATATGGATGTTGTCCGCTTAAATCCGTCGGTTCACAGTGAAAATGGGGTGAATTCCAGTTTAAGCGCGGCCAGGGCGGAAGGCGGAATTATTGTTAACCAGAAAGGGCTTCGTTTTTGCAATGATTATTATCCGGATTATACAGTACTGTCAAAATGGATGATGGAACAGGAGGGGGATTTTGTTTATATTTTGATAGATCAGACCGCTATGGACAATTCGAAGCGGCTTCAGGGATTTAAGGAGAAGGGATATTTTATAGAAGGAAATTCTATTGAAGAGCTTGCGCGGCAGATGGATGTTCCTGAAGAGAATCTGAAACAGACGATTGAAGCGTATCAAAAGGCGGTGGAAACCGGGGTGGATGAGGAGTTTGGGAGATTGAACAATCTAAGTATTGATTTTAAAAATGGGCCTTTTTACGCGGTTACAACAAGCCCAGGGCTGCAGGTAAGCTTAGGCGGGATTCTTGTAAATGACAATATGCAGGTTCAGAGGGATGATGGGACAGCGTTTAGTAATCTATATGCAGTGGGAGAGTGCGCGGATGATGGGCTGTTTGGGTGCGCGCCTACAAATATTAACATTACGTTTGGAAAGCTTGTTTCCAAGTATATTTTAGAAAAGTAAAGATGAGTGCGCCAGACCATGGGGACTATCTATTGTCATGTGTCTGGCGTTTTTTATTGTGGGAATTTATTATGATGAAGTGTACTTGCAGTGTGATCTTGGCCGTATTTTTATAATTTGCGACTGTTTTTTGATAGTTATGACAGGGATTTTGTATTATGATGAGAGGGTAGAAAACGGATGAAGATATGGGAAACAAGGTGTTTTAGCTGAAAGGAACAGGGAGGAAGAAAGATGTTTGCGGATTACCATGTACATACGGAGTTTAGTGATGATTCGGTTTATCCCATGGAGGATGTGGTGAAGGATGCCATTGCTATGGGGATGGATGAGATCTGTTTTACGGATCATGTGGATTACGGCATAAAAGAGGACTGGGACAGCCAAAAAGAGATCGTTTACCGGCAGGGGGAGCCTATGGCCAATGTGGATTATCCCAGGTACGCGTCCGAGATTGAAAGGCTTCGAAAGGCGTATGGTGACAGGATCGTGATCCGCATGGGGATGGAGTTTGGGATGCAGATGCACACCATAGAAAAGTTTCAGTCTCTTTATGGAAGGTATCCGTTTGACTTTATTATCTTGTCGGTCCATCAGGTGGAGGATAAAGAGTTCTGGACCGGGGATTTCCAGGCGGGAAAGAGCCAGAAGGAGTACAATGAGCGGTATTATAAGGAGATGCTGGATCTGGTGAGCCATTATAAGGATTACAGCGTGCTGGGCCATATGGATCTGATCGCGCGGTATGATGAGGCGGGTGTTTATCCGTTTGAGAAGGTGAAGCCTTTGGCGGAGGAGATTTTACGGAAGGTTATAAGGGATGGAAAAGGGATCGAGGTGAATACTTCTTATCATAGGTATGGGCTGGGGGATTCGACTCCTTCCAGGGATATTCTGCGGCTTTATCGGGAACTTGGCGGCAGGATCGTGACCATAGGCAGCGACAGTCATAAGAAGGAGCATCTGGGGGCTTATGTGGAAGAGGCTAAGGAGCTTTTGAGATCTCTGGGGTTTGAGGAGTTTTGTACGTTTGAGAAGATGGAGCCGGTGTTTCATAGGCTTTGATAAGGTGGTTTGAAAAGGGCTGTCTGGTTTGGGCAGCTCTTTTTTTGTCATAGAGGGCCGTTTTTGCAGGGAAGAGAGGAAGGGTGTGACGGAGCATAGACGAACGGGAGCTGCTGTGGTAGAATGAAAGCAGATGAATGAGGCATTGGAGGACAGAGAGATGAAACGCAAATATTTCTTTTTTGACATTGACGGAACTTTGGCGGCGGGGGAGATGAGGAATCAGTATATCCCGGAATCTACGAAGCAGGCGTTAAAGGAGCTGCGGGCGGCAGGGCATTTTGTGGCTATTGCCACAGGCAGAAGCTATGCCATGGCCGTTGATTATATGAGAGAAATGGGATTTTCCAATATGGTCAGCGACGGGGGCAATGGGATCACCATTGACAACAAGCTGATCGGGATCAAGCCTATGGATTACGACAAGTGCATAGCGCTGATCGAGGAGTGCGAGCAAAAGGGTTTTATCTGGGCGTTTTCGCCGGATAATTCCAAAAGGAGGCTGGCAAAGGACAGTCGGTTTGACGAGTTTACCAAGGATGCCTACATGGATACGGAGGTGGCGCCGGGGCTGGATCCCAGGGATTACAAGGAGATCTACAAGGTTTATATCGCCTGTTTTCCGCCGGAGGAGGAGAGGCTTGAGATGTTAAAGGAATTGCCGTGGTGCCGGTTTTTTAAGGAGTTTTTGTTTGTGGAACCGGCGGATAAGTCTGTGGGGATCAAAGCTATGGTGGATCACCTGGGAGGCGATTACGGGGATGTGGTGGTGTTTGGGGATGAGAAGAATGATCTCTCCATGTTCAGGAAGGAGTGGACCAGCATTGCCATGGGCAATGCCATAGAGGATTTGAAGAACGTGGCGGATTATGTGACGGATGACTGCGATAAGGACGGGATTTACAATGCGTGCCGGCATTTTGGATGGATCTGAGGGATCGAAAGAGTCAGGACGTAAGGAGGTTAGGTTCTATGGGGACGGTTTGTCAGGTGTGCATGCATCACTGCAGCCTTGAAAATGGGCAGAGGGGTCTGTGCGGGGCCAGGGAAAATGTTGACGGGGCGGTGGTGTGCGCAAATTATGGGCAGGCCGCTTCCCTGGCGCTGGACCCCATAGAGAAGAAGCCTCTGAAAATGTTCCGGCCCGGAAGGCTGGTTTTGTCAGTGGGAAGTTATGGGTGCAATTTAAGGTGTCCTTTTTGTCAGAACTACGAGATTTCCATGGACCGGAATGTGGAGACGGTGTTTGTTTCGCCGGATGATCTGGCGGGAAAGGCCCGGGAGTGCAGGCGGGTGGGAAACGCAGGGGTGGCATTTACCTACAATGAGCCTTTGGTGGGCTGGGAGTATGTGCGGGATACGGCCAGGCTGGTGAAGGAGTACGGCATGGACAATGTGCTGGTGACCAACGGGACGGCGGAGATTTGGGTGCTGGAGGAGCTTTTGCCGTTTATTGATGCTATGAATATTGATCTGAAGGGGTTTACACAGGAGTATTACAGGAAGGTTGGGGGAGAGCTGGAGACGGTGAAGGCGTTTATTGCCAGGGCGGCGAGGGATTGTCATGTGGAGCTGACTACGCTGATCGTTCCGGGGGAGAATGACAGGCCAGAGGAGATGGAGGAGGAGGCAAAGTGGATCGCGTCTCTTGACAAAGAAATCCCGCTTCATGTGACCCGGTTTTTCCCCAGATACCGCATGACAGACAGGGCTGCTACGGATGTGAGGCAGGTGCATGAGCTGGCAAAGGTAGCTGGGAAATACCTGGACCATGTGTTTGGGGGGAATTGTTAAGAGGAAGGACAAGGGACAAGAGCGGCGTTTTGGAGGGATGGAGCATGATTACCAACAAGGCTGTGAATGAAGCGATTGATTATATTTTCAGGCATATGGAGGAGAGTATCCGGCTGGAGGATGTGGCGGAGCATTGCCATTTTTCCAAGTACTATTTTTGCAGGCTTTTTAAGGAACAGACCGGGGAAAGTGTTTACAGCTTTATCAAGAGAGTCCGGCTGGAACAGAGCGCTTTCCGCCTGAAGGTGGAGCGGGAACGGCCCATTACGGAGATCAGCGCGGATTATGGGTACAGTTCTTCTAATTACAGCTGGGCCTTTCGGCAGCATTATGATATGACGCCGGTTAGCTTTCGCAGGGGAAGTTACCGTCAATCTATGGAGCATCCGTATTTTCACCATGAGAGCTGGCAGGCGGAGAGTTTTGAGGCTTGTGACAGGAAGATAAAGATACGTCAGGTTCCGGATTACCGGGTGGTCTATGAGCGGCGTTTCGGAAGTTATGAGGGGCTTAGGAGACAGTGGAGCCGGTTTGTCAGGAAGTATGGGGCGTATATTACGGAGAATACGGTGTTTTTGGAGAGGACCTATGACGATCCGGCGGTGACAAGGGAGGAGAACTGCCTTTCGGATATCTGCATGACGGTGGATAAGGACTGCCTTTTGGAGAATACTACGGTAATTCAGGGGGGACGGTGCGCTGTGTATGGGTTCCGGGGGAGTGTGAAGCATATTTATGCGGCGTATCAGACGATCTTTCTGATCTGGCTGCCTCGGACAGGGTATGTGGTGGATGGGGGGAGGAGTTTGTTTGATGTGTACCGCAGGGTGGATAAGGACGGCGGGTGGATCGAGATGGAGATCTGTGTGCCGGTGAGAGAGTGACCGCCAGAGAACGAAAGAGAGCAATAATTTAGAAGTATATATTGGCATCCCTGCTTATAATGAACGGGTCAAGATTCATTGTAAGGAGGGATTTTTTATGGATGTAAAAGAGATCAAAGCAAACCCAGGGAAAAAGATCCTGCAGTTTTCTGTTTGGGCCATCATTGCCATGGTGCTGACGTCTTTTGTCACGGTTGCTGACGGGTTTTTTATGGGAAGGTACGCGGGAGATGCGGGGATCGCGGCGGTGAACTTGGGGCTTCCTATTGTTTATCTGTACCTGGGGGCAGGGCTGATGGTTTCCATCGGCGGCGTGGCCATAGCGGGCATGACACTGGGGGGAGGGGATAAGGAGGGAGCGAATCAGGTGTTTCGCCAGACGGTGGTTACTGCCGCGGTCGTGTCTTTGCTTATCAGCGTGGGAATGGCGTTTTGTTTTCAGCCGGTTTTGGGAATCTTAGGGGCAGACGGACAGGTGAAGGGATATTTTGAGGTGTATTACCGGATTATGCTTTTGGAGCTTCCGGTGATGGTGGTTAATTCTGCGTTTGGGATGTTTATCCGGGGAGAGGGGAAGCCGGAATTTTTTATGAAGGTGACGGTGTTAAACGTTTTGCTGAATGTGGTTCTGGATTACGGGTTTGCCGGTGTTCTGGGGCTGGGAGCGGCGGGGATCGCTTTGGCGTCCCTGGTTTCGGCTTTGGTGTCTTTAGGCTGGATCTTATTGTTTTTTGTCAGGAAGGCCAAGGTGTATGGTCTGGGGAGATTTCGTTTTTCCTGGCAGGTTTTTGTCAGGGGGATGTTAAACGGCAGTTCGGAGTTTATCGGGGAAATGTCCACGGGGATTGCCATGTTTGCTTATAATTTCGTGATCATGAGAAGGTTTGGAGTGGACGGAGTGGCGGCGTTTACGGTTGTGGGGTATGTGTCTTATGTGTTTAGCATGGTCGTAGTGGGATTCGGGCAGGGGGCCAGCCCGCTTGTGAGTTTGTGTTATGGGGCCGGGGAGAAGGCCCTGGCGGCGGATATCAGGAGGAGGACCAATGGGTATGTGTTTTTTGCCGGGACGGCGGTGTTTTTGGTGATGGCGGTTGTGGCTCCGTGGTATGGGGGAGCGTTTGCCCGAAGCGAAGCGGTGAGAGGAATGATTAAGGAGGGGATGGTGATCTTTATGGCGTCGTTCTTCTTTTCCGGGATCAATTCCATTACTTCGTTTTATTTTACGGCTACAGGGAGGGCGTTTCCGTCGGCGGTGATCTCGTTTTCCAGAGGGATGGTGGTGCTTTTGGCGTGTATCTTCGCGCTGCCGGCGTTGTTTGGCATGACGGGAGTTTGGCTGGCTGCCCCGGTGACGGAGGCGGTCACTATGGGGATCACGGCGGGATTTCTGCGCGGGGAGAGAGGGAAAGGCTGTTGACACCTGCGCCGGCGGTGTGTTAGATTAGGCCAAAGGACTAAAATATGGTCAGAAGCGGAGGAATCGCATGGATATCCGGATATTAAAATATTTTCTCACGGTAGCCAGGGAGGAGAGCATAACCAGGGCGGCCGAGGTTTTGCATATTACCCAGCCCACCTTAAGCCGGCAGCTGACCCAGCTGGAGGAGGAAGTGGGGAGTAAGCTGTTTATCAGAGGGACCAGAAAGATCGTTCTCACCGGTGAGGGGATGCTTTTGTGCCGGCGGGCCAGGGAGATTGCGGATCTGGTGGACAAGACGGAGATGGAGCTGGCAGCCAGCCAGCAGCTGGTGGAGGGCTGCGTGTCCATCGGAAGCGGAGAATTGGCGGCGGTAGGGAGGCTGGCAGGGCTGATCGACTCTTTTCGAGAAAAATATCCTATGGTGACTTATGATCTGTTTACGGCTACGGCTGACCAGGTGAAGGAGCGGATGGAGTCAGGGCTGATCGACATCGGGCTTTTGCTGGAGCCGGTGGATGTTGACAAGTACGAGTATGTCCGTCTGGATATCCGGGAAAAGTGGGTGGCAGTGATGCGGCCGGATGACCCGTTTGCAAAGAAAGCATTCGTGACGGCAGAGGATTTGGCAAAAGTCCCTATTATCATGGCCAGGAGATCCAATGTGGAAAGCGAGCTGGGCAATTGGTTCGGGGAGTATTATAAGGATCTGAACGTGGTGTTTCACAGCAATCTTCCTTCCAACGGGGCGGTCATGGTGCAGCAGGGGCTGGGATACGCCCTGACGGTGGAGGGAATCAGCGATTCTTTGTGGGATAAGGGGAAGATCTGTGTCCGGCCTCTGCATCCTGTTTTAGAGGCTTCCAGCGTTTTGGCGTGGAAAAGGCAGCAGCCTTTTGGGAGGGCGGCCCAAAAGTTTATTGAGCATGTGAGGGCGGTTGGAAGAGGCGAATAAAGGCGGTCCTTTTATGTTTAAAATCTTGAATCCCTGGGAAAAATATTGTATTATGAAGTTAGCAAAAACTAACAGCGAGGAAAAACTATGATGCAGGGAAATATTATCTGGGGGATATTGCTCCCGTTTTTGGGGACCACGCTTGGGGCCGGCTGTGTGGCGTTTATGAAGGACCGGCTGAATATTCTGGTGCAGAGGGCTCTTACAGGGTTTGCGGCCGGGGTCATGGTGGCGGCTTCGGTCTGGAGTCTGCTGGTTCCGGCTATGGAGTACGCAGACCATATGGGATCGTGGGCTTTTGTGCCTGCGGCGGCCGGGTTCTGGCTTGGGATCTTGTTTTTGCTGTTCCTTGACAAGACAATTCCTCACCTGCACATGAACAGCAGCAGGGCCGAGGGGCCGGAAAGCACGCTGCAGAGGTCCACCATGCTGGTGCTGGCGGTGACGCTCCACAATCTGCCGGAGGGTATGGCTGTGGGGGTGGTCTATGCGGGATGGATGGCCGGGGATACGGGGATCACGGCCCTGGCGGCCCTGGCGCTTTCCCTGGGGATCGCCATACAGAATTTTCCGGAGGGAGCCATTATCTCCATGCCTTTGCGGGCAGAGGGCGTGGGAAAGGGCCGGGCTTTTCTCTACGGGATTCTTTCCGGGGCGGTGGAGCCGCTGGGGGCGGCGCTGACCATCCTGGCGGCCGCACTGGTGGTGCCTCTTTTGCCGTACCTGTTAAGCTTTGCCGCAGGGGCTATGATCTATGTGGTGGTAGAGGAACTGATCCCGGAACTTTCGGAGGGGTTCCATTCGAATGTGGGGACGCTGTTTTTTGCGGCGGGATTTACGGTGATGATGGCTCTGGATGTGGCGCTGGGGTAGGACAGGGAGATGGCATAAAGATGGACGGAAGGGTATTTACCCGTGAGGAGGAAAGGGTGCTGCGGGACATGGGGATCGTATTTACGGTTCAGCCGGGGCATCTTGTTTACATGAAAGGCGACCCGGCAGACCGGGTTTATTACATATTGAAAGGCCGGGTGCGGATTTTTGAGAATCTGTATTCCGGCCGTGAGATGACTCTGGATGTGGTGGAGTCCGGACGGATCTTCGGGGAGTCGGCTTTTGCGCCGGGGAACCTGCGGCCTGCCTGCGTTCAGGCGGTGAACAAGGTTACCCTGGTGTCTTTCCGCATGGCAGACGTGCTTCCTTATTTTCGTTCCAGAGCCGAATTTGCCCTTCATTTTCTCCAGCTTTGTTCCAACACCATGGATCATCTTACTGCCAGGATGGAGGAGCAGTGCCTGCTGGATCGATACGGCAAGGTGGCCAGTTTTATTTTGGATGTGACGGAGCAGGATTCTGTGGAAAAGGGAACGGCGGGAGGCGTGATCCCTTACACCCATGAGGATCTGTCCGTTTCTCTGGGGCTCAACAGATCCACGGTGACTATGGTGTTAAAGGAGTTTGAGAAGCAGGGGTGCTTGGAAAGGGGATACGGCTATGTGAAGGTTGTGGACCGCAGGGCCCTGGAGGCGGTGGTGGAGGGGCAGAAGGATCGGTAAAAATGTTTGAGATTGTTGTATATACAACAATCTCTTTTTTCTTCTTATTTATAATAGAAGGCAGATGGAGAACCTATTAAGATCATGCGCCTCACAAGAGCGGACAAAAGCCAAGGTGATTCTGGTGTGGAGACGGCGAAGACGCAGGCGCGGAATGGAGGAGAAGATGAAGAGATTTGAAATGCTGCTTTACATACTGGGCGGGAATTTGCTGCTGGCTTTTGCCGTGTGTGCTTTCGTGGTTCCCAACGGGTTTATGCTGGGCGGATCTACAGGCATCGCCCTGGTGGTCCGGTCCTGGATCCCGCTGCCTATTTCCACCATCACGGCGGTTGTCAATGTGTCTTTGTTTATTCTGGGGTTTTTGTTTCTGGGTAAGAAATTTGCCATGACTTCTCTTATTTCAACCATTATCTATCCGGTGATCCTGGGAGTGTTTGAGCGGCTTCCTGTGGGGACCTGGTTTTCGGGGGACACTCTGCTTTGCGCCGTGTTCGCGGGAGTGCTTATGGGCTGCGGCATCGGGCTGGTTATCCGGGCAGGAGGCTCAACGGGAGGTATGGATATCCCGCCTTGCATCCTGCAGAAATTAAAGGGGATCCCAGTGGGAAATTCTATGATGTGTTTTGATATTGTGATCCTTGGACTGCAGATCTTACGGGGAGGATGGGACGGCATCCTTTACGGCATCGTGGTGATCGTCCTTACGTCGGGAATGATGAACCAGACCATTCTTTCCGGGGAGAAGAAGATCGAGGTGATCATTATCTCTCCCAGGTATGAAGAGATCTGCAAGGCTGTTTTAAATGATCTGGACAGCGGGATGACGTTTTTGAATATTGAGACCGGATACCGCAATGAGGCACAGAAGGCCATTTTCAGCGTGGTGTACGCCAAGCAGTATCCGGCTTTTCGGGATAAAGCTCTGGGGATTGATCCTAGCGCGTTTATTGTGGCAGCGCCGGTGATGAATGTAAATGGCCGTGGGTATACGCTGGCCCGGTAAGACTTGGCGGGAGCGTTTAGGCGGGGCGAAAGTTACTGTTCACCCCCGGCTAATCACCACGCTGATTAGCCGGGAGGATGCACGTAATGGCAGCGAACCAGGCTGCCCATCGCCGGAGGCGATTTGGAATGGCCAGTGAACAGTAACGGGCGAAAAAGTAAAGTAAAAGATTTTTTGGAAATAATTGTGTTGTGGAGGGATTTCGGATATAATGGGGGAAGATGATCCATAGACAGGGATTGTTATAAAAGAAGGTTAGGAGAATCCATATGGGAAAGTATTTCAGTGATGTGGTGGAGCAGGCGCTCCGGGATATTTATTATGATGTGACCACAGGACGGGGGCAGGAGAATTTTCGGCGTCTGGAGCAGGCTTCGGCGGCAGGGGACGGAGACGCTTCCTGTATTTTGGCCAGATGTCTGTGCGGGTATCAGTATGTGTGGGAGGAGCATGGATTTCCGGAGGATGATGACAGGGCCATAGCTCTTTTTCACAAGTCTGTGGAGCAGGGCAGCGCTCTGGGAGTGCTGGTGGCCCTTCGGACCGGTGAATTGACGCCGCAGGTAAGGGCGCGGATGCCGTTTGCCAGTCTGCAGGAGGCGTTTGACGTGGTCCTTGAAAAGGCCCAGATGGGGGACGCGTTCTGCCAGTATACGGTGGGCAACGCCTATTTCTGGTGGGATTTTCTGGAGATCCAGGGCAAGGGAAGAGAGTCATTTGCCAGCCAGCAGGCGTTTAAAGCGTACTTGAAGGAAAATATCTCCAAGTGCGAGGACTGGTTCTGGAAGGCATTCCGCGGCGGCATGTACTATGCGGGCAATAATTTGAGCCGGTACTATGAGAAGGGCGATGAGGATATCATTGCGCCCAGGCCGGAGAAAGCGGAGGGGATCTGGCGCATGGGGGCGGAGCTTGGCTATCCGATCCACCAGTATATTTACGCAAAAGACCTGGACCAGGCCGGAAGGAAACAGGAGGCTTTAAAGTGGCATGAAAAGGCGGCGGCCAACGGGGAGACAAAAAGCTGGTATTATGTGGGACTTGCCTATGAAGAGGGGAAGATCGTCGGAAAGAATCTAAGCTATGCCGCCCAGTGCTATGAGCGTGGGCTGAAGCCGTCGGGAAGCGTGGGATGTTATAACCGCCTGGGAGCACTGTATTTTAAGGGCGAGGGAGTGCCGCAGGATCATGAGAAAGGGGTAAAGCTTCTGACAAAAGCCTATGAGGAGGAGAATAACTGGGGATGCGTTTACCTGGGAAAAGCGTATCTGAAAGGACTGGGCGTGGGACAGGATTATAGGAAGGCCAGGGAATTTTTGGAGAAAGTGACCTGGAACAATGAGGAGGTATTTTACCTGCTGGGAGTTATTTACGCACAGGGACTTGGGGTTCCGGCTGATATTAAGAAGGGTGTGGAGTACCTGCACAAAGCAGGGAACCGGGCCGATGCCAAGGAGGAGCTTTTAAAGTACAAGAAGACTTTGTTTGGGAAATGGGTCCGCAGATGAGAGACATCGGAAGGGTCTAAAGGATCTGGCAGGAGCCTGGCGTTTTGGTACATAAAGGGTCAGTTATTTTATTACATAGAAGATAGAAGGAGAGAGTCGGCATGAAGCAGGATATGATAGTGATTCTTGATCTGGGAAGCTCCAGGAATACGGATATTGCCCGTCAGATTCGGGATATGGGGGTGTACAGCGAGATCCATCCTCATGATATCACGATTGAGGAGCTGAAAAAACTGGAAAACGTGAAGGGGATCGTGCTTAACGGCGGCGAAAACCGGGTGGTGGACGGCGCGGCGGTGGATATCGATCCGGCGCTGTATGGATGCGGGTATCCGATGATGGCGGTTGACCATCCTACGGCGAAGTGCGAGAGGATCTTGAAGGAACTTCCGGATGAGTCGGCTTTGAGAGCGTTTGTCTTTGACGTGTGTAAGGCTCAGGCTAATTGGAATATGAAGAACTTTATTGCGGACCAGGTGGAGCTGATCCGCAGGCAGGTGGGGGATAGAAAGGTGCTCCTGGCTCTCTCCGGCGGTGTGGATTCTTCGGTGGTTGCGGCTATGCTGATCAAGGCTATCGGAAAACAGCTGGTGTGCGTTCACGTGAACCATGGGCTGATGCGGAAAAATGAGTCGGAGAGCGTGATCCAGGTGTTTAAGGATCAGCTCCATGCCAATTTGATCTATGTGGATGCTGCGGAGCGGTTTTTGGGGAAACTGGAAGGGGTTGCGGATCCGGAGGAGAAAAGGAAGATCATCGGCAGCGAGTTTATCCGGGTGTTTGAGGAGGAAGCCAGGAAGCTGGAGGGCATCGACTTTTTGGGCCAGGGAACTATCTACCCGGATATTATTGAAAGCGGTACCAAGACGGCCAAGATGGTGAAATCCCACCACAATGTCGGCGGTTTGCCGGAGGATCTGAAGTTTGAGCTGGTGGAGCCGTTAAAACAGCTGTTTAAGGATGAGGTGCGGGCCTGCGGGGTGGAACTTGGCCTGCCGGAAGGGATGGTGTACCGTCAGCCGTTCCCGGGACCGGGGCTGGGTGTCAGATGCTTGGGGGCTATTACCAGAGACCGGCTGGAGGCTGTGCGGGAGTCGGATGCTATCTTGCGGGAGGAGTTTGCCCGTGCGGGGCTTGATAAGAAGGTGTGGCAGTATTTTACGGTTGTGCCGGATTTTAAGTCTGTGGGCGTGAAGGATAATGCCAGGTGCTTTGATTATATGGTGATCATTCGGGCGATTAATACGGTTGACGCTATGAGCGCCAGCGTTGAGAGGGTGGATTGGGATGTGCTGGGGAGGATTACGGATAGGATTTTGAGTGAGGTGGGAAATGTGAATCGGGTTTGTTTTGATATGAGTCCTAAGCCGCCGGCGACGATAGAGTTCGAGTAACGGATAAAATCCCGGAAATGCTGATAAAATGGGCGTTTCCGGGATTGCTTTATGCCTGTTGGCTCTAAAATGGCTCTAATTATTTGATGAATACTGGATTTGGGACGGGTATCGTGATACCTGCTTTTTTAATACAGAGGAATTTCGCCCTCATAGTTGTCGGCTCTTTCCAACAGAGGACCGGTTGCACCCATTGTAAAAGCTATATTACTGCTTCGGATAGACAATAGTTCCATTCCAATCTTCAGATTAAGAAAGTCTAATATCTGCTGGTTAAGCTGAATTACACCATTCTCTGAAATATTTACCCAACAGTATGACCGGCCTTTGTATTTGATAAATTCGCCCTCTGCGGTCTGATAATTCAGTAAAGTCGGATTATCGGTAAGAATGTGTCCTAACTTTGACGGTTCTAACAATCCTTTTCTTGTCACACAAAAGCCGCCAGTGACCTTGCTTCCAGTAAAAAGATAGACTTTTCCCTCTGCTGTGGCATTGTACTCTATAAGAGCCTGTGTTGGGAGATGAATTGTCAAGTCATCTCGTATCAGCGATTTTCCGAAAATAAATTTACCGCCTTTGTTCATCTGTGGCATATATCATCAACTCCTTTTCCTAAAAGTGGAAGTCCACTATACCACAAGAAAATTCAAATGTCACTAAGGCTCTCTAAAGTGTGGCAAGTTATTTTTCGGCATAGCGAGAATGATTAGTTGTCGGGATATATTTTTTAGAGAGAGCCTGTTGCCTCTAATTGTTTTCGGAAGCGTTATTCTCCGAGTAGTAATGGAACGCTTTTACGATATAATCAGAAGCCCCCTCTCCATATTTGTTATCAGTCATGTTTTTGATATAATCGCTTGAATATGTGTCGATAAGAACATTGATATAGGGCTTATCGAGGGATACGCTGGTGCTATTTTCCTGTATAAGCCGCAATAGTTCGTGTACAATGGATTGTATTTTAGGGGAGGAAACATCTTCTGACAAATTAGTGGTTAGTCTGCCATACAGAATATCAGATTGTTTTCCAATTTCTTTCACTTCTTCCGTTAGTTGCGTTTCCATGAGTTCAGAGAAATGCTCTAAATTATGTTTCATAGTTTCGGTATACTTTTCAATACTGCCGAATTGTTGAATGGCAAGTTTAGCTACCTCTGCTTCATCATCTTTAATTTTTTGAATAAACATATCAAAATTTTCAATACTTCCCCAGTGCTTGATAACATCATCAGTGCTGTTATTTTTAAAATCCTCTAATGCGGTAATGTAATCAGACAGGTCAAATTCTTTAAAACTCATACATTGCTCTCCTTTCTCTAAGCGGCTAAGAAGCTGTATAAGTTTGTCTGTCCGATTGCGCTTCAGCAAAAGCAATTCTTTTTGTCTTTTGAAAGCATTGATCTTGTCAAAGTCGGGTTTTTGCAGAATTTCTTTAATCTCTTTCAGCTTAAATCCCAATTCCTTAAAAAACAGGATTTGTTGTAGCTTTTGCAAGGCTTCATCATCATATAGGCGATAGCCGGATTCGGTCAATTCGCTTGGCTTTAACAATCCAATCTCGTCATAGTATTGTAGTGTTCGTGTGCTTATGCCTGTTAATTCTGCAACTTGGCTTATGGTTCGCATTCTTATCAGCTCCTTAAATTTGTGAAGAAGCAAGACAGAGATTGCCGGCTTATATCTATTCTGCTCCTATGAGAAAAGAATACAGTATCACGTTACGTGGAAGTCAATACTTTTTGCTCAAAAATTTTTCATTCATTTTCGGGATAAATTTTTACAGATATACCCCTAACACCCTTTTTGACAATCTTACTGTCATCAAGAATACTCTGCTTAACAGCGTCTAAATCCTTTGAGAGTGCTTCAATCGCCCGTTGGTGTTCTTCTTCTGACGAGAAGCGTTCCGTATCATTCAAAAGGTTCTCCTGCAATTCCCTTGCTTTCATGTATACGCCCAACTTATGATTGAGCAGGGAGTTCTGAAAGGATATTTTGATTGTAGCGGGATTGAAACTTCCGTCCTCGTACCTCTCTGCTTCAAAGTTCATATCTAATTGCTCGTCCATTTTCAAAATCAAAGACAATACATCTGACACTGTTTCTATATCAAAATCCATGAAAACATTGATACTGATACCCAAAGCATTTGCAATTTTCATCAGTTGGTCGGGCTTGGGATTGCGGATGCCATACTCATATTTTTTGATTGTGGCGGAATTGATGCCGGAAAGCTGACCGAGCGTTTCCTGTGATATGCCGCGCAAATTCCGAAAGTGTTTAATCTTTTCCCCGGTAGTCATGCCAATACCTCCGATTTTTGTGATTTTCGTTAGTGCTTAATTCAATTCTATCACATTAGGACACATTTGTGTATAAAAAATTAAAATAAATACTTGACGTTCACAAAAGTGTACCATATAATAAAAACACAAAGGTCACATATGTGTACCTAAAATAAAAAAAGAAAGGACAGGATTATATGGAGAATGGAAAGAAAATGTATGTAACGGCAGAGGAAGCGGCTGAAATGCTTGGTGTATCAACAGGTTATGCCTACAAGATTATCCGGGGGCTGAATGAGGAACTGAAAGCAAAGGGCTATCGAACAATCTGCGGCAAAGTTCCGACAAAATACTTTGAAGAAAAATTCTACGGTCTGACCGTAGCCATGTAGGAAACACCCTGCGGGTATACCACTATGGCGAGAGGACACGCCAACAATAAGGAAAGGAGAGATTTTATGTCAGCGACAAGGGACGGAAAGATGTGGCGTTGCCAGTTCTATTATAAGGACTGGCAGGGTGTAAGCCACAAGAAGAACAAGCGGGGATTTAAGACAAAAGCGGAAGCGGAGCAATGGGAGCGTGACTTTCTGCAACAGCAGCAGAGAAATTTAGACATCAATTTTGAAAACTTCGTACAAATTTATTACGAGGATATGGAACACCGTCTGCGTGAAAATACCATGCGTACAAAGAAATTCATTATTGACTTGAAAATCATTCCGTATTTCAAGAAAAAGAACATGAATGAGATTAAGGCTTCCGACATTCGTGCGTGGCAAAATGCACTGATGAAAAAAGGATATTCGGAAACGTATCTGAAAACGGTCAATAACCAGTTGTCGGCAATCTTCAATTATGCGGTTCGGTACTATGATTTGAAAGATAATCCTTGCAGGAAAGCCGGGAGTATCGGAAAAAGCCATGCCGGGGAAAAAGAGTTTTGGACGAAGCAGGAGTTTAAGCAGTTTCTTGTGACTGTGGAGAACAAGCCGGAAACAAAAATGGCGTTTCTGCTCCTTTACTGGACGGGAATGAGGATTGGAGAATTACTTGCTCTTACCTACAATGATATTGACTTAGAGAAGCGCACCATTTCCGTAAACAAGTCTTATCAGCGGATAGAGGGCAGGGATATTATCACACCGCCTAAAACGCCAAAGAGCAAACGTATCATAACGATACCGCCGTTTCTGACAGAGGAATTAAAGGAGTATACTTCGCACTTATACGGAATTATGGCAGACGAAAGAATGTTCCGTTTTACAAAATCTTATATGGAGCATGAAATTATCAGAGGTATCAAGGCTTCCGGGGTAAAAAGAATACGCTTGCATGATATTCGTTATCCAAACTTAAATAAAATCCAAACCTTTCAGAAAAAAGACGTAAACCGCAACAAATACCGTCTGAAAAAGTTTGGATATTATTTTTATCTTTTTCTCTTGATACCGCAAAAATCCACTTCCCGCTCTCAAAAAGTTCTTTTAACCCTTCCTCCAGTTTGTCCGTTATCTCCTTTACTTTCTGTTTTTCTGTTTTTGCGTCTGCCATATTTTAAATCCTTTCCTTGCATGAAAAAAGACAATCTGATGTGACTGTCTTTCTCCCTGAAAACAAAAAAGCAGCGAACTGTTCTCTGATCCGAAAACAAATTCACTGCTTTACTGTCTGTGTTATTTCGTTACTGTGATTATGCCAGCACAGGCTCTCTTTTTCTAATGACAGCCTCTACTTCTTCAATAGTCTTTTCTACACATTCTGCTATCTGCTCTAATGTATAGCCTTTCCTGTGCATATTCATTATTACGCCTGCTATGGCATTATCTGTTGCATTTTCCCTGATTCCCTGTGAAAGATTACACATAGCGCTCATATCCTTTCTCAATTTGTCATCTACCGGAATACTATACTCTGTTCTTATAATTCCTAATTTTTCATCAACGGTCAACTCTATTGAAAGCAACGTACTCAGCAGACGGTGCAGCTCATACTTCTCATCATGCTCTGGAAGTTCATTTGCTATACCAATCAGGACAATATTCAGCAGGTCAAGCCCGCCTTTCCACGGATAGGAACCAAGCAGATCGTCTTTCGCAAGATGCACATAAGCCATACTGCTTTCGTCCATGCCCATACACACCCAAATACTGAATACACGCCTGATGTCATTATAGTTTGTCTTGACAAAATCCCTTTCCTTTTGCGAGGAAACAAGGCGGCTCACATAGAAAACTGCCCTGTTCAGGATATAGTAACTTGTCGGTTCATCCTTCTGTGCTTCCACGTTCACAATAACCTGTGAGATACCGTCTTTCATCCGCACATAAAAGATAATGTCAAACCTTACAAGCCCCTCGTTAATCTCCGCATTTTCCGTATTCATTCCAACAATGCGCTGGCCGTTTTCTTCCTTTCCGGCATTGGTCAGACCTGGCTCTACTGGAACCACACCGATCGATGGCTCTCCCTCGATATAGGACACCACTTCTTTCGGGTTCATTCCCCGGAACTCATCAACGGTCTTTACCAGGATATGCGCCAGAATGATCTTATTACCCAACAGGCGTTTTGCCTTATCATCATATTGTGCGTCCTGGTCTGCTGCGCTGACCGCATTTTTAATTTCAGTGTCTATTAACATATCCACAGCCATAACCTCCTTTTGCTCACTTGCAGGAAATGTAAAAGCCATTCCCCAAAGGTATATGACCTCTAAATCATTATACCTTGAAATTCCCGCTAAATCAATCGGAACTTCTTAGATGACATGTCAGAAACAGTTGGGATCTCAAATATTATAAAATCGTTATAGCGTTTCCTCCTTCCCCTTCGCTTTTTCAATACTCAATTTGTCTGTTCCAGACACTTTCGCTTTGAACGTTTCCAATTTCTCTCTCAGCGATGTCCGCTGCACAGGCTTGTCAGCCATTGCCGCCGCCAGTTTCGCCCCCTGCGGTTTTCCATTGTCCACTGCGTAATTATGCCCTGCGTTTTCTACCGGGTATGGAATCGGCATATCCATAGAGCTTTCTCCTGTTTCCGGCTTATGGAAGCCTCTTCCTCCTGCCCTGACTTCTGGACATCATGTCCAGAAGTTTCTCTTCCTCCGGCGCATCATCCATGCCGAGTGCGTCATCACCCTTTTCGTCCATATTGAGCAGGGCATTTAAGGCGGATTTAAGCGTTCCAGCTTCTCCGCAAGTTCCGCTTCCTGTGCGAATGGCTTTGTAACCTCCACTTTTGCGGTTTCAAGCTGACGCTCCACTGTTTCCAGTTTCGTCTGCGCTTCAGCAAGCTGTTTCGTCTGCGCTTCAGCAAGCTGTTTCGGCATGGATTCCAGTGTGTGGTTGATACGGGCAATATTGCCGAGCGGGTCAGAGCCGATCTCAAGGTTATGGGAAAGCTGCCCCTTCAAATTCATCACAAATTTGTGGTTAAAGGAATCCCGGGCTGTTCCTGGCCCTTTGGAGGATCAGCCGCTTTTTCTTTCCATTGATGATACGATGGTTGAAAAATCCGGTAAGCATTTTGAACTTTGTTCCAAACTCTATGACCATGCCGCCCACAATGGCTCCTATTATCTTAATGGACACTGCATGGTCAGTCTCCTGCTCTCTTTCCCGGTATACCAGAATGGGAAAATTCTCTATCTTTCTGTTCCGGTGGGTTACCGGCTCTGGGATAAGGAAACGAGCAAGCTCGCTTTGGCTGCCGATTTGGTGGCTCAGGCCATGAAAGTCATCGATTCTAAGCGTCAGGTGATCTTATTGTGCGACAGTTGGTATCCAAAAGCGGAAGCAGTCGCTCTTGTGGAACAGTTTGACAACCTGGAAATGGTCTGTAACGCCAGGGTGGATACCGTTCTTTACGGGTTCCCTCCCGCTAAAACCGGGAAAAAGGGCCGGCCCAGAAAGCGTGGGGAGCGGATTGGGCTGGATGAGATTGTCCTTGGCGACCCCAAAAGTGGTGACTGGTTAATCGGCAGATTGGCATGATGCCGGTTATTACCAACCTCTGGAAAGATAAAGTGGTATATGCCTTCGTTACCGCGCCCAAAAACGGAAAAGGAAGCCGCCGTCTGTTCCTAGGCACAGCTGATCCAAGAACGATTTCCTTTGACTGGGAGAACAGCGCTGACAAAACAACCTATTCCTATGGAACGGAAAATGTCTTTTATCTGCCATTGGCCTGGTATGGCCTGAGGTGGAATATTGAAGTTTCTTATTATGAAGGGAAAACCTTCTGGTCGATGGAAGAATACCAGATTCGTAGTAAGGAAGGGATTGAACGGCTGGTGAATCTGATCAGTCTGTCCTATAGTGCCATGACCCTGCTTCCTTACAATGGTGAAACCTTTTCTGGATATCAGTCCGCCAGTGCCCAGGAAACCAGATACAAAATTGGCCAGCAAATCCAAGCGGATATAATTTTATGCAGTTTCGGGCAATTTCTCGAAACTATTAAAAATTGTTCTGCCTTGATAAAGGTCGTAGAAGACTACATTTTATCAGGTTTTAGGAAATTTCAAAAGTTGTAAACTGGTGTTATTTTTAGAGAAATTAACGTAATGGATTGTTGCCAGTGTAACTATGTATTTTTATAGATAATTATGGCAAAGAAACAGCATATGTATTGCATAGTGCTTTACAAATGCTTAGAAGTGTGATATGTTAGTCATATCAAGAAAGAAGAGGTGATATTATGGCTCAGATCAGTTTGCGCATAGAGGATGATGTAAAGAAAAAGGCAGAACAGGCTTGTGCTGATATTGGTATGTCTTTATCAACAGCTATAAATATTTATCTAAAAAAATTAGGCAGAGAGAAGCGCATACCGTTTGAAGTATCTGTTGATCCGTTTTATTCGCAGGAAAATATGACCAGACTTAAGGAGTCTGTAGCACAAATGGAAGCTACAGGTGGTACAGTGCATGAGGTGGACTTTGATGATTAAGGCATGGTCAGATGCGGCATGGGAAGATTTTGAATATTGGACAAAACAGGATAAAAAAACTTTAAAACGCATTCTCCAGCTGTTGAAGGATATTGACCGGAATGGCTACGAGGGAATAGGAAAACCTGAAAGGCTAAGTGGTGATTTGGCAGCTTATTGGAGTCGGCGGATAGATGATTCGAATCGTATTGTTTATCGTATAGAAGATAATACGATAAAGATTGTCCAATGTGGTTCTCATTATAGAGATAAGTAAGGGTGGCAACATTTTGGCAACAGAAAATCAGCAAGCCATAATAAAGGATGTAATTGATGTAAAAATAGGCGTGTATTTGCATAATACTTAAATAAAAATAGTTAAGAATAGTAAAGAACACGCCGAGTTCGAGTGATGAAAATTTTTACACAGATTATTTTATATGGCAGGTAGTCTATGAGGTTACCTGTCATGTTTATATTGTTTTCTATGAGAATAAATCGAAGAGAAAAATGTTGCCAAAATTATAATAACAAATAGAGTAACTATTCAGAACCCCCCCCTTATTCAAAGATGAAATCAGGATGACCTGAGATTACATTTCTGATTGCTTCATAAGCATTGTATCCCTGCTTATGTGCGGTACCAACATAGGACATGATTTTTAGATAATCTCTGGCACCTTCCTCAGTTCGGAAGCATCCGGATACTTTGGTTTTCACCTTTATCATCCGCAGATCTCGTTCCGCCTGGTTGTTATCAAACGGGACATGGAAGTTATGGATAAAAAGGCAGACTGAGGCCTTGTAATTCGCAAGGCGTTCTGCCAGGGCAAGGATTTTTCCTTGTTTCTTCCGTCCGCGTTTTTTCTCCGTGGTTTCGGGAAGTGGATTTTCCTTCCGGGCCTGTTCGATAAGTTCACCATACTTCTTATCGAACTTATGATAATGATAATAGCTCAGAGAGTCCTTTCCCTTCTCCACAGCTTTCTCTTTGGCCTTTTTCATTTCCAGTAAAAGGTCTATAAATGCAGATCCCCACTTCTGATCCGGATGATTTTCATCAATCCCCGTTAATTCACGGAGAAGATGGGCACAGCAGACTGCATGCTGAATATCCGGATAATTCCAGTAGAAAGCCCAGCAGTCATGCATGGCAATCCCTTTGAATTCCGGAAGAACGCCGCATTGCTCCATACCTGCAGTTCCACGTTTGGGACTGCTATCAAGATAGGTGTATTCACAGTTTGAGGCGCCATGAACCCACCAGAGTTTTTTATCCACTCTGGTTCCGGTTTCGTCGAAATGTCCAAGCGCGGAACCGATCATCTTATCCTTGATCTTACCTACTGTTTCACTCAGACTGTCAGCGCATCTTTTTACCATGCTGCTGACCGTTCCTGTTGCAATCGGAATGTTAAATACTCCGGAAAGAATCTCATGGGTACGTTTGATGCTGACTGCGCCTACGGTATTTAGTGCAACAGCTAATGCCTGAAGGTTTTCACCATACTGTACGGTTGCTTTTACGTCAGAAGGGAAAGCACCTGTGCGGGTATCTCCATGCAGCATACAGACTGGAAGTTCCAGTGCCTGATGCTCCGTTACATTGACTGTAACAACCGCGTCAATAACATGGCGTTTCTGCGCAATACATGTAGTGCCTTTGCATATCTGATAATGCTGGCATCCTTTACATGCGGAGGGCATATGTTTGACTATTTCATCCGGAGCTGTTATTACCGCTAAATGTATCCCCTGATGTCCATCCTGTCCACCGACCTTTTTTCCGGATGGTTTGCGCAGACTCTTAGGAGCAGGTTTTTTATAGCCGTCACTTGAAGGTGGTTTGGAACTGTTTTTGGAGTTCTTATTAAGCTGTTCCTTCAGTTCCTGTATGGTCTGATTTAACTCAGCAATAGTTGCTGTGAGAATTTCATTTTGCCTGAGCAATGAAGCATTCTGTTCAAGCAATTGCTGAACCATTTCAAGTGTAACATTTACTGGCATTCAGACCACCTTCTTCCGTTAAATTTGATACTTCTATTTTAACGGAAAATGGTCCAAAAAGCGAATCGTGTCGTTTTGATATACTGTCAAAATGACGGTGGATAAACAGTAAAAAACAAGAGCTAATTGCCGGCAACACTCGGATAAAATCCACAATTACTCTGTTATCTGTGATACAACTGGGGAATTATGTTTCAGTAATCCACAACCCAAAAGCACTTGGCAGTTATACTAGAAAGTTATCCACTTTTTACACTAAAGCAACGACGAAACAGAAATTTTATTTTCTCTGTTTTGTCCAAAAATCAATGTGCCCTTAACGGGGTGCTGAACAGTTACAGAAAATCATTATCTTTACAGCATTTGCAGATACCGCAGATTATTTGTTTGAGACAGTATCTGTTTATGCTAAGAAGAAATTCAGCTTAGACACGGCATTGATAACAGGCTCTGTAGATGGCAAAACAACTATTTCAGGTCTTAAGACAGATTTGAATACCGTACTTACATGTTTTTCACCCATATCGAAAGGGAAGAATTTGCTCCTGCCGAATCATACCGATGAGATAGATATTTTACAAGGATGAAGATTGTGGATATGACTGCAACTGGTGATGAAATATGTAGATGAAGTACAGTTTGCAACCTATCAGAAAAGGTTGTTGCATTCTGATTGGATGGAAGCAGATAACGCTTGTATTAAATTATTGGGGCTTGATTTAGATGCAGTATGGGAGAATTTGGTTACACAAATATCGGGAATTGTAGTTACTGATGATCATAGTCTGGACGAGCAGATAGTTATTGAGCAGGAGAAAGCTAAGCTGCTAAAACAGATAGAAGAACTGGACAGGAAAGCACGCAAGGAAATGCAGGCTAAAAAGAAATTTGAGATGTTCCAGAGGTTAAAAGAGTATCAAAAGAAGTTGCAGGATTTGTAGAATATTTAAGAGATAGGTGAAAAATGATGGAGCGATACAAAGATAACGGATTATGCGATTTTTTGAAAGAGCGTTATAAAAACAATGAAGAAAACAGTGAAATTAAATTTTTTGATACGGATAAGAGTTTATTAGTAGTTGCATCAAAAAAAGATTCTGTTCCAATATGCTTAATAATAGACGATAGAATTGAAAAAGGTACAGATGCCAGTTTGTTATCAGGTAATGAGAAATACTATGGGAATGAATGTTATAAAATTGCACAGCAAGCGAAATTGCCACTATTTTGGGTGAGGTATGTTGATTGTGAGATTTTAGAAAATAGTGATTATGTGTATTTATGGCATTCAAATAACAAAAAAGGTACATTTGAACGGATTCAGTTAAGGACAATGATTGATAAATTTGCTGAATATGGAATTAAAGCAAAACTTGAAAATAGAACTCCTCAAAAAAGTAAAAATGATAGTTTGTCGAGTGCGTTTCATATATGGCAGCGAGAATGTTTGAGAATAGGTATATTTGCTGATATTGATTTGATAAGAATGCATGATAATGAAGTGGTTGAATTAATAGAATTAAAACGTTCGTACATTGATTTTAATAAGTGGAATCCATATAACGCTGATATTAATAATTTTGCAATATTATCAAATTTTTGTAATAAGCTCGGCGATGTGGATTTTCATATTGTTTTTAATACACAGCTTAACGAATTACCTCGTGGATTGGATACTACATTATTAATGTATTACAGGATGATACAGAAGCATGATAAGGGTATATATTATGACAAAATTGACATATTGAAGATATATCAAATAGAACGTAGAGAAAATATTTACTATTATCCGCTTCCATATCCTGTTTTATTAGGAACAATTAAGATACTTGTGAGTAAAAAGTTTTTTGTAAAAAAATAACCCTTCCGTATGGATTTGTGGTATCTTTAAGTTCCTACACTTAAGAAAGATACAAACCACCAGAAGAGTTATTCTGTGTATGA
>CAJTGF010000077.1 GCA_910575585.1 Clostridiaceae bacterium
TGATACCTGTGTCCAGCATAGAGGCAGGCAGGTTTGACGATTACACCAGGCTGTTTATCGAAATCCCGGCGCTCACGAAAAAAAGCGGCCTCCACATACAAGCCGAAAGGGCGGTATCTAAGGGCCTTCCATAAAGGGGGATGGGACACCATCCCCTCAAGGTATCGGGATATCCTGGACTATGCCCGGAGGCAGAAGCTGACGCTGTCCGGATTCTCCTATGAAAAAGAAATCAATGAAACGGTCATTGACCGGATTGAGGACTATATCGTGCGGATTGAGATTCCTATAGCGCCTCCGCCACAGCCCTGAAAAATTCCACGTGCTTCAGCTCATATCCCGGCTCCATAAAATCAGGATCCGCGCTGGTTTTTACGATGATAACCTGCTTAGAGGGATTCACATAAATCCACTGGCCGTAAACGCCGATGGCCATAAATTCCCCCTGGTTCCCTTCCGGAATCCACCACTGATACCCGTATCCAATGGCATTGTAGGCGTCGTTGTTGGCTCCCGGCTTTGCGAACTCCTCACTGACATCCATACTGGCCCGCACCCACTCCCGGTCAAGAATCTGCTCCCCGTTATACGCGCCTTCATGCAGATACAGCCTGGCAAACCGGACGTAATCTCTCATGGAAACGCTCAGGCCTCCCATGGCAAGCTCCGTCCCGTTGCTCAAGGTCCAGAACGCGTCGTGGGCCGCGTCTATCCGCTTCCACAGCTTTTCCTCCATATACTCCGCCAGGCTGCGGCCTGTGGCATTTACGATAACCTGCCCTAAAATCTCCGTGTTGATGCTCAGATATCTTCGGTAGGTGTACGGCTCCTCCTGCGTCCCGTATTTCGCGATGACCTTCATGGCCGGAGTTCCCATCAGTGTGCGCATGGAAAACCCGCTCATATCCCTGTCCTCATCAAAATTAATTCCCGAAGCCATCATAAGGCAGGCCCGGATGGGAATGTTCTCCAGCTTTGTTCCCGCAAACTCCGGAATATACTTTCCCACCGGGTCCTCCACGCTGTCCACATATCCCTCCGACACGGCGATTCCCATGAGAGCCGACACGAAGGATTTGCCCATAGAGTTGGAAGAAAACACCGTAGCCTCATTTCCCCCGGAAAAATAATTCTCATACCTGATAACATCATCTTTCACAGCCACCATGGCCAAAGTCCTGGTATCCTCCATAAATGTCTTCAGAGGATAGCTGACGCCCTCAAAACAGAAGCTGCCCTCCAGGGCCGCACTGTCTTCTTTCAGAAACTGAAACGTATTTTCACCTCTGTGAATCGTTTTCGTCGGCTGGATTTGAGGGGTATTCTGGAACGTGTGAGCCAGGTTTTCATCCTTGAAACTGTTGAGGGACGTATAGAGAATCTTTATCTTTTTCCCAAAGCCAATCCATATTACCCCCAGCACAACACAAAATCCTATCAAAACTCTGCAGAACAGTCTGGTTTTCTTCATAGCAGCTTCTCCTTTAATCATTGATTTATGTTTCTCTGCTATCATGATAAACCGTACAGCAACTGTCTGGTCAAGAGGATTTTGAACTTTTTCAGGACATTTTATTCATTTTCTCCACAAATGCTTTCACAAACCCGTCGTTTGACGGATAGTACAAATGGGGAAATCCCATCCAGCAGTGTTCATTTTCCACAATGCAGGAATAGGTCTTTCCCGTTCCCGGCTTTATGGCCTCTGCGCCGTCTCCGTTGTCCGTGCTGTCATAATAATGAAACTCATGCCCTTTTATCCGTTCGCCCTCCGGAAGAAATATGCTTTTGTTCTCCTGAAGCTCTATGTAGCCAAATCGGACCAGCCTGCCCGTATAAAAGCAGGAGGCAGGCAGCACACCGGCCATGGCAAAAGGGACGCCCTCCCGGTCAATAAGCTCTGTGTGGAGATACATGAACCCGCCGCACTCTGCCGCCGCGGGCATCCCCCTATTCACAGCCTGCCTCACAGACTCCCGCATCCGCTCATTTTCGCTGAGCGCCCCCGCGTACAGCTCCGGGTAACCTCCGCCTATTAAAAGTCCGTGACATTTATCCGGCACCTTCTTGTCGTGAAGAGGGGAAAAATAGAGAATCTCCGCTCCGTACTCCTCCAGCATCCGGAGATTCTCCCGGTAATAAAAGCAGAACGCCTCATCCCTGGCCACCCCAATGACAGGCCGTTTCTTTAAGGCCGGGTACATTTCCCGCCCTCTTCCCCGCCTCTCACTGCCGCCTCCGTCCGGCCTCCTGCCTTCCCCCGCAAGCTTCACAATCCCGTCAACCGACACCGTCTTTTCCAGCTGCCCCGACGCCTTCTCAAGCTTTCCCTTTATGTCCTCCAGCTCATCCGGCATCACCAGCCCCAGGTGCCTGCTCTCAAATCCCAGCTCCTTTTGCTCCGGAACATACCCCAGAACCGTAAGTTTCAGTTCCCGTTCTATCAGCGGTTTTATAATGTTATAGTATCCTTCCGACATCCGGTTCAGTATCACTCCCCCAATGAGCCGGTCCCTGTCATAGGCAAGAAACCCGGACAGCAGCGGTATCACCGAACGCCCCATCCCCTTGGCGTCCACCACCAGAACGATGGGCGTCCCCGTGACCTGGGCCAGATGGTAAGAGGAGCCTTCCTTCCTGACGCCGCCCAGCCCGTCATAGACTCCCATGACTCCCTCCAGAACAGCGATTTGGTCCTCCCCGGCGCCGTCCGTAAAAAGCCTTCTGGTCTGCTCCTCATCCGTGAAAAACGTGTCCAGATTGCCCGACGGAATCCCCATTGCCGTTTCATGGAACATGGGGTCAATGTAGTCCGGCCCGCATTTGAACGAAACCACCTTCTCCCCCCGGTTTTTTAACGCCTGAAGCAACGCGCAGGTGATTACGGTCTTTCCGCTGCCGCTTTTGGGCGCGGCAATCATAACGCTTCTTCCCTTCATTCCCCACGCTCCCCTCCTTCCTCTCCTTCATCCGGACGAAAACGAAATGCGCATATCCAGACCGGATTCTCCCCGTTCATCAGATGGCAGGTCCCCGCCTGTTTCATCCGGCTGACCTGCAGCTGCACGATTTCCGCATCCTCTGTTGTGTATCGCCCCAAAATCTCCTTCAATTCACAGATTGTCTCCATGGTGACCCCATTTATCACCACCCGCATATGAGGATTTATCTGCCGCAGCGCGTCCAGTATCTCTCTCATCCTCCCGCCGCTTCCTCCGATAAACCCATGAGTGGCCTTCGGCAGCCCCGCCAGCGCCTCCGGCGCTTCCCCCTGTGTGACGAAAATATTTTCCAGCCGGAACTTCCTCTTATTTTCCTCAATCAAAGAGACTGCCTCCCCCTTCTTCTCCAGGGCGCAGACCTGTATATCATCGGACAGGCCGGCAATCTCCACCGCAACAGAACCTGTTCCGCTTCCGATATCATAGACCACGGCCCCCCGGTGGAGCCTCAGCTTACAGATGCTCACCGCTCTTACCTCCTCCTTGGTCATAGGCACCTTTCCCCTGATAAATTCACCGTCACTGATTCCGTGGGCCGCCCGGGCTTCCCGGGCCCGGGGATTTTCAATGAAGCAGGTGTACAGGCCCTCCTCTCTCAGTTCCCGGCACTGCCGGGGCGTACGGCTTCGGATGTCCTCATCCTCACAGGACAGCCGGTAACCGGTCACTACCCTGCACCCGGACAAATCCTCCTCCTCCAGAATCTGCCCAAGCCGGTTTACATCTTTCACACCGGACACCAGCAAAAACACTTTCCGGCTTCTCCTGATTTTTCCCGCCAGATTACACAAATCTCTCCCGTGGATGCTGTAAACGGCCGCGTCCTCATAGCTCTCCCCTATGGCGGAAGCCAGATACGCCGCCGAAGAGATGCCCGGCATCACCTGCACAGACCCTTTCAGCCGTCCCTCCTTAATCTCTTTTTTTATCTCCCGGTACACACGGCTGCAGCCGCTGTAAAACCCCGTGTCCCCGGAGAAAAGGATGACCACCGTTTTCCCGTGAATGTCCCTTAAAAACGGGATTATCTGTTCTGCCTGATAGAAAGCGTACCGCTCCGGCACCTCCCGGTGCCCATCCACCAGTCTCCTGGCCCCCAGCAGAATATCCGCCCTGGATATGGCTTCCTCCGCTTCCCGTGTAAGACAGCCCCTGCTGCCCATGCCTGCCCCCGCCAGAATAATCTCCAGTCCGTCATCCTTTCCCCATCCGCTGTCCCCCTCTTTTCCGTCTCCCGGTTCCTCACCCAGCTCCCCGCAGGTCTCCCTCCCGCTAATCTCCCTTTTGCAAATCCTCCCCAGCTTTCCGCACACCTCTTCAAATCCCATCCCGTCCCCATCCTCCCGGGGCCTCCCAATCACAAACACCTTTATACCCGTTCTCATAGCCGCCTCCAGCTTCTCCCCGAAGCCTCCCGCCCTGCCGCTGTCCTTGGTCACCAGACAGCCAATCCCGTACTGCCGAATCACCGCCCCATTCATCTCCGCCGAAAAAGGGCCCTGCATGGCAATAATCTGCCGCCCGCCAATCCCCCATTTGCCGCACAGCGCCAGACTCTCCGCCGCAGGCAGTACCCGCGCGTACAGCCGTTTTCTTAAGTTCCTGGAAATGCAGTACTCCCCCAGCTCTTTGCTGCCCACAGTCAGCAGAATATTTCCTTCCACCTGCTCCAGCGCCGCGGCACAGTCTTTGTGATTGGCAAACCATGTGACCTGCCCTTGTCCTTCCTTCCCATACCCTTCATCCCCCTCTTCCCGCCCTCCACTCACAGGCCTTTCCCATCCGTCCCCCCACCTCTCCCTCTCAAGCCTCAGATAAGGAATCCCCATCCCCTCCACAGCCTCCTTTATATTGCGGCTGACCACACAGGCATACGGGTGGGTGGCGTCCACCACAGCCCCAAAATCCCCCTCCTCAGCCAGTTTCCGAATCTCCTCCATCCCCATTCTCCCCCGATGAACTCTCACCAGAGGGCCGGATTTCACCAGAAGCTCCCCATACTCCGTGGCGACGCAGACCCGGTTTCTCACCCCGGCCGCAGCCAGGCGCTCCGACAAAACCCTTCCCTCAGTGGTTCCCGCAAAAATCAATATTTCTTTCAATGCCATACCCCCGCCTTGTAATCAATTTCCCATTCAAAATAAACGAATCCGAATTCCCGACAAACACCGTGGTAAACATATTTACCTCCCTGTCCTTCAATTCTTCCAATGTACACACCTCTGCCCTGGTGCCGTCCCTTCCGATATTCTCAACATACCCGCAGACCCGGCTCCCCTCTATGGTTCGCAGCAAAATACTGCAGGCCTGCCTCAGATAATCCCTTCTTCTGCGGCTGGAAGGATTGTAAAGCACAATCACAAAATCCCCCCTTGCAGCCCCCTCCAGCCGTCTCTCAATCACCTCCCAGGGCGTCAGCAAATCGCTGAGGCTCACCGTGCAGAAATCGTGATTTAGAGGCGCCCCAAGAACCGCCGCCCCGCTGCTGGCAGCCGTAATCCCCGCCGCCGCCACAAGCTCCGTATCCGGATACTCCCTTCCAATCTCATACATCAAAGATGCCATCCCGTAAATCCCCGCGTCCCCGCTGCACACCAGCGCCACCCGTTTCCCCTTCCGGGCCTCCTCAAAACAAATCCTGCACCGCTCCTCCTCCCGCCTCATGGGAGTGGAAATCATCTCCTTGTTCCGAAACCGGCTGCCCAGCAAGTCCAGATACACCGTGTACCCCACAATCACATCCGCCTGCTCCAGGGCCCTGACGGCCTCCCCGGTCATCATATCCTCCCTCCCAGGCCCCATCCCCACAATATAAATCCTATGCTCCATCCTGCCCTCCCTCAAAATCCACCATCCACTGCCTCCTTGCGACGGCAATCGTCATTCCCGCCTTCCCCTGCTTCCCGCACACCAGCCGCCCTCCCGGACCGCAGGCCTTAAGAGCCGCCCGCTCACACACATTGTCAACCCCCACCGTCTCCTCCACAAAAGCAGACCCGTGAAACTCCCCCTTCACGTCCCGCAGTTCCTTTGCGTCATACGTTACAAAAGCCACTCTCTCCTTCCTGCACCATTCCACAATCCCCGGCTCCCGGCTCTTTTGGGAAATGGAGGCAAGCCCCCAAATCTGTTCCGGCAAAATCCCCAGCTTCCCAATCCGCTCCAAAATAAACGGGCCAATCTCTCCCGCTCCCTTCCCCTTTCTGCACCCCAGCCCAATCACATACTCCCTGGGCCTTAACAAAACCGCCCCGCCGAAATCCCCGCTCTCCGAAGTAACCACAACATCCACCGGCCCCCCGGGAGGATAATCCGCAAGTTCCACTCCCTCCGGCGCCCTGCATCCCTGCCGCAAATGTCCCGTTTCAACCGAACACACAACCGCCTTTCCGTCCAGCGCCTTAGAAGACACCGCCGCAATCCTCTCCCGGTTCACAATAAACAGCCCGTTTCGCTTTGCAAACAAATCCGCCGCAAATTTCCCGTTAATATCCGTCGCCGTGGTAATCACCGGGACAGCCCCCATTGTCCCCGCCAACCGGCAGGCCAGTTCATTGGCTCCCCCCATATGCCCGGACAAAACAGGAATCACATACCTTCCCCCCTCATCCATCACCACCACCGGACTGTCCCGAAGCTTGTCCGTAAGATAAGGCGCCGCCGCCCTGACCGCAATCCCGCAGGCCCCGATAAAAACCATGGCGTTCCCCTGCTCCATCTGCGCCTTTGTCCACTGCCCCACAGAAGTCTCCACAAACTCCCCGTTCCCCCGGTCCTTACAGCTCCTGTACTTTGTATACAGTGAAACCTCCATAGCATCCATCCGCTCACGGATAACCTCCGAAAGCTTCCGTCCCTTCTCCGTAAAACTGATAACACTGACTTTCCCCAAATGCTCCGCGCCATCCCCGCCGGAGCGCCCTTTCCGAAACTCCGTAGAAAAATCCGGCGCATACAGCCGCGACCTGTCGTACCCTTTGCCCCTAATCACATCCCCCACCAGCACCACCGCCGTTTTCCTAATCCCCTGCTCTCTGGCCACATTCCCCAGCGTTCCCACCGTACAAACATGTATCTGCTCCTCCGGCCAGGTAGCTTTATAAACCAGCGCCGCCGGGGTATCCGCCCCATAGCCTCCGGCCATAAGCCGCCGCCCCACCTCATCCATCATCCCCGCGCTCAAATACACCGCCATGGAAGCCCCGTGGGAAGCAAGACTCTCCAGCCGCTCCCCGTCCGGCACCCTGGTCCTTCCCTCCAGCCTTGTAATAATCAGGGACTGGGAAATCCCCGGCAGCGTAAACTCCAGGTTCATGGCCGCCGCCGCCCCGAAGCAGGCGGTGACCCCCGGGCAGCTTTCATACCCTATCCCCGCTTCGTCCAAAAGGTCCATCTGCTCCTTCACGGCCCCGTAAATGCTTGGGTCCCCCGTGTGGAGCCGCACCGTCATTTTCCCTTCCTTCTCCGCCCTCCTCATAAGTTCCATTACCTCCTCAAGGGTCAGCCGGGAGCTGTCATAAATCTCACACCCCGGCCTCCCGTAAGAAAGAAGTTCCGGATTCACCAAAGAGCCCGCATAGATAATTACATCCGCCCTCTCCAAAAGCCTCATGCCCCTCACCGTTATCAGGTCCGCCGCGCCTGTTCCCGCTCCAACAAAATAAACCATTCCCTCACTCCTTTACTCCTTGCCAGTTCTCCCAGTTCATTGGTATATAACACGCAGTCCGCCTTCATCCGGCCTCCCGCCCTCTTTTCCATATAAAAACAAATCCTCCGGGCCGCGAAAGCCATCACCGCCTCCAATTTCCCGCAGGCCTCCAGAATAGGTACCGCTTCTTCCGTAACGCTGCACTCCAAAATCCGTTCCACACTTCCCATGTCCGCCCCGGCCCTTACCGCAAACGCCCCAAGAAGCTCCATCCGGCAGTCTCCCTCCCTGGAATGGGTATTCATAATCCCCCCGGCCACCTTGATTAATTTCCCCACATGCCCCGCCAAAAGCAGCCTCTCAAATCCCAGCTCTGCCGCCATATCAAGGGTCTCCCCTATAAAATTGCCGCACTTCACACTTTTGTCCAAATCATACCCGAACGCTCTCCTCATAAAATCAAGCCCGTAATTCCCCGGCGACGCCACAACATAGTCAAACCCTTCCGCCCGCCTCTGCTTAAGCTCCACCCGGATAGTCTCCAGCAGCGCCCGGCTGCTCATAGGCTCCACAATCCCCGTGGTCCCCAAAATGGAAATTCCCCCCACAATCCCCAGCCTGGGATTGAACGTGCTCTCCGCCAGCCGCTCCCCGCCGGGCACAGAAATCTCAACCCTCAGGCCGCCTTCATAATCCGCCAGGCGGCACACCTCAAGAACCTCCCTCTCTATCATCTCCCTTGGCACCCGGTTAATGGCGGCGCTTCCTACCGGCTGGTCAAGCCCCGGCCTGGTCACCGTCCCCACCCCTTTGCCGCCCTCAATCACAATCCCCTTATCCCAAAAAGAAACCCTGGCGCAGACCCGGGCCCCCGTCGTAACATCCGGGTCGTCCCCGCCGTCCTTTACCACACCGCAGCTGACCTCCCTCTCCCCCCTGCAGATGTCCAAAATCCTGGCCCTGTAAAGGATTCCCTTTGGAGTCTCAATGGCAATCTCCCGTTTCTCCCTGCCTGTCAAAAGCATATAGGCAGCCGCCTTTGCCGCGGCGGCCCCGCAGCTTCCCGTGGTAAAACCATACCTCATCCCCCGCTTCCCTCCCTCTCCCGTCCTGCCAATCCGTACAGCACCCCGTTGCAGACAGCCGCTGCCACGCTGCTGCCTCCCTTTCTCCCTCTGTTCACGATACAGGGAATATCCGTACTCAAAATAAGCTCCTTCGCCGCCTCCACATTCACAAACCCAACCGGAACCCCGATGACAAACGCCGGCCGCCAGCCGCCCTCCAGCGCCAGTTCGTAAAGCCTTACAAGGGCTGTCGGCGCATTGCCCACAGCGGCAATAACCGGCTTCCCTATTTTCGCCGCCCGTTCCATGCTGACAGCCGCCCTTGTCATTCCCCGCCTGTCTGCCTCCCTGGCCACATCCTCATCCGCCATAAAACAATGGGCCTGTCCGCCGAATCCCGCCAGCACCTTCTTATTAATCCCCGCCAGAGCCATATTGGTATCCGTCACAATATCCGCTCCCTTTCTCACAAGCTCCTCCAAAATCCCCACCGCTCCCCTTGTATACACAAGGGTCCGCCCATACTCAAAATCCGCCGTCGTGTGGATAACCCGCTTCGTAATCGCCTTCTCCGCCTCCGGGATACAGATACCCCTGCGCAAAAGTTCCTCCTCAATTATCTCAAAACTCCGCCGCTCAATCTCCTTGGGCAGCAGACGTTCTATTTGGTTCAGCAAACACTCACCTGCCTCTTTGCAGCCTTCCCTTTCTCCCTGCATCTGTTCTCTTTCCTCTCTGCAATCTTCCCGCTCTGCCGGCATACGTTCCCCTCCCTTCCTCCAATCCTTCATATCTCCCGCCAAACTTTCACCTTTCCTTCTGCAGCCTTCCTCCTCTCTCCGCTCCCCCATCATCCCCCTGCCACCCGCTCAATCTCCCTCAGCAAAATCTCATTCTCTTTCCTGGTCTTCACCGCCACCCGGTAAAATCCCGGCCCCAGCCCCCTGAAATTCCCGCAGTTTCTGACTAAAATCCCCCTGTTCAGCAATTCCCCATAAACAGGCGCCTCACTGTAAAACAGAATAAAATTCGTCTCCGAAGGAAACACCTGACACCCAATCCCCCCCAGCCCCTTTTCCAGAAACTGTCTCTCTCTCTTCACATATCCTGCCGTCGCCGTCTCAAACTCCGTCTCCAAAGCGCACGCACACCCGGCCGCCTGGGCAAAACAGGACACATTCCACTCCGGAAGCTGCCGTTTTATCCGTTCCCGAAGCTCCCTGTTTCCGCACAGCAGATACCCAAGCCGCACCCCGGGCACGGAAAAAATCTTTGTAAACGCCTTTACCAGAATCAGATTATCAAACCGTCCCACATCCGCAGCCGCCGAATATCCGCCTCCGCAAAACTCTATAAAACACTCATCCATAACCACGTAAATCCCCTTATCCCTGCAGTGCCTCAGAAGCCCTCTCACCATCCCCCTGTCCATCCGCCCCCCTGTAGGATTGTTGGGATTGGCCAGAAACAGAAGGTCCACACCCTCTGTCAGCACCCCGTAAATCTCCTCTGTCAGGCGAAAACCGTTCTCACGTCCCGTCTCCCAGTAAACAATCTCCCCATCCTGACAATTGGCCGCGTACTCATATCCATAAAAAGAAGGAACCGGTATCACGGTCTTTTCCGGCCTTACGGCGTGAACAATCGCCATAAACAGCTCCGAAGCGCCATTTCCAAACAAAAGATACTCCTCCGGCACATGTTTCATACGGCTGACCTCCTGCTTCAGCCGGTCATTGTTGATGTCCGGATAATGCCCGCACACCTCAACCGCCTTATGCATCGCTTTTTTAACCGTCTCCGGAATACCAAGAGGATTCACATTAACCGAAAAATCTATTTCCACACGATTTCTGTAAATATCACCGCCATGAATCGCCGTCATAATTATAAGCCCCTTTCCTCTATAATTTGTATGTTCAAGGACAACCATGTACGCCCAGGCGAATCCCTGCCGCAGCCCGCATCCCCTTCGCATTACCAGCAATATCTAATCCCCACGCACACCCCCCAGCAAATCCACCCCGCAGCCCCCATCAGCCGGTTAGCCCTCCTGATATCCTCATACTCCACCCGCCGCAAATCATCCCCAATAAACGGCTTTTTCACCAGCTTCCCAAAATACCACCCGTCCCCTGCCAGTCTCACCCCCAGCGCCCCGGCGCACACGGACTCCGTATGGGCCGAATTCGGACTGGCATGGTTCCTTCTATCCCTTTTGTAGACCCTAAGCGCCCCTCTCCCCGAAAAATCACCGCCCAAAAGAAACGCTCCCCCAATCATCATCCACGCGCTGACCCTGGCCGGAACGTAATTCACCAAATCGTCCAGCTTAGCCGCCGCCCTTCCAAAATACAGATACTTCTCATTCTTGTACCCCACCATGGAATCCATCGTATTAACCGCCTTATACAAAAGCCCCAGCACAGGCCCTCCAAGAGCCGTGTACACCATCGGCGCAATAACCCCGTCCGAAGTATTCTCCGCAACCGTCTCAACAGCCGCCTTTGCCACGCCCTCCTCATCCAGCCTGTCCGTATCCCTTCCCACAATCATAGACACCGCCGCCCTGGCCCCGTCCAAATCCCCGGCCTTCAGGCAATCATACACCTTCATGCTCTCAACCCGCAGACACTTAGCCGCGAAAATCTGATAGGTCAGAAAGATTTCCGCCCCCATCCCCGCAAACCTGTGGAGGCCGTAAGCCGCCCTCAAAACCCCCCATGCCGCCCCAGCCACGGCCGCCGGCACAATCACCGCCAGCACCGCCCCCTTCACAAGCTCCTCTGCAGCGCTTCCTCCCTTTCCCTTCCCTCCCCGCAGCAGCCTCTCCGTCCCCCCTATCAGGCGTCCCGTCAGCCGTACCGGATGAGGCATCCAGTGAGGGTCCCCAAACATCAGGTCCAGAAAAAAACCCGCCGAAAAAATCATCATTTGATTCGCTGCCCAATTCCACATATCACACGCTCCACCCTTTCCGCCCTGGCGGCAAGCTCAATAAGGATTCTTCCCGTTCGCTCCCTGTACTCCCTCTCAAACCCGTCCCCGGGAACAATCCCGCTGCCAATCTCATCACAGATAATCACACAATCCTCACACCTGTCCAAAAAAGCGCGAATCTCCGCCTCCGGACACCCGCCGTCCATCAGCCGCCCCCTTACCCATCTGTGAAAATGGTTGACCACAGGGAAACCGCTCCATTTCCCATCCCCCGGCAGCTCCCCGTCCCACACGCCATACTCCGAAACATCCAAACCCCCCAGAACAAACTCCAGCTTCCCCTGTCCATACCCGCCTATCACCAATCGCATAACACGCCTCCCCTTCCATTCACATCCATCGAAACATCACATCCGCCGCGGCCCCGCTCACTGCCATGCAAAGCTCACACAACACAACAAAATACCCTGCCGTATCCCCCGTAATCCCCCCGAACTCCCGTCTGCACCGCCGGTAATACCACCAAAAAGCCGCCAAAGCCGCCGCCGTCACCGCCGCCCCTGTGCCAAAGGACACCAGGACCATCCCCAAAACACACCCGGCGCTCTGAACATACAAAGCCCCCTTCACAATCCGCCTGTGAGCCCTGTCCGCGAAAAGAAACAGCATCCCGTCCCCTTTCGCCAGCGGAAACGAAACCGCCCCAATCCCGCTGAGGCACCGGGCCAGAAAAAACCCCGCGCACACAATCTTTAACACCCTTTTGTCCCCTATCTCCGAAAACGCCCCCATATATAATAACCCGTACAAAGCCAGCATAATAACCGCAAACGCCCCGATATGGGAATCCTTCAAAATCTCCAGTTTCCTCTCCCTGGACTGATACGAATGAAACGCGTCCATGGTATCCATAAACCCGTCCACATGAAATCCCCCCGTAATCATCAGGGGCAGCGCTCCGTCCACTGCCGCCCGGCACACCATCCCAATCCCGTACCTGTCACACACACAATTCCAGCCATAGACACAGACTCCCACAACCGCCCCAACCCATGGAAAAAAACAAAAGGTATATCTCATATCCCTCTCCTCCCACTGAAACTGAGGCACCGGAATCCTGGAATACATGGAAAATGCTATCAAAAACGACTTTACTATCCCCATCCTGCCATTCCTCCCTCTCACTTCCAAGCCGCCCTCTTCTTCCGGCATCCCATACCGCCCCTTCCGTCTTCCCCGCTCTCTTTCACCGTCACAGGAATCCCCGCCACCACTTCCACCACCTTATCCGCCATAGAAGCAAGCACCCGGTTTACCTGCCCCAGCGCCCGCACATACTCCGTCACCGACTCCTCATAAACAATCCCGTCCTCAAACACATTGCTGCTCACCACAACCAGATGAGCCGCCCGCCCTCTCAGCGCCTCCACATCCCTCACAATCTTCCCCGCAGCCTCCTCTGCCCGCTTCCATCCGTTCCCTGCCGCCGTCCCGTCAAACATCTCATTGGCCACAAGGTTGGACATACACTCCAGAAGCACCGCCGCCGGTTCCTCCCCCATGCCCTCCGCCGCCCGGCCCACATCCGTAAACTGCTCAACCGTCACAAACCCTTTTCCTGCCCTCATCCTTTGGTGCCTGCCTACCTTCTGCCGTCCCTCCTCATCAAACACCCGCATGGCAGCCACATAATACTTCTGCCCCCCGTGTTCCCCGCCAAGCAAACAGGCCTCCCCCTCCGCAAAATCAGACTTCCCGCTTCCGCTTCCTCCAATCACCAGCACCATCATCTCCCGCAGTACCTCTCATACGGTTCCACCTGAATATCCCCAAAGGTGGTCCTTTTGCTGTAAATCGTCAGAGCCAAATCCAGAAGACCCATCATCATCACCGCTCCGGTCCCCTCCCCCAGGGCCATATTTCCGTCAATAACCGGCTCCAGTCCCAGCTCCCTCACAAGCATGGCCACAGCCGGCTCCTTCCCCTTATGAGACGGTATCAGATAATGAACCGTCTCCGGAAACAGCCTTTTTGCCATAACCGCCGCCGTCATGCTGATGACCCCGTCCAGAACCACGGGTATATGATACAGCCCGCCTCCGATACAGAGCCCCGCAAGACCCGCAATATCATATCCCCCCACAGTCTCCAGCACCTTGAGAGGACATTCCCCCCTAAGCCCGTACCGCTCCAAAGCCTCCTCAATCACCTGCCGCTTCCGGGCCAGCCCTTCATCACTTAAGCCGGCCCCTCTCCCGGTTACCTTCCCGGCCTCACATCCAAGGAGAGCCGCCGCTGCCGCGCTGCTTGTGGTCGTATTCCCAATCCCCATCTCACCTGCGGCAATCAGCCCGTACCCGCTCTCCTTACACCGGGCCGCCGCCTCAATCCCCATAAAAATCCCCTCCACGGCCTCCTGCCTGGTCATGGCAGGCTCCTTTCTGAAATTCCTTGTCCCCCGGCGAATCTTCCAGTCCGCCACCCCCGGTATAACGTCCTCCCGATTGATTCCTATGTCAATAGGTATCACATCCGCACCCACAGCCGCCGCCAGCTTTCCCACAGAAGAGCCGCCCCTTCCCAGCTCCCGCGCCACGGCCGCCGTCACCTCCTGCCCGGACTGACTGATACCCTCCTCCACAATCCCATTGTCCGAACACATCACAACCACCGCTTTCCTGGAAATATCAATCTCCTCCGTCCCCAGCACAGCCCCTACGCGGGCAGTCAGAATCTCAAACCGGCCCATGCCGTCAAGAGGTTTGGCCGCCCTGTCCCAATTATCCAGCACCTTCCTGTAAATCCCCTCATCCGGCCTGTCCACCGCCAGACCCTCAAGCGCCTCCTGCGTAAACCTATCTGACGCAGGCTTCCTCCAGTATTCCATAAATCTCCTCCATATCCATATATTGTCTCAAAGTATCCGCCAGTTTGTCATACTGCCTGTCCTTAAACACGGAAAAATCCTCCGCTCCTCCCCCCACAGAAATCCCCTTCCGGTCAGCCAGCGCCTTCACCAGGGCAAACGCCATATCCCCCTTATCAAAAATCCCGTGTACATACGTCCCGTACACCATTTTACCGCTGTCGCTCAAAACCACCCTCTCCTCCGATTCCCCCGTCCGGCCGTCTGCTCCGCTCTCCCCCATTCCCTGCCTCTCTCCAACTGCTCCCCGCTCCGCCATCCGGCTCCGCCCCATATGTATCTCATACCCCTCATACTCCAGCCCGGAAAGGGCCGCGAAAATCCCTTCCGCCCCATTAACCGTCCCCCTCACCTGTCTTAATACCTTCTGCCCTCCCAGTTCCGTCTCCACCCCCAAAAGCCTCATCCCCTCCATCACGCCTCCGGCCTCCATCCCCCCCGGGTCTGAAATCCGCTGCCCCAGCATCTGAAATCCACCGCAAATCCCCCAAACCGGTATCTCCCCTGCCGCTTTTTTCACCGCAGCCTCCAGCCCCCGCCGGCGCATCCAGGCCAAATCCTCCATGGTATTCTTGCTCCCCGGCAGAAAAATAATATCCGGCCTCCCCAGCCCCTCTGCCGACTCCACATACCGCACCCTCACCTCCGGTATCTGCTCAAACACATTAAAATCCGTAAAATTGGAAATCCTGGGACAGCGTATCACCGCCATATCCAGAATCCCTCTCTCCCCGCCCCCAAACCGCTCCGACAAACTGTCCTCATCCTCCAGGGAAACATCCATATAGGGAATCACCCCCACCACAGGGATTCCCCCCTTCTCCTCAAGCATCCGGATGCCCGAATCCAAAAGCCCCATATCCCCCCGGAACTTGTTGATAACAAGGCCCTTAACCCGCCTTCTCTCCTCCTCTGAAAGCAGCATCAGCGTCCCCAGAAGCTGCGCAAACACGCCGCCCCTGTCAATATCCCCCACAAGAATCACCGGCGCGTCCACCATATCCGCCAGCCCCATATTCACAATATCATGGTCCCGCAGGTTAATCTCCGCCGGACTCCCCGCCCCCTCAATCACCACCACATCCGCCATGTCCGCCAATTTCCGAAACGCCCTCTTAATATCCGGAACCAGGTTCCGCTTATAAGCAAAATACTCCCTGGCGCTCATATTTCCCAGGACCCGTCCATTCACAATCACCTGGGACCCTGTATGGCTCACTGGCTTTAACAAAACCGGGTTCATGCACACCAAAGGCTTCATCCCCGCGGCCTCCGCCTGCATCACCTGGGCTCTCCCCATCTCAAGGCCCTCCTCCGTCACAAACGAATTGAGAGCCATATTCTGGGACTTAAACGGTGCCGCCCGGAACCCGTCCTGCCGCATCACCCTGCACAATCCCGCCGCCAGAAGGCTTTTCCCCACCCCTGACATCGTACCCTGAACCATGATTACCTTCGCCATTTCGTCACCTCCTATTTTGTCCCCGCGCTTCCCGTAACCTCCTCCATCGCCGCCAGCTTTCCCGCCCCCTTCGCGTACTCCAAAAGCTCCCGGTTCGCCAAATCAAGGCTTCCTATGGCCCTTTGGCTGCACACCACCCGGCCGCACCGGTCCATCAGCCATTTCGCCCGGTCCATAACCCGCCCCTCCACCGGCTCAAAAGCCCTTGCCGTAACCGCCTCACAAGCCAAAGCCCCTGCCGCCGGAAAATCCAAATCATTATCATAAATAATCCCCGTAACAAAAGGTCTGCCCTCCCGCTGCAGCCTGCGAAAAAAACTCTGCCCCGTTCCGCCACCGGCAATAACAAACAGATCCCCCTGCCCCTCCGGCCGCCGCAGCTCCATCCCCCCGCCTCCCTCATGAAAGCCCCCCGGACAAATCCCAAAAACCTCCTCCATGGCGCCGGGAACAAAAATCTCCTCCGGCGTCCCAAAGCTCCACCCATACTCCCCCCGCAGACATAAAACCTTATCCGAAATCCGCTTAGCCAGCTCCAGCTCATGAAGGGACATGATAACCGTAAGCCCTTTCTGCCTCCTCAGCTCCTGAAGCACCGACAAAAACTCCAGCTTATACCCCGCGTCCAGAAACGTAACCGGCTCATCCAAAATCACAATCTCCGGCTCCTGGCACATGGCCCTTGCAAGCATTACCCTCTGCCTCTGCCCGTCGCTGACCCGGTTAAAATCCGCTCCCCCAAGGTCCCTCACATGGACCAGCTCCATCACCTCATCCACAACCCTCACATCCCCCGCAGACAGCGCCCCAAACCTGCCCGTATACGGATACCGTCCCATTGCCACCACATCCCGGCAGGTCATCATCTCCGTCCTTGGCCCCTTCGTAAACACCGCCGCCATGCGCCTGGCCCGCCGCGGGCCCTTCATCTTCGCGACAACCTCCCCATCCAGAAAAACCGCTCCCCCCATAAGCCCCAGCTGCCCCGCAATACTCCTCAAAACCGTAGACTTTCCCGCTCCGTTGGGCCCGATAAGACTTAAAATCTCCCCCCTGCCAAGCAACACCTCCAAATCCTCAACCACCGCCTTCCCCCCATACCCGGCCCGCAGGCCCTTCACCCGGAAAAAATACTCTCTCATGACCATCCCAATCTCCTCCCCGCCATCACCCAGAGCACCACCGGCGCTCCAAACACAGCCGTAACCGTACTGATGCCAAGCTCCGCAGGGGCGAACACCGTCCTGGCAATCAAATCACACCCCATGCAAAACATACTCCCCCCAAGAAAACTTGCCGGAATCATCCACAGCGGGCTCCCGGTCCCGATAAACCGTTTAACCATCTGCGGAACCGCAATCCCCACAAACGACACCGGCCCCGCGAAAGCTGCCACACAGGCAGAAAGCACACTGGAGAGCACAACCAGCAAAACCCGCAGCCCCTCCACATGAACCCCCACGCTTCTGGCATACTCCTCCCCCAGCTCATAAGCCCCTATGGGCTTTGCCAAAAAGAAAACCGCTGCCACAGCCATGGACAAGACCCCCGCCATCACCCGCACATGCCCCCAGGCCATTCCCGAAAAACTGCCTCTGGACCAATTATGGAGATTCACAATCTCAGCTTCATCCGCGAAAGTCACCACAAAATCCGTCACCGCTGAACAGATATACCCCACCATCACCCCGCTGATGACCAGCAGCGCCATACTGTCCACCCTCCGCGACATCAAAAGCACAACCCCCATAGAAACCAAAGCGCCGCCAAACGCCGCACCAATAAGAACCCCCGAACTAATTGTCATAGACCTGCCCAAAACCTCCACCATCACCAGAGCCACTGCCAGCTTAGCCCCCGACGAAATCCCCAAAACAAACGGGCCCGCTATGGGATTGTGAAAAAACGTCTGCAGAAGATACCCCGACAATGCCAGAGCCCCTCCCAGCCAGAACGCCGCCGCTGCCCTTGGCAGACGAATATCCACGACAATCTTCCTGTAAGCCTCATCCATCCCCTCTCCCCTCAAAAACTTCCCAAACTCCCCAAAAGGAATCAAAACGCTCCCCCAAAACACACTGCACGCCAGCAAAAGCAGACATCCCGCTCCAAGAAACGCCAGGGCTCCTCCCCCGCGTCCTCTCCTCCTACGGCTCTCCATCCTGCCCCTCCCCATTTCTCAGCCTGTGCAGGTAAACCGTCTCCTCCTGCCTGTCCCGCTCCTCTGACAACATATTATAAATATCCTCCAGCAGCTGTCCCGCTGACATAGACCGCTGGTACAAATCCCTGTCCGTACACCATACATTTCCCTGCCTCACCGCCTTAAAATCCCTCAGCAGCTCCTCCCTCTGTATCAACTCCTCCAATGACTCCATTTCCCCGTCTATAGCGCTGTTGTACACCAGAAAATCCGCCTCCTTCGCCTGATGATAAAACTCCTCCAGCTGCATGGTCACCGTCGAACGGCCTCCCTCCTTCCCCAAATCCTCAAACACGTACTTTCCCCCTGCCAGCCTGATAATGGCAGGTATATAATCCGAAGACGCCCGGACGCTGACCATGCCATTGGCAGTTATGTAAAAAAACGCCACCGTCTTTCCCGATGCCTCCTGCCCCGCAACCCGCCCCAGCGCCTCAGCCTGCCTGTCAAAAGCCTCCCGGGCCTCCTCCTCCCTGCCAAGCAAAACGCCGTACAGCTTTATCCACTCCACCCTTCCAAGAGGATGGCTCTCATAGCTGGAAGAATCCACCAGCACCGGTATCCCAAAGCTCTCCAGCTTCTCCCTCACCTCCGGGCAGTGGGTAATCATGTTATTTTCAACCGCAAGCGAACATCCCCGGGACACAATCAACTCATAATCCGGCGAATCATACCTGCCCGCATACAAAATCCTCCCCTCCTCCATCCCCCTTCGGGCCTCCTCCACACTCCACCCCTCTGCCCTCTGACCTGAAAATCCAATTAAATCCAGCCCGTCCAGCTCACAGACCATATCCATCGCCGCCGTAGCCACAAGATACACATTGGTCAGCGGCTGTTTCAGCTCCGCAATATCCTCCGCCAAATCCTCCGGCGCCCGGGCCCCTTTTGGAATAACCAGATACCTCCTTCCCTCCTCTGTCCCAATCAGCCTGTACCCGCCCTCATAATAATCCACAAAAAATCCCGTGGCAAACCGAAGCTCCATACTCCCCGTATACGAAAGCTCACTGCTGACCTCCCCATTCCTCCTCCCCGCCTCCCGGCCGTATTCCTCCTTATTATCCCCAGAAGCAGACCCCCGAAAACCACAGGCCCCAAGTATGTACGCGGCAATCATCAGCACCCCTAACAAAAACGGCCATTTTCCGCCTTTTTCTATTACAGCCGTATCCGCCGCTTCCCCTTCCCGTCCGCATATTACTTCCCCTGTGGTTTCCGGCCTCCTTTCACCATCACTCACCATCGCTGCCATCCCCTCCCCTATTCGTATCCTTCACAATCCGCTTACATCTGTGCCAATATCCAAAAGCGCACCCCGACACAGCCGCCGCCAAAACCAATACCCCTGCCAGTTTCCACCTTCCCCCTCCGCTCCTTCTCATGGTATCCCCATGAAAAACCAAGGTATACGGGATTTCATGAGGACTGCTCATGGCGACCGTGTCCGCAATCACGTCAATCTCCTCATCCAGCGCCAAAACCGGAATCTCAAACACGGAATTGCCCCCCGAATTAACAGGCAGATACATCTCCCCATCCAGAACCATATAATCAAAATCAGGGCTGCTCCACTCAATAACTGCCATCGCCGCCCCTTCCGACACACGGACAGACACCGGAGAAACAACAAAAGCCCGTCCCGTCCCTCCCTTCAGCGAAACGTCTATTCTGTATTCCCCATCCTCCATGTCCAAAACAGCGGCCTCCCCGGCTTCCGCCCTGAAAGCGTCCTGCGGCAGGACGGAAGACCGAATCACAAGTTCCCTGTCATACCACGTTTCCTTTCTCTTACTGTAAGCAGCGCAGGAAAACTCCACATTCAAAGCTTCCACCGGTATACAATACGTGTAAGCCCCGTTTTCATCCTCAGCATAAGGAATATACCTGTCCTCCCCGGCCTCCGGCGCCTCCTTTCCTGTCCCCATAAACAGCTTCAGATAACCGGTGCCGCTTAACGTAATATCCGCCGTCATACGCCCCTGCTCAACATTCAGCCATGCCCTGACAACGCGGAACATAGAAGAACTGGATTCCACCTCCACCTCATAACTTCCATCCTTAATATCCCTGCCGTAAACAGCCTCCACCTCCGGCTCACCTCCACAGCAAACCCGGGAGTTCCCCAAAACCACCGCCGCCAAAACCAGCAATATCAGAAAACACTTTACCCCTTTCCCGCGCCCCGCTGCCCCGGGCTTTCCCTGTCTCTCCATCATCTGCCCTCCTGCTGCCCAAGGCGCTCCATCGCCGCCTGCACATGCTCCACATAAATATCACGGACAGCCGGAATCTGGCCAAGCCCTTCCAGGACACACACCACCTCATATCCCTCACGTTCCAGCACACTCTTCCAGGAATCCTCCTCATCCCCTGCCATATCATGATTCGCATGGTCGCCCGCAACCACCATCAAAGGCTCCAAAACCACCCTTTTATAAATACCCTTTTCCCCCAGCGCCGCCATCACATCCTCCAGCCCCGGCTCTGCCTCCACGGTCCCGATATAATAATTCTCATATCCAGCCGCTGCAAGCCTCTCCTGCATCCGGGAATAAACCCTGTTGGAATCCGCCTCCGTTCCATGACCCATAAAACAGATTGCCGTCTTCCCGTCATCATACTCCGCCGTTTTCTCCACAACAGCCTTCATAACCTTGTCAAAATCCTCATCACCGGAAAGCAGCGGCTCCCCCAGCACAACCTTCGCGAATTTCCCCTCACAATCCCTCAGCTCATTGGCCAGGTCCGTATACTCATACCCGTCCATCAGATGGGTAGGCTGCACCACCAGATTGGCAATGCCGTCCGCCGCCGCCCGGTCCAGAGCCTCCTTCACACTGTCAATCTCCAGCCCGTCCCGCTCCCTCAGCTTATCAATAATAATCTGGCTGGTAAACGCCCTGCGCACCTCACAATCCCCGTACCGCTGGCCAACAGCCTCCTCAATCGCCTCAATGGTAACCTTCCGGTTCTCATTATAGCTGGTGCCAAAGCTGACCACCAGAATCGCCGTTCCGCCTTCCGCTTCTCTGACCGCTGCACCATCCCCAGGTTTTACGCCCCCTGCGGCATCCGCATCTTCCTTTGCCTGCGCCGGCTCTTCTTTGCATCCTGCCATGGCGATACACACTGCTCCCAAAACCCCTGCCATTAATACGGCTGTCAGCTGTCTCCTCATATCATTCCTTCCTCCTTCGGATTTTTAATATCAAACATGGAAATACGCTAACCGTTTTCAGACACGAGGGCAGCCTAAATAAGCCGGCGAAACACCGGAATCCGTCTGCACAAAAAAATCCTTCACCGGACTGCGTTTTCTGTTCACAGCCGGCAAAGGATTGTGTTTATGCGCAAACAAACCTGGAGAACAGAAGCTAAAAACCCGCTGTTCTGCAAGTCGTGCATACCGTACAACCAATTACTCGTGGCCCGAAACAATCGTTTCCGTACTGCATCCAGGCAGGTCTCCCGACTCAACCATCATCACATCAGCCATCTTCCCGGTTTCCCAGTGATATATCGGCTTTCAGCTCCGGTATTACGGTGACGAGTTCGCACAGGATTCTCACCTGTTTCCCTTTTCACCAGAACCCATGCCCCGGGCACGGATTCTGACACCTGGATGTCACATATTCAATTTATCAAAGTATATCATATATCACGGGGTTGTCAATCTCACATCCCGGATTGCCGCCTGCCCCCCCGCGCCTTACCCTTCCTATAAAAACGTCACCCCATCCTCCTCACTCATACTCCCAACCCGGGCCAAAGCCTCCACTCTCACGCCCATTTTACGTATCCTGTCCCCGCCCGGCTGAAACGCCTTTTCAATACAAATCCCTGCTCCCGCCACGAAGGCCCCGGCCTCTCTCACCAAAGAAATAAGCCCCATAAGCGCCGCCCCGTTGGCCAGAAAATCATCAATCAGAAGCACCTTATCCCCCCGGTTCAGAAACTCCTTGGAAACCATAATATCATACGTCTTCCCATGGGTAAAAGACTCCACCTGAGCCGTGTACACATCTCCCGCTATATTCTTTGTCTTATTCTTCTTGGCAAAAACAACCGGAACATGAAAACACTGAGCCGCAACACAGGCGATTCCGATGCCCGACGCTTCGATGGTAAGGATTTTCGTAATCTCCTCCCCCTCAAACAGCCGCTTAAACTCCTTCCCCATCTCCATAAACAGTTCCACATCCATCTGGTGGTTTAAAAAACGGTCCACCTTCAGAACCTCATTGCCCTTTACTGTGCCGTCCCGCCTGATGCGTTCTTCCAGAAGCTTCATATTATAAATCCCCTTTTCTAAGCATTCATTTATTACTGATACTCTGTACCCGTCAAATCAGCACCGCTCTTTACACATTTCTCAATCAAACATTGATGGGTTTTATTCTTGTCATAAGAAATCCCCACCAAAAGAATATCCCCGGTATATCCTTCAATCCATGCCGTGTACTGCTTTCTCTTAATCTGCGCAATCGCGCCTTCTGCGGATTTATTCCACTTTAATTCCACCACCAGCGCAGGTTTATTCACATTTCGTTTAGGCAGATACACCACATCCGCGTATCCCTTCCCTGACGGCATCTCCATAATCGGATTCAGATAATACGCCTTTGCGCTGTAATAGGCCATTAGAATCGTACACGTCAGAGAATTTTCATCATTATACTTAAGTACAGAAGCAGTCTCACTGTGAATTGCTGCCACACCCGCAGCCACCCCTTCCCCGTCCAATGCCCACGTACTTTCCAAAAGTTCCTCCGACCGCCGCAGTGCCTGAATGACCCCATCCCATCCCGGCTCATCCACCACATTTAAAAATTCCTCCGCAATCTCCTGATTGGGTATAAAAACCTCATTTGTCGTCTCATCAAAAGTCAGATAGCCCAGATGAACCATAAGCGTCAGCACATCATCCCTTGAAGCAAATGTTGTCATATCATTCTGAAATTTTCTGGTATTGATTTTACATCGCCCGTTCCCCAACATCATGGCAACCGCTTCCTTTAGGCCGTCAAAATCCATATCAATATAAATCTTCAGGGCCTCATAAGTCTCCGTTCCCGTCCAATAACTTTTAAACCGCCTGCGTCTCATCACATCCACAACTGATTTTGGATTATAAATGTGATTTCCGTTCAGCAAATATCCGTCATACCATTTCTGAAGCTCTGAAAAATCAATATCCCTCTCCCCACATAAATCACAAACTTCCTCTTCTGTGAACCCAAAAAACTCCCACAGCTCCGCAGGGTCAATCATTGAATACTCATCAAACACATTAATCGACGAGTGCTCTCCATACTTTTTAATAGGCAGGATTCCCGTCATATAAGCCAGTTCCACATAATCCGCGCCTTTAAAAAGTCCCCTCAAAAAATCCAGATAATTCTTCTGTACCTCCCTATACTTTTTGGCTACCCGAAACACACAGTCCCATTCATCAATAACAAAAACAAATCCCCTTCCTGTCTGAACGAAAATCTGGTCCAACACCGATTTCAATCGGCTCTCCTTATCAAAACCGACACCCCCCAAAAAATCGTTTACCAGTTCGCCCACTATCCTCCTTTCCATCTCATATAACTTCTCGGAATCTTCAGCCCTTATTTCATGGGGCTTTTAGAACCTATTTTTCAAAAATCACCCACTTTTTTCTCTAAAACACTTGACAAACCAGTCAAAAAATGCGGCGCTTCGCGCCCTTG
>CAJTGF010000078.1 GCA_910575585.1 Clostridiaceae bacterium
TATCCTCTTCATGCATCCCCTCTATTGCTACACGGTTCGTAAAGGGGGCAGCGCTACTCCATCCGGACGCGGGAATGGTAACTTTTATAGGCTTGGCAAACATCTCCATCAACACTTTCCCTTGCCTGGCCGACAACGGCAGATCCTCCGCCTCGGTCTCACAGTTATCAACTACCTGCCCTCTATGCAATACAAACTGGGACCCGGCCTTCAGATTCCGCAGAAACCGAAAAAGATTCATCTTGCTCTTAAACGTGTCCAAAAAATCAGGAAAGCTGTTTATAGTGTCCACAACCCCGGAATCGTCAAACTCCGGATTTACAACATTCAAAACATCCTGTATAGACGCCGTTCCCGCCGGATTGACGATCATGGTGATCTCCGAAACATTGCGTACCGCCAACTGTATATTGTAAATAAACGCAGAAGGAGAAACATCGCTCTGTATCGGCATCTCATCAGGGGCTTCCGCCTGAATCACCGAAAATAAGATTTCCTCGCCGTCTTCCAATTCCGCGTACAGCCCAATCGTCTGTATCAGATACCGCCTTGTGATCCCCTCATTATCAAACCTTACACTTACCTGCGCTACATTATCATTAATCACCTGGGTACTGGATGGCCCTACGCTCTGTACAATACCCTCCAGTCCCGCCAGCGCCGTTATATCTGTCCCCAGTGGATACGCATAACTGGACGTCTTCGCGCTGGTAAATAAAATCGCTCTATTCTCTGCCAGTGCCTGCGCAATCATATTTTGCCCGTTCTGTGTCACCACTGCCGCCTTATATACCCCCATGCCTTATCACTCCTTATCCGTCTTTATAGTCTGAATAAAAGTCCTTGACGTGCCTACTGCCGCATATAGGCCATTCTCAACCGCGGTCACGGTATCTTTGTAAACCGTCTGCTCAAATATAGTAAAAACCGTCCCTCCCACATACAGCCTGCCCGCAACAGACGTATTCACTTCCTGCCGTGCCATAAGCTGCAGATGCGCCGGCAGCACATCCAAAAGTAATTCAAATAACAAGTCCACAGCTCTGTACCTGTCCGAAGTGACCAGGATCGTCAACGCGCAGGACGGGGAATCTTCCTCCAAAACAAATCCGTCTTTCCCATACAGATCAATCAACCTGTCGCGCAGAAAATCTATGGAAAAGGGGATGATGATATTAAGTTTCTGCAGCACCCGCGCCCGCCTGAAATCCAGATCATCACCCACATGGCAGACAATCCCCAGCAATCTCTCGTAGTACGCTATGGTTGCTTCATCACAGGTCGGTATGTAAAAATTTGCCTGGAGCCGGGCCATAACGCCGTCCACTTTTCCCAGTCCATGCCCATGAGCCTTCATGATCTCCTGGAACTCAATGATCGGCCGAAAATATCTTGGCAGCTGATCATTAAGGGTCTTGACCGCGCTATCCACCATTGATCACCACCGTTCCAAGTTCCGGGATTTGCTGCAGCAGAGCCGTTTCCGTCAGATACAGATCTTTCATTTCACCATTGATCGTTATGTTCGTCACATTGGCGATATCCGCAATGTCTAATATGGCATATATGATCCTGGATACATAGACTGTCACCACGTATTCCACTTTATGGCTTTTAAGAGGATTTCCCCAGGATCTTGTCACCGCGTCCAGATATTCCTGTATCCTCTGCTCGATCTCCGCCCGGTATGTCTCCTCCCCATCCTGCACCCCACCTAGAAACTCAATATCACAGGCAATGTCCAAAATAAGAGGCGTCGCCGTAGTAATAGTCACCGCCGCCCCAATAGGCGCCATACCATATCCATTAGGCGAAGGCCCCTCTCCCCCATCTTCTGGAGGGCATATGACGTTCTGCACCGTCTGGACGATGGCTGGTAGAGCAGGCCTGTAATCATCCCCCAGGACACTGCACAGCACCGTCCCTCCTCCCTGCCAGGCCGGATATACCTGCACCGCCCCTACGCCCTCAATAGCCAGTATCTCATTCCGGTAAGCCTGGATATTCCCTCCAAAAGCCGGCACGTTAAATGTCTCAAAATACCGTACGCGCAAGGCCTCATTAGTCTCATCCTCTGTCCCCGCCGTAATGATGTCCCCCAAAAGCGCTGATGTCAGCCCGGGTATGGCTGTGACCGGAAGCAGATTGCCTACATAGCTGTTTCCGATAACCCCGACTGTCCCACAGGTCATGGCGTACACATAATCCTCATCTGTCTTAGACAGCAGCTTCCCACTGACGAAGATCACGGAATCCGGTCCGTTAATGGTCTTAAACTGGGAGCCTGACGGGATAGGCACATTAAACGTCCCTTTTCTCACTGCCGGCGTCGCCAGTTTCCTGGTAAGTCCCCGCTCCCTGACGATCAGGTCAAGGGATTCGCCCACCGCGGTTTCCGCGTAAGCATTATCCTGCATCTTAGCCAGCAGCATATAGACGCCCTCCAGATACCACGCCGCGGGTCCCACAGCAGTCTGAACCATACTCCCCTCACGGGTGTCGATGGTTTGACGCACCTGGGAGAGCATGTCCCTTTCAATGGACTTCGCGGTATAGCCCGAAAAATCAATCATAGCCCCACCTCCTCTCCAAACGTCCCAAACACGGTGACCACATCAAACTTACATGTCATGGCGCCATTGCCCTTATTCGCAAAGGAAAAGTTGGCCACTGACAGAACCCTTTCATCTATGGAAAGGGCGTCCTCAATCCGTCTGGGAAGCTCACTCACAATGAAATCATACTCATCTCCCACCAAATCCTCCAGCTCGCTTCCGAAATCGGAACTGTAGATCTGCCACTCAAATCTCTCGTTCTGCAGGATGATATCAACTGCCTGCCGCATGGCGGCAAGACCGGAATCCATACCGGCGATCTGGCGGGAGGACCAATCAATGATAAACGTATTTGTGGGCCTGCTCACGTACTCCATGGAAACGTCAAGCCCCACACCCTCCGGTAATGTAGCCATGGAAACCTCCTATGTTATTCTGGACAGGACAATGTACTGATTCCCTCCCTGGACCCGCACCATCAGCACCTTCTCCCCCACTTTCAGCCCTTCCCGTATGGTCACCCTTCCGGTACATCGGTCTGCCCCGGTACATCCCTGGCAGTTCTCCACCGGGACGATCCGTTCCTTTACAGTATCGGTCAAAAGCAACCCCGCCGCGGGGACGGACTGCATACTGGCATCCATTTTTATCCTAAGAGGCGACACGGACTCCACCGTGCCTGTCGCTTTGTCCGCCATTTTCATGGTCTGGACTGTGTTCTGGACGATCTGCTGGATAACGCCCACTAATTCCATGTCAGACAATCCCTATACCTCCCAACTGTTCAAAAGACTTAATCTCAATACTCATCGTGTGAACGTCGCTTTCAAAGCTGTGGGTTACTTTCTCGGCCAGCAAAAGCCGGGACACGGATAGTTCCTCTATGGAGCCGATGCGCACAGGCACAATGGATCCGGCTCGTATCTCCAAAACCCCCATAGCCTCCAAAGTGATGGTCTGGAGAACCCGATTATAATATTGCAGATACATTTTGCACATCTCGTCGATCTGGGCCTCGTTCATGTTTTCATCAACCTGGCTGTAATATTGAAGGATCCCCCACTTTTTGATGGTCCCGCTGTCCTCATGGACGTAGGCATCCGTCCGCCCCGTCTGCTCATTTTTCTTTACCAGCTTGATCCGGTTGTAGGTGTCGGAGTCAATATCCCTCTTGTATGTATAATCCGTCACCAGGCTCCCATCCCCGATCAGAGCGCGGACAAACAGCTCCTGGGCTTCCACAAGGGTCAACAGTCCCGCGTTGTCGTAAAACACAAAAATCTTCCCTGTCTGTATGACAGTCTGGGCCAGGGCCTCAAAGATGATGTCCAGGCACCCCACGTCCTCTTTAATGAGGCACGGGAAAACGTATCCCGTATCCGCAAGACTCCCTACCATAAGGCCAAAATCAGCGGCGATCCGCTGGATGATCTGGGACAGGGACATATTTTCAAACACATAGCTGGCATTGGCTTTTAAATACCGAAGCTGGTCATAGGCTGTATATGACGTCTCCCCATCTCTGTTTCTCTCGATGATAAATACATAGCCCTTAAACAGCTTCTTTCCGTCAACCGCAAACTCCACCAGACTCCCTTCCGGTATCAAAACATGACCGGGTTCCAGACACGTGAATGTCATTTTTCCCGGAGTATCCATGCGGTGGGTGGTTATCTCCACTTTCTCTGCCACATCGGAAAGATCCATAATAGTGGTCTTTGCAGCCCCTCCCGGAGCCTCTTTCACGATCTGCGCTCTCAACGTCATTCCCATACCGTCACCCCGTTATCTGCAGCTGGCTTTCCTTCACCCAGCCGTAATGGCCCACATGAACCGGATACGGGTTGCCCGACACGATCCTTGTCACTGTAGTGTTAAGATTGTTTGCGGTCCCATGGGGCTTTGACCCATAGCTGTCATAGCAGTACGCTCCATTTACAATCACGGAAGCGCCAACCCGCAGAACCGGAGTCTCCACAGGCCTGGGCGTCTCCGCTGCCGCCTGAGCCGGAGCTGTGGGAGCTGCCGGCGTTGTGACAATGGTAACCGTCTTGGGAGCGTAGGCCCGATACTCCTGAAACTCCACAGTGTAATAAACATCATCCGGTTCTCCGCCTTCATCCTTTGCCTCAAAATTGGAGACAACGCATCGCATGTTGGTGTCATAGAGACCGGAGCGGGTTATGATCAGGCGGCATTTCTGTTTATTTTTCTGGGCCTTTTGGAAGCAGTTCACATAATAGCCGGGAGACCTGGCCCCTGTGTTGACGTATGGGGCCGATAAGTCTGCCGGAAAGAAGCCTTCCCAGGACACCACTTTCAAGGACGGCTTCCTGGGAACTACGATCTGCCCCACGCCCAGCACATCATAAGTCTTATTGTCTGTGGGGTGCCGGATCTCTATCTCTTCTGGATTGACCGGGATCTTTGCCCGGCTGCCGCCAAACACCACATAGATCGAACATCGGTTATTTAATCTTGACATATACCCTCCTTATCCGTGGGATACCGCTGTCTGAGCGCTGACCTGCTCTATGAGCATCTTCTTGATGTAGTTAGCCACATCCTCTGGTGAAAGAGTTCCGGATGATCCCGCCGGAAGCGTCACATGGATATTTGGAGCCAGGGTCTTTAGTTCGATCTGGTTCATGTACCGGCGTTCGGCCAGGTCACGATATAGCTTTAGGTCCTCGTCGGCCAGGCGGATATCGCCCTCTACGTTTTTCACGCTTCCCACGCTTCCTACTTTTCCGATATCTCCCAGCTGATCCCCTGTGGGGATGTCCCCCATGTTAAAGCCTCCGAAACTTCCGGCGATATCTTCCAGGTTCAGATTCATGTTGTCCAGCTTTGCCCCCAGGTTGCCGCCGTAATCTCCCCACTGATTGGCGGTATTCCCCACATCCAGCATGGCCATCCGTTTAATCTGGACCGCGCTTTCCCCATAGGTATCATCCACCCAGCTGGAAATCCTGCCCCGGAAACCGGAAACCGCGCTCTGTAAATCGCTTCCCAAAAGGGCGTCAATGGCCCCCGCCACGGTCTCGACGATGCTTAGGATTGAGTCAAAGACAGATGTAAACAGACGGACCGTAGCCCCCAGCGGGTCATTCCACACATTGGCAAAAAACTCCGCAAAAGCCGCGATCAGATTCCACAAGCTGGCAAAGGTATTGTATCCAACGGCGTACAGCATACCAAATACTGTACCAACCGCGGCTCCAGCCTCTTCCATACCGAATTGGAACTGCTGGGCGTACATAAGCGCTCCCATAAACGCCGCCGCTATCAGTAAGATGGGCCAGTGTACCACCGCCCATGCCGCCGCGCTGGCCAAGGCTCCTTCCACATTGGCCCCCGCTGCCAACAGCGCTTTGGCGTGGAGAAGGCCATAGGCGATCCCTATAGCTCCAAGGACCGGTAAGATCATGTCTAGATTGTCAACAACAAACAACGCGCCCTGCCCTAAAAATGACAGAGCATCCGTCCCGGCCTCCGCAAGCACAGAAAAGAGGGTTATCATGTTGCTTAAAATCCTCTGTCCGTCGGCGCTGTTGATAAAATCATTCCACTGGGACGCGCTGTCCTGGAGACTATGCTGTACTACATTTCGAACCTGTCCCATTGCCTGGGAAAGGGTCATAGGCATGGATTCAAACTGCCGGTTTATGGCCTCGGCTGAATCAAGCATCGCGTACTTAACCACCTCCGCGGTTATAAGCCCCTCTTCCGCGTATTTCTTGATGGAGCCTGTGGCCCATCCCATGTACTGCTCGATATTCCTGGCAATTCCCGGGGCGGCGTCCAATATAGAATTTAATTCCTCGCCACGCAGCGCACCGGAACTCATAGCCTGCGTAAGCTGCACCATAGCGCCCTCCATCTGAGCCGCCCCGGCGCCGCCTATGGCAAACTGCTTGTTTACGGCTTCCATAAACGCCACAAGCTCCTGGTTGGAAGAAAACGCGTTTCCCGCGTTAAGTCCCATCTTCGCCACCGCGTCCGCCGTTGAGTCGTATGCCGCCCTGGAGCGCAGGGCAGATTGATAGATCATTTCATTCAGCTCATTGACACTCTGCATCCCGTCATTCATCATACCCAGACGGGCATTGATAGACGCCTGGGTATCTGACAGATCCAAGAATGATCTTGCAAGCGCGGACACCCCTGCCATGGCCGCCATCTTTTGAAACGTGGATAAAAGCTTACCGGATGCCGCGTCTGCCCTCTGGATGGATTCCGTCGTAGCTGAAATATCTTTGAATGTAGATAAAAGTTCTTTGGCTAACGCGTCCGTCTCTTGTATGGCTTCCGTGTGCCGGTTCTGGTTCTCCACAATTTGTTCAAGCAGCCGGTTGGTCTGTGCCGCCTGGTCCCCCAGCCCCCGGATCGCGCCGATGGTTGCCCCGGCGGAACGCCCCAGCGCCCTGGTGATATTGCTGTCCAGGGTACTGACGGATTTCACGGCTTCGTCGCCCAGCTTGATAAATGCATGGAATGACGAGGAAAATTGGTCCGTAAGGGTAAGGGTTTCATTTATCACTCCCATTTTCTATCTCCTTTTTATCTCCCTCGCTTCCTTTATAAGTAAGGCGGACATGATTAACCGTTCTTTCAGGCTCCGGTTTAAAACGTCACAGGGGAAAATACCATGGTCGCACAGCATCCTCTGACATAGCTGCACCAGCCAGGTATCTTCCCCTACAAGTTTTTTGCTTCTTCATCCAGTTCGTCGAATTCTTCATCTGATACGGTTATCTCATTCAGCTCCAGAATGGCGTTTACAAGCCGCTTGTATTCTCCCGCTGTCAGCATCCGTCCAGGAACATCCAGCGGGTTCACGGTCTTGTAATAGTCGCACAGCTCACTATCCTTAAAATTCGGAGTGACCACGCAGGCGTCAATCAACAGTTTGCCGTATTTCATACTGTCAAAATCCTTAGCTGACGCGCCGCTTTTACTACTCTTTGTCGCCTTCTTTGTAAGCCGGTCATTGGTTTCCTGGTCAATCACCCGGATAACAAACGGAACCGGCTTTCCATTTTCATCCTTAAATCTTTTTGAAATGATAACTTCCTTTGTCTCATTTAAAACCGGTGGCTGTAAAAACGCTTTAATGTCTCCCATAATATCCTCCTTATCCTAACTGTTCCGGATCCTTGAACCAGTCAAGGACCTCCAAAGTCCTATATGAAAACGATACTTCCATCTCCAGGTATTCCGCCTCGGCGTCCAGGATGGCCACCGGGATCTTCTGCAGCTTCACATCATACAACACCACCGTCTGCGCCCCCACAGAGGTGGATGGATCATCGTTGGTGATCTGCAGAGTGAAATACGGCAGCTTCCCCGTCTTTAGATACTCCTGCAGAAGCCGCAGAAAATACGGCGTGCCGTAGTAGATGGTCATAGACCCGGTAAGGGAAACTCCGGTAGTCTTTTTCTGAACCAGGGTAGTTCCCACAACCTTAAAGTCCGACTCCTGAAACTCGGCATCTGACTGGAACTTTTTCATGCCGAACATCTCATGATTCTCTCCGTTGATGGTCATAAAGCCGCTTCCGGACTTACCGTTTAACGCGTCGCGTTCCAATAAAAAGCTCATGGTTCACCTCCTATTCGCTGTCCGTGTTTACGGATACTGTTACAGTGATGTAGATCTTCTCGATAGCGTCCACAGGCTGTAAGGCCACGTTGATCAGCACCGCGTCAATGGTATTGCCGGGAGCCACGGTCACGTCTTCCGGGTCAAAGTTCTGGATCCCGTTGTTGGCCTGCATCTCATTGAGATACCCCACGATCCACCCTTTCAGCAGATTCCGCCCCCGCTCATTGTTGTCTGTCTTCCCAATGTAATACATGCTGAACTGCCGGTATACGTCGTTGCAAAGCTGGTTGAGGACACGCATGACACGGTTTTTGGAGTATTCCGGGCCTTTATCCACAGTGTATGAGGTAAAGGTGTTGATATCCGTGCAGACTTTCACCGTATCAAAGCTATCAATGAACACAATCTCACCGTTTTTGATGGCCTGGGTGATCTGGGTGTCCGTAAGCTTTGGGACCACCTCCGTAGCATAGGGGTATCTGGCATAGGTCAGGGAGTCGTTGTAAAGGGCTCCCGCCTGAGCCCCTCCCAGCCACCAGGTACACTGCTGTGGAGTTAGGACAGTGCCGTCCAACAGCTTCACCCCGTTATTGACAGAGATTACCCACTCCGTATTGCAGGCCTGGGCTTCTGCCATGACCGCCTGGCATTTCTGCCCGACATTTTCAGACACCCGCTTTACAAAGGAGGCGAACGCCTGTATGATAGTGGCTTCCTTTCCGTCGTAGACCAGGATGTCAAACCGGTATGGTTCAAGGACCTGTAAAAAGTTAGCGTAATCAACGTTTGCGACCACAGGGTCTAATCCTCCAGTCAGCGGCACCCCAACGGTTTCCTCAAATTCCCCGGATCCGGAGAAGTCCACCCAGCTGTTGGAGATGAGTTCGGAAACCGCCCCTACAGACTGGGCATCCGCGATCATGCCGTCTATCACCGTAGACACGTCAAACGTTCCTTCGTTATCCGGGTCTTCCGATACGATGACCGTGATGTCATTGCCTCTGACGCCCTCGTATAATGCCGTGGCAGTTAATCCCCCGGCTGTGGCCGCTGCTTTCGCCCCTTTGGTTCCTGTGGGGCGGTAAAGCAGGATCTTGATCGGCCCCGGTGTGGTGTCGCTGCCTTTCATCATCTCATTGAGAAATAAGGATTTTTCACTGGTCACATCATATCCGATATACGGCCTTAAGTCCTCGCCTGGGATGATCTCCTGGATCACGCCGCATGGTCCCCAGGAAAGGGGTTTTGCAATGGCCACAATGCCCTTCTCGCCTATGCTGACGGGCAGATTGCCCTGGGACTTGGTGTTGATGTATACGCCGGGCTGAACCTTGTTCTGGCTGGTCCATGTGCCTCCCGCCATGGTCAGTCACCTCCTTTCAATACCCTGTCTAACACCGCTCTTGCTTCCGATATGGTATACTCCGGCTCTGTCAGTATCACCTTCGCGAAATCCCTCTGGTAACCTGCCAGATGCTTGCTCTTCAAAAGCTTGCTGGTGGGATACTTCTTTTCTTCCTTTGGCTGCTCTGCGGCAGCTCCCTTACTTGTTTTTGACATGTGCGTTATTCTCCTCCATAACCTGCATAAATACTTTGTCTCTCGGAACCGCCACGCGCTGCCGGATGTGAAACTGATAGTGAAGCCCCATATCCTCATTCTGCCACTGCCTCTCATAGGTATGGACAAGGGCAGTCTCCCCGCTCCCGTCAGAATACGGGAACATCTCCAGGTTCTCGTCCAGATACCGGGCAATGGCGTGAATCTGCGCGTTTCCGTTGACAATGTTCCTCTGCTGTACAAATACAATATCAATCCCTAAGTCATGCATGAAACGTTCATCTACCTGGGCGTCTATCTCCGACGGCATAAAGAAGATAAAAAAGCATGGAAAAGCCGTCCCCTGCTGGTTGGGGCTGTCGTATACCGGATACTCCGGATATCTGTCCTTTAGAACTCCCGCCAGACTGTCAAGGATGTTTTCGGCAGTAAAGATCATTTGAACGCCTCCCTCACCCTTTTGTCCAGCTCCTTGCGTACAACTGTACGATATTTTCCGATGGCTTTCTGCTTCATGTATTTTCCTTTTACATAAGTCGTTTTTGTCCCCACCATAATACCGCCGCTGCCATCCAGACTTTTTTCCAGCAGATCACCATTAACAATCAACCCCGGGACAAAATGTTTATCCACCCTATGGCCGTCATTGACATAGCTGCTGTATTGCATGTCGTTTTTCAGCTGGGTTTTCACGGTTCCGCCAGAGTAAACCGGCGTCGTTTGGCTGTCTGTCTGCCAGTGATTCGCCATGTCACCGCTTCTCATATTGGTCCCGGCGATATCCACTCCGCCATTAGGCGGTGTATTTTCAACCGCCACCCTTACGGCCTCTATGGTCGCCCCTTCCGCCACTTCCATCATAATCTTAGGGACATTCTGGCCGGCCCGGTTCAGCTCTGCCAGCCGTTTCCGCATCTGACTCCCAAAACTCGACACTTCCGTCACCTCCCGATAACATTATCCATCAATAGCCCCACTTCTTTGTGCTGCAGCCCGGTGAGCGCACCGCCAACCGGGTCATAGTACTGCACGGGACTGCCCGCAAAATACCGTTCCTGTCTGCCCTCATATCCCAGATTACCGCCCCGCACAATAAGCAGCTCATCCCCTGCCTGAATATCCACAGACAAGTCACATCCCAGCTTTTCAGAGGACCGTTCCCTGGCTCCGGTATTGGTCATGTTAGGCCCTCCCTTCTCCGTATGATAAATCCGGCATGGTACTGGAGCGACGTTTACTTTCTGCCGTTCCTGCCTGTCCAGGTTCCCATGGGATACCGCCACAACACGATAAATATCCACAGTATCTGTATACCAGTTACTGAAAATCGGATTATTAAAGATCATATGACAAACATCCCTCCCATCCCCACCATGCGGGCCATGGTCACAAGCTGGGATCCATACTGGGTAGCGTTCCAGGCTCCCCACTTTTCCGTGCCGGCAGTAACGGCGCTGTTATCATAGCTGATGGACGTGTCCCCCATAGTGGCGGACTTTATGGTCCCTACCTGATCCGCGCTGCCGGCAGCCTGGGCCGCGCTGTCAGAGCCGGGAGCATAGGTCTTAAGATACAGCGACGCAAAATGGGCCACATAAAGCCCGGAGGCATACTGCCACATGCTCCCCCAGCGGGACGGAAGAACGCTGTCATTGGCCTGGGTGATAAACATGTCAAGCATCTGCTCCGGCACCAGACTTATGACTGTCTCCTCTCCCTCCTCCGATTCAGGAGGGATCCTCTTTGTAAACTGCGGAAAATCTTTTTGGAACATTTCCGCCGTGTAGTCCCCCGTCTCCCCTGGATGCGGCACATTGGCGGCTGCCGCTCTGGCCTCCATGAAAAACGGGACGGCGGGATTTATAGAGTCACCGGTCCACATTTGCCATCACCTTCCTATCCCTTATCAACTTTATTGGCCTTTTCTTCGGATTTGGCGTCCGGACGTTTATCATTCTCGTCAGACTTTTCCTTTGCCTCCTGGTCTGCCTGCTCCAGCTGCTTATCCTTTGTTCCCGGCGGACAGAAGATCATGCCGGCTTTCAGCGCACGCTGCACAAGGCCGCTTTGAGCCACATCATCGGGAATGTTTCCGATATAGTCTTTTCCGATCAAAAAAGACGAACCGTCAGCCCGCCTTACGCTGTAATTTCTCTTTGATACGATAAACATAGCTCTCCCTCCTTAGATCCCATCCATGTAGGTGATGGTCTGCTCATAGAACACCTGAACTTCTGACAGGTTTGCGGCATAGGCCGTGTCATAGCAGAAATCCGCGGTATTTGGGCTTGTCATGGCCCTGGTCAAAGGCACCAGTTCATCCATAGCCATATACCTCTCCTTATTGCAGTACACCGCCATACGGTCCTCCCCCGCGTCCCCGGCCCCTTTGCACCAGGATGTCGCCCCGATGACCAGATCGGAACCATTCTTCCCAGCCACATTGTTTTCCAGAAGGTAAGCCAGGATGGTCTTTTCCGCCAGGTCCGTCACCTTTTTCGTAGCAATGTAATTGTACTGCTCATAGGGCATGATGATGTGGTTTGGTACGGCATCCAGGTCATACTCCGATCTTGCCCAGGTTTCCAGTATGGCGTCATTCACATCCTGCAGAATCTGATCCGGGATCTTATCCGCCCATTTCGTGCTGGGGCTTGCGGCCGCTCCATTGGACGACGCCTCCATCACCGTGGCGTCCGGGTTATTGATCAGGCCTGTAGTATTGTAGACCTCAAACCCGGTATAAGCGTTCTGCTCCATATGTTTGTCGTAAGTCATCCGCAGCCCGTCCCGGAGCAGGCTGTCAATGTTCCTGCCGGTCATATTGCCCCTCTGCATATCAATCCACATCACTCTGGTTCCCGCAGCTACCATATGGGTCTTAAACAGCCCTTTGGAGAAATCCGCCTGTACCATGGGAACGCCGTTTGCCCCGCCTGAATGCATCAGACTGTCGCCAGATCCGCCTGTGATTCCATATCCCACCTGCATGGCAGACACAAACTCCGCCCATCCGCCGCCTACCCGGATGGGGATATCCCGGGTGTAGGTAAAACTGGTAAGAGGGGTCCTTACCAGCATGTCCCGTTTCTCCAGCTCTGAAGACAGAAACGCCTGGCCGGACGCAATACCGGCGGCATCCATGTTCACCATTGCCCCATTGCCGTTTCTGGCTGACTGGGTAGCCGCCTTACCGATATCAAAAGTACCAACATTTTTAAATGCCATGTTTTTCTCCTCCTTAAGCGTTGTTGATGGTCAGGATGCGCAGTTCGGCGACGCCATTGGCATCCGCTTCCCCTCTCCATTTGGCATTGGCTAATACCACACTGTTTTCACCGTCCGCCACTGCCTCAAAACCGCCTATGACAGCCATTGGTTTTGCCGCGTTTTTCTTAGTTCTGACATATACCGCTCCCCCAGGCGCCGGCGTCCCTGACTGGCAGATCACATTTACACATCCCCGCTTCATCACCGGTATCGCTTCTCCAGGGCGGTATTCACCCTTGTTCTGATCCATGTAATTGATGGCGGACTTTACCTCCCTGACTGCCGCTCCCCAGAAACTCTCTGCTGTGGAATCGTCTGCCCATGCCTGCGCCGCTCCGTTCGCCCCCATAATAACGGGCGCGCCGAAAGCAACCGATTCCGTCCCTCCAAGGGGAGCGGTGTCCACTACCATGTCCGGCTGCCGGGCGTAGCTTCCCGCGTATCCATGGGGCATGGTCTTTCCTATCACTTGTCCTCTCATATCACTTCGTCTCCTTTCTTTTATGCGGATTCAGATTGTCATAAAGAGCCTGGATGGCATCCGTATCCATAGCTTTTGGCCGGTTATCTGCCGTTGTCTTGGCATTTTTCTGGCTAATTCTTAAGATGGCAGCAACGTCGTCCCTGCCGTCCTGTACCGTCACTAAATTAATAAGAGCGTCTGACACAGCCTTGCGCTGCGCCTCGTCTTTGATGGCCGCCACAGACGGTCTCATGGCTTTCAGGATCTCCGCAGCCAACGCTTTATCCATGCTGCCCTTGTCTTCCTTTTCCCCTTCCGCCGGGATCACACGGGAAGCTTCCTTATCCGCAGATTCCGCGCCGGGAGTATTTTCCCCGGAATCCCTGGTCAGCTCTTCGATAACCGCATCCAGGGAATCTTTAGCGCTCTTTTCCGCTTCTTTTGCGGCGATCCTGGCAAGAACCTTATCCACGATCCCGTCAATGGCAGATTCGTCTTCTGCCTCCTTTTTCTCCGGCGGTTTTTCTTCTGCCTCTTCTTTCTTTGGGGCTTCCCCCTCCTCGTCAAAGGCCGCAGCCGCATCCATGGCCAGCCGCTCGATCTCTTCCGGGCTCTTGTCTTTGACCGCCTGCCCGAAGAGTTTAAAAAACAATCCTTTTTTCTTCATTGCTTTCCTTTCCGGCCTTTTTTCGGCCTGTTCTTTATTTGCTGAATCTAAAATGGCAGCCCGCTTCCCAGCTCTTCCCCGTTCCACGACTGCCACATGATTGCCTCTGATATTTTTCTGGCTGTACGTCCCATCCTCGTTTTTTACATACTCACACTCATACCCGCAGGAGATCTCCCTCTTTCCATTCTGGATAGCGTCAATCAGCCCCCTGTCATGAATATGCAGATCAGCCAGGACATAATCGGCCCACTCCCCTGCTCCCCGCCGGATGTTCTGGGCATGGCCCTTTTCATAGATAGCTACATCATCCGGCCCAATGAGATCAGGGGGGTGGTCATTGGTAGCCGGCTTTCCCTCAAAGGATGCCAGGGCCGCATCCGAAAACACCTCATCTGGAGAACGCCTGACCGTTATCAGGCTGTCAGAGTCCGCTCCCGTCAGCCCCAACTCCCTTCCAAGGTATTCCTGCTCTCCAGTACGTGCTATAGGAACGTTGCGGCAAATCAAAAAGCCCTCGCCAGTTTCTAATTGGTTCGGACTTATGGTATAACCATAGTAGGCAAGCATTAATCTTCTCCTTCCCTTGAATCATGGATATAAAAATGCCGCCAGTCCAATAACCAGCGGCCTATAATCCTGGAATTGTTTCTTTAAACGATTTCAAGACGTTTTTAGCTTTTGCCATGATAGAATTATCCTGCAAAAATTCGATGCCTTTTTGTGTGATCCTCAATTCCAATAGCTTAATCCCGAATCCTCCTCCCATCCGAGGTAATACAGAAATTCCCTTGATGTATCCTTCGGATGACAGACTTTCCATAATGTTTCCCCAATACCCATTATTAATCCCAAGGGCATCTGAACCGAACAGGCTGATATCAGGGGACTCTCCTTGCTTAAAGCATTCATACAGATACGTCAATATCCGGTATACGATTACAAAGTAATCATCCTTGGCCATGTGTTTACCTCCTGATCTTTAATAACAACATTGGATCTTTATATATCTTCTGTTAAAACCCCATCCGGAAATTTTACCCTGCACAAATGGGCATCCGTATCGCAATGCGGGCAATGGAATTGAGCAAATCCTGTCCTGTCTTTTCTTGACGCATAGAAATGATGCTGCAATCCTGCTTCCTTACACTCTGGGCATGTCACGCTCTCACCTCTATACACCTGCTCTAACAAAAGCGCGTATTTAACCGGATCTTTTGCCATCATAGTTGGTTTTCCTCCTATATTCACTCCACCAATACTCTTCTGAAAATCTTGGGCCCTTTTCATAGAAAACTGCCTCCTCATTCGTTTTCGCAGGTCCCCATAATTTCAGCTGCTCTAAATGGACTCTTTCATGTCCTAAAGTTTTTACCAATTCCTCCCGCGAAATAAAGCAATCTGGATACAGCTGGATTTCTTTTCCATTGGGATTCGTCCATCCAAAAAAGCCTCCGCCTATCAAATCCGGGTTCCTGATGATCTTTACTTTCGCATCGCCATAACTGATCCCCATTTCTGATAGAACCTGTTTCACATGTTTCAGCTGTAACGGTTCCTGCAGGCTTGAAAAACCCGTATTTAAATTATTTTTTCTTCTGAAAGACAGCTTTAAAGAATTCCACTTTCTAGGATTATTATACTTCATCTCCTGAAACTTTGCAAAGTCTTTCGGGACTTCATCCCCCAATATAGAACGATATTCCCTATGCTGTCTCTTATCCCGCAGATACCTCTGTCTCGCCCTTTCCTTCTCCCGATATGCTGCTATTTGTTTCTTGGTACGTGGATCACGATTCAGAGGATTTTTCTCTGGGTTTGAGAAATCCTTATCCTTCTGAATCTGTTTTTCTGTCTTCCCCATGGTGGTATACTTAACAAACGAATGGAGACAGTTTGGGTGGATGTTCATATAGGTGTTTGTCAGATCCCCTCCCCCAGCGGGATCAATCTTTCCAAAGGCAAGGGATAATGGAGGATAATCAGGATTCGTCCCGCTTTTTGAGTACACCCGTCCCTCCAATGCGGCGCAGACGGGACAGGTGCTGCCGATCTTAACGATCTGCCACAGATCATAATCATCCGCGGTAAGCATGGCCGCCACCTGTGCCTGCCTTGCCGTGGTCCTCACAGCCATATTTCCATAGCTGGACAGGCTCCACTGCCTCCCTGCTTTATCCACAAACGCGGTAACCCCCTGGTTCTCCATCTCCCCGACCATCTTAACGCTTGCCTTGGTCCAACTGCTCCCCGCAGCCTGCTGGCTTAACGTCTCTTTTAGCGCGGCCTCCCGAAAAGGATCCTTCTCCAGACGGCCTATCGTGTACATGTCCTTTACGCTCTTATAGGCAGTGTCAGACGCTTCCATGATCTCTCCCAGCAGATTATTGCTTAACTGCTGAACGATGGCTGTCTGTGTACTTGTTAGAGTCCTGGCGTTGCGGTATCCATTAGCGTGTTTTTCGGAGTGATAAAAGATAGTCTCAATCATGGCCGGCACATAAGACCAGGACTCGTCCATCATATCCTGCAGGATGCGCTGCACCCGTTCCAGAGAAGCAACTTCCGCATAGTCAATCAGCTCCTTTTTCCGTTTGCGCTTTATTTCGTTAATCAATTCCTGCTCCGTCTTTAAAAACAGCATCCGCATAAAGGCGGTAACGTCCGATGACTTTGGCGGCCTTATCAGTCTTGCCATCCGGCTTCCTCCTCACCCGACATCTCTGACAGAGTAAGCCCCGCCATGGGATCTGCCATCATACGGCTTTTGGTGTACGTCTGCCCCTTTCCGGCCTCAATGCTCTCGTCGGAGATCTTGCTGTACATCCCGGTCTCATCTGCCATGGCCTGCAGCTCCCTCTGGGCCGTGGCGGAATCAATGAGGTCGTTTTGATAGACTGCCAGAACAGCGTTGGTCTTATGGTCCGCGATCTCGGCCAGTTCTTTGGCGTCCGGTGTCTGCATCGGCGGGAAATCTATGTCCATATCGTCAGGGATTTCTCCCCATGCGGATAATGCCATGACCGGTAGCAGACGCTCAATAATGCTTCGAAGCTCTGTCTCCCGCAAGCCGTCTATGTAATCATAATAATTCCGCATATCCGCCTCCCCGGTGGCGTTCATCCCAGCCGGAGAGCGGCCAAACAGCTTGGTGACTGGTGTTCGGGCCGCTCCGGCAACGTCCATCATGATGCGGTCATATACGTCTGACAGCCCGGTAAAAGTGTACTGGGTGTTGTGGATAGCATCCCCCTTATTGATGATCCGGGTGCCGAAATTACTCTCCATAATGGACTGCGCTGCCATCATGTTGTAGAAACGGCGCTGCATCTCTGTATTGGCCGTGCCAAGCAGCTGGTCAAGGCCATTGGTCTCCATGTAACTGATATTTGCCCGGAAGGTCAGCGCAGCGATATTGGCCGCCACGTTATCCCTGCGGACCACCTCGTTATAAATCGCTTCAATCTCCGACTCTCCCCAGTACAGCTCCGTGACCTGCTCCATCCAGGGCAGCTCCCGCCCAATGAACCGGATGATCCTGCTGTGATGCACTCTGGCAGTCAACCGCCCTGTTTCATTGTCCTGGATGGTGTAGTAGGCAGGCAGTCCAAAGTCCCGGTCCTCCGGGTCTGTCACAAGCTCACTTTCCGGATAGATACCGTTCCATCGGTCAAGAATCTGCAGCCCCAGAAAGCTTTCGGGCATGACTGTATCAAGATCCAAAGGCTGACTCAAATCGTTCTGTCCCTTGATCAGGATCACCCCTGCCGCCCCTCCGTAAAGCCGCCCCCAGTACATCCCCAGGAGAAGCTTATGTCTTATTTGCGTCTGCCTTTCCAATCTGCGCATCCGGTCCATATATTCTGGCGGGATGCCGGACTTGATCTCATACCATTTGCGCACCATGTCGTTAGGGATCGTGGCAATTATGTTCTGAACGATCCAGTTATCCCGATACAGACTGGTAAGAAGCTGATAGTTCTGGGTGAGACGGGTGAGGGGATATTCTGTAGCCTGCAAAAGGTCCATAGTCCCGAATCCAATCCTTGCCGCGGGATTAGAAAAAGCGTCCATAGTCTGAATGGACGCCTGCTCTGTTCGTGTTGTGTCCGCTCTCTTGCGGCGGGTGTTTCGTTTATTACTCATAGGATCCCTATCCTCCAACTCGGCAATATGGTTTTTATGTAGTATCGAAGGGCATCCGGCCCATGGTCTAACTGTTTCACTGGCTTTTCTTCCCCTCTCTGCGCAGCCTTATCATCCCACACATAAGACCGCATCTCTGACCGCAGCCCTTTGCAGTTTTTATTTATCTTCAAATAATCCTGGGCCAGCAATGTGGCCGTGGCTCTTATCCCATCCAGCACCTCATTGTCAGCCGGTATCACATAAAAGCCCCTCTTTTGGAGTTCGGCAATGAATGACGCCGCCGAAGGATCCACCACAATGGGGCATTGATCCTCTGGCTCCCGTCCCATAAACTCCTCCATGTCGTCCGCGTACTGGGCGTCCGTCTTCTGAGGATTCCCGGTCTGCCTGGCCTCCTCTGACCGGCTGTCCCAGCGGTACTCCCTGTCCGCCCATACTGTCTCTCCGTCATCCCAGATTTCCAGGAATACACAGGGATTGCTGGTGCCATAGTCCACAGTGATATACTTTTGACTGATGGATTTCAGGGCAATGGGCCGTTCCTCATCCTCATAGTAATTTTTGTCCGTACACATGGTATAGATCAGGCCTTCGGCCACAGCCCACAGCCCCTTGATGTAGCGAAGGAAGAATACGCCGGCGTACATGCTGCGGTAGTCCGCTTTGATCGCTTCGCTAAGGCTTAGGTTATCATCCATGGTAAAGTGCAGATAAACCAGTTTTTTCTTCTTTCTGTTGTCGATCCATCCTGTTTTGAACCAATGCATGGGGCCTGCGGGATTACAGTTAAACCACATCTTTCTGCCTTCCACAGAACAGCGCCCCGTGACCTGATTGACGAATGATTCCGGCATCAGGGCAACCTCATCTAAAAAACATCCCGCCGCCGTGATTCCCTGCACCAGATCCTGGGAGGATTCATCCCTGCCACCAAACATATGAAAGTAATTTGTCCGGCCCTTGCGGGTCACTTCCAGCATGTTTTCGGATACGTGGTGCTTCCAGTGGTATCCGCGGCTTGTCAGCATCAGCTTAAGGTTTGAAAGCACGTTCCGTTTAAAGGATCCTATGGTCTTTCCGGCCATGATGAAGTTCTGCCCCTCAAATGTCTCCATGGCCCAGAATACAAACCCCAGGGACATGGCCACGGTCTTTCCGGAACGGATCGCTCCGTCCGCTATGATACCGTTGCAGTCGCGCACTGGGGAATTGTCCATCCACCAGTTCATGACCTGGCGCTGCCGTCTGGAAAACGGCTTGAATTTAAATACTGGTCGTTTCTTCTTCATCCTCTGGCTTCCATCCCTCCCAGTCTCCGCTGTTCTTTAATGCATCCATGAAACCGTCGTCCTGGACTTCCTCCTCGTCATCTGATGGTCCCATCCTGGCTTTTACCGCCGCTGTCCGCGCTTTCTGCTCCTCCAGATCCTCCTCCGACTTTGTGGTTTGCCCCAGGGTGTCACGGATGGCAATGTAGGCTTTAACATTGCCTGACAGTGCCTCACGGATCATGGCCGCATTGACCGCCGCTTCCACGGTGCTGTCCAGACCAAGGGATTCAAGAAAGGGCGTCCATTCTTCACTGTCTATTTCTGCCGTGAGCAGAGCGTTCAAAGTCTTCCGGAAGTCTGCTTTTTTACGCCTGGCAGCTCCGGATGCTTTCCCGCCTTTTTTGCCGTATTCTCTTGCTTCGTTCTTGCTTCGTTTGCTGAAAGGGATTAAGTTTTCATTGTTGGCCATCACCTCACCTTCCTTTTCGTGGTTTTGGGGAAAGAAAAAGAGGCAACCAGAGGTTCCTCTTCATTCTTACTTATTCACTGAACAATTAGCAATTAATTAAATTAAATGCATATTCCAACTCTTTCTTATAGCGATTAACGCTTCTATTTACCTCAACTTTTCTCCCCTCTATTCTGTGCTGCCTCCCTTCAATTAAATTATTGATTGGAATGGCTTTAGATCCGCTAATCCTTCCTGAACTATGAAAATCTGATAATAAGGCAAAATGATCTACTACATTAGGGGTAGTAAAAACCTCTTTATATCTTATCGAAATATCCACCGCCCTCTCTATATACATACGTGAAGCGCTGTCTATTTGGTGATCAGCTTGTCTATTCCACCCACAGTGTGTCATGATAATTGCTTGGACTGTTGGTTTCTCTTCTATTCCCGCTCTTTCTCTCCATATATTAAAATCACTGTTAGGATTATAAAGCATTTCCAATGTAAGCTCAAGAGAATATATGGATTGTTCATCAACTCTTACAGGAATGATCAAGGCATCTGATGCGGCCCAAGCTAAATGTGTTCCTCCCGCAAAAAAAGGGCTTGTATCTATCAATACCTTCTCTGTTTTTGTCTCTGTTACCTGTTCCTCAATTATATTTTTTAGAATTTTTAACAAAACGCTTACTGGCTTTTCGCCATTCCCAGAAGAGGTCATTCCTAAATACTCATTTAAACGTGAATAAAACTGACTCGGAAAAAGGAATAATCTACTACTACCTGGGATAAAATAACATGTTTCTCCATTTCGAAATTCACTATTGGAATCCTGAACTCGTAAAGATAGTTTTTTATCTTCCATCTGCCATGCAGCACCCATCATTTTCTCCATTAAAGCGTCATATATTGAATTTCCCATATATGGTTTTGTACAGTTCAATAATAGTGATGTAAAATTTTGCTGCGGACACATGTCCAAAAACAAAGTCATATATTTTTGACACATCGCATATGCCAAATTGAATGAAAGCGTTGTTTTTCCTATTCCACCTCTAAAATTTGTTACAGCATATGTTTTAAACTCTTTGTTTCCTGGTATATCTATTTTTTTCAATTCACCAGATAAAATTCTATCATATCTATCAAATAATTCTTGCACAATTTTTCCCCCTTTTTTCCTTTTTTTCATTATACCTCCTTCTGTATCTAATGTCAATTATACGTTTTAGTATCTAATGACAGTTTTAACATTAACTGGAGGTATTATTCAATAATATATAAAAACACCCCATATTTCTACAGGATGCCTTTCGAAAAAACATATTGGGGGAACGGCCTTCGCACTTCTGCCGGTGGCCGCCTAACCAAATCAGCTGCCAGGCTGTGAAACCTGACAGCCGCAAGGAGATACTGATGATGGAAATTATCTTGTTGTCCACTACAACGCAATATCATACTACCCTTTTTTGACGTGACATGGCGTGACATTTTTATAAATTATCGAAAAATCTTTTATGCCTCTGCTTGCAGCTGTCCTCCGTAAAGAGGAGCCGCCGGTTTTGATACATCCGGTTCATTCGGTATGCCACCTGATACCAGGTCAGGCCGTCTATGTAATATAGCCGGAACATAACCCGCAGCTCGCTTTTGGGTATGGACTGGATAAACTCTTCCACCTGAATCATCAGCTCCAGGAGCTCTGCCTCTTTTGCCTCTAAAAGCTGTCTGTACCGTTCTCGTATACTATGCTTACGGATGTACTCTGGCTCCGGGATCCCTGTGACTTTGATCGAGCCTATCGTTCCGTCCCTCCTTGTCCCTTTCACAATATCCGCCACCAAGGGGGGATTTTCCAGAAACTTGTCCAGCTTCCGGATTCGTTCACGCAGGTCTCTGATTTCTTCTTTCATCTCGCAGTACTGGACCAGTATCTCTTTGTCCAATGCCTATCTCCTCCCTTCTCCCATTCATTTCACCCGCGGCTTGTACACCCGGTCCCCGAACAGATACTCCTCCTCCTTTCGCTGACGGCTCAGGAGCTGACGCATTCTGTTCAGTGTATCCCGATTGGCTTTTTCGTCAAAGATTTTCACCACCAGTTCGTTCAGTTTCACAATATCCTTATTCCGCCTGCGCTCTTTCCGGCTGTTCTGCAGCTTTGTGGCCACACGGTTTCTCTCCGCTTTGTCCGGGGCAAACTCAATCTCATGGACAAGATCCTGGAGTCGCTTGTCCTCCTCGTTGACCGCCTCGTAGGCATACCGGTAATCCTCGTAGCACTGGTCAATGAAGTTCAGGAACTCCTCTAACTGTTGCGCCGGGGTCCTTATTTTTTCTGCCGTATCGATCATCCTCCCTCATTTTTACAGATAAAACCCATATTTATCAACCTGTATTGTGATGAATGGTCCGCCTTTCGAATAATAACGCCCTCATCCTCCAGCCTTCTCATGTGAGTATGCACGGTTGATTTTGTCCGATTTATCGCCTCCGCAATCTCATCATAATTGGGATAAAACTGATTTTCTTTGTAATAGCCAATGATAAAGCC
>CAJTGF010000079.1 GCA_910575585.1 Clostridiaceae bacterium
TAGGAATTAGGCTTCAAACGAAGCCCTCACATTGAACCTACTATCTTGCTAAAGATAGATTACAAACAAGCCCGCGCGGAACAAATGGGCTCCGCTTACGAGCGCACTACGAAGTCATCCGTGAAAAAATGATAATCGGTACAAATGAGCTTCCCGACAGCGATGTGCGCGTTTTTTTTAAGAACAAGCAGATCCAGAGCGAAAAGGTAGCCGGGTGGACAGATATCACCCTGAACAGGCTCGGGCGATGCTACCGCACGATGTTATATGAAGCAGGAGTGATTGATAAGTCGAAAAATGCCCGTAGGATTTTCAAGCCCATCCTCACGCCGGAGTGTTACCAATGGCTTGAAGGGCATGGAATGGAAATCTTCATAAACGCTTTGACGGGGGTGAGATAATGGCAGATTTGACAGCACGGCTTAATGAGATGGAGACCGCAATCCGAAAGCCGTCTTTCCGACAGAGCATTGGCAGAGCCAACGAGGTCAACTACTGGGTTTTCGATTATCCCCCTGAGAGGGAATTAGAGGTGCGGGAACGTATTGCATATCTGAAAAATAAAAACCAGGGCGGAACAGACGGATTTGAGCTTGTCGTGTTCGACCTGTATGACATTATCATAGACTTCCTTGAGCAGAGAGGCTTTATGGACAAGTGCTATGGCTTTGAGCGCAAAGCAGGGATCAGTCGTATTGTAAAGGCGGTCAACAACTCCTTAAAGGTGAACGATGATGACAGCCTGATTGTCCGGTACATAAAAGACCACACGCCGGAGAATGCAGTTGTGTTCCTTGTCGGCATTGGCAAGTGCTATCCCATCCTGCGGTCGCACAAGGTTCTGAACAATCTGCATCAGGCGTTTGTGCGTGTCCCCGTGGTGATGTTCTTTCCGGGAACCTACAATGAGCAGGAACTGATTCTGTTCAATGAGATTAAGGACGATAACTACTACCGGGCGTTCCGGCTTGTGAAATAGTGGAGGTACGGTTATGCAGCTTCAAGAACTATTTGCGAAAAAGATAGATCGTGAAATTCAGGGCGTCATCATCGTGGGCCAGGGTGATGACACGAATGTATCGCAGGAGTTGGAGGAATATGTTGTCACGCGGGAACTGGAAAAGCATTTCCGGGATTTCTTTGCGGCATATAAGAAGGGGATTGCGGGAACGACTCCGAAAATGGGAGTATGGATTTCCGGTTTTTTCGGGAGTGGTAAATCTCACTTTCTGAAAATTCTCTCCTACATCCTGGGGAACAAGCGCGTTGGCAATAAAACTGCGCTTGACTACTTTGTGGAGGATCAGAAGATCCATGACCCGATGGTGCTGGCCGACATGCGCCTTGCGGCTGAGACACCTGCGGATGTTATCCTGTTCAACATCGATTCCAAGAGCGAGTCCAATGGAAAGCAAAACAAGGATGCCATCGTGAATGTGTTCCTGAGGGTGTTCAACGAGAAACTGGGCTTTTGCGGTTCCATGCCCCATGTGGCGGATCTGGAGCGCAAGCTGACCGTGGATGGACGCTACGAGGATTTCAAAGCAGCGTTTGAGGACGAGTACGGCTCTCCCTGGGAAGAATCGCGCCAGGACTTTGACTTTATTCAGGACAGCGTTGTGGATGCGCTTGCGTCTATGGGATTTATGAGCGAGGCCGCCGCCCGCAACTGGTGCGAGAAAGCGGCGGAACCCTACACCATCAGCATTGACGATTTTGCAAAGCGCGTTCGTGCCTATCTGGACAGCAAGGGCAAGGACCAGCACATTGTTTTTCTTGTGGATGAAATCGGCCAGTACATCGGCGAGGACAGCAACCTCATGTTGAACCTGCAGACGGTTACTGAGGACCTTGGACGCGAGTGCCAGGGGCGCGCCTGGATCGTTGTGACGAGCCAGCAGGATATTGATTCCGTCACGAGGGTGAAGGGACGGGATTTCTCCAAGATCCAGGGCCGCTTTGATACGCGCCTGTCCCTGTCCTCCGCCAATGTGGATGCCGTTATCAAGAAAAGGATTCTTGACAAAACGGCCGCAGCGGCGGAAACGCTCCGTCTTTTGTTCGAGCAAAAGACGACCGTCATCAAGAATCTGATCGTGTTCAATGACGGGGTTGAGAAAAAACTGTATGTAGGTGCACAGGACTTTGCGGAGGTCTACCCGTTTGTGCCGTATCAGTTCAACCTCCTGGCCAGTGTCCTTACGTCCATCCGTACCCACGGCGCTTCCGGCAAACACCTCTCCGAGGGCGAACGATCCATGCTTGCACTGTTTAAGGAGTCCGCCTCTGGTCTAAAGACGAAGGAGATTGGCGTGATTGTGCCGTTCCACCGTTTCTATGACGCACTGGAAAATTTCCTTGATCACAGCCATAGGGGCGTCATCATCCGGGCATACAACAACAGTTATATCAACCCGGAGCAGAAAGACCGCGATGTGTTTGCCGTCAATGTCCTGAAAACTCTGTTTATGATCAAGTATGTGCTGGAGATCGAGGCAAATATCGACAATATCACCAGCCTGATGGTGGAGAATATCGATGATGACCGCATTGAATTGAAAGGCAGGGTCGAGGATGCGTTGAAAGTCTTGACCCGCCAAATGCTGGTTCAGAAGAACGGCAGCCTGTATGTATTCCTGACGGACGAGGAACAGGAGATCAACAACGAAATTGAAAAAGAGAATGTGGAAATGCCGGAGGTCATCACCAAGATTGCGGAAATGATTTTTGAGGACATCTGTAAGGACAAACGTTATCGCTATCCCGCGTTCAATGGACGCTATGGTTTCTCGTTCAATCAAGCGGTGGATGACCGCCCCTATAAAGCTGCACAGAGCTATGATACTGGTCTGCGTATCCTGACCCCGTGGTATGACGGCGGCATGGATGACACGACCCTGCGCATGATGTCCGGGCAGGGCAAGGAGGTTCTTGTCGTTCTCCCCAACGATGACGAGTTCCTGACGGAAATGCAGGTGTACTTGAAAATCGAGCGTTTTTTGAGAAAACCGGGGACCTTCCAGCTTACAAAGTATGAGTCCATCAAAGAAGCCAAGCGCATGGAGATGCGGGAGCGGTATGACAACGCAAAGCTGTATCTGACCGAGGCTTTGAAAGAGGCAAGTATCTATGTGAACGGGGATATCGCCCGCCTTTCCACGAAGGAAGTGACGGGACGGATCAATGAGGCCATTGGGCGGCTGGTGCAGACCGTTTATCATAAGCTCTCCTATATCGACACGGCGATGAGTGAGACGGATATCCGCAAGATGTTCCGCAGCACAAATCAGCTTTCCCTTGCACTGGAAGGTGGCACAGAACCCAATAGCCACGCTCTGGACGAATTGCAGGGTTTCATCGCCATGAACTCCCGCAGCCATATGAAAACTTCCATGAAAACGGTAAAGGACCGCTTTATGAAAGCCCCCTACGGCTATGTGGAGGATGACATTCACTGGCTCGTTGCCCGCTTGTTCAAGCGCGGCGATGTGGCGTTTACCGTGAACGGCGCGGCAGTCAGCCTCAATAACAAGTCCGACGAGGAGATCATCAGCTTTATCACCAAAAAAGCCTTTGTGGAGAAGCTGCTGATGGAGGAGCGCGTCCGGGTTTCCGATAAGGACAAGAAAGCTGTCCGGGATGTGATGAAAGAGGTGTTCCATACCGCAGGTTCCGCCGAGGATGAGGACACCATCATGGCGAATTTCCAGCGGTATGCCCAGAACACTTATAATGAGATTGAAAAGCTGGAGGTCTACTACAAGCAGTACCAGTACCCCGGCAAGAAGGTTCTGGCGGCTGGCAAAAAGCTGATGCTGGCAGTGATCCAGATCCAGTCCGCGATGGAGCTTTTCACTACTGTGTCAAAGATGCGTGATGACTTTATGGATTTTGCAGAGGATTATGACCCAGTGAAAGCGTTCTTTGCCAGAGAACAGCAGCAGATCTTTATGCGGGCGCTGGATATGCTGGCAATCTACGATGACAGCAAGACCTATATTGTGGACTCCGTGCTGGAGGATATTGTGGCGCAGATGCGCTCCATCGTTCGGCAGGACAAGCCCTATGGCAATATTCCCAAACTGCCCGGACTGCGCGACCAGTTCATGGCCGCCTATGTGAAAGTGCTGGAAGTCGAACAGGCGCCGGTGCTGGATTCCATTGACCAGGCCAGGAAACGCGTCCTTGACGCTCTCTCTGGGAAAGAGTATGAAGCGCAGAGGCGAAGCCACTATTTTGAGCAGTTTCGGGAAATCCGGGACGGTGCGGAGCATTGCAACAATGTCTCAACTTTGCGAAGCTTTGGCGATAAAGCCGATGCCCTGAAACTTCGCCTGCTGGGTGAGATGGACGCACTGGATGCGCAGATTGCACAAAAGAAAGCGGAAGCGGCGGCAAAGCAGGCCCGTGAGCAGGCGGAGAAGGCTGGATTGGAAGCACCCCCCGCTGTGGCGGAGCCACCCGCTGCCTACAAAGTGCGCAAGACCAAGCGAGTTCCCATCAAGCAGATGACCGGCACGGCATCTTGGCGGCTGGAGAGCGTGGAGGATGTGGACAAGTACCTGGCGGAACTGAGGAAGAAGCTGACAGCGCAGTTGGATACTGACACGATTGTAAATGTCGAGTTTTAAGGGGATCATACTATGAACAAAACAGCAATCAAGAATTTCTCTGTATGGGCGCGGAACAAGCTCATTGACGATATCCGTTACCGCGCCGGACTGCTGGGGATTACGGAAAGCGGTGTTCAGCCCCCGCTTCCGCAGTCCACCAAGGATACGGAGTTCTACGACATCGGCACAGGGTCACCCTATTCCATCAGCGGCGAGGCCGTCAGCCAGCGCCGCAAGCTGGTGGAGGCCATCCGTGAGAAAAAGCGAAAATCCGACTACGAGACCGCCTACAAGTACATCGTGGAGGAAGTTGCCTACACCTGGTTCAACCGCCTTATCGCCATTCGGTTTATGGAGGTCAACGACTACCTCCCCTCCCACATCCGTGTGCTGTCCTCTGACTCCGGCAAGTTAGAGCCGGATTTGGTGACGACTCCTTTCGGCGCGGAACTGTCTTTCTCCGCAGACGAGGAGCAGATGGTCATGGGGTTCAAACGGGACAATCAGATTGATGAATTGTTCCGGCTGCTGTTCATTAAGCAGTGCAATACCTTGAATGAGATTTTGCCCGGATTGTTCGAGAAGACCAACGACTATACCGAGCTTTTGCTCAGCGTGTCTGTAGTCGATCAGGACGGCGTGGTCTATCGCCTGACCCACGACATTGACGAGGATGATTTCAACATCGAAAAGGGCGGGCAGGTGGAAATCATCGGCTGGCTGTACCAGTATTGGAACACGGAACCCAAAGACGCGGTGTTTGGCAGGCCCTCCGGGCAGAAAATCAAAAAAGAGGAGATTCCTGCCGCCACCCAGCTCTTTACCCCGGACTGGATTGTCCGTTATATGGTGGAAAACAGTTTGGGTCGTCTGTGGGTGGAGGGACACCCCAATGACGAGCTGAAAACGAATTGGAACTACTACCTGGACGAGGCGGAGCAGGAACCCACTGTACAGGCCCAGCTTGCGGAGATCCGCAAAGAGTACGCTGCCCTGAACCCGGAGGACATTAAGTGCATCGACCCCTGCATGGGCAGCGGGCATATCCTGTGTTATTTGTTCGATGTGCTGATGCAGATCTACGAGAGTCAGGGCTATTCCCAGCGGGATGCGGCCCAGAGCATCGTGCAGCATAACCTCTACGGGTTGGACATCGACAAGCGCGCCACGCAGATGGCATATTTCTCCATGATGATGAAGGCCCGGCAGTATGACCGGCGGTTTTTCTCCCGCAACCTTCAGCCTATGGTCTACAGCACCACGGGCGACGAGGAGGGGGAGAACTTCGGGTCTCTGGTCATGGTGGACGACCCTGGAGAAATGCCAGAGGACCCGCAGACGGTGTTTGAGTTTGCAGACTACGAACAGCGGCTGAATGCCTGGAATTACCGCTGTCTCCTGGCCCAGAAATATCATGTGGTGGTGACAAATCCGCCGTATATGGGTGCAAGCAACATGAATGGCAAGCTATCTGACTTCATCAAAAAGAACTATGCCGATTACAAGTCTGATTATTTTTCGGCGTTTTTCGTTCGTTGCAGTCAACTGGCTCTGCCAACGGGAAAACTGGGCTTTTTCTCGCCTTATGTTTGGATGTTTATTCAGTCCTATGAAAAGTGGCGAAAACTGCTTTTTGAGCAGAAAACAATTGAAACACTCATCCAGTTTGAATATTCGGCTTTTGAGGAAGCAACTGTGCCTGTTTGCACCTTTGTTTTCAGCAACTGCCATGTCAATAAGCGGGGGTGCTATTTCCGGCTGACCGATTTTCGCGGAGGCATGGAAGTACAGCGGCAGAAAACACTGGAAGCCATTGCAAACCACGATTGCGGCTATTACTATGAGCAAAGCGCAGACAACTTCTCCAAAATCCCCGGTGCGCCGGTGGCGTATTGGGCATCTCAAAAGGCACTCCTTACATACCAGAACCCTAATATGGACAGTGTTGCCCAACCGAGACATGGGCTTGCAACTTCAGATAATGATAGATTTCTGAAGTTATGGCATGAAATTGATATTAACAAAGGTAGCCTACAAAGAAGATGTCAAAAAGACAAAAAATGGTTTCCAATGAGCAAGGGCGGTAGCTTTAGGAGATGGTATGGAAATCTCGAATGGGTAATCAACTACGAAAATGATGGAAAAGAAATCAAGGACTTTGCTATTTCAATATATAAGTGTTCTTCCAGAACGATTCAAAATACGCAGTTCTATTTTCAGGAAGGTCTAACTTGGTCCGCTTTAACCTCTGGTGGTTTTTCTATTCGTTGGCAGGAAAAGGGCGCATTATTTGGATCGGGAGGTTACTGTGCGTTTGTTGATGATAGTCTTAGACTCTATGTGTTAGCACTTTTGAACAGCAAAGTAACAGGTGCATTTGCCCAATTTGTTTCGCCTACACTAAACTATGAAGTGGGGCATATTAAAACAATACCTGTAGTTGTAACAGAGGATAGCAAACATGTCACAAAATATGTATGGGATAACATTTCTCTTTCACGGTACGACTGGGACGCCTTCGAGACTTCCTGGGACTTCAAGCGGCACCCGCTGGTGCGGGGTGTGTCCACCGTTGCGGAGGCGTTTGTAGCGTGGGAAGCGGAATGCGATGACCGCTTCACCCAGCTCAAGGCCAACGAAGAGGAGCTGAACCGCATTTTCATCGACATTTACGGCTTGCAGGACGAGCTGACGCCGGAGGTGGAGAACAAGGACGTGACCGTCCGCAAGGCAGATTTAGGGCGAGACATCCGCAGTCTGATTTCCTACGCCGTAGGCTGTATGTTCGGGCGGTACTCCCTGGATGCGGACGGTCTGGCCTACGCCGGGGGCGAGTGGGACGCAGCCAAGTACAGCACGTTTCTCCCCGATGCCGATGGTATCCTCCCCATCACCGATGAGGAATATCTGGAGGATGATATCGTCACCCTGCTGTGCGTCTGGCTGAAAAAGGTCTACGGCCCGGACACGCTGGAGGAAAATCTGGATTTCATTGCCAAGGCTCTGGGAAACAAAGGTGCGACTTCCCGGGAGGTCATTCGGAATTACTTCCTGAAGGACTTCTTTGCCGACCATTGCAAAATTTACCAGAAGCGTCCCATCTACTGGCTGTTCGACAGCGGCAAGCAGAACGGGTTCAAGGCGCTGATTTATCTGCACCGCTACACGCCGGACACTATCGGCAACGTGCGCATTGACTACCTCCACCGGATGCAGCGGGTCTATGAGAACGAGATCGATCGGATGCAGGACATGATCGAACACAGCAAAAATCCCCGTGAGGTCGCCGCTTCCGCCAAGCGCAGAGAAAAGCTGCAAAAGCAGCTCAAGGAGTGCCGGGAATATGACGAAAAAATCAGCCATCTGGCCCTGAGCCGCATTGAACTGGATCTGGATGATGGCGTAAAGGTCAACTATCGCAAGATGCAGACCGCCTCGGACAGTAAGCTCTATGAGGTGCTGGCGGATTCCAGAAATATTATGGGGAAGAAGTAGGCAGGGTTAAATAGAATACAGGCTGGCGGAGTTAAGAAAACGCAGAATAATCCTGCTGATAAATTTTGCAAGGTAACAAGAAGGGAGTACAGACGATTGAATAGCGAAACATTTCGGTCCATTCTCTCTGTCGGAGAGACGGTAGCAGTAGAGTTCAAACGCTGCGGGAATGGAGTCGAGCATGACACTTATGAAAGCGTCTGCTCTTTCCTGAACCGTTTCGGCGGCGATTTGTTCCTGGGTGTATTGGATGATGGTACGGTGGTCGGTGTGCCGGAAAAAGCCGCGCCGGATATGATCAAAAACTTCATCAGTGTTATCAGCAATGACGCACTTTTTCATCCCACGGTTTATCTTGACCCGGAGCTGTTGCGGTTTGAGGGGCATACTGTCATTCATATTCATGTGCCGCCCAGCTCCGAGGTTCACAGTTATAAAAAGACCGTCTATGACCGGGTGGATGATGCCGATGTAAAAGTAACGGCGACCGGGATGATCGCCGCTATGTATATTCGCAAGCAGAATATCTTTACTGAGAAGAAAATCTATCCCTATGCCAAATTAGACGATCTGCGCCTTGATCTGTTTCCGCGCATCCGGCAGGCAGCGGCGAACCATGCGATGGGGCGGCATCCGTGGCAGGATATGGACGATATGGCGCTGCTGAGAAGCGCGGGATTATACGGAACTGACATTGCCACTGGTGAAACAGGATTCAACCTGGCGGCGATTCTTCTGCTGGGCAGGAACGAAGTCATCCAGAATGTCTGTCCCACCTATGAAACGGACGCGCTTGTGCGAAAAATTAATCTGGATCGTTATGATGACCGTGAAACCATTCGTACCAATCTGATTGAAAGTTATGACCTTCTGATGGACTTTGCAAAAAAACATTTGCCGGACAAGTTCTTCCTGGAAGGTGTTGATCGTGTCAGCCTCCGGGATGTTCTTGTTCGTGAAATGGTAAGCAATACCCTGATGCACCGAGAGTTTGTCAGCTCTTACACGGCAAAGTTTGTCATTATGCAGGACCGGATGTATACAGAAAATGCGAACCGCGCTGTAAAGGATGGCCCCATAACGCTGGAAAATCTGGAGCCGACTTCAAAAAATCCAATTATAGCCACATTTTTTAGAAATATTGGCCGGGCAGACAGACTTGGCTCCGGCGTAAGGAATCTGTTTAAGTACAGCCGATTCTATTCCGGCAGTGCCCCGCAGTTTCGCGAGGGTGATGTGTTCAGGATCATTGTGCCGCTGAACGAGGCGTACTCTTATGACTATAAATTGGGTCAGGAGCGCCCTGACACTGTTGACACCAATTTTGACACCATTGACACCATTGATGCCATTCCGACACTTGATTTGGTTTCAAGAAATCTTACCACCGAGGAAAATGTAGTCCTTGAACTCATAACGAGAGATGCCGCATTGACACAAAAGCAAGTTCAGAATACAACGGGATATTCACTCAGTACAGTGAAGCGCATTATGGCAAGGCTTCAAAAGGAAGGTGTCATTACTCGTATTGGGAATAACCGCTCTGGGAAATGGCAGGTGAATGGATAAATATGGCTGAATTAAATTTGAAACAAATCATTGACCGGCTGAACGCCGAATTTGCCGGGGATACCCGCAAGTTGGTTTTTTGGTATGATGATAAGGCTGAATTTGAAGAAGATATGCAGGGCATAAGGCTGGAAAACGCTAAAGTCTACTACCTCCAGCGAGACAATCAGTTCTATACGAAGTATTTTCTGGAGCGTGTGGATACCGCGACAAATTACCTGATCTATGCTCCGTTCCCGAAGCCGGAGACGGCCGACAATCATTTGGAGGATACCCTGCTCTACTCCAAACGGTTTTTTGCGGATCGAGCCGCACTCCTCTTAGCAGACCTGGGTATTGACGAAAAATATAGACCGCTCATTGAGAAGCACATCAAGTTTTGGGCGGAGAAAAAACGAGCCCAGCGGTTCTATGACCTGGAGATTGAGAATTATAACGAGACCAATATCCTTGTGGGCATTATGGCCGCCTTATGCTTTGCCCGCACCTGTTCCTATGAGGATGTAGTCCGGGTGGTGCTGACTGGCGGAGGGCTGGCGGATAACAGCTTCATGGCCGAGTTTGAACGGTATGATTTGTTGGACGCTTTCTGGAAGCTCTGCGAACAGCATTTTGGCTATACCGATGTCAAGCCCACATTGGAGAAGCTGATTGTCGCCATGTTCGTAACCTATACTGCAAAGTATATCGGGGCGGAGCTGCCAAAACCATGGAAGATGTTCCAGTCCTATAAGTCCGGCAATATTATCGCCTTTCTCGACAACCTGATGAATAGCGTGATCTATCGGGAAACTTACGATGCACTGTCCGCTCATGTCGCAAAAAGCTTGAATGCCGGAACGGTCTTTGCCGGATATTTGCCGGAGGATTTGCTGGGGTGCGATACATTCCTCTGCATTGACCAGATTATCATCAAGTGGATGACTGACAGGCTCCTGAACGAGGACATTGGCGCGAAGTTGGGGACTCTGACGATTCCGCAGGTCTGTGAAAAACGGCAAAAGATGCACTTTGGCCTGCAGATGGAACAGTCCTACAGCCTTCTTGACAGCGCATATCATCTGATAACTGCCGCCGCCTATCATTGTCCGGATGGGTTCAAGGCGATTGTGGATAAGTACCGGAATACAGATTGCCAGATTGATTCTGCGTACAGGCGGTTCTACTTTGCCTATGACCAGCTTGCGGACACGGCTGATTTTGAAACGCTCCGGGAATTGGCAGAAAACATCTATACCAATGAGTTCCTGGCCAAATTGCTCCCCAAATGGAACACCGGACTTATCGATGGGGATTCGCTTACAAGTATTCCGGCGCAAGTTGACTTCTTTTCTCGGCATATTAAAAACGCAAAGGACCGTGTTGTTGTCATCATCTCCGACGCGCTCCGCTTTGAGGTCGGTCGGGAATTGTTCCAGAGGATGCAGGATGCTCCTAAGTGCGTCTCCGCAAAGCTGGAGATTCAGCTTGGTGTCCTGCCCTCCTACACCCGGCTGGGCATGGCTGCGCTGCTCCCCCATAAGTCTCTGGCCATGACGGACGACTACCAGGTGCTTGTAGATGATGTTCTTTGCGACAGCCTGGCCGGGCGGGAAAAGGTTTTACAATCCTATGTACCGGGAAGCGTCTGCGTTCAATTTGATGATATGAAAGCTCTAAAAAAAATGGAACTGCGGGAGATCATTACCGGGAAACAGGTAGTTTACATCTACCATAATCAGATCGATGCCCGCGGCGATAAACTGAATACAGAAAACGAGGTGTTTTCCGCCTGTCAGGAAGCAATCCAGGAAATTATTGATTTGATTCATCGTATTGCGGTCGGCGCAAATACGATTCATTTCATCGTCACAGCCGATCACGGCTTTATTTACAAGCGTGACAAAGTGACCGAAAGCGGCAAGATTGGCGGTGTAAGCGATAAGGGAGCTTTTGTGAACCGCCGATTCATTGTATCCTCTGCGCCTGTTGTGGATAATGGGATCGCGAATATGAGCATGGGAACCGTATTGCGGAACAATGACCCAAAAGTTGTATCTTTCCCTGTCAGCAGCAATGTGTTCAAGGTTGCCGGAGGCGGTCAGAACTATGTCCACGGCGGGTCTTCTCCGCAGGAAATGCTTGTACCGGTCATTGATATACGGATGGAAAAGGGGCATATCAAAACGAAGAACGCTGAGATTGCCCTGGTCAGTATGGTCCAGAAGATCACCAATAAAATCACCATATTGGAATTTATCCAGTCGGAGCCTGTCAGCGATACGGTCAAAGCAACGACCTATAAAATGTTCTTCGTGTCGGAGGACAATGAGCGTGTTTCCAACGAGGTTAGCTTATTTGCCGACAGCCGGGATCCGGATGCGCTAAAGCGTATGTTCCGAATGAAGTTCCAGTTCAAGGACAAACGATACGACAGGGACAAGCAGTATTTCCTTGTTGTATATGATGATAACACAGGTTTAGAGGTTTTCCGCCACCCCATGCTTATGGATCTTGCCTTTGCGGATGACTTCGGATTTGGTATATAACATGTCTGCGGAGGTAGCACCATGCCAGATATGACAGAGAGCGAAGATCGCAGAGCTGTCCTGAAGGGCAAGCTCCGCCAGCGGTTCGATGGGAAGATTGTTCGCAAGGACCTGACGAAAAAAATCAAAGAAGGCGCCAACGTTCCCGTCTATGTCTTAGACACTAATTTGGGCTTTTCTATCCTTCCCTTTTCTGCTATTATGGATACATAAACACAGGCAGGAGCTATGGTATCCTGCCGCAGCCGGAAAGGAGCATGTTGTTATGAAAAAATTGTTATGGCGCGCAGACAAATATCTGCAGAAAAGTGATTGGAAAGATATGGCCATGCTGAAGTTCTGTCTTTTTTCCATAGGGCTTCTGGCAGGGATGCAGATACCTGCCAGAAATAAAAAGAAAGCAGGAGTGATGGCCTTCTTTGTATTTCTCATTACCTATGTTCCGCTTATGGCAAAATTTATAGGCATTGTCATGGAGAAGGAGGAGACGTCGTAGGGCGGGAGAAGATCCGCGGTGTTTTCAAAGACCAAAGACGCCGTCCGTTTTGCGTTATCGTATGACTATGGATATGCAGAGCGTTATTGTATTTAGTATGGAACTAATGGGAACCGTTGCCTTTGCCGCCTCAGGCGCCATGACCGGTATAAACTGTAAGATGGATATGTTCGGCGTGTGCGTACTTGGGGTAATCACTGCGGTAGGCGGCGGTATGACAAGGGACGTTTTCCTGGGCAATGTGCCGGGAGCGCTGACTAAGCCGGTGTATGTGATCGCGGCGGTGGCCACAGCCATTGTAGTCTTTGCCCTGGTGTATTTTAAAAGAAATCTGCTGCAGGGTACCGTGGGTGTCCTGTACGACAGGATTATGCTGATCATGGACTCCATTGGCCTTGGGATATTTACGGTGATGGGCGTGATGACAGGGATCGGCCAGGGCTATCTTGACAATACGTTTCTTCTGACCGTGCTGGGAACCCTGACCGGAGTAGGAGGCGGGCTGCTGCGGGATGTGATGGCAGGACAGCCGCCGTACATTTTCGTGAAGCATGTCTATGCCTGCGCGTCGGTGGCAGGGGCGGTGAGCTGTGTGTGGATCTACCGGATATTCGGGCAGATCCCGGCTATGGTCACCGCGTCGGTATTGGTCATAGGGATACGATTTCTTGCGGCATATTACCACTGGAATCTGCCGCGGATAACTATGGATTAGTGACACAAAAGCGGCCGCCGGTATCCGCCCAAAGGGGGACTGGCGGCTGCTTTGGGATCATGCAGCAGGTTATGCAGCGGTTTATCGGATATCTGTCATCAGTTCCAGAACCGTATCGAGTCCCTTTTCCACAGCCAGATGTACCGCGGTTTTGCCCTGATTATTGGGCCGGTTATAGTCGGCGCCTTTTTTGATAAGATACCGCGCCGTGGCTGCGTCACCGGATTCCAGCGCATAGTGTAAAACCGTGTTGCCGCTGTTATCAGCTATATGGATATTGGCGCCGGCCTGAATGAGAGGTTTGATGTAATCTTTATAGCAGTGGTTGTCGGCCTTGAGCATCAAAGCGGTCATGCCTTGATTGTCCGTACGGTTTAGATCTACGCCCCGCTGTAAAAATAATGGCATCAAATCTTTGGATACGGAGAATCCTAAGGTCTGCGACACCATAAAGGGCGTTTGTCCGTCCTGTCCGGGCAGGTCCAGGTGTTTCAGCTCTTTTAAGACGGCGATCTTCAGCTGGGGGTCCAGATCCTTGCAGAACTTTTCGGCCATCACCGCGCAGTGGGCCGGGGTCTCCCCTTTGGAATTTTTCATGGTATCGTTGGCGCCGGCATCCATCAGCAGTTTTACCACGTCGCTATAGCCGGACATACATGCTTCGTGAAGCGGAGTCGTGCCGGGATCAGCAGGCGAATCTTCCATAAGATCCACATTTACCCCTTTCTTTATCATCATGTCCACCATGGCCGTGTGTCCGTTCCGGGCCGCGATATGTATGGCAGCTCTGCCGCTGTGATCCAGCTGTTCCATAGATTCTTTTGACAAAAGCTGTGCCGCTTCCGAAAAGAAATCGGGTTCTTCTCTGCGTGATCGTGAGTCTTCGTTTTTGGCGGCGATGATGATGGCCGGCGTCCGTCCCCTGATGATTCCGGAATCCATATCTACTCCCAGATCCATCAGTTTGCGGATCACATTAACGTCGCGGGTGATCTCAAGGCATGTGTCCCGCAGACAGAGTATGCTGCCATGAAAATGAATAGGCATGGTAAAGTCCAATCCCGCTTTGCGGCACGCATCCAGTACCCGGAAGTTTTTGTCGCTGTGGAGGGCATTGTGGAAAAGATTAGTCACATAGCCCAGTTCGTCGTCATCATCGGCATCCACTTGGCTGATAAGCTTTTCCGTCAGGTACAGGGCAAGGCTGATGCCGTCCAGATCTTGGGAGGAACGGGTGGAGAAAGCATTGCTGGCAATCTGGCTTAGGTGGTCCAAATCCATGGGAACAGGGTCAATGGGAGTGGCCCCGCAGTCCGCCAGGGCAAGGCAGATCCCCTCGTTATTCCAGTTGTGGGAGTGCTGCATGGGAGTTATGCCTTCATTGTTTGCCATGCAGACCAGTTCTTTATGCCGGCTCATCAACTGCAGGGCAGCGGTGAAATGGCCGTTTTTCATGGCCAGCATAAGGAGGGAGTTTCCGTCTTTATCTCTATAACCTGTCCGGGCGCCTTTATCCAGGAAAATTTCCGTCAGCGGCCAGGTAAATTCGGAGCAGTAGGCGGTGGTGAGAAGACGCTCCAAAGGTGTAAGCCCGTCCTGGTTTTTTCGGTTCACATCGCAGGTTAAAAGCCGCGCAATGGCCGCCCTCTGCTGCGCGGTATACGTATCGCAGGTGTTTGCCAGCCCTTCAAACCTGGGATATATCAGAAAATGGAAGGCATTCATGCCCCGTTTGTCACAAAGATGTTCATCGGCCCCGTGGTCCAGCAAAAGTCTGACCATGGCCAGATTCCCGCGGCAGCAGGCCAGGAGAAAAGGGGTGAGGCCGCAGCCGTTATGATCAGGCTGGTCCACATCCCTGTCGGATATGCGGTGGTCCTCAAGCATGCTTTTTACCGCGTCGTAGAAATTGTGCCATACCAGAAGGTGGAACAGGGTGAGTCCGTAACTGCCTGGAGTCAGGAGCGTTTCGGCACGACACCGGGAAAGACATTCCTGCGCCTGCGCGACGAGGCTTTCCGGAAAAATACAATAGCGGTAGATACAGTTTTCAAAATCATCCTCCCACCAGGGGATAAATTGGCTTTCATTGAGTCTGGTGGCGGATTTTGTCAGCAGATCTGTCAGCTCTTTTATATCCATAAGAGGCTTCTCCTTTTTGCATATATTTTCTTAATTATACCATAAAAGCTGTGGCAGTGACAGAGGAAATAGTTGCGGCTAAAAATCGCCTGCGGCGATGGGGCATATGCTTTGCCTCCCGTAACGATACTGGCCCATGGCTAATCAGCGGAGTGATTAGCCATGGTGTGAACAGCAACCACAGGCGTACCGCTTGACTTGGAAGGTCTAAGGAGATAGAATGAAACCAGAGGCAGACCGCCATGGAGCACAGGAGCAAAGTGAGAGTTGCGATGGATCATAGGGCGGCAGTGCCAGATCGCGTTACCATAAATAGTAAAAGGTGGGAGAAAAATGCAGCTTGACAATATGCTGTTACAGGCATGTAAAAATAACAAAAAGAGCGTGGCGCAGACATTTTTAAAACGGGGCGGCGTTGATGTAAATAAGCGGGATGAATCGGGCAACACCCCGCTGATCTATGCCTGCATGAAAAACGCCAGGGATTTGGTGAAAATGCTGTTGGATAATGGCGCGGACGTGAATCTTGGCAACCAGAGGGACCGCATGCCCCTTCATTTTGCGGCGGAGACAGGAAGCTTTGAGATCATCGCGCTGCTCATTGGCGCAGGAGCGGAGGTAAACTGCGCCGACATGAACGGCATTACGCCGCTGATGGTCATGGCCCGGCAGGGCAAAACGGACGCCGCGCTGAAATTTATTCAAAATCCGGATGTTGACATAAAATTAAAAGATAATGGCAACCATATGGCCGTTGACTATGCCACATCCTCCGGCCTGCGGGAACTGGTAAAAGCTCTTTCCCAGACAGAGGAGGGGCATACCGACGCCTACGGCAATACGACCCTTCACCATGCCTGCTGGGATGAACAGGGCGAGGTGGTAAAGGTTTTGCTCCAGAAAGAGAAAGAAAGCGTGAACAAGCTTAACGACGAGGGAGAATCCCCTCTTATGCTGGCTGTAAAAAGGTCCAACCTTGTTATCACAGAACTGTTGCTTGACGCAGGCGCCATGGCGGATTGCGCGGATCTAAAGGGCGTCATGCCTCTGCACATAGCGGCCGGAAACGGGGATCTGTTTGTGGCAAAGGCTCTGATCGGGGCAGGCGCCGGCATAAACGTCAGGACCATGGAAGGGCGGACTCCGCTGATCCTGGCGGCCAAAAGAGGCAGAAATGATCTTACGGCAATGCTTATTGAAACAGGGGCGGATGTGAACGCGGTGGACAACCAGCAGCACAGCGCGCTGTACTATGCCGCAGAGGCGGGATTTACGGAGATCGTGGAACAGCTTCTTATGGCAGGGGCCGAAAATTAGCGGTTATTTTGGGGTTTTTGAAAGGAGGGGCGGCAAATGGCGGACGGTGAGAAAAAGAAAAGACTTCCGGTGGGCATTGAAAACTTTGAGGAGATTCGGGCAGAGGGCTTTTATTATGTGGATAAAACGGCAATGATCGGAGATTTGCTCCATAACTGGGGTAAGGTCAATTTGTTTACCAGACCCCGCCGCTTCGGCAAGTCTCTGAATATGAGTATGCTGAAAGCTTTTTTTGAGATTGGCTGTCAAAAGCCATTGTTTGACGGTTTGGCGATCGCCCGGGAGACGCAGTTGTGCAGGGAGTATATGGGCAGGTTTCCTGTGGTGTCAGTCAGTCTAAAGAGCGTGGAGGCGGACAGCTATGAGGCGGCCCGAAGCATGGTGGTCAAGGTGATAAACAAGGAGGCCAAAAGGCTGAAAAGTCTCCTTAACTGCGAAACGCTTTCCCCGGATGATCGGGAGATGCTATCCTCTCTTATGAGCAGCGATATGGATGACGCGGCGCTGTGTTATAGCGTGTACGAACTTTCTGAGCTTTTGCACGGATATTATGGCATCAAAGCCATCATTCTGATTGATGAATACGATATCCCTCTGTCCAAGGCCAACGACAAGGGATATTATGAACAGATGGTCAGCCTGATTCGAGGCATGTTCCATCAGGCCCTTAAGACCAACGACCATCTGTATTTTGCCGTTCTAACCGGCTGTCTGCGGGTTGCCAAGGAGAGCATTTTCACAGGATTAAATAACCCTAAAATATTTTCTATCACTACGGTCCGGTTTGATGAGTATTTTGGTTTTACGGATGATGAAGTGCAGAAGATGCTGGGATATTACGGCCTTTCCCATCGGTATGACGCGGTGAAAGAATGGTATGACGGATATCGTTTTGGAAATGTGGATGTATACTGCCCGTGGGATGTGATCAATTATTGTGACGAGCTGATGGCCGACGGGGAAGCGCAGCCGAAGGACTACTGGTCCAACACCAGCGGCAACGAAATTGTCAGGCATTTTCTGGAGCAGGTAGACCAAGGGCTGGCAAAAGGTGAGATAGAGGCTCTGATCGCAGGGGAGACTGTGACAAAGGAGATCCATGAGGATCTGACGTATAACAATCTGTATGATTCCGCGGAGAATATCTGGAGCGTGCTGTTTACCACCGGATATCTGACTATGCGCGGGAAAGGGATGGGGAAGAATATACGGCTGTCCATTCCCAACATGGAGATACGCAATATCTTCACGGAACAGATCATGACCATGTTTCGGGAGGAGACCAAAAAGGACGGAGAACGGCTGGAGAAGTTCTGCGATGCCCTTAAGACAGGCGACGGAGAAGAGGTGGAGCGGCTGTTCAACGCTTATCTGGGAAAGACGATCAGTATTCGTGACACCTTTGTCAGAAGACCTATGAAGGAGAATTTCTATCACGGCATTTTATTGGGGATCCTTGGATTTAAAAGCGGCTGGTACGTCAGATCCAATGAGGAATCCGGGGATGGGTACAGTGATATTTTAGTCAAGATCGAAAATGAAGATGTGGGGATCATCATAGAGGTGAAATATGCCGACCATGGTTCTTTTGATTCTGCCTGCAAAGAAGCGTTGGAGCAGATCGCGGCACAGGAATATGGAGCCGGATTTAAAGAGGACGGGGAATACACCATCTTTAAGTACGGGATCGGGTGCTTTAAAAAAAAGTGTAAGGTCATAGTGAAAAAAGAAATGGCCAGTGGTTTGAGAGAAAGGCAATAGATTCGGAGAGATGCTGCAAGGCAGGGTACAAACTCTGCTTTGCAGCTTTTTTGCTTAAATCGCTTCGTCCTCCTTCCCAAGTTCCGGCCAAACAGTCATGAACATGGTTCCAAAGCAGGCCAGCCCGCCTATGAAATTGGAAACAGGCTCCGCCATAAAGATACCGTTGACCCCCAGACCGAAAAGCTTCGGCAGGATCAGGATCATAGGGATAACGATGATCACTTTCCGGAAAATAGAGAAAAACACCGCCTTTTTCGATTTCCCCAAAGCCACAAACACGGACTGTCCCGCAAACTGGAGGGACATCATAAAGAAACCGAAATAGTATATCTGCATGGCCGGAATGCCCGCTTCCACCAATTCCCCCTCATGGTTGAAAATACGGATAAAAAATCCAGGAAAGCCGTGGACCAGACTCCACATAAGGGTGGTGTAGGCAACGGATACCACAGACATAAAGACAATAGCTGTTTTAACCCGTTTGTATTGTCCGGCGCCGTAGTTATAGCCCATAACCGGCTGGGCGCTGTTGGTAAGGCCGCTGATGGGCAGAGAAACGACTTCCCGGACGGAGTTGATGACCGTCATAATGCCCACATACAGATCCCCGCCTAAAAGAGCCAGATTGGCGTTATACATGATCTGCACCAGGCTGTTGGTTATGGCCATGGTAAAGCCGGACAGGCCAAGGCCCACGATGGCCATAACGCGTCTGGTTTTTAAGCGGAAGGCCGTTTTTCTCAGCTTTAGAATGGCCTTGTCGCTGGTGAGGAACCATAGGATCCAGGCGGCGGAAAGCCCCTGGGAGATGATGGTGGCCCAGGCCGCTCCCCGGACGCCCAGGCGGAAGGCAAAGATGAATAAAGGGTCCAGGACAATATTGGCCGCAGCGCCTAAAAGAACGGTCAGCATCCCGATCTTCCCGAAGCCCTGGGAGTTGATAAAGCTGTTCATGCCAAGGCCCGTCATGACGAAAATGCTGCCTAACAGGTAGATCGTTATGTAGGAGTCCGCATAGGGCATGGTCTCGTGGGAAGCGCCAAACAGGAAGAGCATAGGGCGTTTGAGCAAAAGTCCCAGAACAGTCAGTACAAGGCCGCTGAACACCATCATGACAAAGGAGTTGCCCATTATAGCCTCTGCCTCCCCGTCATTTCCCCGCCCCCGCTCAATGGAGCACAAAGGCGCGCCTCCCATGCCGAACAGGTTGGCAAAGGCTATGACCATGGAGATGATAGGGAGACAGAGGCCAAGGCCGGTGAGGGCCATGGTGGCATTTTCCGGGATACGGCCGATGTAGATCCGGTCCACAATGTTGTAAAGCACATTGATAAGCTGGGCCAGAGTCATTGGCAGGGCCAGGTTCAGGATGTTTTTGATGACGCTTCCTTTGGAAAAGTCGTTTTTGGTGTCTGTGTTTGTTGCAGAGGACATGGTAGATACCGCCTTTTTTGTTAGTTTATACGAAAAACTCCACCGGTGTGTAGTCCTGCGGATTTTTTACGGCGGAGGAGTTGTAAAATTCTTTGAAAATGTCAATGCACTCCCATTCGGAACAGATTTTCTCTACAAGTTTTGTAGCGTTATCCTTTTCAATTCCCAGCTGGACTACGATCCCTTGGTCGCACTGAGCAGCCTGGACAAAACGGATGTTATGGCGGATCTCCTGAAGGGTCAGCACCAGAAACTGATTACTGTCGTCAAACACCTCCTCTAAGCCGTCCTCCACCTGCTGCCAGGAAACATTGCGCAGTTCTCCGTTCTGGCTTCCAAGGACCGTGGGGCTTTGGCAGGTGGTAACGCCGAAAGTGACGTCTGTGGTGGTCTGTTTTTTGGGTTTTGATGAAAAAAGGCTCATGGATGTTTCCTCCTGTAAATGGTGATGGTATGTCTGCCTTTGGGGCTGTTGGCTCAATTTTATCACGAAGTCACATAAGATTCAAGAACAGGGCAGCAGGGAACCCTAATTCGGATGTATGATCGGTAGAAAAATACAGGCGGGAGTGGTATAGTTAGAATAGCGGCAATGTTTTGCAAAAAGAGCTGCATAAAGCCGCAATACGATCATACAGGGGGATAGAAATATGTTTCGCAGACATTGTGCAATGAGCATCATTTTAACGGCGGGGCTGCTTTTGGGAAGCGGGTGCAGCCAGGCAGGCAAAGACAGGACAGAGCTGGAGGTATTGGTGACTTCTGATGTTTCTGATACGTTTGAGACGCAGGAAGACGGTTGGGAAAACCAGGAGGACGCAGGGGAACTTGGATCCGGGGAGGCAGCGCCGGTTTTGGAGAGCAGTGAGCGTAAGGCGCGGGAGGACGCCGGACAGGAAGAGGAAAACGAGGAGGAAAAGGGTGAGAAAGCCGCAAAGGATAGGAAAAAACAGTTTGGTGAGGATTGTATCGGGGAGCAGACCTTTGAAGTGGAGCTTAGCGAATACAATGGGGCGGTGTGGTTCGTGCCATTTGCGCCGGGGCTGGGGAATGGAGATTTTCGTATGCATCTGATCCAGAACGACAATGTGCTTGCCGCGCTGGATGCCTATGTTCCGGAAGAACTGGCAGGAGAACCATTTGGCAGCCTGGACGCGGTATCTTTTTATGACATAAATTTTGACGGCAATACGGACATTCTGCTGATAGAGACTTATGGAAACACTACGTTTGCGGCAGTTTATTATGGGTTTGACAGGGATGGGGAGGATTATGAGCGGTATTTTGCCGTTCAGGATGAGCTGTCCCGGCAGATAACGGCTCAGGTGAAAGAACTGACTGTTCCCGGCATACGGAAGTTTTTGGGGGATACCAGGAAAAACGGGAGATTTGCCGGTTACCAGGAAGCGTATCAGGCAGTAGGGCAGCTGTGGCAGCGAAGTCAGGACAATGTGACTTTTGATCTGATCTATGTTGACAAAGATGAGACGCCGGAGCTGGCAGCCGGGGTGGAGGGGTATTATGTAAGCCTGTATACCTACAGCGACGGGGAGGTTTACGCGCTGATGGACCAGTGGAGTTATGGAGCCATGGGCAATGCAGGGTACGAGTATGCCCCGAAAAAGAACAATTTGAGAAATTATAACATCGACTATGCAGGGGCCATTGTGTACACTACCTATATGGCGGTAAAGGAAGATCATTCCCTGGAGACGGTGGCGGAGATCAAAACGGTTAATTTTGATGACGCAAATGAAAATGGAGTCCTGGATGAGGAAGAGATGGATTCCGTAGGGTATTATGGGGTCAGCTATCTTAACGGGCAGGAGGCGTCGGAGGCGGAATTTGCCGGTTTTGACGCAGGGGAGTATGGCATGATTCATGGGACTATGAGTCTTAAGGAGTTGGAGATGGAATTGAAGGGAAGGTAAATGATTAAATTGCTGTATTGTTGAGTGAGCAATGGGCGGGGATTGTGGCGGAGCCCGGGAGGGAAGGCAGGCTGTGTGCCGTTCGGGTTCAGATATGCCAGACATTCCGATGAGCCCAAAACGGGAACCAGGAGGGATTAGGCCCTCCTGGTTCCCTGGTCTCATCTCCATGGCATAGATTCACCCGCCCGGCACACAGCCTGCCTTCCCTCCCGGGCAAAAGCAGAATTCGCTGGCCGGGATTTGC
>CAJTGF010000080.1 GCA_910575585.1 Clostridiaceae bacterium
GGCAGTTCAGAAAACCGTTGCGCTTTGCATAATCTTTCAGCATGGTTTTCTGTGTGCTGATGCTCATGCTCTCGTTGTTCGTGCCGTCGTCTTTGGAAAGCCTGCAATATAAAGCAGTGATTTTGTCGTTATTTAATTTTGCCCTTTTCATTTCGTCTTCCTTGATGAAAAGGGACTTCCTCTTAACTCTTATTATACTATATTCCCTTTTCCGTTTCCAGTGCTAATTTACGCTGTTTTCCGCTATTTCCTTAACCTTTTTTGTTATTTGTTCCTCGGCTATCCGCTTGAATACCGTTTCCATTTTTTCAGTGCCTACATAATGCCTTTCCACGATAATTTTAGTGGGTGGGTGCTGTCGGGCGGCTCTATGCTGTGCCTTGCTGTCTTTACTCATAAATCTGCTCCTTTACAATAAAATAGAGCGAATAGATTTGTTTTCTATACGCTCTGACGCTGTGACTTGTTTAATTGTGTAATTCTGAAAAATAAAAATTTATCGTTTTTTAAGTTCAGCAATCGCACCATAATGTAAAATATCAAATTCATTAGGCGCAATCCGTTCAAGAAGTTTCCTGTGTTCCTGTTCCCACATTGAAATCTCTTTTTCGGTAAGTGAAGCACCAATTCCACGACAAGCCTTTATTCTTCCGTTCCAACTTTCATGGGTAAATGGTATTTTTAAGGTAAATTCTTCATGGTATACAAGTTCAAATTTTTCTTTGTAGCAGTCGGGTATGTCTATTTGATGTATTGTTTCTCCTGCACCGCTCCAATTAGGACTATATTTTAATACAAGTTTTTCACTGGCTCCCGCAATTTTGTCCTCAAATGGAAGCCATGCCATATATAAGATAAGAATACTTCCCCCTTGTTTAAGCATACGATAAAACTTAGGCATAATAATTTCATGGTCGAAATACCAAAAACACTGACAAGCTGTAATTACATCAAAGGAATTATCAGAAAAATCTATATCTTCCGTTGATATAGCATAATAATCTATATCCATATCTTTTGAAAGAATTTTGGCTTGCTCAATTTGATTTTCTGAAATATCCGTAGCCGTCCATTTTGCTCCATACTGATACATATTTCTCGGAAGAACGCCCGTACCTGTTCCAATATCAAGAACAGATTGTCCGTCCAAACATAATCTACGGTCAATAATTTTTTGATAAAATTCTTTTGGATATATGTCACGAAATTTTGCATAATCTAAAGAGGTTTTCCCCCAATCAAAAGGTTTTCCGCTATCTATATTTTTATTTGTTATCTCCATACTATGCCTCCGTCAAACTCAATTTGTATCTCCAATAGAATACCACAATCACACTCATATTTCTATCAGATTTTCATTAAATTTCTTCCTCCCTCCGTTTCGTTTTGTTCTGTTGCCTGTTATGCTGTCGGCTCTCGTTCTGAAGCTCCCTCTCAAGGTTCTTTTTATTGTAGCTGATTACCTCGGCATACGCTAATTCTGTGGCGGTCTTGGTCTGCTCTTTACTGATACTGTCATACTCGGATTGCAAAGACTGTATCTCCGCTTTCCACTGTTTCGGTGTTACCTTTTCGTCGTTCTGTAAAAGGCTCTGCATACGCTCCTTTAATTCTGGGTATTTCGATAAGCTGTCTTTATGCTCCTTATCATACCGCATTTTTGCAAGTCCTTTGAGTGACTGGCTTTCCTTATAGGTGGATTGGATTGGCGCAAAGAGGGCATACATTTTTGACAATTCCTTTAATCGGTTTAGTTTCTGCCCCTTTGAAAGATGTACCGTTTCCAACTGTTGGTATTTCTGTTCCTTATCTGCTGTAAATTTTGCAAGTCTCTCATAGCTGTCTATCTTTCTTGTCGTGATGAACTTCTCCGCATTGTCGGCTGACTGCAAGGCGGTTCTGTCGGATATTCTTCTTAGGTGCTTTCCGCTGACAATCGGCAGGTCAAGTCTGCCTTTGCGCTCCCTCACCTTTGCAATCATCTCCATGACTTCATTCTTTATGCTGACCGCTGTACTCTTAATCTTGGCGTACTGTGCGCTGTGAAGTTCCTGCTTGGCAAGCATGAGCACTTCTTTTGCCTGCTCCAACAGCATATTATTCCTGATGATTTCCCGATTGATGTTGCCCCTCTCGGTCTGTATGCCCTTGCGCTCTAAAGCGTTAGCAACCGCCCCGATATGGATAGTCGGCTCTTGGTCAATTCCCTGCTCCTTAAAAGAGCGGTGTTCCCAATGTACCGCAATCCCCAACTGCTCATTGGTGGTATTGATTGTGTCGGCTAAATCTTTTCGCCACATTTTGGCGTTTTCTTTGCTGTTCCAGTCTGTGCTGTCGGCGGTGTGGCATTTCCATTGTTTGCGGTTGCGCTTGTCAACTTTCTGCTGTCCTGTCTTTTTGTCAATGACGGGAATACGCTCCCCGTTTTCGTCAAGGTCATAGATTTTCTTCTGTTTCGCTCCCCATTCCCCCTTTTCCGTAAGAGGGCGCAAGGTAAGCATTACATGGATATGGAGATTGCGCTGTCCTTTGTCGTTCTCGCTGTCATGGATTGCCCAGTCAGCACACATTCCCTTGTCAACAAAGTTCCTCTGCACATAATCCCTCACGACTTCCTCCGCAAGTTCATAACTCCATTCGTTGGGGAGTGACGCTTTTAACATTCTCGCAAGCTGTGCGTCCTGCCTTTTCTCTGCCAGTTCAACAGCGTTCCATAAAGTGGCTCGGTCTGCATACTCTTTGGGCGCATTGGTTGGGAGAGTGATTTCGCTGTGGACTAAATCCTCATGGTATTTGGGGCGGTAGGTCTGCCCGTCAAACTCGCTGACAAGAATACTCCTGCTGATGTATGATGCTTTCTCGACTGCCGACTGCCCCTTGCTCCGCCTGACTATGGAAAAACGTGTGCTTGCCTGTTTCGTAACATTAGCCATGCGCAACACCTACATTCTGCCGACAGGGTAGTGGGGCGCACTCATAGACGTTGTGGGCAGATAAAAGCCGCACTTTGGCTTTTGTCTGAACGCAAAGTTCACTAAAGGGTAGCAAGCGCAGCTTGCGAAGGGGAATTGTCGTTTCCCCTTTTGGCTGCCGCAAGGCAGACAATGCCCTCCGCAGGAGTCCATGCAAGTGAAACTTGCCCCTCGGAGAGCGCACATACCACCTCTGGTGGTATATCTGTGCGCACCCCGTAAACGGGGTGAATATGTTACCTCGGCTTTCCAGTGTCCTTGCCTTTGTCATTCCGTACCGCCCTCGCTTTCATTTTCGGCATTGGGGAGAGTGGATTGTGGGGGAGTGGTTTCTCGGCTTTCCGCTTTGATTTTAGAGATAATCTGCTGACACTCCCTTGTCTGCAATGCAACCAACAAGATACGGTTTAACTCGCCCTCGTCATAGCGGTAGCAGTCGGGGAAATACTTCACAATGATACCGCCCATGATGTACTTGTGGTGGTTCTCGGCTTTGCGTTTTTTCTCGTTCTGCTTTTTCTTCTCATTGGCTACACGCTGTTTCGCCTGTTCCAATGCCTGCAATGCTTTTTCTAAATTTCTGCTTGCGTCATTTTTGCTCTCAATCATCTTGATACCTCATTCTTTCTGTACTGTGTTGATTAGTTTTGGAAATAAAAAAGGTAGCTGATTGTCTGTTAAGATAATCGCTACCTAAAGGTAAACAATATTTAGTTTTCATATCATTTTTCTGTCTTGATTTTTCCCGACAAACTGGAATTTATTGAAATGTAATTCTCAAAAGACAAAAATCAAATCCTTGCCGTATGCTTTGCACAATTTCTACATAGACAGGTTTTTCAAAAACAATCTCAAATAATTTTTTGTTATATCCAGCAGTGCAGTGACACCATGTTAATGAATTTGAATTTTTTGCTTTTTCTAACATAGGACATTCACAAGTAAACATTTTTGTATACAGTTGATTATCTTTAATAAACCAACCGGCACCATTTTCGTTCAGAGCATTGACAAATCTATGCAAATCCTTATCCAAAGAGAGATAGAGTTGTTTCAAGTTATTTGCTGTATCTTCTAACCTACCATTTTCATTACAATAGCACTCTTGGCGAATGTTTTTTACCGTTTTTTTATCAAATCTATTTTCAAGAATAGCAGATAGCTTTTCTACCCACTCGGCTCGAATGTCTGGTGTTGAATTTATAGATAATGGAATTTCCTTTATTATGCTTTCTGCAACTTCCCTTGATACATTCTTTTCCAAACTATGTTTCAACCTCATTAACTCATCTATTTCTAATGTCGGAGAAACTTGCTCTGGCATAGAAAAATTTTTCATATTCTTTCTCCTTAAATTTCGATTTGTTAAATTGTTCAATGTCATTATCTTACCACAAACGCATACACAATTCCATTAAATTTTCTTTAATTTCCCTTTGCCTTGTTATTTGCAATCATCATCTGCCTTGCCCGTTCCCTCTGCTCTGTACTGAACGCCCTCGGCTTGCGGTAGCAGACGTATGACTTTGGAAAAGAATAGGTCTTAGATACCTCGTCCTGCCCTGTCAGCTTGTATGTGTCGGGGAAGTCGGCAATAAGCGTGTCAAGTTTCCGCATAACCGCTTTATCCCTTGTATAGAGGGTGGCGGTCTTTTCTCCTGCATTATAATTGACAATCGTTTCCTGTTCGTATCGGGAAAGTTTCATAGTGCCATATCCCCCTTTCCTTTGCTGTGGGTTCTGTGCTTTTTTCCCTCGGAAACTGTCGGCTGTTTTGCCTGTTCCTTTGCTCTGGCTAACCTTGTCCTTATGGAGTGGTCACGCTCGGTCAGTTTCCGTCTTTTGGTGGTGGCGGTCAGTTCCGCACACGTTTCTTCTGACAGGGAATTTTTGGCATTTTTCCGCTGCTTGCCGGTGTACAGGTCCAGAAATTTTTGGATTGCCGGGCTGTGGGCATAAGGGTTTGGGGAGAATGTCCAGCTTTGGTTTGCCAGAAGTCTGGCATCCATGTCCCCAAAGGTTTGCTTGTTTTTGGAGGAGGCGTCCTCCTGGGTCTTAGCCTGGTCCAGCGCCGCCTGATACGCCTGCAGCAGCAAAGGATAGTCCTCCTGTTTGCAGGTTTCGGCTTTCCAGGCAAAAGCGTTCCTGATGGCGGGGATGTCCTTTGTAGGTTCCAATTCTAGGATGGTCCAAATGTTGTCCATTTCTCACTTCTCCTGTTTTTGTGATTTTCTTTCCATTATATAACTTCTGGAGGTTATTCCGCAATTTGATTTTTGGATGAAAAATTAGTGATTGACATTTTAGGAATAAATTATGCAGTGGGAACATAAAAATTTCATTGATAAAAGTAAGCGTGTTAAAGGGTGTTTCGCCTGTCCTTGGTTTGGGAGACAGGCGAAATTTTGCTGATGGAAATAGAGTATGTCATCAATCTTCATTTTTCGGCAACGGAACCATAACATTAAGGGTAAATTTTTTTCCATTAACTTCAAAAGCAGCTGTTCCCCCATATTTTTCCGCCAGCCGCCGGATATTTTTAATTCCATAGCCGTGACTGGCCGTATCATTTTTCCGGGTCAGCAGCTGGCTGCCGCTTCGCTTTAAGATTCCGTCAAAATAATTGCGGAAGCAGAGAAAAGCCAGCTGATCAGATACGCCGATTTTTACCTGGATTTCCCGAAGGCCGCTGTCAGGAAGCTCTGCGGCAGCCTCTATGGCATTATCCATGGCGTTGCCGAAGATGGAGCATAAATCCAGGCTGTGGATAAAGTCAAGCCTGCGTCCGTCAATAAGGGACGTAAGGCGGATGCCTTTTTCCTGGCATTCCTGGATTCTCTGTGTAAGCAGAATATCCAGCACCTGGCTGCCGGTTTCCTGGTAGCGCTCAATAGGCTCTATCTCCCGGCGCATGGCCTGTACATAGTTCTGGGCTTCCTGGAGTTTTAACGCCTCAATGCCGGACAGATAATGCTTCAGGTCATGGTATTTGCTGTTGATGATTTCCATGGTTTCCCTGCGCACTAGGTACTGCTGCTGCTGCTGGCGCAGAAGCAGCTCCATTTTCATCAGTTCATTGCGTTCTCTCTCAATCGAAAGATTCTTTTCTGTCATCACAATCAGGATCAGGGCGCAGGTGGCGCTGGCCATCTGGACAATCTGTAAGTAAATCCACAGATAATCATCTCCGCCCATATATAAAAACTGAAGGTTGCGTACCAGCAGATACAGGGCCAGGGGAAAGCTTAAGCAGACTGCTTCAGGGCCGCTTATGTTCAGCTGTTCATGGCGAAGAATCTGGGTCCGGATGAAAAATGCAAAGGTGCTTAAAAGCAAAAGGTAAAATGCCAGAAGGAGCCCGTTTTGGGAACCGGAGGAGACCCAGGGCAGAATCAGGACGACGACGCTGGCCATAAGTCCGTCCTTGGTCAGTAGTTTGGCAGATTCCGTCATAAGGCAGAATACGGTGCTGGTAAAGAGGGAATCCTTCCAGCCGCAGCTTCGGGACAGCAGCAAAAATCCTGTCCACAGAGCCAGAAAAAGCAGGCAATGGTATGCCACATGCAGCATCTGAAATTGAAGAAATATGCATAAGGCTAAAAACAGGGCTTTTTGTGCCAGATTTATCCAGAGGCGGTCCCAGCGTTCACGGAGAGAGCCGGAAAACCATAAGAACAAGCCTCCCTCAAACAGGCTTAAAAGAAGAATGACCAAAAAGTGCCGCCAGAACCATTCGCCGCTGCTGTAGACATATCTCCACATACCTTCCATCACAGCATCCTCCCCCGGTAATTGGCCAGCGCCGTCATAAACTCTCGTTTCCGGTATTTGCTGACCGGAATCAGTGTATCCTGCACCGTGACTCCGTCGGCGCCAAAGGACCGGACGTAGTCCAGATTGATTAAAAAAGCGTTGTGGCAGCGGAAAAACGGCTCGGCTTTCAGCTTTTTTTCCAAAGCATACAGAGGCTCTGAACTATAGACAATATCCTGGCCGGCCTGGTGCAGAATGGTTTTTTTGTTCAGAGCTTCGATGTAGGTAATCTGGCCAATGCTGCAGCAGAAGGTTTCCTTTCCCTGCCGGGTCATGAGAAAGCGGGTCCGGCGGCGGTCTAATTTGTCCATGAGCCTGTCCATATGGGCGGAAAAAGTGTCATAGGAAATGGGCTTTACAATAAAATCAGCGGCGTCGACGGCATAGCCTTCCAGAGCTAAGTGGGCCATGTTGGTGACAAATACAAGCTGGACAAGACGGTCCGTTTCCCGCACCTTGTAGGCAGCTTGGATTCCGTCCACCTGCTTCATCTCAATATCCAGAAAAACAATATCCAGCAGCTGGGGGCAGTCATACAAAAATTCTGTTCCGTCGGAAAATAGAAAAATCCTGGCAGTTTGTCCCCGCTCACTAAGGTACTGTTGGACAAAATTCTGGAGTTTTTTCTGGTCTGCGGCTTCATCTTCAACAATCGCAATACGAATCATAGGTGTCTCCTGGTTCCATTTATCCTGGTTATCGGTCCAGATATCGGCCATTTGTCTAAAATAATGAAAATTATGGTATACTCTGGATATTTGAAGTAGGATTTTGCTATGGCACAAGTATATCATAGCGGATGAGAAAAGGGAAAGGAGAAATTGTTATGAAAAAAAACACACCAATGATTTCACGCCGGGATTTCCTGCGGGGCGCTGCGGCAGGGGCTGTATCTTTAGCAGGAATGGGGATTCTGGGAGGCTGCGCCGGGGGAACTGATACCAGCGCCGCAGCCCAGGGAACAACAGCTGAAAGCACTACGGAGGCTCCTTCGTCTGCAGCAGCGGAGACTTCTGCATCGTCCGTGAAGGGAGATGAGACTGCGGAGGCGGCAGCCAGCAGTGCGGCAGTATCCCAGGCCGGGTGGCGCACGGCGCCGGACCCTGTTGACGACAGCCAGATCAAGGAAACCCATGATGCGGATGTGGTGGTGGTGGGACACGGCTATGCGGGACTGAATGCCTGCCGTTATCTGGCGGCTCAGGGAGTGAAGGTGATTTTGATTGAGTCCCAGGCCGAGGACCGCTATATGGCCATGGGAAATGAGGCTGGCACTCCTAATGCAAAGGCTCTTTTGGACAGGGGTGTTCCCGCCATTGACCCTATTGAATACTACAACAACTGGATGCTTAACTGCAATTATCAGGCAAATCCTCAGCTTGTTATGAAATTCTGTCAAAATTCCGGGGCAAGTATGGATGAATATTTGTCTGTGCTGTCTGATGAGGATTTGTCCCAGATGACGACTGCGTTTTATCCTCCTACCCCCAATCAGATGGACCATATCGGCGCCTATAAATTTTGGCCAGGCACCTGCAGTTTTTACAGCCAGGAGTGCAACCAGACTTATATACATAAGAAGAACAGGGAAAAGGCCATTGCCGACGGCGCAACGTTTCTGTTTTCCATGGAGGCCCAGCAGCTGATTATGGACGGAGACAGCATTACCGGCCTGGTGGCTGCCAATGGGGATGGGGAGTATGTGAAATTTAACTGCAAAGCGGTTGTGCTGGCTACCGGAGGATTTGGAGCTAACAAGGAGATGCAGGAGGATTTGCTGAAAGATCTGGGCGGCTGCCTGACTCCTGATGAGTCCTTTGCCGTGCTGATGGATTCGGACGGAAAGGGCATCCAGATGGCCAGCTGGGTAGGAGGCAAGGTGGATTCCCTGGGAATCGCCACCATGAACGGCAAGCATTATCATCCCGGATATCCCCAGGGGCTGTGGCTGGATGCCTATGGAAAACGGTACTGCAATGAGTATTGGGGACCGGTGGAGTTTCGGGGGCGTCCGGCGCTGCAGATGAACCGGGATGGGTTTTATGCCATTTATGATTCTAAGCTGACGGATTATCTGGCTTATTCCGTGCCGTCCCACGGCTCCACCTATGCATCCGAGGAGAATATTAACAGCGTAAAGGAGGAGCTGGAGGCGGCAATGGCAGCGGGAAAGGAAGGTGTGGAAGGTCATGACCTTAGCGCCACCTTTACCCGCTATGGAGCCGATACCATTGACGAACTGCTGGAGCTGGTATGTCAGGATGAGAAGGTTAAGGCTAACATAAAAGCGTCTATTGAACGGTATAATGAGCTGTGTGCCAAGAAGCAGGATGATGATTTCGGCCGTGAGGGAGATTTAATGTTCCCCATTGAGCAGGGACCGTTTTACTGTGATGTGAAGCCGTCGGATATCGGATGGATGATGTGTACCTGCGGCGGCCTGGTAATCAATGCGGAGCAGCAGGTTCTGGACAGCTATTATAAGCCTATTTCCGGGCTGTTCGCCTCCGGTAACTGCACCAGCGGGCGGTTTGGAACCGAATATTTTACGCCTACACCCGGCGTCAGCCTGGGAATCGCCATTACTCTGGGACGTGAGTGCGGGAAATCCGTGGAGAAATTTTTGAAGGGTGAGTTGTCATAGCCTGATGTAAAAACAACGGTTTTGGAGAATGGATGGCTTGGTGCTGCTGACAATTGCAAAAGGAGAAGGAGTCCCAGGCTTGGCCGGGGTTTGGAGCTTTTGCTGATATCTGGGAAGAGATTACTGTAATATAGCAAGCCGGAACAGGGATATGGGTAAGCCATGTTCTCTGTTCCGGCTTTTTAGTTTCTGTGGGTTCAATTCCCCCGCAGCTTGCAGCGGGGGATCATGATATTTCATAGATATTCCAGGCGGTGAAGGACTCCGGAGGCAATGCCCAGGGAGGTAAGCCGCATAACATCTTCACCAGCGGTATCATTGGTTAAGAAGCCGTCCGCTATAAGGGACGGAAAGACTTCTTTCATCAGTTTATGGGATTCCTGGCCGAATTGCTGTTCCAGCTTTTGTGTACTTAGGCCCTGCGCCAGCGTCAGACGGGACAGGACAAACCGGAGCATTTGGCTGCGGAGATCAAGGCGGGCCATATGGTTGGCGATGACCGGCAGTTTGGCGGAATGTTCAAGGTATTCTTTAAGGCTGTGGCCGTTGGTGTAGAAAACGCCGTCAAGGCAGCTGTCAGCCTGGTAGCCGAAACCCATATAGGGAGCGCCGAGAAGGTGGGAAAGGCGCCAGCGGTTTTCGCAGCCGGGGCGGGCGAAATCTGTGATAGTATAAGCTTCATAGCCCAGGGACAGCAATAAATCTTTGGCGTATTCATAATATTGGGCAGCGGTCTGGTGAGAGCAGGGGGGCAGGTCTCCTTTTTGGCACTGGTCTGCCAGAGGCGTGCCGGATATAAGCCGCAGCGGGTTTAGGGTCAGATGGTCCGGGGAATAGGCCAGAGCCGCATCCAGGGTATGTTTCCAGCTATGGAGGCTCTGGCCGGGAATGCCGTAAAGCAGGGAAAAGTTCAGCTTCCGCATTTGGAATGTGCGGATGGCTGTATCCACCATGGTCAGGGCGTCAAATCGGTAAGGCCGGTTCAGCAGCTGATGTTCCTCTGGGGCTGCTGTTTCCAGCCCGATTGTCCAGAAGTTTACCCCTGTGTCCTGGAGACGCTGGACCAGAGAGCGGGAAAACTGGCCGGGCATGGTCTGGATTTGTATCTGGACATCTTCTGCAAGAGGAAAGGCTTTGTGCAGAAAGCGCAGCAGCTTTTGCAGCATCTCCGGGGAGGCCAGAGCCGGGCTTCCGCCTTCTAAAGTGACGGCGGAAATGACGGCGTTTGGAAGTTCGGCTGCTGCTGCTTCCATCTCGGCTTCCATGGCCTGACCATAGGCTTTGATTACGTTATTGTCATAGCTGCATATTGGTTGTCCGCAGTAGCTGCATTTGCGGTAGCAAAATGGGAAGAATAGTTTTAACAGCAGCTGATTTTCCTGGGGCATATGAGACTCTCCTTTTTTCGTGGTTTCCTACGGTCTATTGTACAATGAAGGGCCAGGATTTACAAGATAATATCAAATGAGCCTTGTGTATTTTTGTTCTGGAACCATAAATACAAGTTGATTAAAATCATATAAAGAGATATAGTATTTCAAGAAGCTGTATTGTGCCGTCAAATGCACAGCATGTATTCTTGTATGCTTGTAGATATTTCTTTAAATAATTTGGTGGTTTTTGTAGGTAATAATAACAGCGGAAAAACCATGGTTATGCAGCTGATTTATGGGATTAGAGAAGCATTAGAACATTTTCCTGTCCCTGTCTCAAAGGCAAAAAAGTCTGACTTAAACGGTCAATATTTAATCCGTTGTGATCAGGATTGGTTTAAAGAAGCAGAATCACGGATAAATGTATATTTAGAGGAAAATAAGTCGAGGATTCTCACGGAAATTTTCGGCACTCTGATTTCAGCTGAAGAAATTAAAATAGCATTAGAGTATGGAAGAACTGAATATTTTGTTACCAGCATTTCGGAATACCAAAACAGGGATTCGAAAGAGATAAGGACAGAAATCCATATAGAAACCTGCCAATATGATAACGATAAAGATTCAAAACCGGTCAGACCACGTTGAATTCAGGCCAGCTTTTTCTTCCGGCATCACGTTCTGGACTTCAATTGTTGTACAGGCACTATTTTGCCCGGGAATCAGGGGGAAGCCTGACGGTGCCGATAAAAGATTTTCTTCGCTTTCTCCAGCTTTACTCTCAAGATAACCAGCTGGATGAATCAAGAACGGCTTTGCTGGAGTTTGGTGAAGAGCATCTTCTTCAGGGGAAAGTCATACAAAACGGAGATGAGACATTTTATGTTGAGGCTCAAGGGGAGAAGGCCGTTCCGCTGTATATTGCATCTTCTATGATTCACGCATTGACGCCTTTTGTAAAAGCCTTAAGCGCCGCAAGGCAGATTGACTGGCTCTATTGTGATGAAGTGGAAAACAGTCTCCATCCACTACTGCAAGGAGAGATGGCCCGATGGCTGATTCGCATGGCGAATGCAGGCGTGCATGTAATCATAAGTTCTCACAGCGATACCATGGCAAGCCGGTTCAATAATCTGTTTATGCTGTCCCGACGGGATAGGAGAAACGCAGATTATAAAATGTTGTCGGAACTGGAGTTGATGGATGCCGATTTGCTCCGCCCGGATGTAAAGGCGGCGCCTTATTTTGATTTTTATAACTATTCGGGGCTGCACCGGTCAGTGAAGCTGGTCATCTGCCCTGAGGAGTATATTTTTGATTACAGTACCGCATATAAGCTGGAAAATGGGGACGCAAAGGTACATTACCAGGTGGAGACGGCGGGGGATGGTTCTGTGGAGGTGGAACTGTTGGATGAGGAAGGGGCATGCGCTGCCAAAGCCCAGGGGAACGAGGGCGTTCTTGCGGTAAAAAATGCCCGGCTTTGGCAGGTGAGGGATGCCTACCTGTACACCATCCGGATCCGCCTGTACCGGGATGGTGAACTGGCGGATGAATATGAGGACCAGATCGGAATCCGCACCGTGGAGATCAGGGGGACGAAATTCCTGGTCAACGGCAGTCCGGTGTATTTGAAAGGGTTTGGCAGGCATGAGGACAGCGACATTGCCGGCAGGGGATTTAATATCTGTATGATGAAGCGGGATTTTGAACTGATGAAATGGATCGGGGCTAATTCTTTTCGGACTTCCCACTATCCGTATGATGAGGAAGTCTACCGCATGGCGGACAGGGAAGGATTTTTGATTCTTGATGAGGTGGCGGCTGTGGGGTTGTTTAAAAGTACAAAGAATTTCGTGGATGTGACCAACGGCAAGGTTACGTGCTTCTTTTCCATGGATACGATCCCAGGGCTTTTAAAGCGGCATTTGAGAGATATTGAGGAACTGATCGCCAGGGACAAGAACCATCCAAGCGTGGTAGCCTGGAGCCTGCTAAATGAGCCGGAGACTACTACGGAGGACAGCGTGCCGTATTTTAAGCAGGTGTTTGACCATGCCCTGGCGCTTGACCCGCAGAAGCGCCCCAGGACTTTTGCGGAGATTAAAAATTCCGGTCCCTATATCTGTAAATGCCATCAGTTCAGCGATTTTATCTGCCTGAACCGATATTATGGGTGGTACATCAAGGGCGGGTACGAGATTTCGGACGCTTTTGAGGATTTTCGGGAGGAAATGCGTCAGTGGAAGGAAGTGGAGCCGGATAAGCCGTTTATGTTTACGGAGTACGGATCGGATACGTCGGCCATGGAACACAAGCTTCCATCGGTGATGTGGAGCCAGGAGTATCAGGAGGAAGTGCTGGAGCAGATCCATGACGTGTTTGATTCTCTGGATTTCGTAGTGGGGGAGCAGGTGTGGAATTTTGCGGACTTCCAGACGACGGAGGGGATCATGAGGGTCAACGGCAATAAGAAAGGGATTTTTACCAGACAGCGGCAGCCGAAAACAGCGGCATTTTTACTGAAAAAACGGTGGGAAAGCTTACCGCTGGATTATAAGGGAGAGGACTGAAACAGGCGGGAAGAGAAAATAAGGGGAGATCATTGAGGCGGCGCAAGCCGTAAAAAGGCGGGTTTGGGGTGGCAAACTGCCACCCTAAACAGAAAGTCTTTCTATTATATACCTCCGGGAATCGGCACAACAGCAGCACTGCGCTTCAGAAAAAATCAGAATATGTTACGTTACCCGAAGAAGACCGTCTCCCCTCCCGGAAGGGAGTACAACCGAAATGGAATTGACGCGTTTTTTCCTATCCTGCGGGGGAGCGTTACCCTGGAGGATGCCATGAAGCCGGAATGTGTCAGGAGAACCTTGGGGATGCCGCGGAGCAGGCGTTTCGGCTGATGAAAGTTTGGAGGAAGTAATAGAGAACAATTGCATTCCTGAATGTTGACGATCAAATACCGGACAGGAATTTAGAGCGGCATAGTTTGAAAAAAACACAGCTTGCCAAATGGCAGGCTGTGTTTTTATATACCTGTTTTATTTTTTCCACCGCTTTAATGTAGGAAACCACTGCAGCATGGCAGTTCTGGCCGCCTCCTCACTCATATCCGGGTTGGCAGAGGTCATGTGAGGTACGCATATTTCGATCATCTCCTCCATAGTCCCGGTAAAAGTAAAGGCGCCCTTTTCAAAACAATACTTGCAGTAATCCTCATTTTTCGTTCCGTCGGCGTTTGTCCCGTACAGCTCATCTGTCTCTCCCATAGGCATGCCGCAGCACTGACAAAATCTCTGTTCCGTTTTACTCATGTTGGTTTCCTCCATTTTTTCGCTTATTTTTTCTTCCCGCCGGACCTGTCTGTTTTATCCGCTTATTTATGCCTTTGTCTTGGGGAAGAGGCGCGCGCCAAAGCAGTGTTTCCCATGTTCTTGGAACAGGGCGCTTTGTACGATGGATAGAATATACCACACAAATCCTGACACCTTTTGTCAGGATTTTCTCAAATATGCCGTTTTTTTACCTTACCCTAAATCTTCCCCATTGCTGGCCACAACTTTCTTATACCAGTCATAGGAATCCTTCTTACTCCTCTTAAGGGTGCCGTTGCCTTCATTGTCCCTGTCCACATAGATAAATCCGTACCGCTTTTTCATCTCTCCGGTGGTAAAAGATACGCAGTCAATGCATCCCCAGGGCGTATACCCCATCAGGTCCACGCCGTCTTCTTCCACAGCCTTTTTCATTTCCTTAATATGGGCTCTCAGGTAATCGATGCGGTAGGGGTCATGGCAGGAGCCGTCCTTCTCTTTTACGTCAATGGCGCCGAAACCATTTTCCACAATAAACAGCGGTTTTTCGTATCTCTCATAGAAAATATTCAGCGAATAGCGCAGTCCCTCCGGGTCAATGGCCCATCCCCAGTCAGACTCTTTGATAAACGGATTCTTTACGGAATGTTCGCTGGAGCCGTCCAGGGATTTGGAGGTGTCGTTGTGGACTGTGGAGTCCACGCAGTTGGTCATATAGTAGGAGAAACCGATATAATCTACGGTACCCTGGGCTAAAACCTGCTTGTCCTCCTCGGTTATATCCAGATGAAACCCTTTGCGCTCAAACATCTTCAGAGTGTAGGACGGATAGTGTCCCCGGCACTGGACGTCGCAGAAGAACCACCGGTCATGCATCTGCTGAACAGACAGGACCATGTCAGCAGGGCGGCAGGAGTAGGGGTAAATCGGCACCATGGCGATCATGTTGCCGATCTTAAAATCGGGATTAATCTCGTGGCCGATCTTTACCGCTTTTGCGCTGGCCACCAGCTCGTAATGGCCGCACTGGTACATGGCCTCTTCCGGGTTGGGATAATTGCCGAAATGGGCGCCGCTGTTAGTCCAGCCGAAGATGTCGTTTTTGTAGTTCATCTGGTTGTTGATCTCATTGAAGGTCATCCAGTATTTTACTTTGTTCTTGTAGCGTTTAAAGCAGACTTGGGCAAACTTCACGAAGAAGTCCACGGTCTTCCGGTTCATGAACCCGCCGTACTCTTTGGCCAGATGGTAGGGCATCTCAAAGTGGGACAGGGTAATGACCGGCTCAATGCCGTACTTTAACAGTTCGTCGAAAACATCATCATAGAATTTAAGTCCTTCTTCGTTGGGCTCTGCCTCGTCGCCCTTGGGGAAAATGCGGGTCCATGCGATGGAAGTCCGGAAACACTTAAATCCCATATCCGCAAACATGGCGATGTCTTCCTTGTAATGGCCGTAAAAGTCGATGCCTACATGGTTGGGATAATATTTTCCCTCCTCCACACCGTCGGTGATAACCCGGGGAACACCGTGGGCTCCGGCAGTCATCACGTCAGCCACGCTGTACCCTTTTGAGGTGTTTAAGACGCCCCCTTCAAACTGATGGGCAGCCAATGCCCCTCCCCATAAAAAATCCTTACTTAATGCCATACTGCTCCTCCTCCTTTATCTGAAATAGATGGTTTTATTGTACATCAAAACCAGGGCGATTTCCAGGGAAATTTCATGGATTTTCGTGAGATCCCATTTACCCTTTACCGCATGTTTTGGGCAGCGGCGGTCATTGGGCTGTTTTTGACTTTATCGCGAAATTCTTTTGGGGTACATCCTTTGATCTCTTTGAATTTGCGTATAAAATAGCTTACATTGTCAAAGCCGCAGTCCATAGAGATTCCCAGTATGGGGAGGGAGGTATTGGCCAACAGGCCGCAGGCGCGTTCAATGCGGTAGCTGATCAGGTACTGGATGGGGGAGACTCCGGCCAATTCTTTAAAAAAGCGGCACAAATATTGGGGATTGCAGGGGACGGCGTCGGCTAAGTTTTTTAAGGTCACCGGTTCGTGGAAATGTGCTTCCATGTAGGAGATAATGGTTTTATAACGGCTGATCCGGCTCTGTCCGGCCACAGGGAGCTGCTGGACGGCAGAGAGCAGCAGCCCCCTTTGAGCTGCCAGGACAAACAGCTGCAAAAGCAAAAGTTTGCAGCAGATGTACCAGCCTTCTTCCATGGCGAGGGCTTTTGACAGGATCTGACAGAACAGGTCCCGGCACTGGGGGTATGCAGGGTGGTCTGGGCGCAGGATATGGGTAAATGCCAGATCGTGGTTTAAAAAGGGCCGTATCCACTGCTCCTGCCACTCATCCGGGTAGGAAAAATCCAGGATATCAGGGCTAAAGAGGATCACGTCATGGATGGTGTTGGACCCCAGGCTGGTCAGCTGGTGCAGTTCTTCGCTGTTTATAAAAACCATGTCGTCTTTTTCCAGGCGGAATGTCTCCAGATTCAGCTCGCACAGATAGGCGCCTTTTCTGACCAGGATGATCTCCATGTCAGGGTGCCAGTGGCGTTCCACAAAAATGCGGCGGGGACACAAAGTCCCCGGCCCGGTGGTAAAGTGGAGGGCCATGAGGGGGTTTTTGGGCGTGCCGTGGGATACGGCTTCTTTCAGAGTCAGGTCGGGATACATGACGGGCCTCCTTTAGGAGAGATTTTTTATGTAAAAGTCAGGATTATGTTATTGATTATAGAAAATACTGCAAGATTTTGCAAGAGAAAGCGTATATTATAGGATACAGGTAGTGGGGAGGATGCACATAATGGCAGCGAACCAGGCCGCCTATCGTCGGAGGCGATTTGGAATGGCCAGTGAACAGTAACAGGGGGCAGAGGTTTGGGCTATGGTTTGTTTTTGGGAGAGCCGGAGTTATCTGCCCGGGAAAGGAACACAGGGGAAGAGCAAGATCAGGAGATAGGAGAAGGTATCATGAAAGACATTTACAAGATCAGGACAAGTCCCAAGGCGTGCCGGGAAAATCAGATACAGGGAGAGAAATATCGGATCACGGTCCTGACCGATGGGCTGGCGCGGCTGGAGTACAGTGAGGACGGGGTTTTTGAGGACAGGCCCACCCAGATGGCGCTGAACCGGGATTTTCCGCCGGCGTCCTTTCGGGTGCTGCATACAATGGATGGGATAGAGATCCACACCGGGCGTTTCCATCTGGTCTACAATGAGAGGGAGTTTTCGCAAAACGGGCTGTGGATCCAGGTGAAAGGAAATGTGACCACGCACCACAGCATCTGGCATTACGGGGAGGAGATCGGCGACCTGGGGGGAACGGCAAGGACCCTTGATGAGGCGGACGGAGCGGTAGAGCTGGACCATGGGGTGGTGTCCAGGTTCGGCTATTCGCTGTTAGACGACAGCAGATCCCAGATCATTTTGGAGGATGGATGGATAAGCCCCAGGAAAGAGGGGATAAAGGATCTGTACTTTTTCGGGTACGGCCATGACTACAAAGATGCCTTAAAGGCGTTCTACCATCTCTGCGGGAAGACGCCTATGCTGCCCAGATATGCCCTGGGAAACTGGTGGAGCAGGTATTATGCCTACACGGAAAAGACCTATATAAATCTGATGGACCGGTTTGAGGCCGAGGGGATTCCTTTTACGGTGGCGGTCATTGACATGGACTGGCATCTGGTGGATATTGACGAGAAATACGGAAGCGGGTGGACGGGATATACCTGGAACCGGGAGTATTTTCCGGACCCGGCGGGATTTCTTGAGGAGCTTCACAGCCGGGGGATGCATGTGACGTTAAATGTCCATCCCGCGTCGGGAGTCCGTGGCCATGAGGAAATGTATGTGGCCATGGCCAAAGCTATGGGCGTGGACTATGAACATGAGGATCCTGTCAGTTTTGACGTGGCTGATCCCCGGTTTATGGAGCTGTATTTTACGTACCTGCACCATCCCAGAGAAGAGGAGGGCGTGGATTTTTGGTGGATTGACTGGCAGCAGGGGACCAGCAGCAAGGCCAAGGGGCTGGACCCTCTTTGGATCCTGAATCATTTTCATTTTCTGGACAATGGGCGGGACGGGAAGCGGCCGATGACTTTTTCCAGGTACGCGGGGCCGGGGAGCCACCGGTATCCGGTGGGATTTTCCGGGGATACCATCATCACCTGGGAGTCTCTGGATTTTCAGCCCTACTTTACGGCTGCGGCCTCCAACATTGGTTATGGGTGGTGGAGCCACGATATCGGGGGCCATATGATGGGGTACAAAAATGATGAACTGGCGGTGAGATGGTTCCAGTTAGGGATCCATTCCCCCATTATGCGCCTTCACAGCACCAGCAGTCAATTTAACGGGAAGGAGCCCTGGCGGTTTAAGGGGGAGGCAAGAAAGGCCATGGAGCTGGCCCTGCGGCAGCGCCACCGGATGATCCCCTACCTTTACTCCATGAATTACCGAAGCTATGAGGATGATGTGCCTTTGGTGGAGCCTATGTACTATGAACATCCGGAGGATAAGGAAGCCTACGAGATGAAAAACCAGTATTATCTGGGCAGCAGTCTTATGGCAGCCCCTATTACCGGGCCAGGGAACCGGCAGCTTAATATGGCCGGTGTTCTGGTGTGGCTCCCACAGGGATTGTGGTATGATATTTATACAGGGATGATCTATGATGGGGGAAGATGTCTTAAAATGTACCGGGATATCAACAGCATTCCGGTTCTGGCAAAAGCGGGAGGCATCATTCCCTTTACGGAGGAGATCTCGGCCAAGGAGGCTGCCGGGAATCCGTCTTCTTTTACGGTCTGCGTGTATGCAGGGGCTGACGGGGAATTTACCCTTTATGAGGATGACAATGAGGGCTGCGGTTATGAGGAGGGCATCTGTGTAAAGACTGTGATGACATACCGGGAGAATCTGGAGGGTCCCAAACCGGAGGCGGTGTTTGTCATTGAGCCTGCGGCGGGAGATCTGTCCCTGATCCCGAAAAAGCGGAAGTTTACGGTGGAGCTTACGGGATTTTTGCCGGAGGCTGCCGGGAAAGCCGGGATTTATGTGGATGGACAGGAAATGGAGCGGGAGCATGTAGTCATTTCCTATAAGAGCCGAAAGCAGGCTGTGGCAATGTGCCTTGACGCCGTAGAGGCGGGACAAAGGATTGAGATCAAGGTGCCGACAGGTCTGCGGGTGAAGACAAACGCGGTAAGCGAGAGAGTGTTTGCGTTTTTGAACCAGGCGGAGATCGAGTTTAAGGTAAAGGACGCGGTTTATGATCTGGTGATGAGAGAAAAGAGGATCCCTGTGCTGCTGGGGCAGCTTGCGGGGATAGGGACGGAACAGGAGCTGTATCAGGTTTTGACAGAGCTATTGACGGCGTATCAGGGATGAGCATGTACTCTCGGAGTCACTTTGTGCCTGATTTTGTGAGATGATTTTTGTCAGATGTGCATAAATTTATGAGGCGTACGTGGAACGTACGTTGATTAAATTTATGTGCATGTGGCGGAAAATCAGCCACAAAGGCAGGTGCAGGAGAGATTCCGAGAGTACATGAGTAGAAAGAGGAGGATAAAAATATGAACACACCATGGTGGAAAGAAGCAGTAGTTTATCAGATCTATCCCAGAAGTTTTATGGACAGTGACGGGGACGGGATCGGGGATCTGCAGGGGATTATAAGCCGGCTGGATTATCTGAAAAAGCTTGGCATTGACGTGATCTGGATGTCGCCTGTTTACCAGTCGCCCAATGATGATAATGGTTATGACATCAGCGATTATCAGGCTATTATGAAAGAGTTCGGGACCATGGAGGATTTTGACCGGCTTTTGGCAAAAGCTCATGAGAAAGGCCTTAAGGTCGTCATGGATCTGGTGGTGAACCACACCTCGGACGAACATCGCTGGTTTGTGGAGAGCAGAAAGGGGAAGGGCGATCCTTACGGGGATTACTATATCTGGAGGGACGGGAAAGCGGACGGCTCGGAGCCCAACAACTGGGGAGCATCCTTTGGCGGCAGCGCCTGGCAGTTTGATGAGGAGCGGGGACAGTATTATCTCCACCTGTTTTCCAAGAAGCAGCCGGACTTGAACTGGGATAACCCCAAGGTGCGCAAAGAAGTGTTTGACATGATGAACTGGTGGTGCCAGAAAGGCATTGACGGGTTCCGCATGGATGTGATCAGCATGATATCCAAGACGGAAGAGATGCCTGACGGGGAGATCAAGGGGCTTTACGGGGATTATTCGCCTTACTGCGTCCACGGGCCAAAGGTTCACCAGTATCTTCGGGAGATGAACCGGCAGGTGCTGTCCAAGTATGATCTGATGACCGTGGGGGAGACGGCTGGGGTAACGCCCCAGCAGGCATGTCTTTATGCGGGAAATGACACCCATGAACTGAATATGGTGTTCCAGTTTGAGCATGTGGACGAGCACGGCAAATACGGCAAATGGAACGGGGAAAGGATGCCGCTGACAAGGCTTAAGGAGATCCTTTCCAGGTGGCAGACAGAGCTTGCGGGAAAGGCGTGGAACAGCCTGTTCTGGGATAATCACGACCAGCCCAGGGCGGTTTCCCGGTTTGGGAACGATGACCCTAAGTGGAGGGTGCTTTCGGCGAAAATGCTGGCTGCCTGTCTCCACATGATGCAGGGGACGCCCTACATCTATCAGGGGGAGGAGCTGGGCATGACCAACTATCCTTTTAAGGGGCCGGAGGATTTCCACGATATCGAGAGTATCCACGCCTACGAGGAGTGGTGCGAGTCCGGCATCGTGTCCCATGAAGAGTTCTGGCCCTGTATCACAAGGCTTAGCCGGGACAACGCCCGGACGCCTATGCAGTGGGACGGCGGCAGCCAGGCGGGATTTACGGCAGGGACACCGTGGATGCCTGTAAACCCCAATTACAAAGAGATTAACGCGAAGGCGGCTCTGGAGGATCCGGATTCTGTGTTTTACTTTTATCAGAAGCTTATCAGCCTGCGCAAACAGTATCCGGTGATTGTCCATGGGGCGTATAAGCTGCTTCTGGCCGACAGTGAGGAATTGTTTGTGTATGAGAGAAGGCTGGGGGATGTAAGGCTTCTGACTGCCTGCAATTTTGTGGACAGGGAGACCCGGTTTGTGATGCCGGAGGAGTTTGCCCGGGGGAAATGTCTGATCGGGAACTATAAGGAGCCGGGAAAGGCCGGAAGTTTGCGGCCTTATGAGGCGGTTGTGATGATCATAGAATGATGGCTGCAGGATGATGGGATATGCAGCGGGGACGGCGCTAAGACGTGGGAGTCGGTGGGCGCCGTCTCTTTTTTGGTGATTAGGCCCTTAAGAACGATTTCTTACGCAAAATGGCAAAATAATGGAATTGCTGTATTGTTGAGTGAGCAATGGGCGGGGATTGTCGTGAGGCCAGGCAGAGGAGAGCTGTCCCGTCCGGGTTCAGATATGCCGAACATTCCGATGAGCCCAAAGCGGAAA
>CAJTGF010000081.1 GCA_910575585.1 Clostridiaceae bacterium
TTTCCGCTTTGGGCTCATCGGAATGTTCGGCATATCTGAACCCGGACGGGACAGCTCTCCTCTGCCTGGCCTCACGACAATCCCCGCCCATTGCTCACTCAACAATACAGCAATATGACGAAATGGAAGCTCCGGATCATCCAAACCAGGCCCACTTAAGCCCCTCATATTTCGGCCCTCAAAAGCCTTATATCATTTTATCCTGGCGGATAGAATCCTCATGGCGGCGGATGTGGGATTTGGCATCCTGGACGCTGACGAATAACAGCAGATACAAGGTCTCAATGACCATCATGGCGGGGATCCGGGAGAACCAGAAATCGCCGGTGAGAAGTTTTTCCCTGGTGGCGGTGATGATCTGGTAGTCGCTGATCTGGGCCAGAGGCGACGATCCATTGTTGGTGATGACGATAACGCGGGCGCCGTTTTCGTGGGCTCCCCGCGCCAGGGTCAGCAGCCGTCTGGAGGCGCCGGAGTTGGAGATAATGAGCACCGCGTCCTCAGGTCCCAGATTGTAGGTATGGGCGATCTGGCTTTCCCAGATGGTGCCGGAAACGGAGCGCAGCCCAAGCTGATTGAACTTGAAGGCGCCGTCCATGGCTACGGGAATGGTGTTGCCCACGGCGGCAAACTGGATGATGCGGGCATGCTCCAGGATGCGGAGTATGGTTTCCAGGTTGTCCGTGTCCAGCATTCCCATGGTGGCCGTCATCTCGGCGGTCTTGTTGGCCAGGATATTCTGGAGAGACTGGGCCAGGTTTTGGCGGTCGATCTCGTTGGATACCTGGAGACTGTCCCGCTCTTCTTCCAGCACTTCTTTTGCTAAGTCCATTTTCAAACTCTGGAACCCTTTAAAACCGCACCGACGGCAGAAGCGGGACACGGTGGCGTCGCTGGTGCCGCTGGCTCTGGCAAGCTGGGCCACCGTCATATCTACTACGGACTTTTTGTGTTCCATGATAAAGTCCGCAATCTTTTTTTCCGCGTCAAAGAACTGCTCGTAGGAGGAGCAGATAAATCCCAATATGCTTTGATTGTTCATTTCTTATAAATCTCCATATACGTAAATTTATTTCTTATATTTAGGATATCATAACATGGAAGGGTTTTCAATATGCGCTTTTGATTCCCTATGATTGAGCAATAACCCAAAAAACGCGGAGAAATCCACGTTTTTGCGATGTGTAGATGTACAAGGCCGGGAGAGGGCTATGAGATATCCGTTGTGAAAGAGAAAATAATATAAAATAAAATTTCTTTAAAATATATATTGACGAAATAAAACAATCATGTTATGATATTGCCAACAGATGAAACAAAATTTCTTGAAAGAGAAAGGAGAAGATAGAAATGATTTATACGGTAACATTTAACCCGGCATTGGACTATGTGGTCCGAGTAGAGCATTTTCAGACAGGGGCGGTGAACCGGACGGCGGAGGAACATATTTTTTACGGAGGAAAAGGGATCAACGTGTCCGCGGTGCTGGCGAATCTGGGACATGACAGCAGGGCCCTTGGGTTTGTGGCAGGGTTTACGGGGGAGGAGATTGAAAGGGGCGTGAAGTCTCTTGGTTTTTCTTCGGATTTTATCCGGGTCAGGAAGGGGATGTCCAGGATCAACGTAAAGCTGAGATCAGACCAGGAGAGCGAGATCAACGGCATGGGGCCGGAGATCACCCCGGACGATGAGGAGGCTTTGCTGAAAAAACTGGACGGTCTGGAGACAGGGGATGTGCTGGTGCTTTCAGGCAGTATCCCGGCGTCTATGGACAGCAGGATTTATGAGCTGGTCCTGGCGCGGCTGGAGGGCAAAGGCGTGATTGCGGTGGTGGATGCGGAGAAAGACCTTTTGCTTAACGTATTAAAGTATCATCCGTTTCTCATTAAACCCAACAACCATGAGTTGGGAGCCATGTTCGGAGTGGCACTGGAGAATGGGGCAGCGGCTGCGGAATATGCAAAAAGGCTTCAGGATATGGGAGCGAGGAATGTGCTGGTGTCCATGGCCGGGGACGGTTCTGTGCTGGTGTGCGAGGATGGCGCTGTCTATTACATGGAAGCGGCCCGGGGAGCGGTGATAAATTCCGTAGGAGCCGGGGATTCTATGGTGGCCGGATTTTTAGCCGGGTATCTGGAGAGGAAGGATTACGTCCACGCCTTGCGGATGGGAACGGCAGCCGGAGGCGCAACGGCGTTTTCTTACGGGCTTGGGACAAGGGATGAGATCATGAGACTGTATGAACAACTGAGGGAAAGAGAAGGGAAATGAAGGTTAACGGACAGGGCAGAGCATGTTTTGAGGAGCGTTTCTGGAGTCGGGATGACAGGAGGGAGATCATATGAGGATCACGGAATTATTAAAGAGGGAGAGTATTGAACTGGGAGCGGCGCTGACTTCCAAGGAGGACGCCATTAACCGGCTGACCGGCCTTATGGAGGCGGGAGGGCGTCTTTATGACAGAGCCGGATATAAGGAGGGGATCCTTGCCAGGGAGGCCCAGGGAAGTACGGCAGTGGGAGACGGGATCGCTATCCCCCACGCCAAAGTGGCGGCAGTAAAGGAACCGGGGCTGGCGGCGCTTACCGTGCCGGCGGGGGTGGATTATGACGCTTTTGACGGCTCCCTGGCCAATCTGCTGTTTATGATAGCGGCTCCGGCTGAGGGCGCGGACGTGCATTTGGAGGCTCTTGCCAGGTTGTCCACTCTTTTGATGACGCCGGGGTTTAAGGATAATCTGATCCATGCCAAGGATAAGGACGAATTTTTAAGGATCATTGATGAGGCGGAGAATGTGAAGTACGGCGCGGCGCAGCAGGAAAGGGACACCCAGGGATCCGAAAGCGTAAATGGAAGCCGAGAGGCCGTCGAGAGCGGGCGTAAAACAGGGACAGGATATCGGCTTCTGGCTGTCACCGCCTGTCCCACAGGGATCGCCCATACCTATATGGCGGCGGAGAATCTGGAAAATACGGCCAGAACCATGGGGATCGCCCTGAAAGCCGAGACGGATGGTTCCGGCGGCGCTCAAAATGTGCTGACCAGGGAGGAGATCGCCCAGGCGGAGGCGGTTATCGTGGCTGCGGACAGGGAGATCGAGATGGCCCGGTTTGACGGAAAACCGGTGCTTCAGGTTCCGGTGGCGGACGGGATCCACAAGGCAAACGAGCTGATCGAAAAGGCTGTTTCCGGTCAGGCGCCGGTGTACCATCATGCCGGCGGCGGGGACAATGCATCGGCGTCAGCCGGAAGCGGGGACAGCGTAGGCAGGAGGATTTACAAGCATCTGATGAACGGTGTTTCCCACATGCTTCCTTTCGTGATCGGCGGCGGGCTTTTGATCGCTCTGGCTTTCCTGTTTGACGATTACTCCATAGATCCGTCTAATTTCGGCAAGAATACGCCTTTGGCCGCTTATTTGAAGACCATCGGCGAGCAGGCGTTCGGCATGATGCTCCCTGTGCTATCCGGCTATATTGCTATGAGCATTGGGGACCGTCCGGGACTGGCAGTAGGGTTTGTGTCAGGGATGGTGGCAAAGATGGGCATGACGTTTGCCAGTCCTGACGGAGGCGCTGTAAACGCGGGATTTCTGGGAGCATTGTTTGCGGGATTTGCAGGCGGATACCTTGTTGTGGGTCTTAGGAAAGTTTTTTCAAAACTCCCAAAGTCCCTGGAAGGGATCAAGCCGGTGCTTTTATACCCGGTGCTGGGAATCCTTCTGGGAGCGGTGGTCACCACATTTATCAATCCTTATATGGGAATGATAAATGACGGCCTGACAAACTTTTTAAACGGCATGGGCGGCGCCAGCCGGATTGTCCTGGGGATGATCCTGGGAGGCATGATGTCCATTGATATGGGCGGTCCCTTTAACAAGGCGTCCTATGTGTTCGGGACGGCTCAGCTGGCGGAAGGCAACTTTGAGGTTATGGCGGCTGTGATGGCAGGAGGAATGGTGCCTCCCATCGCGATCGGATTGTGTACGGTCTTGTTTAAGAAGAAATTTACGAGGAAAGAGTGTCAGTCAGGGATCGTCAACTTTATCATGGGACTGTCGTTTATTACCGAGGGGGCCATTCCGTTTGCGGCGTCCGACCCGCTTAGGATCATTCCGTCCTGTGCTGCGGGAGCGGCTGCGGCAGGCGGGCTGTCTATGGCCTTTGGGTGTACCCTCAGAGCGCCTCACGGCGGGATCTTCGTTCTGCCTACGATCGGGAATCCGGCGGGGTATCTTCTGGCAGTGATGATTGGAGCGGCTGTGGGATGCGGGATCCTGGGACTGCTTAAGAAGGAGCTGAGAGAGGAAGAAAGGTAAGAGACGGTAGGTGGAAAAGAGCCTGCATCTGGGGGAGGTTTGTCCTTGGATGCAGGCTTTTGGTGATATTAGCAGAAATGGGATCGGCCCCATAATCTTATGGGGCCGTCGTTTTACAGATAAAAAGCCGGATTGGATAATATGTAATCACTGCAAAATGTCCAGCTTCTTATATTCAGCCACTTTCTCCCCCACCTGTTCCCAGGTGATGCCGGAGCAGACGAATGCGTAGTCGCTTTCAATACGGTCCATCTCCGCTCTGATCTGAGGCACTTCCTGCAGATCTTTGGCTCCGTTGCGGACATAGTAGTCAGGCAGCAGCGTGCAGCCCACCATGGAGCTTTCCGCCATAGGCGTTTCCTCGCTGCGGCTTAAAGCGCTTAAGAGCCTAAGATGGTTGTCCAGATAACCGTTCAGTTCCAGATGTACCCCCATCATGCCGTTTAAGTCAAATACCTGAAAAGCCGGGCCGCCGGGAACCTGGATCTCGCCGCCGCCGTAAAAGGCTTCGGAATCCCCCAGATCATAAAGCGCGTTGCAGGTGTCCATCAGCAGATTGTACTGATCCTGGGTCACCGGCTCCTGGAAGGATTCCAGCATAATGTCCACAACCCTGCCCAGACGGCCGAGGACCTCACATCCGGGAAGTTTGCCCAAATGCTCGCCAAGTTTCACCAGACGGGCGATAGACAGCAATCCCCAGATGCGGACCTGGATATCGCTTAATTCCTCCGCTCTCTCCTCCACTTCTGCGGGAAAATCATTATACAGCAGGGAGGCCTCCTCCAGGGTCCCGATGCGGTTGGAGCAGTCGTTGACGATCTCCCTGTGGAACAGCCGGTTTTTGCTTGTTTTGGAGTAAACCTCATCGCTGGCGCTGTAAACTGTGTCTGCCCGGCTCAGCCACAGGACTGCGCTGTTTAGATCCCCGCTTTCCATGGCAGCAACCCCCATGTCATAGTAAGCTCTGGACAGACCGTCCCAGTCCTTTTTCTCCAGACATTTCGCCGCCCGCTCCTGCGGGTCTTTTTTCTTTTCAAATAAACCTAGCATACTTCAATACCTCTCCTGTTTTGGTATGTACCCGGCTGCAGCGCAGCCAAAGCAGTTATACGCTTATTATAGTCCTGTGAGATGGCAAAAGCAATAGATGGCATCTACATTTTTTCGGGAGAAAATACCGATTTACGGCGCATGCATTGGCAATTTAGCAGTTTGGCAGTTTGCTTGTGTACGGGACTTGTCTGGAGGGGAAATACGTGTGACGGGCGCGGTCACTCCACAGGCCGCGAATTTTAATCAAACAGCTGGATCCCCGCTTTGGTCATAGTCTTTTGGAGCATGTTTACATCCAGGCTGCGGGGCGTACACCCCTGTCTGGCACACAGGGCGGCGGCGATTCCCACGGCTTCGCCCATTGCCATACAGATGGACATGACCCGGTAGGAGGCGTGGGCCCTGTGGGTCCCGGAGATACATCTTCCGGCAACCATGAGATTATCAATGGTTTTTGGGATAAAGCAGCGGTAAGGCAGGTCGTAGGGTTTGACATACTGGATGCTGGCCTCCGCCTGGCCTGGGCCGGCCGGATTGTGGATGTCCACAATAAACTCCGCATTGTGGACAATCACGTCTTTAAATCTTGCTCCGGCCGCCAGTTCCTCGGCGGTGATGATATATTCGCCCATGACCCGTCTGGTCTCCCGAACTCCTGTGGTGGCGCCGCTTGCGGTATACCTGCAGTTTTCATATCCGGGAAGATTTTCCCTGACAAAGGATGTAAGCAGCTGTATCTGCCTTCTAAGCTGTAAATCCGCGGAAAAAATCTCCTCCACTTTTGTGGTATCCACCCCGTTTGCCTGGGTGGTATTTACCTGTCTTTGGCCTGGATGGACGGTAGGATGAAGGCGCACGGCGGCCAGATGGCCAGGAAGCTTACCCTCCTGCGTACAGCGTTTGCAGTAGTCCAGAAAACGTTCCCCATTCAGCTTTACATCATCCACATCTCCGATGCAGATGATTCCGTTTTGTTCATCCACTCCGTCCAGGGTAAATTCCAGGGTCACCGGCTGCATCAGCCCGTCGTCCCGGCCCTTTAAAGTTTCTTCTCCAGCCAGGTACGCCACGTCTCCGTCGCCGGTAGCGTCAATGACAACAGGCGCGGTCAGCGCAAACAGTTCCCCTTTGGCAGAGACAAGGACTCCCTGGACCGAGTGATTCTTCATTACTACATCGTAGATAGCGCTCTGGAGATATACATGAATATTTTCATGATTTACAAACTCTGACAGCACGTATTTGGCGTGTTCAAAATCGTGGGCTCGTCCAGTCTCGCCGATCATGTCGTTTTCCGGCACTTCCAAAAGCTTTACAAGTTCGTCCCGCATCGTGCCTTTTCCTACCATGCCTAAAATGGGGCCTACAAATCCAACAGTCAGATTGCCGCCTACCACGCCATACCGTTCCACAAGCGCCACCTTAGCGCCCTGTCGTGCGGCAGCCACCGCGGCGCAGATGCCGGCAGGGCCTGCGCCGGCCACGATCACATCATATTGATCTCTGATTTCAATGGTTTTTTCATAAGTTATATGACTCATAGGGATTCCTCCGATTTATTCTTTTTTCAGTCTTTATTTCAGGCGTCAACCATCTGCCTTATGCTCCGTAAATCCTCACCTCGAAAATGTGGACGTCCTCCAGTCCGTTGGTGGAAAAAATCCGGATTTCTGCCTGGTCTGCCATTACCGAGTCTGCCAGATTGATGATGTTGAGACGCTGATAGTTGTTGGAAATGGTTTTTTCATAAGTGATCGTTCCTCTGTGGTACAGCGTTACTTTGTAATCTTTCACCAGCTCTTTATCTACGCCCACAGGTTCTTTGTCGATAAATGCCTTGGATACGGAGATGCATCGTTCCTGAGAGAGATTCGGGTCAAAGGTAAGCCGGACCTGGGACACGGGACAGGCAGCGTCAAACGTAAGGACCAGGCATTCCCCATCCTGTCCAATGCCGTCGGAACTCCAGCAGTTTATTTCCCCTTTCCTGTTTCTGGTGATGCCGTTGATGATCTTTGAAGCTTCCCATCCGGGCTTTTGGGAGGAAGCGGTTACCGAGGCTGTTCTTGCCAGATCCTTCTCATCGGTGTTTTTCAGTCCCATGATGTAGCAGTCATTTTTTAACAGTTCCTGACGGAGCTTTTGTATATGCTTTTCTCCAAATTCTTTTGGCATGCAGCCCTGCTTTACGGCCATGGCGGCGGCAGTGCCGGCTGCCTGGCCTCCTACGGCGCAGGTTGCCATGACCCTGGTGGATCCCATAGCCAGTTTGGTGGCGCTGATGTCTCTGCCGGCCATCATCAGATTGGAAATATTTTTGGAACAGTAGCATCCGTAAGGAATGGAATAGAAGCCGTCAAAGCTCCTGACTCTGGACGGGATCTGGCCCTTTGCGTGAAATCCTCCGGCAGTGTGCTCATCCATAGGCCATCCGCCGTATGCCACACCGTCCTCGTGAACGCGGTTTTCGATGATGTCATTTTCCGTAAGAACATAGTCTCCCATAAGCCGGCGGCTTTCTCTGGTGCCTGCCACATTACCTACCCACACCAGCTCATAATTGTCTGCGCCGTGGTCGCCGCCGTTTTTGATGTGGTCCCACACGCCGTAGACTATGCGGTACAATTCATAGCGGATGTCCTCGTGGCTTTTGATGATGTCGTCCCAATCGCCTCCCAGTTCGATCCACCAGTAACCGGACTGGACGTCATATTTTTCCACAAGCTGGTCTTCATGATCCGAGTAATCTTCGTCGGGGCCCAGCACTACCACGTCGTCGGCGTCGTGATACACCACAATATCGCCGTGATAGCGGTGTTTGAACCAGCTTTCGTCCAGACTTAGAGCCCAGTTTGGTTTTATGAAGGGGACGGGAGCGCCGGTGTCTCTGGCGCAAAAATATATGGTGTTGCCCATGGTAGCGCCGTCAGACTCCGGCGGGGCGTCTTTTTCCCGGAATAGTTCTGCCGCCTCCCTGCCGACGCGGTATTCCGCCCCTGAAAAATAACCAAGGGTTCCGTCTCCGGTGGCGTCCAGATAGATGGATGCCGTAAATTCATAGCGGGTTTCCGTGGTGGTCTGGTAGCACTGGATAGACTGGATCTTTTTTCCGTCAGAGAGAACCCTGTCCATGGAAGTGTTCATGTAGCTGTCAAGATTTTTGGTCTGTTTCACCTTGGACCAGAGGACTCCGTCCCAAATGGAGAAGTTATGATTAGGATTCAGATATTTATTTTCCAACTGCAATTCCATGAGGATACCGGTCTCGGCGGCGTCTTTTTTGCCCCAGTGACAGGATGCCCCGGATATGTGCATTCTCGTCTCGGAGCTGGCATTTCCACCATATACGCTGCGGGCCTGGATCAGGGCGGTGTCAGCGCCCTGCCGGGCGGAGGCTATGGCAGCGCACACGCCGCTCATGCCGCCTCCAACAACGACTACATCATAGTGTTTTTTTACGGGAGCGTTCTGGGATGCTTTCGGTGTTTCGTGAATGTACTGATACATAGATTGGGCCTCCTTTATCCTTTCACCGCGCCTGCAGTGAGTCCTGAAACAAGCTGTTTTCCGAGGAACGTAAACACAAATACAATAGGGATAATGGCCAGTGTGGCCGCGGCTGTCAGAGGTCCCCATTCCTGTCCGAAGAATCCCAGGTAATCGTAAATAGCCATCTGGATATTTTTCAGGGAGGTGTCATTTATCATAACAGAGGACGTAATATATTCATTCCATGAGCCGATGAAGACAAACAGGCTGGCTGCCGCGATGGACGGTTTGATCAGGGGAGGAATGAGCCGGGTAACGATGTAAAACTGGCTGCAGCCGTCCATAATGGCCGCTTCTTCCAGTTCCTGGGGAACCGCCCGGATGCCTGCGATCAGCAGCCAGATGGTCATGGGGAGATTGTATGTGGTATACAGAAGGATAAGGGTATACCAGTGATTGTGAAGCCCCATTTTCATCATGTGCAGGTAATTGGGGATTAAGAGCACGGAACTGCCGGACGACAGAGGAATACCTACTACGATGAAGTAAAAGCACAGCTTTTTAAATGGAAAGTTTCTTCTTGAAAATCCGTATGCCGCCAGATATCCGGTAATTACCCCGAGAAAGATCGCCGCCACGGAATAAAAAGCGCTGTTTAATACGCACTGGAAGAAGCCGGAGGAGATCACTCGCTTGTAATGGCCGAAATAAAGTTCAAAGTTCCAGATCTTAGGGGGATATGCCGTTATGTCGCTCTGAGTCTTTAAGGAGGTTATCACACCCCAGAAAATGGGGATAAGGTTGACAATGGCAAAAATTATCAATATGAAAACCTCGGACAGATGGGATTTGATTTTAGGTAAATATGTGCCGTTTTTCATGGCTGCAGTCACACACCTTTCTCATTTCTGGTCAGATTTTATATTTGGAAACTTTCATGTACGCAATGATCATAAGGGTTGTCACCAGCATGATCAGCACGGAAAGGGCGGAGGATTCCCCGAATTGATAGTAGCGGAAGCTCATATTGTACTGTTGGAGCGTTATGACGTTGGTGGCGTCATTGGGACCGCCGCTGGTCAGGACTTTTGGAATCGTATTGTTGGTAAAATTGCTGACGGTCAGTACAATAGTTGACAGCAGCACCTGTGTTTTGATCAAAGGGAGCTTGATCCAGATAAGAGACTGCCAGGGGCTTGCCCCGTCGATCTTTGCCGCTTCAATGAGCCCGCCGTCAACGCCCTTTAACCCAGCCAGGATCATGATCATGGCGTATCCGATAGTCCTCCATGCCATGACGAAGATTAGGGCGATGATGGCGGATTGTTTTCCCTGTACCACGTAAATGGGAGAAAAGCCCAACATTTTCAAAATGCCGTTTAAAAGGCCCATGTCTCCGTTAAAGAGCCATTTCCACAGCAGTCCCGCTACCACCATGGAGATGACCCAGGGTACCAGACCTATAAGCTCTATGAGGTAAGAAAAGATGCCGGTTTTCCGGTCGATCCACAGCGCCAGGACCAGCCCCAGAATCATGGAAATGCCGGTGGCCGCAATGGTGACCAGAACTGTGGCGCCAAGAGAGCGGAGGATCTTGGGAGAGGTCAGGAGCATTTTGTAATGTCCCAGGCCCACAAAATTTCCTTTTATCAGATAGTCTAACCGGTAGAAGCTGTAATAGATGGTAAGTCCAAGGGGGATCACCAGGAACATTACCAGAATAAACATGGCAGGCAGAATGTAGAATCCGCCTTTTATGTCTTTCAAGGTCCATGTCTGTTTCATGCAGTATGCCTCCTTTACATGTAGTCCGAATTGAATGGAAAGCGTGTCTGAAAATTGTTTCTGTCAAATGTCAGAAAGGGATTTTCAGACACGTTTAAGGGGGTTATCTTCCGTTGGCCGAGTTGAAGGCAGCTTCTGCTTCTTTTAAGGAACTTTCGATTTGGCCGCCTGTGAGAACGCTTTGGATGGCCCGGTTCATATCAAATTTAAATCCGTTTACTGTGTACTCGTTGCTTAACGGGATGGCGTTGGTGAAGGAGTCGGACATGATCTTCATGTACTGGTTCTCTTCTTTTGCGAAAAAGTCCGCCATATTTTCCAGGGTGGATTTGCGCAGAGGCGCTTGTCCGCCCAGAGTTACCCAAAGCTGGTCCGCTTCTGGAGAGTACATTTTCTCCAAAAACTCTCCGGCAAGCTCTTTGTTGGAGGAACCGGACCATACGCCTGCAAACCAGCCGTCAAAGTTATTGCCGCCGGGCAGGATGGCGAACTGGATAGCGGAGGAGTCAAAGCTGGCCGCTTCCCGGATGTTGGGCATCCTTACGCCGCCTAAAAGCAGCATGGCATATTTTCCGGCTTCAAATTCCAGGATGGAATCTTCATTGGCCGTATTGACCGCTTCTTTGGGGGTTGCGCCTTCTTCTACGGTTTTTACGATCCATTCCATAGCTTCAACACCTGCCTGTGTAGACCAGTTGGCGGTTCCGTCTTCGTTAAATAGGCTTCCCTGCTTGTCATAGATGTAGTTGACGATCAGCTGGGGATCGGCGCTTTCGGTGGAGAAAGCCTGGCCGAGTCCGTAGCGCTGGATGCCGGATTCTTTGTCTTCCCCGGAAAGCGCTTTTGCCGTGCTGAGAAGTTCATCAAAGGTGGTGGGGACTGATAGGCCGGCGGCTTCCAAAAGATCCGAACGATAGTACAGACCTACAGAGTTCTTGGAAAGTCCCATGGTGTAATGCTTTCCGTCTCTTTGGCCAAACTGGAAGAAGACATCATCCACATCCGCGATCTCTTCGGCAGTCCAGTCTGCCAGAAACAGGTTCTCTAAGGGTTCCAGCGCATTGGCGTTGAGAACGCCGCACAGTTCGTCTCTTGCGCACCAGATAATATCGGGCGCGTCGCCTGTGGATGTAGCTGATAGAAACTTGGCGGTCATAATGTTATAATCCTGGGGCTCTACCACAATCTTTACGCCGGGATGGTCTGCCTCAAATTCTTCCATCATTTGGGATAAGGCTACGGAGCGGCCGTTTTCCGTGTTGGCCGGGTCAAGGAAGGTCCACATGCGGATGGTAGTCTCCCCTGATGAGGCGGTTTTTTGGGAGGCCGCTGCGCTGTCGGATGTCTTGGCATCTGCTGTCGCGGAGCTGTCTGCGTTGTCTGAACTACCGCAGCCTGTCAGTGATCCGGCAGCCAGAGCGCCTGCCAATAGAATACTTAACGTTCTTCTTTTCATGAAAATCCTCCTTTTTAACGTCGGTATTGTGTTTTGCCAAAAGGTTTAAGCGTTAACCCTTGTCTATGGTTAATATATCACTTGTGGAAACTTTTGTAAAGTATTTTATGTATGTTTTTTGGAAAAAATGAAGAAATATATAAAATTGATTAGATGAATTTGCTATATAGATTTTGGATTATATTTTAATATTGACAAATTATTACCATAAATGCATAATAGAATAAATAAATATTTTAATAAAATTATTTATAGGATGACGATTCATGAAAGATGGCAGGTAGCTGTATCAAAACATTTCATTTCCATTGCCTTACATGGATAATTCTGGTAGAATAAATGTATTATCGGCAGCGTACGCACAGATCACTGCGTAGCACATCAATTACAGGAACGGGCTAAAATGAAAACAGACAATGAGATCAAAATGCAAAACCGAGTGAGGATCATCAAATATGTTCTTGACCAGCGCCATGTATCCAGGCAGGAGATAGCTTCCCGTCTGGGATTCAGCATGCCTACGGTTTTTTCCTATGTGACGGAACTTCTGGACGCCAACATTCTGTGTGAGAAGGGGGAGTTCGGCTCCACGGGAGGGCGCAAAGCCAAAGCGCTTTCCATCTGCACCGGGCAGCGGTATGTGGTGGGGATGGATATTACCAAGCGTCATCTTCGTTTGATGCTGATGCATTTTAACGGGGAACCTGTGGCGGAACTGTATTTTAAATACCGCTACGAGAATACGGACCGGTATTATAACGGTCTGGGGGTCCATCTGGAGACATTTATCCAGAATCATGACATTGCTCCGGAAAGCGTTGTGGGAGTGGGGATTTCCATTCCGGGGATCATTGATCCAAAGACCAATGTTTTGCAGAGGTCTCATATTTTGGAAGTTTCCAATATCAGCCTTTTGACCTTTTCAAAATATATTCCTTACCCTGTCTATTTTGAAAACGACGCCAACAGTGCCGCTTACGCGGAGATCCCCAAAAATGAGAAGACCAATATCATCTACCTGTCTTTGAGCAATACCGTAGGGGGAGCGATTTATCTTGGGAGCAGCTTATATACGGGGGATAATTACCGGGGCGGGGAGTTCGGCCACATTATCCTGCACCCCGGCGGGAAGTTCTGTTACTGCGGCAAGCAGGGATGTCTGGATGCTTACTGTTCGGCTATGGTGCTGCTTGACCATTCCGATGACCGGCTTGAGGACTTTTTTAGCCGTCTCGATTCCGGGGATGAGACATGTATAAAGCGGTGGGAGACTTACCTGGATAATCTTGCCATGGCGGTGACTAATCTGCGCATGGCCTATGACTGCAATGTTATCCTTGGGGGGTACATGGGAGGTTATATCGCCCAGTATCCGGGATGTTTTTTTGAAAAGGCAGAGACTTATAATAAATTTGACCAGGATACCTCCTATATATCCATGGGAAAGCATAAAAGGCAGTCAACGGTTATTGGGATCGCTCAGCTGATGCTGAATCACTATATTTCGCATTTTGCGGTGTGAGTGCGGTCAATGGCTTTGGATGGGGATTGGGAGAGACTGATAGCAGCAGATGCGCATGGCGGAAACGGTTATTGTTTCCGCCGTGTTTTTTTGTGGGGAGATACAAGAAAAAGCAGAAATAATAATGAAAATAGTAATTGACATAAAAATAACAATATGGTATTCTTTGGATATGACTGACTGGTCAGTCATATAGTGGAAGGAGTGAGCAGCACGGAGGATTCAGGAAAATATCAGCAGATTTTGGATGCGGCCATTGGGTTATTTTCTGAAAGAGGTTTTGACAGCGCGTCGATACAGGATATTGCTCAGGCGGCGGGAGTGGCCAAAGGAACGGTGTACCTGTATTTTAAGTCCAAGGATGATCTGATGGACCAGGTATACAAACATTGCTATGAACTGGATATCAAAGCATGTGGGGCAGGTTTGGAGAAAGAGAGCCATGCCATTGATAAGCTGTGTCTGCGCATGGATAACATTATTGAGTATCTTTTGACCCATCCAAAGGAGGCCCGGATTGAGCAGATGTACAAACTGTCCATATCAGGGAAAAAGGTTTCCTCTTTTTACCAGGAGGAAATGTATCAGGCCATCTATGGCATTGTGGAGGAGGGGATTGGGAAGGGGGAACTGCGGGATATGCCGGCGGCTCTTTTGACCCAGATCTATTATGGGATGGCTAATGGACTGTATCACGGATTTCAGGATGATCCCAAGTTGTGGCAACAGAAGAAGATCCGGGAACAGTGTCATCAGCTGATCCGGGACAGCATGGCAAACAGACTGTCTTAGGGAGAGCGGCTGAGAACAGCCTGTGGCCGGATGGAAGGAAAGGAGCCAGCGGTCAGGGCATTACAGTTGGGTATGTAAGCGGCTTAGGGCTGCTTCATATAAACGGATACGCGCATAGGAGGCGGGATCCATAGAAAACTATGAGGAGGAAGAACATGAAGAAAAAGCATTTGGCAGCGCTGCTTGGGGCGTCCATGGTTGTTTCCATGACTGCCTGCGGACAAAAGGCAGAGGAGACTACAGCGGCTCCCACGACAGAGGCGGCCGCAAAGGCAGAGACAACGGAGGCAGCTACCCAGGCGGAGGAGACGGGAGGTTTTACTGCAGGCGCTTATACCGGCACGACTCCTGCTATGAACGGGGAGCTGACGGTGGAGGTGACCTTTGATGAGAACAGCATCAAGGACATTGTGGTGAAAGACCATTTGGAGACTTACGGTATTGGCTATGGCATGGACACCACGCCTGTGGAGGTGATGCCCAGGCAGATGGTGGAGGCTCAAAGCGTCAATGTGGATTCCATCACCGGAGCTACTATTACTTCTATGGCCATCAAGCGGGCAGTGGCAGATTGTGTGGAGCAGGCCGGAGGAGATGCGGACGGCATGGCGGAGGTTCACGGTTCTCTGGATGTTGAGGAGACCATGGAGACAGACGTGGTGGTCGTAGGCGGCGGCGCGGCTGGGCTTTCGGCAGCGATCACGGCGGCAGAGGCAGGGGCTGAAGTTATCCTGATCGAGAAGCAGGGGATCACCGGCGGTTCTACCACCCGAAGCGGAGGAAAGGTGCTGGCAGCAGGGACGCAGTGGCAGACAAAGCAGGATTTTGAGGATTCGCCTCAGCAGATGTATGATTATCTTATGGGTTTTAGCAAGGGGCTGATCGATGAGAAGCTTTTGATGGAGTTCTGCGACGCTTCGGCTGAGAATATGGCCTGGCTGGAGGATTTGGGGATGAAGGTGAAGGATGTGGAGCCCATCCATTCGTCGCTTACTCCGTGGAGGGTGCATAATTCAGAGGGCGGCGGCGGCCAGACCAGCGGTCACGGCGGCCAGATCATCGTGCCTTTGACCGAGAGGGCTCAAGAGCTGGGTGTGCGGTTTGTTTACAATACCAGCGGCAAGGAGCTGATCACCGGCAGCGACGGTTCTGTGACAGGGGTTAAGGCGGAGACAGCCGACGGAAAGACGATTACCGTTAATGGAAAGGCGGTTATTCTGGCTACCGGCGGATATGCCAGCAGCGAGGAAATGATGGCCCGGTTTAAGGATTTCCTGCCGTCCAACAAGAACACGACGGTGCCTGCGGGAAATATCGGTGAGGGACTTATTATGGCGGAGGCCGTAGGCGCTAAGAATTTTGAGAGCGACGGGTTACAGCTGGTATATGTCAGCTATACCTGCGGCGTGGGCATTAACGAGGAATCAGGTCTTATTGTCAGCGCAGCCGGGGAGCGGGTGGTCAATGAGTGGAGCTACCAGTCCCATGTAGCGGCCGCTTTGGCTGAGGCCAAAAGCCCCATGGGGTATTACATTGCCACAAGCAATGATCCCAATCCTACAGTGCAGTACGGCATTACCCTGGATTCTACGGTAAAGGCGGCTACGGTTGAGGAATTGGCGGGACAGCTGGATATGGATCCGACGGTTTTGAAGGCTACGGTGGACCGTTATAACGAGTTGTGCGCCAAGGGCGAGGATGAGGATTTTGGCAAGCCTGCGGAGTACATGGTTCCTGTAGAGGGAGATACATATTATGCCATTGCCATGAATCCCGGTTCTTCCGTGACTTTTGGGGGACTGAGCATCAATGAGGAATCCCAGGTGCTGGATACGGAGGATAAGCCCATCAAGGGATTATATGCGGCTGGAGAAGTGGCATTTACCGGCCTGTTTGGTACGGAGTATCCTTGCTGCGGCATGGCCATCGGGTCCGCGGTGTATTTTGGCAGGATCGCGGGAACGAACGCGGCTGGGGAACAGTAACGGAAAATAATCAATAGATCATGTCGGTTTGGCGGCCAAAAGCCTGTTTGGGGGCTTTTGGCCGTTTTTGGAAACCATTGGACCGGATGAGGAATATTCTAAAGGAAAAGGTATAATAAGGAAAGAGATGTGAATCGGGCAAAACAGTTGATTCATTGCGGCATAGGGGATGACAGTGTATGGACCGGAAATGGCGTGGGTGTGGCGGTGTTGGACACGGGCATCTACCCTCATATAGATTTCGGGCAGCGGATCGCCGGTTTTTATGATGTGCTTAGAAGGCGGTCGGCTCCCTATGATGATAACGGCCACGGCACTCATATTTCAGCCATCATCGGCGGAGATGGGGAGGCGTCGGAGGGGGTGTATCAGGGGGTGGCGCCTGGGTGTCATCTGATCAGCGTGAAAGTCCTGGATTCCAAAGGGGGAGGATACGCTTCGGATGTGCTGACAGGGCTGAAATGGATCCGGGAACAGAAGGATCATCTGGGCATCCGGGTGGTGAATATTTCCGTCGGGTCATATTCAAGGCGGAACATGAATGAAAATTCGGCTCTGGTGCGGGGGGTTGACGCGGCATGGGACGACGGGCTGGTGGTGGTTGTGGCAGCGGGAAATAACGGGCCCGGCCGGATGACAGTGACTACGCCGGGGATCAGCCGGAAGGTGATCACTGTGGGGTGCTCGGATGATGACAAGGAGGTTAACGTTATGGGGACCAGAATGGTGGATTATTCCGGGCGGGGACCTACCTGGGCCTGCGTGTGCAAGCCGGAGATCCTTGCGCCGGGGGCGGCCATTACCAGCTGCAGCAATGAAAACGGCAGGTATGCGGTGAAAAGCGGGACATCTATGTCCACTCCCATTGTGGCCGGGGCGATTGCCCTTTTGCTGGAAAAATACCCCGGCATGACTAACCGGGACGTGAAGCTGCGGCTTAGGGATAGGGCGGTGGATCTGGGGCTTCCGAAGAATCGGCAGGGGTGGGGGCTTTTGGATGTGGGAAGGCTTTTGGCGGATGAGGTATCGAATATGCTTTAACATATCATGGATTAGTTGTTGTTTTGAGTATTGCTTGGGCGTTTTGTTATGAGTTATAATAAGGCTGGCGTTAAACGGAAAATGATGTAAGTTTTCTGATAGGAAAGGGGGAACCAGGATATGGGGATTTTTGTGAATCGCGGCAATGGAAGCTTTCAGAGCGCATGCAGATATGATAAAAGCTGCAATTCCAGAACGATATTTGAGAGTCTGAAGATTGCCGGAGCAAATTCATTTGAGGAGCATTTGAATCAATATGATGTGATTCATTTGGATATTGCGTATTTGCTTGTGCAGGTGAAAGATTCCCTGGAAACGGTGTCCTGGATTCAGAAGTGTGTGATTGAGGAACTGAAAGAGCTTTACCCGGGTATTTTGTCGGATGAAGACAGGATGCTTCCCTTTTCATTGTCAAAAATTCATCATGGAACAGGCGCCAGATTTATTATAATTATTGATGAATGGGATGCAATGTTCCGGGAGGATAAAGATGATGAGGCGGCTCAGCAGGCATATATTACAGGAATTCTTCCCATAAAAAAATATAAAAGTGAATCGGCACTGAATAATTTTGATGAGTTTACTATGACTAATCCGGGACGGCTTGCAGAGTATGTAGGTTTTACAGAACAGGAAGTAAAGAATCTCTGCGAGACATACCATATGGATTTTTCAGAGACCGCCAGGTGGTATGACGGCTATTCATTCCGCCGGATGAAACATGTCTATAATCCTAACCCGGATAAACCGGAATTTTAAATTCGTTATGTTGCTGTATTGTTGAGTGAGCAATGGGCGGGGATTGTTGCGGGGCCAGTCAGAGGAGAGCTGTCCCGTCCGGGTTCAGATATGCCAAACATTCCGATGAGCCCAAAGCGGAAAACACTCGGGGTGAGGCCCTCCTGTTTTCCTGGTCTCATCTCCATGGCATATATTCACCCGGACGGGACAGCTCTCCTCTGCCTGGCAAAACCAGAATTCGCTGGCTAAGGTTTGCTCACTTAAGGTGGTTTCGGTAGGGGACGCTGTTTCGACTTTGCAGCGAAAAAATAGCTTCTTTTTACGGCCTCAAGTATATTGTTGAGTAAGGTTACGGCGATGTTGCTGCAAACCTGAAAGATCTGCCGCCAAAGCAGTTATCTTTCCACTACAGAGTCGAAACAGCGTTCCCTATCGAAACCACCTTAAGCGAGCAAATCCCGGCCAGCGAATTCTGCTTTTGCCCGGGAGGGAAGGGAGGCTGTGTGCCGGGCGGGTGAATCTATGCCATGGAGATGAGACCAGGGAACCAGGAGGGCCTAACCCCTCCTGGTTCCCGTTTTGGGCTCATCGGAATGTCTGGCATATCTGAACCCGAACGGCACACAGCCTGCCTTCCCTCCCGGGCCCCGCAACAATCCCCGCCCATTGCTCACTCAACAATACAGCAATTTAATCATTTAGCCATTTTGCGCAAGATATCGTTCTTAAGGGTCTAATTCCGTGGTCAAGGCGATGCTGGATGGGGCATATGACAACTATTGGATCAGCACGGTGGCATATGAATCTCTGAAAGGTTATATCAGCTTGAACTTTGACGGCTTGCGGGATTCGGTGGTCTGGATGCTTGCAGGAGGCAGATGCCAGGTCAATACCGATACCTTTAGCAATGATATGACCAGCTTTAAAGGGCGGGATGATGTATTGACAATTTTGATCCATCCGGGCTATCCGGCGTATGACAGAGACGCAAAAGAAGTTTATATTCCTAACGAGGAGGTGCGCGCGGCTTTTGCCAATGTGGTGAAGGAGACGGATTGGACTCCTGTTATACAGGCTATGGAGCAGTCGGAGGCACTTCTTAAGGCCACCTGGAAGAAGGACGCAGATGCTGTTGCCCAAGGGATAGGGCAGGTTCATAGGGCAAATGCGTCCATAAGGAAAAGAAAGAATATTTCTGTATCATTGAGGAGTGGATAAAGGAAACTATATAAACCAATTTTATCGTAAACCAGGCGGTGCCAATTCAGGGATGCCAAATGTGTCTGCCTGGCTTTTATGAACGGTGGCGCATAAAAAATGCCAAAGCTGTTCCAAAGCTGGAATAGAGCTTTAGAACAGCTTTGAAGATCATCAAACATCAGTGGGAATAAATTTTTAAACACGGTCCATGGTATCCCCCACCAGTTCTGTCCACAGCGTCTCATAAGGCCGGGCCTTCACCGGTTTCTCGCCGGCATACTCCGCAAACTTGTTCGTGACGATCTTCGGGTTATTTATATTTGCCAGCAGCAGATCCAGCGCATTGCGCAGCGGGATCAGGTCATGAATCAGATATGCGGGGGTAACCCTGCCCTGAAAGGTGTCTTTTGGGTACTTTTTTCCCTCCACATCCAGGTAGGTCCAGTGGTCAGCCACATGGTACTCTGCCGTTTGCGTTTCTTCTGTTGGATAGTTGGAATAGGTGACTTAGAAAATATCCATTATTCAAGGGTTTCTAATGCCCCTATGAACTTGTAATGGATAGTAAGTCGTTGAATTTTCTGCCCGTCTACCTCTACGGGTTCAGAAACAAGAATTTTTTCTATAAGTTGGTTGATTATCTTAAAATTGAGTTCCGTTATTCCTGCATAACCGCTTATCTGCTCCGCAAACTGCTCAATGGAAGATAATTGCTCTTTGTCCGCTATGGCACTTTTTTCAAGTTCCTTTATCCTGGCTGTCAGTTCTTCCTGCTCGCTGTCAAATCGTGCCGACAGCATTTGGAAACGCTTTTCCGTTATCAGTTCCCTTGTCAAATCCTCATACAGCTTGGCATACAGGTTTTCTATTTCCGACACTCGCTGTTTACATTGCCTTAGTTCCTTTTTCTGCTGTTCCCTGTCCGCTGACATTTGGAGATTAAGACGCTCGGCAATCTCCGTTACCATTGCTTTCCTGTCTGCCAGTGCCTGTCCTGCGTGTTTCTGAATGTCCGCAAGCACAACTTCGTGAACCGTCCTCGCTTCAATGGTGTGTGATGAACAGCCCTCTTTCCCGAACTTGCGGTATTTGGTACAGCAGTAGAAAGTCTTGTCCAGTACGTTGTTACGCTTTCTTTTCTGCTCGACTTTGGCAAGCATGGCACTCCCACAATCGGCACATTTGATAATCCCTCGGAAAATGTTGTCATATCCGCTTGAACTTTCCCCGATAACGGGCGGTCTGCTCTCCAAAATCTTCTGTACGGTGTTCCAACGGCTCTGCTCGATAATCGGTTCATGTGTGCCATAGATATCTTCACGCTCCGCATACGGGATATACTGTCTTTTCTTGGAACGCATGGTCTTGGTCGGTCTTTCCGCTACGGTAAGGTTTCCTGCATAAACGGGGTCATGCAATATCTTGCTGACATAAGCGGTGTCCCAGTCATACATCTTTTCCTCATCAGTGTACCGCTCAAACATTTCCCTTTTGTAGAAACTCGGCTTTATGACCTTTGCCTTGCGCAAGCGGTTACAGATAGTGTGAAGCCCCACGCCCTCCTCGGCGATTGAGAAAATCAGTTCCACAACGGGGGCGGTCACTTCATCAATGACAAGGTGGTTATGGTCTTTCTCGTCTTTCTGATAACCGAATGGGGCGGTAGTAGCCATATACTTGCCCTGCATTTTCCTTGCGTGGAGTGCGCTCTTGATTTTCCTTGACGTGTCCTTTGCGTACATTTCATTGATGATGTTGTGGAACGGTGTAATGTCCATTTGTGCGTTGTCTATGGAGTCCACGCCGTCATTGATAGCAATGTAACGTACATTATGGTTTGGGAAAAACACCTCGATATATGTTCCCGTTTCAAGATAATTCCTCCCCAATCGTGACAGGTCTTTTGTGATGAGCGTTGACACTTCCCCGTCCTGTATGTCCTCAATAAGCTGTCGGAAAGCGGGGCGGTCGTAGTTTGTACCGCTGTAACCGTCATCAACGTAGAACCGGCAGTTCAGAAAACCGTTGCGCTTTGCATAATCTTTCAGCATGGTTTTCTGTGTGCTGATGCTCATGCTCTCGTTGTTCGTGCCGTCGTCTTTGGAAAGCCTGCAATATAAAGCA
>CAJTGF010000082.1 GCA_910575585.1 Clostridiaceae bacterium
TATGTTCACTCATCTACACATCTCCTTTCCGCTTATATTATATCACCTTCTAGTTATCTGGAAAAGTTTGTTACGCCCCAAGGGGCGGGGAATTATACCCGCTCTCATTAAAATTTAAAGTTGTCAATAACGCAAACATCGCTCCGCCTACCACAAAAAACGTGTAGACCGCATCAGGCATAAAAGAACTGGCCGAAACGCTCAATGGTTTATTGGCCACCTGCTCTACCGGAAGGACGCCTGCCGCAATGGTTGCCATAACCGCGTAAAGAACCACGATTGCCGCTGTAGAAACAATGATCACAAAAGGGATATCTTTCGTGGGATTTTCTGCCTCTGCGCTGAAATTGACCACATAGGTAGCTCCGCCTGCTGCAAAAGTAAGGTAAATCGAAGCCAAAATTAGGCCTGTAACCCCTCCGGTCATAAATCCAGGCATATCTGTATAGCCCGGCTGGATATGGCCGATTCCGAATATGATATATGAAGAAATCCCGATCGCAAGAATAGCGCACATCACGTTCTGCAATCTGGCCGCCTGCTTCATCCCGACCATATGCATGAGCAACAATGTCGTCAGAACAATAAAACAGACCACCTTAGCATTTGCCCCCGGAAACAGAGACAGAAAGTACTCGCTGAAAGAAAGCGTGTACATGGATAACGCCAGCGTTATGGCAATCTGAATATAAATAAAAATGCCTGCCAAAGTTTTATTGCCAAGAACCGCGATCTGGGAGTACTGTCCTCCTATAAAATTAGCAGTACCTCCAATATATATCTGCGGAATCGCCGAAATGACCGTAAGAATACCTGCCAAAATATAAGCAATATTTACACTCCGCCCCGTAAACCCAATAGCAATCCCAGTCATAGTCATAATTCCCACACCGATAATTTGACCGATTGCCATAGAAAACAAATCTGTTCTTGTCAGTTTTCTCCCATTCATTTTTCATTCTCCTCCAAAGCAACTTTCATCCGTTTTAGGGCCGTTATCAATACTTTCCTCTGACATCCGATATTTAGCCGCAGATGGTGTTTCCCTCCGCTGCCAAACCAGTCTCCAGGCACACATACAACCCCCGCTCCCAGATTAACCCGTTTCAAAAGTTCCTCATCAGTAAAACCATATTCGGAAAAATCAAGCCAGCATAAAAACGTCCCTTCCGGTTTTCTCATACGAACCCTTGGCATCTCTGCCTCCACAAATTTGCACACTACGTCCGCATTGGTATTCAGATAATCCAAAAGTCCGGCAAGCCACCGGATCCCTGCCTCTGTATAACATGCCTGCACACACTCAACCCCAAAAGTATTCCTAATGTCAAGAGACAAATTCAACTGCATCTGGTCAAATCTTTTTTTAAGATCTCCATTAGGAATCACAGCAAAGCTCATCTTTAGTCCAGGCACATTAAACGTCTTACCTGGAGCTGAAAGATGGATAAAACAATCTTCATACCGTTTATCCAGAGAAAGGAGCGGGTAATGCTTCCCTTTTCCATATACAATATCCGAATGGATCTCATCCGTCACAATCATAACATTATTTTGTATACAAATCTCTGCCAAACACTCCAGTTCCTTCTTTGTCCATACACGCCCCACCGGATTGTGAGGGCTGCATAAAATCAGCATACGGTTCCTCGGATTTTCCGCCAGCATCTTCAGATGCTCAAAATCCATCTCATAGCGTCCATTCTCTTCCTTAAGCGGATTTTCTTTAAGAGTTCTTCCTGTTCGTTTCACAATTGTCAAAAAAGGATCATATACTGGTGTCTGAACAATAATTCCGTCGCCTTCCTGTGAAAAAGCCCGGATAGCAATATTGATACCGCTGACCACAGAAGGCAGCGCCGTAATCCACTGCGAGGAAATCTCCCACTGAAAGCGTCTCTTTTCCCAAAAAATAATTGCTTCATAGAAATCATTTCCCGGCGCGCAGTAACCATAAATCTCGTGGGATGCCCGTTCCTTTACAGCCTCCACAATTTCTTTCATACACCCAAAATCGGTGTCCGCAATCCACATAGGGATCATGTCGTCACGGACAGGATGGGATAAATAAGCATCTATCCCGGCTTTTCTCCACTTTAAATCATGGGTGTTTTTCCGATCAAACTCACGATCAAACTCACTGAAATCCCTATCTGTGTTATCCATACCCGACTCCATATCACGCCTCCTTATTTTATTTATTAACTAAAGTAATTTATATCTTTTTATTATGTAATTAAAATCAATTTTTACGCAAATTACTTTAGCTACTAAAATAATTTACCAAAAAAAATCTCTCCTGTCCATAGATAAATCGGACAATATTAGGAGAGTTTTTTGTGCATATTGCACCATATCAGCCTCTTACCCTTCCCCAAGGGCCTTTCTAAAAATCTGTTCGGAATAAATCAGCCTTTCTATCTCTTCGTCTGAAAAGTCCTTCATCATTTCACTCATCTTAATCCAGCTTTTTCTGTCATATTCCAGATGGCTGCAATAAAGTTTAAACCCCTCCTCTGTCAGATTCACCATCATCCTTCTTTTGTCTTCCGGATCCTGGCTGCGATATACCAACCCCTTTTTTTCCAGCTTCGATGCCATCTGGGAAACCGCGCCCAAAGAAACATCCAGTTTTTCCGCAAGCCGTGAGATAGAAGCCGGCCTATTTTCGCCGGCAATTACCAGAAAATGCATCTCTCTCATATACAAATTTGTTCCCGGCGCGTATTCCCGCGCATTATTCAGATACTGCTCATGGACGATTGTAGTAATATGTTTTTCACTAATATACTTTTCGATCAATTCAATACGTTCCATACAAATCCTTTCCAGACCACTTGTTTTCTTGGCTGATTATATCATGTATATCCGCCAAAATCAATTATCCCAATTATACTCACCTCCTCTTCTCCACCCGAATCACATACCTGCCGACACTTACCGCCGCCCCGGCCCCGCCTCTCACCGGTTCCTCCCACACCAGGTTCCGATACCGGTAAATGCTCAGCAGCACTCCAAGGAGCCCGTAAACCGCCAGCGTATGGATCTTCCCGTAAGAGAAAAACGGGATCCCCGCCGTAGAAGCCAGCCCGATGCCGAAATTATACATCACGTTCCGCACCGTCTCCACCGTCAGCATCAGCGCGCAGCCAAATCCCATGATCTTCCCCAGCTGATTTTTCTCCCTGGCCACCATGCGAAACAGATAGAAAAAGAACGTGCCAAAAAGGATCAAGATCCCCACTGCCTTCAAAAGCCCCAGGGCAGCGGCGGTCTGCAGGATCATAAAATCCCCTCCCGTCCCCCAGGAATACAAAAACTGCTCAAGCCCATTTTCCTCCAGGGCTCCAAAACAGCTTTCATTCAGCTTCAAACTTGCCACGATCCTCCGGATCATCACAATGCCGTATCCCCCCGCATCGGCATAATCCTCGGGATGGAGCCAGACCCTAAGCCGTTGTATCTGGTAGGGCCTAAGACCGAATTTAAAAAATAACCCCGTAACAGCCGCCATAATGCCTGCCAGGCCAAAAGCCGCCATCCCCCCCTTTCTCCCCGGCAAATGAAACCAGCCCCGGCACGCGGCCCAGAAGATCATCACAAAGCATACGGCCATCACATCCACCGTCACCCCAAGGCCGCTGCCGATGCTCACCATCCCCACCAAAAACACGGCGCACATCCACAGACAGCAGATCCCCATTCCCACATAGCCCCTGCCGCGATTGCGGTAAAGGATTCCTCCGAAAAGAGGGACCATGACGTACAGCAGGCTTTTCAATGGTCCGTGACCGCCGTTAACCTGCCTCACTACCCCGAACGCGCAGCAAAAAACAATAGCAGCCAAAAGGCAGGCAGCCAAAATACCCGCATGTTTCCCTATGACGCTGTAATCCATCAGGCAGATAACCGCCATAACGCCCAGTCCTATGACCGTATAAAGGCACTGCCTTATAAAATTCCCCGTAGTATCCCCCAAGATCCACTGGCTCTGCCCGTTGACTCCCGGAGTCTTGCACACACAGAAAAAGCAGATATATTGGATCAAAAGCCCCAGGGCGCTGAATACCAGGATCCATCCGAACAGACGCCACTCCATCCCCGGCCGGTGGATCCTGTCCAGTTCCACTCCCACATCCACCGGATCGCCCATCTGGCGTATGGACTCCTTTAAAGCATCGCCCCGGCTCATGCCCTGGCTCTCATAAAAATCCGCCTGATCCTTAATGTGGTCCTCCATCTCCCGCACCGCCTTGTCCCTGGCCTTTCTGTTGCGGATCTGGCTGGACACCAGGTCCAGATACTCTCTAAACTCCATAAAGTTCCCCTCCCGTCTCACCTTCATCCTCTCCCAAAAGCCGTTCCCACAAACTGCCGCCTTTCCTTAGCCTGCCAAACGCCGCCATAATCCGGGCCACCGCCCCGCTGTAAGCCTCCCACTCCTTCTTCCTTTGCTCCAGCTCCTTCATCCCCTCCCCCGTAATCCGGTAATACCTGCGCGTCTTCCCTCCGGCCTCCTTCTCATAAGAGATCAGCTGGTTCTTGGCCTCCATGCCGTGAAGCAGCGGATACAGCGTTCCCGCTTTCAGATCAAACACATGGTTCGAACGCCGCAAAAGCTCCTCGATCATCTCATAACCATACATATCCTTCTCCGACAAAAGCTGCAAAAGCAGCATGGCCGTATTGCCCGATACCTGATTCTTGTCCCCTGCCAAGCAAACATCCCCTTTCTTATATTGCCGATCTATATATCGGTTATCTATATATTGGATTATATATTGATCATCTATATAAGTCAAGGGGTTTTTTAGGCTGCAAAGGCCGTAAAACAAAAAACAGCGGCGTCTAAAGCGCTTCCGCCGGCGACACCGCTGCTTTCTCCAACCACTTCCCTACTCGCTCCTTAACGCATCAATAGGACTTAACCCCGCCGCCCTTCTGGCCGGCATATACCCAAAAAACAGCCCGATAAATACCGACACGGAAAACGAGATCACCACTGCCGACGGCGTAGGCACGGCATCCAGTCCTGCCGCCGCCCCAGCCGCCGCCGTGGCAGCGCTTCCCAGCGCGATCCCGATGATCCCTCCCAGAGCGCTCTGGACTGCCGCTTCTATGACAAACTGCTGCAGGATCACGCCCTTTCTGGCTCCAAGCGCCTTTCGGATGCCGATCTCCCTGGTGCGCTCCGTCACGGAAACAAGCATAATATTCATAACTCCCACGCCTGCCACCAGAAGGGAGATGCCGGCGATCCTCCCAAGCCCTGCCGACACCATGGCGATCATGGAATTTAAAGAATCCAGCATCTCGCTCATGGCCGTCACCTGGTACAAATCCTCACTCTTAAAAATCTCCTGGAGAAAATCCGAGATCTGTTTCTTGGCCTCCGAAGCCCTATCCAGCTGACGGATCGTAAAAACATAGCTGCCGATATCGGCATTCCGGGCCATCTTCACCCCGCAGCTGTACGGGATCCACACAAAATCATCCGTTCCCCCGTCCTCCTGAGACTCCTCATCCTGTCTCTGCGCCACCCCCACAACCCGGAAGCCATAGCCCCCGATCTTCACCGTCTCGTCAATGGCCTTTTCCGGGCTGCCGTAAAGTTCCGACGCCACATAATACCCGATCACACACACCTTCTGTCTGGAAACAATATCCGAATACTGGATATTCCTCCCCTGGGCCAGCTCAAAGCCCTTAATATCCAGATACTCCTCACTGACTCCGGCCACGCTGGTGGCGGACATGGAGTCGCTGCCGTGTTTTACCACCGTGGCCACATTGACCATGGGGCTCATATGGTCAAACAGCTCCTCCTGCTCCTCATAAAACCCATACATCTGGTCCGCGGACACAGAACGGGAAGAAAGGTTGGTCACGCTCACATTGATCTGGTTTGTCCCCATACTGGCAAAGCTGTCTGTCATGTAGGACATGTACGCGTTCACCAGGCTCACCAGGACGATCACCGACGCCACGCCGATGATGATCCCCAGCATAGTGAGGAACGATCTCATTTTATTGCTCCGTATGCTTTTTAACGCCAGTTTAAAGGATTGCAGCATATTCATTTACATCTCCGTCAAAATTGATCTTCCCGTCGTGAACCCGCACCACCCGCTTAGCTTCCAGAGCAATGGAGCTGTCATGGGTAATAATCACAATGGTATTGCCCTCTTCATTTAGCTCTTTCAAAAAATCCAGCACCTCCCTGCTGGTCCTGGAATCCAGAGCGCCCGTAGGCTCATCCGCCAGGATCAAAGACGGGTTTCCCGCCAGAGCCCTTGCAATGGACACTCTCTGCTGCTGGCCGCCGGACAGCTGTTTGGGGAGATTTTTCCATTTGTCCTCCAGCCCCACCCGCTTTAACGACTCCATGGCCCGCTCCCTCCTCTTTTCAGCCGGCATTCCCGCGTACAAAAGGGGCAGTTCCACATTTTCCAGGAGATTTAACTTGGGCAGCAGATTGTACTGCTGAAAAATAAATCCGATCATCTCATTGCGGATATCCGCCAGCTCATCATCACTCATCCGGCTGGTATCCTCACCGCCTAAAAGGTACTCCCCTTTCGTCGGCACATCAAGGGCTCCGATAATATTCATCAGCGTGGATTTGCCGCTGCCCGACTTTCCCACGATGGCCACAAACTCCCCCTGACAGATCGTCAGGCTGACGCCGTCGCTGGCCCGCACCTGCTGGGAACCCATCTCATAAATCTTGTAGATCTCTTTCAGCTGGATCAACGGCTTTTGACTGCCGTTTTTCTCACCGACCTTTGCCGCCACCAGGACCACCTCCATTGCCGCCTCTGTTTGAGCCGCCGGGCATCCCCCCGCCGCCCTGGCCGGGACCGCCCTGCATACCGCCCGGGCCGCCCTGCATGCCAGGCATCATCTGCATGCCGCTGTCTTTGCTGGACTGGGAAACGTAAACCTCATCCCCCTCCGAAAGACCGCTTATGATCTCCACATAATCGTCGTTCATAAGCCCGGTTTCCACCTCCACGGACCGAAATCCGGCCGGAACCGCTCCCGAAGCCTCTGTCACCGAATCGTCCTTTACATAGACCCGGTTTCCCCTCATAAGGCAGTCCACAGGAATTGTCAGCACATCCTCTGCCTGGCTGATGATGATATTGCCGTCCACATTCATCCCTGGAAGCAGCTCATCGGACGCCTCCAGCGTCACGGTCACCGGATAATTGGTAACGCCGTTGGAGTAGGAACTGGCAAGGCTTACATTGGTCACCGTGCCGGAAAATGTCCGGCCTTCGCAGGCATCCGCCGTGACCTCCACACTCTGGCCCACCTTAACGCTCTGCACGTCCAGCTCATCCACAGACATCTCAAAAGTCAGCAGAGACAGATCATAGATCATCGCCAGGGTCGCGGCCCCGTTGCCGCTGGCGCTGATCTTATCCCCCGCCTTGGTATTTTTCGTGATCACCGTGCCGGAAATAGGCGCCGTGATGGTATAATTTTCATAGGAATCCTGGGTATTATCCAACTTGCTCTTAGATGATTCCAATGCCTCTAACGCCTGATCCATGGTGTTTTTATAGCTCCTTATGAGGCTTTCGGCCGATTTGTCCGTCATGCGGAAAACAGCGCTCCCTCTGGCAATATAATCCCCCTCATTGACCGCCAGGGACGCGATCTCCACAGACGCGGAAATATCCGCGCTCATAACCGTATCCAGAGCCGGCTCAAAGGATGCCTCCTGGGCGCACAGATACTCTCCCACCTGCACCGTGGCCGAAGACTCCTGTGTCAGCCCGCCGGGATTGGCCACCTCGATGGTCACATACCGCACCAGACGGCCTCCCGCCATGGTCCCTTCCATGGCGCTGACGGCCGTTACGGCGCCGCCGATCTGCTCCCCCGTGTCGGACATGGTGATCACCGCCCCGTTGCCCACGCCGATCCCCGCCGCGTCCGTACTCAAAAAAGGAACCTTCAGCCTCATGACCTGGTCATTGTAAATATCCGCCAGTTTCGTGCCTGCGCTTACCTTATCCCCTGCTTTGACATAGAGGGTCTTAATATATCCTGTCTCCGTAGATTTATAGGTATTGCCGCTGTAATCGCTTACCGCCTGATCGTACGCTTCCACCGCCAAATCATAGGTGGTCTGCGCCCGCTCCACGGAATTTCTGGCCGACTCCAGCTCTGTTTCTACGGAGGCAGCATCTATGACATACAGGATCTGCCCTTCCTCCACCTGATCCCCCTCCTCAAATTCCGCCGACACCACATCTCCCGACACTAAGGATGTAATGGTATACGTATCCTTCGGGGACAAGGTTCCCGCTGACGACAGGGATGAAGTGATGCTCATGCGCTGGGCCACAGCCGTCCGGACAGCGCCCGCCTCACCGTTGCCAGCAGCCCGGCTCTTAAACCGCCCAATTCCCACCGAAGCCAAAACTACAGCGGCAATCCCCACACCCAAAACCGCCTTCTGCCTTCCCGTAAGCCTTTTTTGTTTTCTTTTGCGGCTCTCCCCCCGCTTTAGGGGAGCGGAAAACTTTTTCATATCTGCCATGGTTGTCAGTCCTCTCAATACTCTATGTAATCAATTACCGTATAGGACATATCGCCGCCGTCGCTGCCGCCTGTCACTTCACACACCAAAATCACCTGCTCCCCTACCTTCATATCGCCGTAAATAGAAAAGCCAAACTGCACCTGTGAATCCTTCAGCTTAAATTCCCTGTCGTCCCCCGCCAGCGTAACGGTATTGGGCGTCATAACGCTGCTGGAACTGTAAAAGATCCCGGCGATTTCTCCGCTGATAGCCGTCATGCTGCTGTTGCCCCCGGCCGTCCTCTCATTGCTGTAAGCCCAGACCGTCTTGCTCATTACATTATAATACAGCACAACAAACCCGTAAGTCTTGGCCTGCTTTACCGCCTCCAAAGACGCCATATCACCGTCCAGATAAAACGTAGCCTCGTTTAGATCAAAAGGCACATAATCATCCAGCCGGTGATTGCGCAGCACCACCTTGGGCCCTTTCAGCTCATTGTCGGAAATCGTCAGCGGATTCACTTCTTTGTCATCCGAAAGTTCATAACCCAGGACCGTACAGTAATCCTTACCGACCGTATTTTCCGCGCACAGCAGGTTATAGAACAAATTGATGCAGTCTTTCCTGGTCAGGACCTCCAGCGGCTCCTTGGAGATATTCTCCCCCAGATCCAGATAATTGTACTTTGTCCATCTGCCGCCAATCTGGTCGCCGGAAAAATCTTCATCTGTATAGCCCAGCAGCGCCAGGGTCCCCCTGATGGCCTCCTGCAGAGTGATCTGCTGGTCCGGTTTAAACACCCCGCCCAAATACCCGCTCATCCACCCATTTTCTGACGCCGTTTTCACTGCCCACGCATATCCGCTGTCTGCCGGAACATCGGAAAACACTGCCGTAGAGCTGGTTTGAAGGGCCACGGACCTGTAAACGCTGGCATTAACCAGCATCCGGGCATATTCCCCTCTGGTCACCGCCTCCGTGTCATTTGTCGTACTCATGATCCCGCTTAAGCGGATCACCCTCTTTCGCAGCTCATAATCAGACGACGCTTCCGCCGTAAACGGGATTCCTGCCGCAAAAATGGCAGCTGTCGTCACACACGCCGTCACTCTGTATCGATTCATAGAACCTACCTCCCAGTTTTCTGCTCCTTCTGACAAATCGGTTTTTTGCCTGTCAGTTATGGGGCAAATTCATCTGGACTTCACTTTATCTGGAAAATGTGTTCATTTTGTGATGATTGTGTGATCATTTCCTTATTTGGAAATCGCTGCCAGAAACAGCGGCAATAAAAGACCGCCGTATAGTGGGTACTCCATACGGCGGCAGATAAGTATCATTTTCCAAACAGATCGCTGTGTGATCCAGTACGGGATAAGGTAAGTACCAGAACACCATCGTCAATGCGGTAGACCAACAGCCAGTCAGGCAGCACATGGCATTCCCGGTGTCCGGCCCAGTTCCCAGATAAGGAATGATCCCTGTTTTTCTCTGGAAGGGGATTCCCCATGGCAAGATCCGCAATCACGTCCTCCAACAGCCCAACGTCCAGCCCACGTCTCATGGCCAGTTTATAGTCTTTCTTGAATTGTGTTGTAGGCTTGACTGTATATTTTGCTTTTCTCATGCTTTTAAGTCTGCAAACAGTTCATCCAGATCCGTATACCCTTTTACTGTTGGGTCTTTCGCAATCCTTTCCGCCTCCAACATGGCAGCAACTGTTTCATTACTCGGCCGATTAAGGGAAATGTCAAAGGGGATTCTCCCCTCACGAAGAGACTGACGGACAAAAATATTGAACGCTGTTGTCAGATTCATGCCAAGTTCTCCGAACAGCCTGTCAGCCTGCGCTTTCAGGTCTGAATCCATGCGAATGCTAATGTTTGTAGTAGAACCAGCCAAATAACCATCTCCTTTCCTGCTGATGATTACAGTATATGCTATTTGCACGAGAAAAACAATATTTTACACGAATAAATTTACCCAATCCGCCATTCCAAATCGCCTCCGGCGATGGGCGGCCTGGTTCGCTGCCATTACGTGCATCCTCCCGGCTAATCAGCGTGGTGATTAGCCGGGGGTGAACAGTAACAGACTCCCACCATCATACAGCAAAAGATGATATCCTGGTCCAGTCAATCTTCTTATCCCGATAATAGTATTCCCGGTCATGTTCCCCAAGCTTTCTGACCACCCTGCACGGATTTCCCACTGCCAGACAATCGGCCGGAATATCCTTTGTCACCACGCTGCCCGCGCCGATGACCGTATTATCTCCGATTGTCACTCCAGGCACGACCATGACCCCGGCCCCCAGCCAGCAGTTCTTCCCAATACGGATGGGCAGATTATATTGGTATGCCTTTTCCCGCAGCTCTGGAAGCAGCGGATGATTGGCTGTCGCCAGCACCACATTAGGGCCAAACATGGTGCTGTCACCCACATAAATATGAGTGTCATCCACGCAGGTAAGGCCGAAATTAGCGTACACTCTGCTGCCAAAATGTATATACCGCCCTGCCCAGTTGGCATGGAAAGGAGGCTCAATATAACATCCCTCCCCTATTTCCGCAAACATCTCCTTTAAAAGCCGATTTCTTTCTTCCATCTCCGATGGCCTGGTATGATTAAAATCGTAAAGCTTTTCCAAACACTTTAGCTGCTCCTGAATCACTTCTTTGTTATTAGGGTTATAAATAGTTCCGCTGTGCAGATCCTCCTGCCATCCCATATATTACGTCCTTTCTGTTATTCGTCTCCTGGATAACCACTCCATCCCGGCTTAACCGTCAATCTTTCTCTTCTTCAACCACACACTTATCCAAAGCATATTCCAAAAATATTCCTATCAGTTCATTTCTGCTATGCCCTGTTTTCAGAGAAATCTCATCTATCTGCGCCACGATTTCCTCTTTAATCCGAATGGAAAAAACTTTGTATCCGTCCTCTCCTTTGGCTTTCTTTGGTTTTATGACTAAATGTTCATTGTTCATATCACACCTCCATACAATCATATTTTATGATTGAAATCAGGTGTAATATATGTTATCATTTATGTTAAATATTATGTTATATGTAATCCCTCTAAAGACCATTTCTGCCAGAAGCGCAACGGAGGAACGCAAGATGCAAACAATGTCAGATGAAGAATTTATTGAATTCATAATCACAGAGCGCATACAGCAATATTACACTTCCTGGAAAACCAATACTGAAAATAAGCAAATAGAACTTGATAAAATTGAAAAAGAATACGAAGCTGTAATCTCCACCCTTTCTGAACAAGACAAACAAGCAATTAAAACATATTTTGACAGTTTACTTGACGATTCTGTTTCAAAGACAGATTTTTTTTACCGTGCCGGGGTAAAAGACGGTTATAATCTGTATGATAGAATCACAGGAAATTCCATCTAACCCACCATGGAAATCTCACAAACTCTGCTTTGAAAAATAAGCCCTCCAAAATGAAGGGCTTATTTTGAATATCCGAACAATCAATCTGTCAAATCCCTCCCGCCAACGCCTCCAAAACCCCCTTAACGCTTTTCTCTCTCACCTGCAGCGTCAGTTTTGGCTCGTGGATATCTTCCAGATAATGGGCATCTGAATTGCTGATGATCCTGCACTTTTCCAGATAAGGATTCTCCTTCCTGACTTTGTGAAGTTTCGTCAGATCCTTCACCTCCGCCGTCACAAACTTGCTGTCCGGCGGAATAAACCCCAAATTGGCGATGAGACTGTTGGCTGTCTTATCCACATGGGCCGGAAACATCACGCCTCCAAAGCTCTTCACCAACTCCCACAGCCCCTCAAAAGAAATAGACGTAGCGTTAATAAGGAGATTTTGCACCATCCCGCAGATCGCGTCCTCCGTATTATAAATCAGCTGTCGTCCGAAGATCTCCTCCTTATTGGGAAATGCCATAAGACGCTCATACACATAAGCGTCAAAATCCATAGCCGCCTGAAGCTCCTCAAACAGACACACTCCATGGACCTCCTCCGATGTGTTGATCTCCATCCCCGGAATGGCAAGTACCCCGTACTCCTCTGCCGCAGCCAAAACAGCCGGGCAGTTCTTACAAGAATTGTGGTCCGTCACCGCGATCACATCCAGTCCCTTAACAGCCGCCATGCCCGCAATGTTCGCCGGCGTCATGTCGTCGTCTCCGCATGGTGAGAGACAGGAATGGATGTGCAGGTCATAGTACAGCTCAGCCATGGAGCATATCATGCACCTTCAGGGCAGCCTCAAACACCGGCTCTTCTGTGGCAAGCAGGGTAACCCCCTGCTGCTTAGCCCTTGTCAGGCACATCTCATCTGCCTGCGCGTTCTCCGCCAGGATCACGCAGGAAACATCCGCCAGGGTCGCCACGGCAATGGTATTCACATTGCCCATAACCGTCACCCATGCGCTCATTGACGGCGCTCTTCCCATGGCAACACTTAAAAGGTCGCAGCAAAAAATCCCCGTGATCTCCCTGGAAAGGTCATCTCCCTCTTCCACAACCTGAAATATCCCCTTCCCGATCAAATCTCCCACGGTCATGACCATCCACCTCCTATCTTTACCCAAGGCCGCTATCCCATAGCCGCCCGGGCCGGCCTTTGACTTTACTCATCCTCTGCCTTCACATTTTCGTCCTTCACCTTGCTGTCCAGGACCGCCATCTCGTCCGAGATCATCTGTATGTATTCTTTCAGGGCATTCAGTCTCCCCTTATCCCCGTTCTCGCTTTCCCGCTCTGCCAGATCCTCCGCCAGCACGGCCACCTCCTGGGATAACTTGTGGAGATTATCCCGCAGGTAATACACGCAGTCCCTTTCGCTGGCCTCGCCCCGGACAATATCCTCCGCCAGGGCTTTGCAGGTAGGCGCCCCGCAGGAACCGCAGTCCAGACCCGGAAGCCGCCTGCACAGCCGCTCCACCCGCTCTAAACGGGAAAAACTTTCCATCACATTGTCGCCAAGCCGGAACACCGGCTCAAATTCCACTTTGGTGGTCCAGGGAACAAACTCCTTGGTACTCTCCTCCATGTGGCTTCTGGCCACCGGCATATATTTGCGCAGCCGCTTTAGCTTCACCTCCGCCACATAAGGGTTCTCCACCGTCAGAACGCCGCCTACGCACCCGCCGTTGCAGGCGTTAAGCTCCACAAACTGAAGGTTGTCAAACTTCTCGTCCTCCAGATCCTCCAGCACCCGGATCACGTTCTCGATGCCGTCCGCCGCCAGATAGTTCTCCGAAAACAGCCCGCTGGCCTCCCCGCCGCTGCGCCCCCAGCTGATGCCGATCTTCCCGGAAATATGGATCTCCTCCGGGTCCTCCCCCACAGCCTTCATATGGGACAAAAGCTGGGGATATACCTCCTTGATGGCCAGCACGTGGTCCACCTCGCTTTTCTCTGTCCCCAAGGGCGCTTTCACGTAGGTCACCTTGGACGGACAGGGGGAGATAAAGAAGATCCCGATTTTCTCCCTGGGAAGTCCCGACTCCCGCAGAGCCTTCTTTACCGCCATCCCCGCCGCCACCTCAACCGGCGGATTCAAAGGCAGCAGATGGGGGATCAGGTTGGGGAACCTCACCCGTATCAGCCGCACCACAGACGAGCAGGCCGTACTGATGATGGGGATCTGATCCTGATGGGCCGAAATGTACTGTCTGGTGGCCTCGGACACGATCTCCGCCGCCCCGCTGACCTCCACCACATCGTCAAATCCCATAAGCTTAAGGGCGTTTAAGACAATATTCACATCCTCCAGATTATTAAACTGGCTGTACAGAGACGGAGCCGGCAAAGCTACCGTGTACTCATATTGACGCATGACCTCCAGTTTGTCATATGTGGCAATCTTTGCATGATGGGGACAAATACGGATACACTCCCCGCAGTCAATGCAGAACTTGCCGTTGATCTGCGCCTTTCCGTCCCTGACCCGTATGGCCTGAGTCGGACAGCGCTTGATGCAGTTGATGCAGCCCTTGCACAAGGCAGATTCCAGCCGCACGGAATGATAGAATTTATCCATCTTCCAACCCCTCTCCAATTTATTTCCGTTTACAGTTTCACCACCATCGTGATGGTCGTCCCCACCCCAAGGGTTGTCTCGATGTTCATCTCATCCGTATATTTTTTCATATTGGGCAGCCCCATCCCGGCGCCGAATCCCAGGGACCGAACCTCGTCAGGCGCTGTGGACCATCCCGCCTGCATGGCCTGCTCCACATTGGGGATCCCCGGTCCTTTGTCGGCTAAGATCATGCGGATCTGCTCCGGCGAGATCTCCACCGTGATCTTCCCGCCCTCTGCATGGATGACCATATTGATCTCCCCCTCATACATGGCGATGGCCACCTTCCGGATGGCTGCCGGGGAAACCCCAACCTGTTTCAGTTTACTCTTTACATCGCTGCTGGCCTCCCCTGCCCTGGTAAAATCGTCAGGAGAAATATCATAAGTCAGAGCAATCACATCCGCCATTACACCGCACCTCCGTGAAGACCTGCCGCGTACAGCATGCCGCACGCGGAAAACATCCTGTGTCCCGTCTCAAGCACCACCAGATCCCGCTCTCTTGCCATCTCCAAAATGGTCTCGTCCGGCTTTTTGCCTCTGACAAAGATAATGCACACAATATCCAGCATCTCCGCCGTCCGGATAACCTGAGGATTGCACAGCCCGGTCAGCAGAATCGAATGATCCTTGGAAAAAGCCAGCACATCGCTCATCATATCCGAACCGCAGGCGCTCCTTACCTCCCGGTCCAGAAACTCCTCCCCCACCAGGACTCTTGCGCCCAGCACATTCATCGCATCTTTAACAGTCATAATTCCCCTCCTGATTTTAATAGACTTATAAAAAGACCAGCCTGGCATGAGCCGGCAAAAGCCCCCTGCCCCGGCTGCGCGCTGCTACTTATAAGGATACCATCCGCCGGCAGGATGTTCAACACATTTCCTATTTTTCCCACTGATTTTTCTTCCTTTTTTTACATATTACAGTCTTTTTTTGGATACTTTGCTGTTTTTCTGATATTCTTATGGATTTTTTGTCATTAACATGATAAGATGTTATTTGAATTGTACGAAGCCGTAATAGTTCAACCATATGAATTGTTACCGAAATTTCAACTTAAGTTTAGTTAGGAGGATATTAACATGGCTTGTAAAAAAGAACATGTTCCTTTCAGCGGTACTCCACAGCAGGAAGCTGCTTTAAAAAAGGTTATCGCCGAGCTCAAGGACACAAAAGGCGCCCTGATGCCCATTATGCAGCAGGCCCAGGAGATATACGGCTATCTCCCCATTGAAGTCCAGACCATGATTTCCGACGAAACGGGGATCCCGCTGGAGAAGATCTACGGGGTATCCACATTCTATTCCCAGTTCGCTTTACAGCCCAAAGGCAAATACCAGATCTCCGTCTGCCTCGGCACAGCCTGTTATGTAAAAGGGTCCGGCGCTATCTTCAGCAAGCTGGAAGAGCTCCTTGGCATTACCAACGGCGAATGTACCCCCGACGGCCGGTTCTCCCTGGATTCCTGCCGCTGCGTAGGCGCCTGCGGACTGGCCCCGGTCATGATGATCAATGACGAAGTATACGGAAGACTGACTCCCGATGATGTTCCCGGCATCCTGGCCAAGTACAAATAGCCATGATGCCTGAAATTTCCTTAAATGTACTGGATGTAGCGGAGAACTCCACGCGGGCAGGTGCATCCCTGGTGACCATAACCGTTGACGCCGACATTTCCAGTGACAAACTGACCGTGATCATTGACGACAACGGCTGCGGCATGACTCCGGAGCAGACAGCCCAGGTGACAGACCCGTTTTTTACCAGCCGCACCACCCGGAAGGTGGGACTTGGCGTTCCCTTTTTTAAGCTTGCGGCGGAAAGCACAGGCGGCAGTTTTACCATCACTTCCACGCCCGGCGTGGGGACTACGGTAACCGCTGTATTCGTTCTGTCCCACATTGACCGGATGCCCTTAGGGGATATCAGCGCCACCATACATACCCTTGTGGTTTACCACCCCGAAACCGATTTCGTCTACCGCTACCGGTATAACGACAGCTCCTTTACATTGGACACGCGGGAATTTCGGCAGGTCCTGGGGGATGTCCCCTTTGATATGCCGGAGATATCCGCCTACATCATGGACTATCTCAATGAAAATAAACAGGAAACAGACGGCGGCGCAGTCTACTGACCGCCAGATTGGAGGAGAAACCCTATGAAATCTCTTGAAGAGTTAAGAGCCATTCGCGAAAGAATGCAGAGCCAGGTAAGCATGCGGGCCGAGGACCACAACCACACCAGAGTGGTGGTAGGCATGGCCACCTGCGGTATTGCCAGCGGCGCCAGACCGGTGCTGACCAAGTTGTCTTCCCTGGTACAGGAAAAGAACCTGACCGACAAGATCTCCGTGACCCAGACCGGCTGCATCGGCCTGTGCCAGTACGAGCCCATCGTGGAAGTTATGGAACCCGGCAAGCAGAAGATTACCTACATCAAGATGACCCCTGAGAAAGCCGAAGAAGTGCTGGAGCGCCACCTGATCGGCGGTCATATCGTAGAAGAATACACCTTAAGCGGTGCAGACATCAAATAAGGAGGAACTTTAGATGTATCGTTCACACGTATTAGTCTGCGGCGGAACAGGATGTACTTCCTCCGGAAGCCAGCAGATTATGGAAACTTTAAAGGCTGAAATCGAGAAAAACGGCCTGACGGAAGAAGTATCCGTTGTCCAGACCGGATGCCACGGCCTCTGCGCCCTTGGCCCCATTATGATCATCTACCCGGACGCCACCTTCTACTCCATGGTTAAGGTCGAGGACATTCCGGAGATCGTCAGCGAGCACTTATTAAAAGGAAGGGTCGTTACCCGGCTTCTCTACAACGAGACCGTAACCCCCGCAGGCAATGTAAAAGCCCTCATTGACACGGACTTCTACAAAAAACAGCACCGCATCGCCCTGCGCAACTGCGGTATCATCAACCCGGAAGTTATCGAAGAGTACATAGGCACCGGCGGCTACGAGGCCCTGGGCAAGGTTCTGACGGAGATGACCCCCGACGACGTGATCCAGTGTCTTTTAGACTCCGGACTCCGCGGAAGAGGCGGCGGCGGATTCCCCACCGGCCTTAAGTGGAAGCTGGCCAAGCAAAACGACGCTGACCAGAAATATGTCTGCTGCAACGCCGACGAGGGCGACCCGGGCGCGTTTATGGACCGTTCCGTTCTGGAAGGCGATCCCCACGCGGTACTGGAAGCCATGGCCATCGCAGGCTATGCCATCGGCGCTTCCCAGGGCTACATCTACGTCCGCGCCGAGTACCCCATCGCCGTTGAGCGCTTAAAGATCGCCATCAACCAGGCAAGAGAGATGGAACTTCTGGGCAGCAACATTTTCGGTTCCGATTTCTCCTTTGACATTGACTTGCGCCTTGGCGCAGGAGCCTTTGTCTGCGGCGAGGAGACTGCCCTTATGACCTCCATCGAGGGGAACCGGGGCGAGCCCAGACCCAGACCGCCGTTCCCGGCTCAGAAAGGTCTTTTCGGCAAACCAACTATTTTAAATAACGTGGAAACCTACGCCAACATCCCCCAGATCATCCTTCACGGAGCTGAGTGGTTCGCCTCCATGGGTACGGAGAAATCCAAGGGCACCAAGGTATTCGCCCTGGGCGGCAAGATCCACAACACCGGCCTTGTGGAGATCCCCATGGGAACCACCCTTCGGGAAGTTATCGAGGAGATCGGCGGCGGCATCCCCGGGGGCAAGAAGTTTAAGGCGGCCCAGACCGGCGGTCCTTCCGGCGGCTGTATCCCGGCCGAGCATTTTGACATCCCCATTGACTATGACAACCTGATCTCCATCGGCTCCATGATGGGTTCCGGCGGCCTTATCGTCATGGATGAAGACGACTGTATGGTGGATATTGCCAAGTTCTTCCTGGAGTTCACCGTGGAAGAATCCTGCGGCAAATGTACGCCCTGCCGTGTGGGAACCAAGCGCATGCTGGAGATCCTCACCAAGATCACCAAGGGCCAGGCCACCATGGAAGACCTGGATAAACTGGAAGAACTGTGCTACTACATCAAAGAGAACTCCCTGTGCGGCCTTGGACAGACCGCGCCCAACCCGGTACTCTCCACCCTGCGCTTCTTCCGCGACGAGTACGAGGCACACATCAAGGAGAAGAGATGTCCTGCCGGCGTATGTAAGGCTCTTCTGTCCTACCGCATTGACGCCGAGAAGTGCCGCGGCTGTACTCTGTGCGCCCGCAACTGTCCAAACAACGCCATCACCGGTACCGTGCGCAATCCTCACGTCATTGACCAGGATAAATGTATCAAGTGCGGCGCCTGTATGGAGAAATGTAAATTCGGCGCAATCTACAAGAAGTAATGGAGGAGAATCGGAATGGAGAATATCACAATTAAAATTAACGGCTTAGAAGTAAGCGCTCCCAAGGGTTCCACCATCTTGGAAGCGGCCCGGCTGGCTCATATCGAGATTCCTACTCTCTGCTTTTTAAAGGAAATCAACGAAATCGGCGCCTGCCGTATCTGTGTAGTTGAAGTAAAAGGCGCGAGAAGCCTTGTGGCCTCCTGCGTGTACCCCATTAACGACGGCATGGAGGTGTGGACCAATACTCCCAAGGTTCTGGAATCCCGCAGAAAGACCTTGCAGCTCCTTTTATCCAACCACGAGAGAAAATGTCTCTCCTGCGTCAGAAGCGGCAACTGCGAACTGCAGCAGCTGTGTAAGGAGCTGGGCGTTGAGGACGAGACCTACTACGACGGCGAGAAGACGCCTTCCTGCATCGACGACAGCGCCGCCCACATGTTCCGGGACAACTCCAAGTGTATCCTGTGCCGCCGCTGCGTGGCCGTATGCGAGAAGACTCAGGGCATCGGCGTTATCGGCGCCAACATGCGCGGCTTCGCCACCTTCATCGGCTCCGCCTTTGACATGGGCCTGGGCGAGACCAGCTGCGTATCCTGCGGCCAGTGTATCGCTGTCTGCCCCACCGGAGCGCTGCAGGAGAAATCCCAGATTGACGATGTGCTGAAAGCCATCGCCGACCCGTCAAAGCACGTCATCGTTCAGACCGCTCCCGCTGTCCGGGCCGGACTTGGAGAGGAATTCGGCTACCCCATCGGCACCAATGTAGAGGGCAAGATGGCCGCTGCTCTTCGGAGAGTGGGCTTTGACAAAATATTTGACACCAATTTCAGCGCCGACCTTACCATTATGGAGGAAGCCCACGAGTTTATCGACAGGGTTCAGAACAAGGGCGTGCTGCCTATGATCACCTCCTGTTCCCCGGGCTGGATCAAGTACTGCGAGCACTATTTCCCGGATATGACCGAGAATCTGTCCAGCTGCAAGTCTCCTCAGCAGATGTTCGGCGCCATCGCCAAGTCCTACTACGCTGAGAAGAGCGGCATCAAGCCGGAGGATATCGTATCCGTATCCATCATGCCCTGTACCGCCAAGAAGTTCGAGATCGGAAGACCGGATCAGGCGGCCAACGGCGTACCGGATGTGGACTACTCCCTGACCACCAGAGAACTGGCCCGCATGATCAAGAAAGTAGGCATCAAGTTCACCACCCTGCCTGACGAGGAATTCGACGCGCCCTTAGGTCTTGGCACCGGCGCCGCCGTTATCTTCGGAACCACAGGCGGCGTTATGGAGGCAGCCCTGCGCACCGCAGTGGAGACCCTGACCGGCGAGGAACTTCAGAGCCTTGACTTCACCGACGTGAGAGGCATGGCAGGCATCAAGGAAGCCTCCTACAACGTGGCAGGCATGGAAGTAAAGGTTGCCGTAGCCTCCGGCCTTGGCAATGCCAGAGAACTTTTGAACAAGGTAAAATCCGGTGAAGCCAACTATCACTTCATCGAGATCATGGGCTGCCCAGGCGGATGTATCAACGGCGGCGGCCAGCCCCAGCAGCCGGGATATGTGCGCAATACCGTGGATATCCGCGCTTTGAGGGCTAAGGTGCTGTACGATTCCGATAAGGATAACCCCATCCGCAAGTCCCATGAGAATCCCGCTATCAAGGAGCTGTATGACACCTACCTTGGGAAACCGGGAAGCGAGAAGGCCCATCATCTTCTGCATACCACCTATGTGAAGAGGAGTATTAACGGGAATTAAAGCAGTGAAGAACTAAAAATAAGGCTGATGCGCGTAAGTTTCTAACCATCCGTGCATCAGCCCCATTTTTTGATATTCATATAGCAGCTTCCTATGCTGCCGTCATCTTTTACCTTCTTAGCTAAAGCCAAGGCAAACGTACCTGTCTTTTTGTACTCTTGGCCATTTTTAAAATATATTTGAAAAATATCTTACCCTAACCCGAATAAACCGGAACTTTAAATTCGTCAAGTTGCTGTATTGTTGAGTGAACAAATGGGGCGGATTTGCTCACTGAAGGTGTTTCCGATAGGGCTGCGGTTTCTGCTTTGCAGCGGAAAGATATCTGTGTTATCGACACAGGGTTTGTGCATAGCCGACAGATTCTCTCGGATTCACAATCATATCGCCTTCTGTAAATTACCGTTAAAGACGGTTTTTACAGCTAAATTGTTTTTAACTGGATTTTTTATTGAATTGTTTCCCCATTCCCGCTGTCGGTCAGATTTCCGATGAAACGGTAATGGATTTCGATAGACTGAACTTTCTCGCCATTTACCCGGCGTTTGTCGCCCACTAAAATCTTTGTGATAAGTTCATTGATCACCAGTTTACAACTTTTTGATTTTTGAAAAATAAAAATACAAACTCAGTCTCTTTGCGGTATAATTTAAGCGACTAAACCAAAATCCACACGAAAAGAGATGAGTTTGTATCTACCGCTTATTATACCTTAAAG
>CAJTGF010000083.1 GCA_910575585.1 Clostridiaceae bacterium
TACATCTTCTGACCTCATTGTCCGTTTTGTTGCGCCCGCCTTTTGGCGGTTTTTTATTACGTTTTCGTCGTTATTCGGAGAACTTTCCTATAATATAAAATAATATCACCCATTTGGTGATATTTTCTGATACAATACTCCATAAGAAAACTATGGAGGCAGTCATCATGAAAAAGATAAAAATTGAGTTTACCAATGAGCGGATCATCCCAGCCAGCGGCCTTGCAGTTGTCGGCGCCATTCTCGGCAAATGCGACTTCGTAAAGCGCTGCAACCGTATGGATGTAACCCCAAACCGTTCCCAGCACCAGATCAAGAACGGGGATGTCCTGCTCACTTTTATAGGACTCCTCACGATGGGAAAACCTGCTTATGAGTCTGTCCATGAGTTTGATGATGACCCGGATTTTTATAAATACGCACTTGGCATTGTCAGGAGTATCCCTTCTGAGGAAACCCTGCGCCAGCGGATGGATGACATTGGATCATCCATGCGTTCTTATATCCTTGCGGAAAACATCCGGATGCTCAAGGAAAACGGTATTGTACCGGGAAAACTTCCAAACGGCTATGTGCCGGTGGATATTGATGTCACACCATTTGATAATTCCAAGACGAAAAAGCAGGGAGTCTCCAGAACTTATAAAGGATATGACGGCTACGCACCGATCATGGCATATATTGGTACGGAAGGCTATCTGGTCAACTGTGAACTCCGGGAAGGAAAGCAGCACTGCCAGAAGCATACCCCTGAATTTTTACGCGAGACCATCCGTATGTGCAGGGAGATCACAGATGAGCCGCTCCTGATCCGCCTGGATTCAGGCAATGATGCCGCTGAAAATATCGGTATCCTGGTGGAAACGGGATGTCATTTCATCATAAAACGCAACCTCCGCAGGGAAAGCAAAGAGGATTGGCTGAGAATGGCCCGGGAATACAGCAAAGATATCGAAACTCCCCGGGATGGAAAGACCATTTATATTGGAAGCGACTGGAAACAGGTCTCGTATAAAACAGAGGATGGAGAAGAAAAAAACATCACCCTGCGCACCGGTTATGAGATCATAAACCGTACCATTGATCAATATGGGCAGTTCCTTTTGGAAGGCGACATTGAGGCCAATACCTGGTGGACAAACCTTGGAATGACAGACCGCGAGGTCATCGGTCTTTATCATGCCCACGGCGAATGTGAACAGTTCCACAGCGAGATCAAGACGGATATGGATGGGGAGCGGCTGCCATCCGGCAAATTTGAGACCAACGAGCTGGTACTGGAACTAACCATCCTGGCCTATAACATCCTGCGGATGATCGGACAGGAAAGCATCGGCAGGAAGGGGACCAGGACAAAACATAAGGTCAGGCGCAGAAGGCTGCGCACGGTAATCGGGAACATGATCATGATGGCAAGTCACGTTACGGAGCATGCCCGTCAGCTGCTGATAGGTCTTGGCCGAAGTAATATATGGCGGAATGCTTTTGCGGAGGTATACACAGCTTTCGCCGATTTTCGATTGTAAATATCGTCCTGGCAGATAACTTATGAAAAACCAAAGTGGAAGTATGCCCTTTTTTAAGGATTTCCAGTATTCTTAACTGCCATTTGGAACCAAAATCAGTCATCATACATTAAAATACTGTCTTTGAAGGACTGTTTATTAAGAGCAAGCCAATCCGATTTGGGATTGGACTCATAAAACAACCAGTTTCACGGATTCAGGTTGTAGTATAAGACTTATGGTTATCATGTTTGCTTTTGAATTTCGGATATCCTGCATGTTCCCTGAAAAATTTCTGGTATGCTGCATCCATATTGTAAACTGCATTGGTTAACGCAAACTTATCCACATCTTTCAGCCATTCGTATTCTTTCTTTAATTCCCTGTTACAGTAATTATTACAATCTGTTTTACTGACGGACTTCTTTTCTTTTTCGTAAGCATCTTTCCGATATGCAAGGGTCTGGTTATAAACGAAACGGCAACAGCCAAATGTTTTTGCAATCTGTATTTTTTGCTCCTTATTTGGATATATTCTGTATTTATACGCTTTTAACATTAAGTGCCACCGCCTTTCTATCCTTGGTTTTCTATATATTTTCTCAGCATTTCTTCTGAAACATTTCCCACACTACACGCAAAATATCCGTCTGTCCAGAAAGTTCGTTCCTTCCAAAAGTGTTTTCGCAAATAATTTGGATACCTTTCCCATATGTGGTATGTCGTGTGACTTTTTATTAAATTTACAATTTTACTAACAGACATTGTTGGTTCTGTTTCTATCATGTAATGAATATGGTCTTTATCCGTTTCCATGTATTTGATAATGACGTTATGTTTTTGGCATATCTCATGCGAAAGCTGTTTTATATCATCTGATATTTGTTTTGGTATCAGTAATTTCTTCCTATATTTACATACGAATATTATGTGATACTGTAACAAATACTTGTGCCTGTTTTTTGATTTCCATGTTCCCATGATGCAAGTATAACACAAACCGCCACTTTTGGCTACCTTAACCCACCGTCTAAAGCCAGTGGGATTGCAGTAGCCTTATTTCAATTTCTTTTGCCGTTGGATTTTGAAAAAAAACAAGCATTGTTGCGCCATCATCAGCAATATCAAACTGTACCTCCTCTGAATGGTACTTAAAATTTTCTACTACTTGTCCAACCCCGTATGTATACATTTTTATTTTCCTTTTGTTTCATGTTCTTTAAGTTCTATACAAATAGCTTTGAACTACTGATTACTGCTATTTGGAAACCACACCTAATGGCACTGTTCCCAAAGGGCTTCAGATGTGGTAATTCATAATTCAAAATATTTATCATCAACATCGATGCCAAACGTGTCATATGGCACGTCTACCACAATATGCTCATCAACAATTTCATATCCATGTTCTAATACATATTTGCACGGAACAGGACACTCGAATATATCCAAATCCCCGTTCCTTTGCGCTTCGTCCAATAAGCATTTCGGAATTGCCATTACTACATGTCCCGTCTCTCCATCGCAGTAGTAATAGTTAAACTCTTTCAGATCCTCCGGAATTCCGCTATAATCATCTTTTTTAATACGATTTATGTTCAGCCCTTTGTGACTTCTTCTCATGTCATTCCCTCCTAATTATCAATCAAAACTTTAATGATTCTTCCAAATAATATTATGTATTTGCTGATTCTGCTGTTTTAGTTAGGACTTTTTCAAAAGATTGTTCTTTTTCTTTATATTCCTCGATTTTTCTTCTTGCCATTTGAGATATACAGAATCCCATCATGACCGAAAAATCTTCAATTTCTCGGTAAAATTCCATACTCACTCTCATAGCGCCATCTTTCCATTTCGCGCCTGGGAGTTTCTTTGCGTTTTCATAAATTGTGTCGTTTCTCTTTGTCCAAACAAGCGTCAACTGTCCGGTCTTTGAATTGAATTTTATCCATTTATCGTTTTCTGGTGTGAAAGCGGCAGATACAGCCTTTTCTTTGCTTTCCGCATCTGGAAACTGCACGGTGAAGCCAGCATTCAGAAGACGGTACCCTAATTCATCGGCACGATCCTCTATATCACCAGTATATTCGGTGATTTCCTTCTTCCATACTGTGCCACTCCACCGATATCCAAGATTTTTGACAATTTCGATGAATGCGGAATCCTTTACATATTCCACATCCAAAAATCCATCTTTAAACCTTAACTTCACCACTCCATTTTTTGAAAAGTCACATTCCGGAGAAACAATCATAGATTCTTCTGTTCTATTTATTTCTTCAATTACATCATAATGGGCGATTTCCTCCAGATGCTTTCGGTATTCGTTTACAGCATCTTTTAAATTGGCAGGTTCATCCCTGCTATCAATCCAATCTTTTGCATCTGTATGAACCCGGATAAAATACTGTACAGAATCTATAATTTCCTTCATTCCGATGCCCTCTCCTGGAAGAACGTCTAACCCTCTTTCCTTTAATTTTTGTTCTATCTTTTCGCAGTTTGAATTTAAAGAACTGATAACCTTGAGCCTCAGCTGATTCGCCCATTTCCTTTGTTTTTCTGTTCCGATCAGTCTTGGCAACTCCATCTCTTCGGATTTTTTTTCGGCTTCTATGTCTGCCGCTTCCCGATCTTCTTCCTGTTTTTTCCTATAACAATCTGGACATAGTCCAGAAAAATGCCAATCAGCTTTCTGTTGTCTGTCCTTTGTAGGGCCAACGAGATTGATTTTCCCGTCGTGCCCGCAACTGTATGTCCCGTAGTACCATGCCATCATAATTCTCTTTCTGGATTTCAATTTTATTTACTTCTTTTTTGTAATACGATAACCCAATGAATTCGTCAAACACTTTTATTGAATAACCGTTTCATTATCAGCTCCTATAGGTGCCTGAATGTACAAAAAAGCTGGACATTGCCCGCTTTTCGTACTTAATTGCTTTTCTTCATGAACTGAAATGGTTACCCGCATATTTCCATGCTCGGTAATTCAATTACCGAGTAGTTGACTAGCCTCACATAGCTTTCTCTTCCGGCTCCCCTGCCGTCGCACAGACTGCATCCTCCGACAGTTCAAGCTCCAGTGCCGGGAATACCTCACGCACGGAAAATACCATCCGTATGAGCGCCGCCTTTGTCATGCGTCTGGGCATGAAGCGTCGCAGGGACGCTATGGGGATCTGTGCCTGCCCGTCATTCCTGGGGTCATCCAGCCCGACCAGGAGCCACATGGCAAACCGTACCGCATTAGTATCCGGCATGGAAGCCAGGGCCTTCAGTTCCCACAGTTCCAGGTTAAAATAATCCCTGCCGTTCCCAGATGCCCTATGCCCTATCTTTTTATATCCTGCGATGTGGAAAGTAAAGCCGCCATCCCTTAAGAACCTCCCCGCATGGACCAGCCCTTCTTGTGACAGGCAGCGGATGGACATGCGCACAGCGTCCCGTGACAGCCCGGTAGCTTTCGCGATCTCTCCCACGCTCCCGGTCTGGGAAAACCCTGCAGCGTCTAAGTCAAAGTAATGGAGGGCCAGGTATACCAGCAGTTTCCCTCGGCTCCCCTTCTGCATCGGGTACCTAAAGGATCCCCCTTCGCCAGCTTCTTTCCCAGGCACATCTACTACTGTATTATCTGTGTCTTCCCGGCTGCCCGCAGGCCCTGGCATATCCTCCCCGGGCCATGTGCCTTCCCATCCGGGAATTCCCGTGAGTCCGAAAGCAGCTTGTATCCCGATCCTTGCAAGGCTTAATATTCTCCGTCTCAAATCCAAAAACCTCCTTGTGCTGCATTTGCAGGAAGTATGGAAATTATCCGCCGGTTATCGTCCCCGGCTGGCGAATATCTATTTTGCAAGCAAAGAATGCCTGTTAGGATGACTGGGCTTTCCCTATATACAGCCTATGCGCATCCGCCCATGAGGCGCAGAACATTTGTGCAATCCCTCCCGCTATCCGGCAGGCAGCCTGGACCCAGCCGCCAATGGCTTCTACTTCCGATAAAGGCGTAGGAGGGCTTCATCGTTCCTGCATGGGGCTTGCAGTGTGCCCTCGTCCTCCTCTAGCCTGGATGGTGCAGAAAACTCCGGACATCCCCTGTCTGCTGGTCTTCCTCCTCATACTGAGCGAATTTTGCCCGTAGCTTGACCATGACGTCGCAGACGTCTGGTACTCTATCCATCTTATATGCGGAAAACAGCGGTTTCTCTACCGGCTTCGGCTCCTTGGGCCATTCCTTAGCCTGTGCCTTAACCGCAGGCTCCCCATCTCTTAACAGCATCATTGGCGCATCCTCCTCATCCGTGATTTTTTGCCGAGCCAGTATAATGCCCAGACCCGATATGGTCCTTCTCTTAATAGTATGGCTGATCTTTTTGCCGGGTAGTTTTTTACAGATAGCCAAAATCATCCATATATTTTGGTAGAAAAATGCTTCTCTCGTGCTGCATGGCTTAGTACTGCCCGCCACATCCCTTGGCTCCCGGATGCAGGTACCTGATGCCCGCCATACCCTTTCGTTTGGCTGGTACCATCCCCTACGCATTCTTCAGCTATGCATGGAATCCCCTGCATTGGTATCCGGTACCTCCCCTTCTGTCAGAACCCTTATCAACCCGGTTTTTCATAGACTATCCCAACACGCTCACGTACGGGCGCAAGCCCGATAGAGAGAAGTGTGCCTGTATCTTCCTGGATGTTACCCTGATCCGCCTGAATCGGAAAGGTGTCCATCCGCAAAGCCCGGTGTATCGAGGGTTTCCCGGATCCTGCTGTTTTGGAAAAATTCGGCTGTAGATGTTTTTCTTCGGCATCCCCCGGATCTTTTCCACGGTACCTCGGTTTTCTCCATGGCACCTCGGTTTCTTTCCGGATGGCCTTGATTTTTTCCCGATAGCCTTGATTTCTTTCCGCATGATGCTTAAAACATTCCATTTCCGTCCATGGTTTCTTTCCGCTGTGGATAACTCATGCTTTTTCTCTGGTTTGGGTGCATTCTTTGTGGATAACTATGTGGATAAAGTATTGATAACCCAAGTGTCGGAACAGCAGCCTGCACTTGGGGAAGACCCTGGCACCCTGCTGCCCCGCCTCTGCCAGACCTGCCGGCTGTAAAGACGACACAAAAAAAGCCTGCCAGCAGCTGTTTTGTGCTGGAACAGGCTTTTTTCTCTCTGTTTTTGTCCTTATTTTCTCGTTTTTTGGCTGTTTACTTCTACGCAAACCAAGCCTCCCGTTTCAGGGCGGCTTCCGGGTATTTCCTTTTTCTTTTTTGGCCTTCCCTCTGGCTAACAGGCCCCTCCGTGCGCGAAGATCCCGTCCGGGTGGTTGCGGATCAGCTGGCGCAGGTAGGCCGGCTTACAGTCGATCCACCGGCGCAATACACTGATCTCTCTTGCCAGATAAGCAAGTGCCTGTTTCACGATCTCCAGCCCGTACTGGGTCGCCATGGAGGCGTACTGGGCTGATTCCTCCTCATCGGCTTTAAAGATGAACCCCCTGTCCAACGTCTCTTTTTCATACCCGAACACCTGGAACCGTGGCGGGAACTTCCCGAACCTCCTGCGGTACTCCTCTGCCGCATCGTATTCCTGGTTGTACAGCGAAGAAAGCTGTGGTATGTACTCCCCCAGCTTCTTCTGGTTCTCCCCGTCAGTTTCGGTACGCTTTCTCTTTGCGTCCTGTTCTTCCGGCAGGGCGATCTCAAAATATTTCCTTCCCTGGCTCTCCCCAATATGCAGGAACCCGCACATCTTGCGGATCTTGGCGATGGATTCCTGGAGTTTCCCCTTGGTCACGTATTTTGGCAGGAATGAGCGGATGTCCTTTTCCCGTACAGTGGCTATACCGTCTGAGCGTGGGTTATCTACTGTGATCAGCATCCTGAGCGCCATACGCAAGGCGTTGACATCACGCAGGGCAGCCAGCTGTTTCAGCATCCCATCTTCAAGATTAACATACCCGCGCCCTCCCTCGATATAGGTCAGCCCGATCCTCGCATAATCCGGCTCAAGGAATGTAAAATCCCCATCCCGGTCGATACCCCCGGCATGGATATAGTCTGCTTTGGCAAGTTTCCAGATAGAGTCCCTGACAGTGCGGATCGCCAGTCCAGTCAGCTTGGCGATCTCCCTGGTATTCCCGTACTGGCAGAACCCCTGGGAATCCAGATCGCAGTAATGCAGGGCCAGGTATACGAGGATCGTCGCCATACTCTGCTTCTCCCGGTCTCCGCATCTGAGGTTTTCATTTACGTAAAATTGGTCATTTTTTTTGAAGCCGAAGCCGGCACAAGCACCTGTGGTCGGACATACTTCTGCCTCTTCCTGGTCTTCCGTTTCATACTGGGCAAACTTCGCCCGTAGTTTTTCCATGGCATCTGTGGGAAATGTGCTGGATGTGCTGCTTGCGCCGCTTTCCTCCCAGCCATCATCTTCCCAGTCTGCCCTATCCCCACACTCCTGCATTACCACGTATTCATCCATTGCGGGCACGGACGGCTCCTCCTGGGACCATCCTTCTTCTAGGCTCATCCCCTGCGGCTCCAGGTCAAATTTGTGGTTAGGCATCTTCCCGACCATCGTGATGATCGGTGGGATCGGGATCTTTGCGAAACGGACGAACGTGTTTTTCACTGCAGGCATCTTGTATCCTCCTTGCGGATGTTTTTCTTTCTGGGAACCTCTGCGGATAGCTGAAATCAGCCCTGATTTTCAGAAAGAGTATGGAAGATGCCTGCCAGTTTTCATGACAGTCTGGCAGATAGTTGTTTTTGATATGCCTGTCCGGTTCCTGCTGTCGGATTCCCTGTTACCACACAAAAAAGCCTCCCGCATTTCTGCAGAGGCCTTCCGGTTTATCCCTCATCTGGCACGCAATACAAGTAGGTTCTTTCGTCTGTGCTGCCATAAGAGCAGGTGACCAGCACATACAAGTCGTCCGTGTTAATCTCCATACCTGTGTGGTCCATAATGAACTGGACTACCTGGCCATGAGTGTCCAGTGCCTGGCGGTAGGTCCCGTCTGCCTTCCCGGCGTAACAGTACACCGGTTTTAAGCGGATATCCTGGTCCTTAGTCCAGATACGGATATCCTGGTGGGCGTCCATATACGCTGGATCCGCAAATCTTGCGATATCCCTGAACATGGAACCGTTCTTCATATGATGGCCGTAGATCACATGGACCCCTTTTGTACTGATGTCGTGGTTCGAGTCCATGTAGATACAGCCGGATATGGAATCTTCCCCATCTACGTTACGGTGCAGGTAATATTCGTTATCCACATTCTGCATGACCGGGTAATCAACCATGGTGTCTGTAATATGGATCCATCCGATACAGTCCGGATGTACTTCCATCTCGTCCAACAGGGTCTGCGGTGCCTCATATGCCAGACCAGCCTCGGTTTCCTGATCTTCACCCTGCTTTTCTTCCGGCACCAGCGCATCTTCTTCCTTCAGCCATTCAAGCTGATGGGCGGCATAGGACTCCGCCTCTTCCGCCATTTTCTTCTGGAGACGGGCAAATTCCATCGCTTCTTTTTTTAACTCCAGGTTCCTTTTTACCATCAGGAACCCTGACACGCACATGATGCCTGCCAGGAGGATGATCATTGCTTTCCTTAATATATTGCTCATTTTTTCTTTCTCCTTTTCCAGGACTGCCGTTGGCTGCAGTTCCTTATTGTATTCTTATGGGAAGTATGGCAACGCGGTCCTGCTCCTTAACGCCTTTTTGCAGGCATACAAAAAACAGGCGCCTTGTGGCTACCTGTTTTGGGTGGAAGTCAGGTTTCTGGGGTGTCTGTTTCCGGCGTATTGCAGTCATGTTTTCCCAGATATTCTCTCAGCGATGCGCACGCAACCTCTGCCATGGTTGCCCAATATGCTTTTTAATAAAAGTCATTTGCACCAAGCGCATTTTTCAGCTTTTCTGGAAGACGCGGGTCATTCGGTAATGATGGAAATAGCGTAGTGTTTTTCGGAATATTCGCCATCGATATAATACTCGTAGGAATCCGGCCCAAACTCTTCCGTAAACGCATCATCATCCCTCCATCGTTGAATGTCGTCATCTTCCATTTGATCTTTTAATTGTTGGTTCATCAGCCTTTTGGCATCGTTATAATCCGTGCAGATCTGATGAACCCTGTTGTAGCCGTCGTCGTTTCCCCACTCTTCCATCACGACATACACCGTTGGATGAATGCGGCATTCATCCAGATCATCAAACAGATCGATCATTTCCGGTGCCATCAGGACTGAATCCAAATTGATCTCGTCTATGGTCTTTGGTTCATGACGCAGCGCCGAGAATCTTCCTTCCAACTCCTCGATCTCACAGGGAAGTGCCGACGCCTCGAAAGAGCAATAAATCTCTGGCGTTTCTTTGTCCCCGTCACGGATTTCGGCGATTGTCCCAAAGAGTCCTCAACACTCACTCTGTTCAGTAGCGATGAACTGAGCGCCAATCCGATATTCTGTGCCTTTGTACATGATTTCATTTTTCTCCTCTACCATTCCTTGTATGTGTTTACAAGGGAAGTATGGCGCTGTCTGCAGATATTTTCCCGGAGTTTTCCGGTTTCGGTATCCTGCGCAGAACTGCATACTGCAGGACACGCAAAAACAAAGGGCCCGGAGAGAACATATCCTCCAGACCCTGCGGATCGAAAGCTCCCATCAACCTCGGACACCACGCTCCCTCCGCTGACATCTTTTCCCTTCCTCCCCCCTACTTCTTATGGAAGTAGGGCTCACTAACAAGGTTTCCTGCCAGATCCCCTATCTGCCATGATCGGGCATTCCATATTGTTTTTCCACCCGTTCCAGGCCATTTCCGGTTCCCATACTTTCCATGATACAAAAACAAGGAATAGGAGGACGCAAAATGTTGAGAGCGAGAAAGGTAAGCACAGATCTCACCCCTCTTGTGGAGTGGGTGCTGGAAAGGGACGGGTTTGTCTATTCGGATGAGAACAAAGGCGCGTACACGGAGTTCCGGATCGAGGACATCTCTTCCCGGCGTTTCAACGATGTCATTGAGGACGCAAAATGCGAGAAGGAACGCAGAGAGAGCCTGACCCCGGAGATCCCCGTCCTGTCCTACCGGGCTTTAATGAACCCAGAACGGGAAGCACGGCTTTTGAAGTTATACGGCGCTGACTGCTGTGTACCGTACAGCAAGGATGTGGGCCGGTACATTGAGGCTGAAAAACATAGGTAGCAATATGTAGCTCATCCCTTACAAAAAAAAGACAAAGATCAACAAAAATGAGGTGTCTTATGACAGCACTCAGCAAGTTAGTCAGGCTGGCCTTCCAGAAGGATGTATCCCTGCGACGGTAATTTTGCGGCATCAGCAATGCTGCGCTGGGAGGCGTTTATCTGGCAGGTGACAAGAAGGCTTCACGCTTTTCCGGCTACGGGGATGCCCGTATGGAGCAGCTGCACGTGATTGTGGCTGCAAACAGCCGGTAAAAAAACAAAAAAGAAAGGGGAAAATTGTCTTATGACACCCAGAAGAAAAGATACAAAGATGACAGAAGAAAAAATCTGTCAACATATACAAATAAATATGGAAAAATGGCTGTTTGTCGGCCATGTGGCGGACCGCCATATCAATGCGCCAGAGGATGAACTGCTTGGCAGGCTTGGTAAGTATGATGAAGACGGCAGGTTCATTACCCGTGCATCTTCGTTCGTGGATGAAACTGGTGGTGATGATATCGTCCAGGGACTGATCTCGTCGCTCCAAGAATGTTCAGATACGATTATAACCTGGCTTTGCAGTGGAGACAAGCCAACTCTGAAGATTTACTTCGATGTATTTCCAGATGGCGTCAGCGGCATCGGCTGCGCTATTGGTGATGATACTGTATCTGCTGTGGACGGATATATGGTCCTCCTATGTAAGGACGAACAATTTCCGTTTTATCTGCTCAACGCATATCCCGTGCGTTAAAAGGCATGGATTCTACTTAACGCAAAAACCGGAGGCTTACGCTTCCGGTTTTTTTCTGTCCTGCCGGCATCAAGTTTTATTGAGTCCCTGCCGCAGGACTGTGAAATTCACAAACCCCTCGGCTGTGCGCCTGACCACCGGGTCCTCCAGGAACTCTGCCCATTCCGGGCGCTCCCGCTTGCAGTACTCGATAAAGTCATCGCAGCTTGCGACGTGGTTGTCCCAGATATAGCATCGCATCTCGCGGTACGGCGCCGGTTTTTTGTCCTGTTCCCAGATATCATCGTTCTCCCCGGGTACAAGTACAAACTCCTTCCCAGTCGGCTTGTAACCAGCCTCCGCCATAGCTTCCAGTACCTCCAGAAGCTGGGCCTTCGCCTCTTTCTCATTGTTGGCATTGTCAAATATGATCCCTTGATAACTATACATCTTTCTTTTCCCTCCTATTTTCTTATTTTCTCCCCGGATTATAGGCAATTTCTTTCTGTATTTCAAAAAAAATTTTTTTATTTTTTTTTCACCAAAAAAGCCCGCCAGGTTGCGCGTGATGGATCAGAGGCGTGGCGGGCATCAGAAAACCCGTGATTTTGCGCATAGTCTACCAGAAGCGTCACGGGTTTTATCATTATTAGTATACGGCATGGAGGTCCGGATGTCAACGTTTATTTCCCTCTGTAAACGCCTATCCGTCTAATGCTAACTCATAAAAACTGTTTCTACCTCGCCACAACGCACAACTCCTCCTGCCTCCTCCAGTTCTCTCATCTGCCAACTCAAATCGTTGGATGGGATCCCCAAATCTTGGCGATCATTTTGTACTGACTGCCTGGATGCTCATACAGATATGATACAATTTTTCGATTGATCTCTTTTGAGAGCAACACAGACATTTTAATATTGAATTCGTGTTTCGCAGATGATTGATGGGTCAGTATTTCAATGGCAACCGTCTTTCCGATGATTACACCAACCCTATAAGATAAGTTGTCTTCTGTCTCATTTTGCAAAAGTTTTTTTATCTCTTGAGCGCATGGAATTCCTTATCCAACTCGTCTCTCTTATTGTTTATATATAATTCTGTTAACTTACATATGAGTTCTTCCCGAAAGGACCTTTTTGCCGGGGCCGTCCTTTTCTTTCAGGAAAAGCGGGAAAGGATCCTCAGTAATTCAATTACCGAGAGGAATTGCCCCCTGTATAGCTGTAAAGGTAACCATTATTTTTCTGCAGCAGGCGGCAATACTTATAATTTGTATTAACTAGTCCGCCAGCTGTCGTACGAATGTCAAAATATCCGCTTGCTCTTGTCATCGCACGCCCGATATGGCAGTCCTTATATTTACCCTTAGATATGTCTGCCGCACATGGCCGTTTTGGATGCTCCTGGCGGCTACCTGTCCTTCTACCAGGGGTGATGCTATATATCTTTTTCATCCTGTGCCTCCCCGCCGGGTGAGGCCAAATCATTTTTCCTGGAGTCTCACAAGGCTTAGAAAAATAGCCTCAGCATACGCTGGATGAATGACAGCGCCTGAAAACCGTCTTTCAAACTTTCTCCCCTCCATTAGCTTTGGCACAAGCCTTGCGATTGCAATTGCGTCTGTATCAAAATCATGGTAATCTGCCAATATCCGTGCGGCCAACACTCTGATTACTCTGGAAACCCCGTATTTTTTTACCATATCATCAATATTTAATCTGTTGATTTTTAAAGAAAGATTTTCAAGGATCTTTACTTCTTGAGACACGTCTTCACTTTCTTTTTTCCATTCTCTTTTTATACTTTCACAAAATTGAAACATTTTTTCTCCTTTTACTGGTGCATCCCTGCTGGATGGGTGGTGTGGCTAAGCTATTTCATAGGAAATCCATGGAGTCATGGGTACCGGACTTGCAGTCGATAAGACGGACATCCAGCTCCCCGGATAGGGAGATAAGAATCTTTTCCGGCATCCTCGTCTGCTCCGAATAGAACATCAGGAACAGCGAGCCTTCTGGGGCAATACTTTCCAGCGCATCCAAAATTCCTGACCTGGTATTCTCATAATCGATCAAATATATGGTACTTGGCATCTCTTATTTCTCTTATGTTGACCATCCCCTGATAGCAGGCATGAATACCCCGCCTTTTGTGGCAGGGATGCCTGCTTCCTCCTATTTTTCCTCTTACCGGGACTCTGTACCTTCTGCGCCGTTTGCATCGCCTATACTGTCTACATCTCCGCCTTCTCCGACGCTTTCCGCTCCTTCAGAAACCTCCTCACCGATCACGCCTAGCTCCTGCGCATCCGTCTCATCGTCCACGGGGGTCTCCACGATCGTGCCGCCTCCCCGTTTGATCATGTCCAGCATGCCGTCCGCCGTGTCAACCATCTCTTCAAGCTTTTCTCCCGCTTCCTCCGCAGTCAGACTGTCACGCTCACAGGCTTTCCCGTACTCGATCAGCTCTCCTGCCTTATCCACGAGGCCCGATGGGTCTGCATACCCGGAATCCACCAGGCCCTGTGCGGTATCATAGTTTTCCATGATGATTCGGTATACGTGGACCATATTGTCCCAATCCTCGTCCGAGACGTATTCCACATATTCTATCTCTTCCGTCCCTATTTCCGTTTCCACCACGGTCTCCTGTGTGGTCTCCGCTGGTGTTTCCTTATCCATTGATGACTTTGCGACGCATCCTCCTGCCACCAGTGCTGCTACCAGTACGGCACATACCATCCCTTTCCTTACTCTCATTGCTGTTTCCTCCTGCTTTTCTTTTTTTTGACGCCCGGATTATAGGCAATTTTTCTTCCGTTTTCCAAAAAATATTTATTTTTTTAACAAAAGTCTTCCGGGCTGCCTTGTGGAACCGGCCATCGCCTGTGGCCGGTAAGGTTTCATGGGAAGTATGGTAGATATTTTCCGGTTATCGTTTCTGCGGATACCTTTTTTGCCGGCGTTTTTATCGTCGGCATCAGTTAATCGCCTTCCCATAACCCATCCAGCCGCAGTTTTACCAAGGCCATGAACTGGTACAACGGGCGGATGGCACTGGACCTGGTCGGAAGCCAGTAGCCGGAAACGTCGTTTCTTCAAATTCCCAGATATCTTCTTCCGTCAAATCCTCATCCAACCCCTCCAGGAGCATGGATTGCATGTGTAAGGACTGTGATGCTGTCTGCGCTGGACAGGCCGTAAATGGAACATATCCCCAGGCTGTTGCCGCCTTCGTCCTTCCTCGGAAACACGCCGTCCTTGTGGTACCACCTGGAGTAATTGTAAGTGATGTCCAACCACGCATCGCATGTACCTCTGGCTACGTATATGGAACCGCGCATCTGGTGTGGGGATCCAGCCGGAGCGTTTCCCGGCTCACCGGGTCCACCAAAGAAATGCTATAACTCGTACAATAACATCCTAAACATGTTGATCTCGTGCCTCCTGTAGCACATTGCCTTGCCTGGTGGAAGTATGGCGTGTGTCTGCCGTAGATCGTTCCACACAGCTGTTTTGCGGATAACTATTATCTGGCATTCCTATGTACTGATTTTTTGCTTATCCGCAGAAAGGCATCCCGCAAAAAAAGCCAGGAATCATATTCCGCAATATGTTCCGGCCTTTTTTCTGCAATCCTTATTTCCCGTTTTTTTCCACGGTATCCTGAAGCCATTCCGCATATTCCTCAGCTACGTCCCGCAGTTCCCGTGCTAGGTCGGCCGCCTCCGTCATGACATTGGTGGCCCTTCTGGTCACCATCTTCCGCCTTGCTTCTTCCAGGTTTTCCATGATTCTTACCAGTTGTATCTCATATTCGAGCATGTCATCATGCAGTTGTGCAAAATTTGCCATTGTTTTTTGCCTCCTTCCTGATCCCGCCGGAAGGCTTCCCCACCTCGGGCTTCTTATCTTCTTTTATGGTCCCCGCTCCGTCATCGGCAACAGCGCCTTTTGCTTGTTTTTTCGTTTCATCCCATACCAGCCGTTCCTCCGGCCTGGTGATGCCATCTATGTCATCAGCGGTCAGTACGAGCGATACATGCCCTTTGCCGCCCGGCGCCCGGAACATGGTCTCCAGCATGATGCCTTCGATGATGGCCCGCAAGCCCCTCGCCCCGGCCTTCTCTTCCAGTGCTTGTTCTGCGATCTTTTCCAGGGCTCCCTCCGTGCAGGAGAGCTCCACACCGTCTGCTGCCAACAGCATCTGGTACTGTTTAATGAGGGCGTTTTCCGGCTCAGTCAGGATACTTGCCAGTTCCTTTTTCCCCAATGGATTTAAGACGGCTTTGACTGGGAGCCTACCCGCCAATTCCGGGATAATCCCGTACTTTTCCAGATCCTTGTTCGTGATCTCACATGCCCTGGCCTTTTTAAACACTGCCACCCTTTCCTCTCCTGCCGCTCTAAAGCCGATCGCTGCTTTCCCTTCCCGTTTTTTGATATCTTCCTGCAGGCCGACAAAGGAACCGCCGCAAATAAAGAGGATCCCGGACGTGTCAACATTGTACTCCTTAGCCATCCTCAGTCCCAACCCGGCCATTGCACCTGACGGAGAAATCGGCCTTTCCAGCGTAACTATAGTTCCTTCGATCAGCGTTAAGAGGGACTGCTGGACACCCTTCGCGCCAACGTCCCGCCCAGATGCGGAAAGCTTGTCAATCTCATCAATATAGATGATGCCATGTTCCGCACGCTCCACATCGCCGCCTGCCGCAAGCACGAGTTTTTCAATAGCTGACTCCACATCTTCCCCTTTGTATCCTGCTTCCGTCAGGGCGGTCGCATTGATGGAGACAAACGGGATATCCAGGATACCTGCGGCCGCCTTTGCCAGCATGGTCTTCCCGGTGCCGGTCGGGCCGATGAGGAGGATGTTGCTCTTTTCGATGGGTATATCACCGCCGCCTTCCTGTGCCATCTTTATACGTTTCCAGTGGTTATAGACGGCGACAGATATCACCTTCTTTGCATATTCCTGGCCGACCACGAAGCTGGACAAGTGGGCGTATGCAGACTCTGGTGTACAGCCTTTTTCCTTGTCCGCTGTGCTTTCTGAAGCGTTTCCATCTGCTCCGTCCGTGTTGCCCGATTCCGTTTTCTTGTTTTCTCCGGTTTCCCCGGAACCATCCGCCTCATCGGCTGCGGCCAGCGCCAGGTTCTCATACGTATCCATAATTTTCTCCACTGTTTCGTGTGTCTGCCATGCGCAGTCTGTACAGATATATGCCAGTTCATCATTCGTCCTCAGGATCCTGATCCAGCCGCTGACGCCTGGATCTCCCAGGTTCCTCATGCATATCACGCACCTATGTTCTTCCTGGCCTTTCCCTGCCTTCTGTAATCTTCCTGCTTTTTTTCTGATTTTCTCAAACATATCCTTTCCTCCTCGTATAGCTCCGCCCGGAGCTGGTTTATTCTCTGCCAGCAGTATCGGACATATCCGTTTTTTTTTCAAAATAATTTTAAAAATGTTATCCGATGGAAGTATGGGTACAAAGTGGTAGTTTTTGGGCGCAAAAAGCAGGCCATGGGATAAAACCGCCATAGCCTATATACGCAAAGCAGGGGTCTGGGCCCTCCTTATATTTTCCTTCTTTGTCCCCCATTGCCAAACAGATACAGGCCAAGGACCTTTTCAGTATCTATTTCCAGTCCCATTTCCCAGGCTTTTTGGCAGAGACTATGGGCCTCACAGAGCATCTTGCCGTAGTTGTACAGCACAGCATATGCCCTGGACAGGGATACCTATTTTACGAGATTTCTCCTCGCAAACCTGACATCCGCCATTTTCCCTTTCTTAACCAACGAGACCCGGGATGGGTCCTCCTCTCCGATGCAGTATAGGGCCCGATCTAGGCGGCCCGCCAGGAAACGGGCAGCCTGGTTCTCATGTCCCTGCGCCGCATATTCCCGTATCTGCCGAGCTATGTCCGGATTTGCCCCTGTGTGGAACATCCGTCCGCCCAGAGCCGCTGCTAGGACGGTTGCTTCTTCCGCATCTCCTGCCCAGGCCCAGGCAACTTCTTTGTCCCGGTGGATCTCGCAGATAGCATAGCTGCCCTGCATGTCCTTGACGGAAACATAGTCCTTTGGACAGTGCCTGCAGATGACGGCCTTACCGTCCCGTTCCCGGATATCCATATCCGGTGCATCGAGGAGCAGGCATACCAGGGCCGTCATCCCGCATCGGCTACAGTAGGTACGGCGGCCTCTACGTTTCCCGTGGCCGCTTCTGCTGTCCCTTCTGCACCTACTGTCCCATCCGCCGCTTCTGTTTCTTCCTCGGCCATCTCCATGCCAGGGCCGAACTCCCAGCTTGGGCCGCCCTTGGTTTTCCTTTCAACGAGCCACGCACAGTCCTACTCTGCCCCACCCAGCATAGCCTTGCACGCATCCGACAGGTACTGTTCGCCAGACCCCCGGTACATCGAGTAAAGCACAGCGAACGTCTCCTCTATATCTGTGCAATCATATGAATACTGTTTCCAGTAGTTATATTCCGCTGCCAGCTGGGCCTTCTCCTCCTCCGTCCAGAAAATATAGGTTTGGAAGTAGAGGAAGTGCCCGAACTCATGCGCAGCCGCTGTTGAGATCTCGCTATTGCTCCAGTTGGACGAGATCGCCAACTCGATCTTCTTGTCATCGTGCCAATACAGACCCTTTACGCAAGGATCCCCGTCCCCTCCGTTCGGGCACAGCAGCCCGTCCACAAAGACTACCCTTGCCCCTTCAAGCCGGTGGAGCTCCACCACTTCGTCCGGGATCTGCTTGATCCCCTCCCGGAACGCCTCCTTCTTATCTTCCGGCAGGGCTTCCCATCCCTGTTTCCTTACATCTTCCGCCTGCGCAGCCTGGGCCGTCCCTGCGGCCGCTGCTGACAGCATACAGGCCATTACCGTAGGTGCCGCCGCCTGCTTTGCCATCCGTATGAACCTTCCGAACCTTGTGAACCCTGTCTTCATGCTTTTAACGCTCCTTTTAAAGTTTTTCGTTTACTGGCACTCTCCGCCACCGGGGAGGCACACGCAGCAGGCGCTGTGCCTGGCTGTCTATGGGAAGTATGGGACATATGGCTGTTTCCCGCGGCGTTTTCCTAGTAAATGGAAAGAGCGATCCTGCCCATCAGTTCCGTCCCGGCGCATCCGTTCTTTGCGCAAAAAAAGAAGGCGTATCCCCCGGTCTTCTCCGGGGTCCTGCCTTCTTTCCCTACATGCACGCAGGCCTTCCCCTGCGGCACGCCCTTCCTACACGTCCAGGAAATACTGCTCCACAAAACGCTGCGGGGCTGTGATTTTGTGCCTGACGCACATATACACCATGTTCCGGTGTCTTGCGCGTTCCTTTTCGATACGCTTTCCCGATCCACCACATTCAGGTAGAGCCGGCATGCCGCATAGTCACACGCCTATAACAGGCGTATGGTACGTTTTACCATGTTACGCTGTCTCCTGACCAGGTATCCGCGCATGATGCGGAAACACCTTGCCAGGCCTAGCGCATCAGCAAATCTGCACGCCCACGCCCGTGCCAGCCCTGAGAACATCCCCACGCTGCCTTCCACCCATAATGTCAGGGTGAACATAAGCATAATGAAAGCCAGCCCTCCGTGCTGGTTGAAACGTGTGACAGCCTCTACCGCCGTATCCAGTACCATCCCATCGTTAAAGTTGCCATCTTCTCCTCCTTACGGCGTCCTGTTGCGCCGCCTGCCGCGGAAATATGTGATCCACATGGCGCAGACGGTTTTTGTCTCGGGCCTTAGAGCCGGGACATACCGTTGCTGCGTGTTTCCTGCTGCCGTAAGACGGACATACAGGCACAGCTCCAGCTCCCAGCTTGTTAGACCGGCAGAGCGCCCCGGTGGAAAGTTCAGGCATTTCCAGGCCCTTAACGTATATTCAGTTTTTTGTAAAGCACATCTGGCGACAGCCGCACTGCCTCCCACGCATATTGGGGAAGTCTGACGCTTCGATGCCTTGTGTGTCCTACATATACAGTATGGCTCATGATACCAAAAAGCGGGCGCGTTTTTCCGGCACAAAAAAACCAGGCAGTCAAAAGGTGCCTGGTTTCATGGAAGTTTTGTGCGAAAAGCGTATCATCGCCCGTTCTCAATGGACCGGTAGTCGATGAAGATCGGTTCGTCAGTCAGAACGGAAATATATTTTCGGAAAAGATGAATCGCCATATGACGGAACCTACAACAGAACGTATCCTGTCATACGTATACCAGCCCCGCATTTTTCTGGACAACTCCACATTTCTTAACCGGGAAATTCCTGTTTTCCTGGCCATATGCGCGGTAATATTGCCCGCCCGTCAGCTGGCCAGTCAGCACATAGGGTTTTCCCTGGAAAACAAATACTGCCCCGGGCCTGTCCCTATCCATATCGTTGTAATACCTTGTGCTTTTCTTCACTGACAATCTGGAGCGCATCCGCTCCGCTTCCTGGCGTCCATGGATGTTTTCCATTGCCTGGAACCAGTCTTCCAGGGCGTCCGTTTTCTGCTCCTCGCGCTTTCTGCGGTTTTTGGCTACCGTAACGCCGTCCAGTCCATATGCCCGTTCCGTCTGGTGGTGGATCTCCGCCCGGCTGTGCCGCCTGAACTGCCGGATCTCATAGCTTTCCTTTGGCACATCCAGTACCCTAACGGTTTCCATAGCGCTGCAGGCAATGCAGTAGGCATCGATATCATGATCCTTATCGATATTATGGTTATCCCGGAACTGCTTCGTGTTCCAGCCCATGGTCACAAAGAACCCCTGTGCGCCAAACATCTGCTCCAGTTTCTGGGCAAGGTACGGGATGATCTGGTTGAGTACCGATAATGCATGGTATTTCTTATTGATGCCAGCCTTGCGTTTCGCGAGTTTTTCTGCGGCCCCTGCGTCCTTATGTACCAAGTCATGACATTGGCTGCATAAACCAGCCATGTTCGCCAGGGTATCACTGCCGTTTTTGCTCTGCGGTATCAGGTGATGGTCATGCTCGATCAGGCGCTTCCCGCAGAGCAGGCATTTCCCGCCCTGCTGGCCTTCCAGCGCATGGCGGATGCCGGAATAGCCGTACAGCGAGCCCTGCTGGTACTGCCACGATGCCAGCTTCCCGCCAGCCTCCAGTTCCATGAACGCGAAACGGTTCAGTTCCAGGCAGACTTTCGTAACAAGCAGGATCTTCCGTGCCTTCCTTACGAGG
>CAJTGF010000084.1 GCA_910575585.1 Clostridiaceae bacterium
GTAGGAAGAGAAAAGAACAGGTATAGTAAAGAAGGTCAATCAGTCTGACCAGATCAAGGGACTATTCTGTCTATCCTATTCCTACAATAAACTTACGCTATCTATCTCCTAAACCCTCTTGCAAAATCCGCAGTGTTGGTTTATAATCATCATAGAAGCCGAAGGATATTTGCACGTCCGACGGTTGTTCAATCGGAAACTTATAAAGCGTAAAAATTACGGATTACAAGGCTATCCTCTATTGCAGTAGAAGATAGCCTTTTCCGTTACTTGCGGTTGTGTTTATTGTCTATGTATGTTAATGCTGCGAAAATGACCAACAGCAGTGTAAGTATCTCAAGTGTGTTCATACCGACCTCCTTTCCGTTTCCAGAAAGGACAACCGCAGACTATCCCTACTCGCTCTAATCTGACTAAGAGGATTATAGCACGTTATGTCGAATAATGCTATAAAAGTTTTGCGTTAATTACTCCGCCGCATCTAATGCGACCTGTGCAAATTCTTCATCGCTCATGGCTTCCAGCTTCCCTGTGACCTGCCCCGCAAGCTCCACCATATCGCTGTCCTGTATGTGGGGGATTACATTCTTTATTTCAGCAATCATGCCCTTTCTGTCCTGTCCCTCAAACACACACATCAAATTGATTTCTTCCACTGTAAATTTATCCATCGCTTATATCTCCCTCTCTGATTTTTTCTCTGTTCCCTTTTCAGGGACTTCCTTATCTGACTTATCCCTCTGCTCGATGACCGCTTTTTTCTCCGCCAGTTTTTCCTTTATGGAAATTCTGCCTGCTTGCTTTTCTTCTTTTGGCTTCTCATTGTTTAGGACGTTATCAATCATGTTATAGTTACATTCTTCCAGTTCCTCAATCTTTGCAAGCGGTTTATATTCTGCCAGCTTATCTAACAGCTCCTTCGCCTTCCTTGCGGTCTGTACGCCCTCACTGTCATCAAGCTCCGTCCCTTTCCCGAAAATATCCGTCATGCCTTCCCGGATACTGTCTGAAATAAGCGCATTGAGGAAATCATTGAGATACCCGGTATTCCCGTTCCTGATGTCCTCTGTGATATTCGCTATCTGCGCTTCCCTGTCCTCCACTGTCTGATTGTACTGAACAGTGTCGTAGTTGTAGGAAAGCTGGTCTATCTCCGCAGCAAGGAAAGCCGCCTGCCACTTTTCCAGAGAACCCCGCACCTCAATGTCCGGCAGCTTGTCGATCAGCTCCGCAATAACCCCTATCGCCTTCGGATTGTCTGTAATATCCGGCACATAATCCAGAATCTCCAAATCCGCAACTCTGCCCGAAACAATATCCATCTGCGTGTCCTCATAGCTTTCTGTCCCCTCTGTATGGATATTGATGCCGATGCTTGGGATACCGTTCATCCTCTCCGGTGGTATCCGGTTGAAAATGGCGATTGCTTCCTCCACTCCTGCGATATTCTCATGGTATTCTCCGAAATTATGAAACTCCCCGCACTCCGCCACTGTAAGGGTGACAACCGTCTGTTTTTCCTCCTGTGCCTGCTCTGCGGCTTTCTCCTGCAGGGCGGCTCGTTTTTCCGCAAGATAGGCTTCCACACCCGGAAGGTACTCCCCAAGCGTCCCGGTCTTTCCTTCTGTAATGGGATTGATGTCTACCTTAACGCCGCCGATTGTAAAACCGTCCTCGTTAAAGGCATTGAACAGATCATCCTCGCTTTCCCTTCCCCGGTACTCCACCACCACATCAAGGTCAGAAGCAGCTTCCTCCAAACCTCTGCACCGGCTTCCGGATACTGCTACATCTACAAGCTCTATATTTATCTCATACTCATCAATTTTAGACTGCAAATAAGCGTAGACACTCAGCTCTATATCCTCCTGTGTCTGCCCGTTGATGCCATGAAATAATTCCTCTGTTCTGGCTTTAAAGTCTGCCACCGCCTTACGTTCCTCCGCATCCTTCCGGATACGGTTTTCAATTCCATATTTTGCTTCCTGCTCCGCTTTCTCTGTCAGTTCGTCATAATCAATGGGTATCAGTTCATCATAGGTGTGAATATTTCCCTCCAGCTCACTCCTGTGCATAGGTTCTTTCAAATCCGTCACAATCTCATCAAGTGCCTGTCTGATTGTTATGTCCGGATTGTCATATACGCCCCCGTCCAGTTCCCGGTAGTTCATATCATAAATGGTGTAATCATATCCCTCAGTGGCTTCCTGAATACTGATATAACGGTCTGCCAGACGGAAGGCAAGCTCTGTTTCTTCTCTGCCCATTGTCTGGCTTTTGGTGTCTATGTACGGATTTTCCCACTCCGTAAACGGTACATCTTCCACGATGTGCTTCTGGCTGGCTGTTGGCATGAGATGTTCCATTTTCCCCTGTTCATAGAGGGCATCAAACCTGTCCATATAAAGGGAAATATCGTCAAGACCGCTGCTCTTTAGCTGGTACTCAAACCGCTGTTTCACAAAATCCTTGATTTCCTCCGGTGACATTTCCCGGTGAACCCGTACCTTGTCAAAGCCGACCTCGTGATTTAAAGTCTGCAAATCCTCCATGAAGCGGCTGCTTTCCACCGCTGCCTTGCTGTGCGTAAAATCCAGTGACAGACAGTTTTCATGGTTTCTGACGTGAATCAGGTCAAATTCGCTGCCATTGACGCTAAATCCCAAAGTTGCCCTCGCCATATCCGGCTTGTCCTCTGTTTCCTTTCCCCGGTACTCTGTGAATTTCGCCATTGCTTCCGGAAGGCTCTCAAAACGCTCCAGCCTGCTTTTTTCCGGGCTGTTCTCCGCCCAAGTGGATAAATCCTCAATGACATAATAGGAAACTTTGTCATTGTCCGGCTCTGCCATTGTATTTTCTGCCGCTGTATGTTCTGCCGCTGCTTCTGCCGGGATTTCCGCTGTTTCCTCCCTGACCGCATCTTTTTCTGTACTGATTTCCGCCGATACCGAAAGCTCCTTTGTAAACTCCGGTATCTCCCTGTAACCAACGGAATCCACATAATGGCTTGTGTTTTCCCCGTCCTGATGCAGCACCACCACATCGCTTACGGAAAGGGAATGCCCGGTAAAATCTGCCGGGTGGTCTATGTTGAACTTGGTATAAATATCCTCAAGGCTCATGCCCTCCGTAAGCTCCCCGGTATAGACAAGGGTGTAATTCTCTCTGGAAACCGGGATACCTTCTTTTTCAAGGTAATCCATATCCATAAAGCGAATATTCCTTGTTTCCGCTGAATCTTTAAGCTGATAGATGCCATACCTTCCCTCATTGCCATATAAAAGCTGTGCTTCCCGGTTAGGCTCGCTGTCCTCCAATTCCTGCTTCATGGACTGGTATTCCTTATAAGCGTTCCAGTCCCCTTTTTCCACGCCGAACAGCCCGTCATGCTCCTGCAATGCCGCCCTGTCCTCTACAAGTGTTTCTGAACCGTCTGCGTGGAGCTGGTACACCGACACATCCTCCCTGAACAACTCCGTTGCCCTGTCCTTTGTCAGAGGGAGCATTTCATCCCAAGAATACCCGTATTCGTGCATCTGCGACAATCCCACCATACCGTCCGGGAGAGCGTCAATTTCTTCCTCTGCTACCCTGATTGTTTCCCAAAGCAGAGGTAAATCGTCTTTCTGCTCCGCAAGGGAATGTGCAAGGGAAGTGGTCTTATACATATCATCCAGCTTATACGCATGGTTCATAATCAGATTGCGCTCATCGCTGTCATATACCGACCTGTGAAATTCCATGCGGTTAATGAGCTGCTCCGCCTGTACCGTTGCCGGAAGCTCCGAAGCGGTATGCACTTCCCATTCGCTCATATCCACATCAAAATCATAAAACTGCGGATACCCGTCATTCAAACCGCCGCTTCTCATAATCGGCACAAATTCCAAACCTCTCTCCTGCAGATAATCCAGCACATTTCCATTCCACTCATTTTCTTCCAAAAATGGTATGGCATATAAAACATTTGCCACTTCTGACTGCATATCTACAATTTTTATGGTTTCATATTCCCCGCTGTCCGGTGTGGAGATTCTCACAATCACATCGCCATATTCAATCGGAACATTCGCCCTTTCCCGTTCTTCCTGCAACGCCTTAAAATCCGTTATCTCATGGGTATCCGTATCATAGGCATAGTCTAAATGGTATTCTTCTACTTCCTCGCTCCGTTCATTGGCAAGCAGCGTTACCCATGCCCCGGCTCTTTCAAGGTAGGCTTCCACATTCTGCCTGTCATCGTCTTTCATGGCAGACAGCAGATTAAATATTTCCGTCCTCTCCATGCCTTTAATATTCAAAAGGTCATATTCGGAACGGTCTGTATTCGACACAAGCAGGATAATGTCCTCCTGTGACTGTTCTGCGGCACGTTCCTTTTCAATCTCCAGAAGCTGCGTTTCAATCCCTTTTATCAGTTCCGAGGAAGTCCGGCGTATGGTGTCGAGGGAAGATTTCAGCTCCGGCATCTCTTTTCCACTGCTCCACCCGGCGATATACCCGAAAGAATAATCGGACGTGTCAATCCCGAAATGCTGGCATACGGTATAGGCGATACTCTCGGCTTCCACCTCTTTCGTTTCCCGGTCTTTATAGACTGCTTTCTCCGTATCCTGCTCCGCTTCCCTTGCATGGAGCTTTGCGTGCGCCACTTCATGGACTCCGGTCTTTGCGGTCTGCGCTTCGCTCATGCCCTCTTTAATGGCGATAGGGCGGCTTAAATCAATAAAATATCCTTTCCTGTCACCCTCCATTTCCTCATATCGGATTGGGACAGGGGAAACCCTCTCTAACGCTTCCATAAAATCCCGGTAACGCTCCACATCCCCATGCAGTTCATTCACGCCAAGTCCGGGAAGTTCTTTCCCGTCCGTCTGGGAATAATCGAACACTGTCACGACACGAAAGGCGGGAATCTTTATCTCCACTTCCTCCATGACGGGCATCCCGTCCCGGTCAAGCACAGGCTCATTTGTGACCGGATCAATCTTCTCCTGTTCCTCTTTGATTTTGTAAGGTGCGGGCGCAAGAATACGGATACCCCTCTCACCCTTGTTTACATGGCGTTCAAAATTCCTCTGCCATGCCCTGTAGCCGGCAACGTATGTCGCATCCGGGCATTGCATCTCTATAAGCTGGATATTGTTTGCGCTGTAATTGTGGAATTTTGACATGGTGTTCAGGTAGCTTTTATATTTCTCCCCCTCAAACAGCTCCTTCAAGCCTTCCTCCAGCCTGTCCGTTATCTCCTTTACTTTCTGTTTTTCAGTTCTTGCATCTGCCATATGGTTATCTCTCCTTTTCCTCCATAAAAACAGGGGACAGATAAGTTTCCCTGTCTGCCCCCGCTTTGGATATTTTTATTTGCTGATATTTTTATAAACATTCCTCTTTGCTTTTTGCCTTATCCGGCTCCGGCGCTTTTTTCTGCTGTCCCGCCTTTTCCTTCATCTGCGACAGCTTATCCTTTACGGACACCCGCCCTCCTTTCTCCGCTTCCTTCCCGGCATCCAGACGGGCAGAGAGCCGATCCAGCTTTTCAAACGCCTGATCCGCCCCGTTAATCTTCTTCCGCAGGTTCTCCACTGCCTTTTTTACAGGCGTGTTGACCGCCCTCGTCAGACCGACACCCGGCTTTTCGTCCGATGCCTCTTTCGTTCCTTTCCCGGCTAACAGCCTGCCCACGTTGGAAACGCTGTTCCCAATCTGTTTCAATTCATCCCCGATGCTGTCAATCTGGTTGGCTGTCTTTTCACAGTCCGTCATCACGTCAACCAGACGTTCCCTGTAGCCGGAAAGCATGGACTTCACGCCGGAGATTCCTTTCTGGAGAACCTTGCACATCTCCGCCCTGCCTTTTTCCTTAAAAGTGCTGACCGCCTGCGCTGCTGTTTCCACCAGACGGTTTCTTACCGCTGTCAGACGTTCCGACAGGCTTGTGACTTTCTCCTGAAGGCGGGATATTTTCTCCATAAGGTTCTCCGTAACGGACTTCGGCTGTTTCTCCTGCATCTGCGAAAGCTGCTCCCGGACACCCTGTAATTCATCCACCATTGCGGCAAGCTGCACCTGCATACCCGCCACATACCAGAAAACCCCCATAAAATCCTGTGACTGCTCGTTCATGTTCTGCTGGTTCAGCAGCTCCATAAGCTGCTTTAATGCGTCATTTTCCTCCATGACCTGTTTTGTGTTCTGTCCTGCTGTTTCCATTTTGCCCTCCTTATAAACTTTCCTCTTTTCCTTTACCTTTTGAAATATCCGGCTTTTCCGGCTGTTTCTGCCCATATGCCCTCTCACGCATCTCGGCAAGTTTCTCTTTTACGGAAATGCGCCCTCTCGGACTGTCGGCTAACATCCTCTCCTTCCCATGCTCCGCCACCTTCTCCGATACTGCCCGGTTCACCTGCGGTCTGAAAGGCGCATCCGCCACCGCTTCCGCATCACGCCCCATTTCCTCTGTATCAAGTTCCTCCTGTTCCCCGTCATTCTCCGGCTCATCGTCCATATCAATCCCATCGCCGCCCTTTTCGTCCATGTTTAACAGGGCATTTAGCTCTGTCAGGCGTTCCAGTTTCTCCGCAAGCTCCGTTTCCTGTGCGAATGGCTTTGTGACCTCCACCTTTGCGGTTTCAAGCTGATGCTCCACGTTCTCCAGCTTCTGCGCCACCGTTTCCATTTTCCCGGTCATGCCCTCTAAGGCGTTGCTTAACCTCTGCAAATTTCCCAACGGATCAGTGCCGATTTCCACCTCATGGCTGATGCTGCCTTTTAAATTCACCGTAAACTTGGAAAAGAACGAATCGAAGGAAACGCTCATCTTGAACCCCTGATACTCCCCGATTGTGACCGCCATATTCGGCTGTTTTGCGCTCCGGCACATATCAATCAGCGCTGCCCCGGCTTCCTTCTTGTCCGTATATACCCGGTTCCCGATTTTTATGGAGAAAGTGTCTTTATCCGGGAATTTATTCTGTGCGTAGGTCTGAATGTCGGCACGATACCCCGCAAGGCGTTCTTTCATGGAAGCAATCTGCACCGGGTAGTGCTTCACGATGTTGTCCTCTAAGCGGTACTTCTGACTGGTGTGGTTCGCCTTTAACAGCTTTAGCTTGGATACCTGAATATCTAAATCATGAGGTAAGCAACCCCTTACGGGGCCACTCCCTCCCGAACCGTGCGGGCATCTCTCGATGCACACGGCTCTCCATTTACGTTCATCTTACGATTTCATCGAAGCATGGATTTCTCCATGACATGCCGGACATACTGCCAGCGTTTTGCGCCTGCGCTTGAGCATGGTGGCTTCCCATAAGGTTTGCCCAGTCAAATCTTTCAGACGCTTAACCTGGTGAATTGCAATATCATCGCATACTGCGCCGCACAGCTCGCAAATTTTCGAGCGCAGTTTTCGGGATAGGCTGTTGGGCTTGTCATATCGTTTGTAAGTGTCCAGTATATCTATCTGCCCAAACAGCGGTGTTTTCTGCCGCTCAAATTTCTTGTTGTAATATACGCTCTCTTTTGGCCCGGCCTTGGTGGCATAGGGAACTGTAAATTCACCATCTTTTATATACCGCGCCTTGATTTTCGACACCTTGGTACGATACTTTGCCGCAAAGGTTTTGAGCATACTGTACTTCATAAGACTTGAAAAATGCATCAGAGCAACAGGGTTACACGCCAGCGAATAATAATTTGCCATTCCACGGACTTCCGAATTATATTTCCGCAGTATCTCAATATCTGTCCGGTTTATCAGCTTACCCCTGTGGATAGCTTTCCAATGGTCTTTTCCCGCTTTGTCCTTCTTGATTCGGATTGCACCCAAACTTAGCAATTTTGATGCCCATTTTTCATGGGGAACATAGAGCTTCACCACGCCATAATATACGCGGGACTTCACTCCGTTTTTGAGCCGTTTGACCTCTTGGCTCCGTGATACAGACATATCATAGCCTAAAAATCTTGCGGTTTCCCCTGTATGGGTGATTTTTGTTTTCTCTACCGAGAGTGTCAACCCTAACCTTTCCTTCAGGAATACGGCTAAATCTGCTTTAATGGCTTCGGCATCTTGCTTGCTTCCAATAAGCCCAATCAGAAAATCATCCGCGTAGCGAACATACTGCAAATTCTTGTAGTTTTCCTCCCTGACGGGGTGTGTCGGCAAGTGCCTTAGCTCATTTTGGAGTTGTCGAAGGGAAGCCGCGCATTGTTTACGCTCCTTATCGCTCATGCTGTCCCATACCGCCGCATTTTTCCGTTTTGTACGATAGATTTTACCATGCAGGCGTTCGTATTCGGGATTTGCCTTGCGATTTTGGGAACTGCCGCACTCGAACTGTGCCTTGAATTCTGCCATGTGCCGGTCAAGCTCATTCAGATAGATGTTAGCTAAAATTGGGCTTATGCCCGACCCCTGCGGTGTGCCGGAATAGGTTTTGTGGTATTCCCACTGTTCCATATATCCAGCCTTTAGAAATTTCCACATTAGGGTGATAAATGATTCATCATCAATCCGTCTACGCAGGATTTCGATCAATACATGGTGGTCAAAGCTGTCGAAACATGCTTGAATATCTCCCTCGACAAACCACTTTGCGCCGGTAAACGTCCGCTCTATTTGCAAGAGTGCTGTGTGGCAGCTCCTGTGCGGTCGAAAACCGTGCGAGTTTTCAGAAAAGTTGGGTTCATAGATGCTTTCCAGTAACATTCGGACTACTTCCTGTACTAATTTGTCATTAGCTGACGGTATACCCAGCGGACGCTTTTTGTTGCTGTTTTGCTTTGCAATATAGGTACGTCTTGCCGGGTTCGGCTGGTAACTGTGGTCTTTCAGAGATTGAATAATCCCTTCAATTCTATGGCTGCTCATGCCGTCCATTGTATTACCGTCTACTCCTGGTGTCATACTGCCATCATTCGCGTAAATATTTTGATAGGCCAGCATGTAAAACTCAGGGTTGTACAGGTTTCGGTATAAACGCTTGAATTTGTAGCTGGGATTCTTCGATTTATCGCTTAGACTATTTAATACGTCAGTTGGATTACGCATAGTGCCTCACGCACCATCCTTCCATATAGTATTAAAGTGTAAACTGCTTCCCTTCGCCATGTGAGCGGCTTTCCCGCTTCCGTTTTTACGGCTATCCCTGTAATTTCAGGGTTCTCAGACTACTATGGAAGCTGTGTAGCCATGTCTGTTTCCAGATTTAGGCTATCCCCGGTAGCGTGTGTTGAAATAGCGTTCTGCGTTTTCGGTACACGATTTTTCGTATGCGACGTTCGCCATTTACCTCTGTCCAGAGGTTGCCGTGCTTTGGATATCGCACACCCGTACAAAATGGAAATACAGGTGCCAAAGCATCCAGCGTTACAGTTTCTTTCGCTGGAAGGACAGGATTTCCCCCGGCTCTGACTATCGTATTAAGCAGTTTAGCTTTCATCCTCATACGCAGATTTTCATCCCTGATGACAATAACCGTTAGAAACTTAGGTCATTACCATCCCACCTTTGTGACAGCATGCTACACTCCCCGCAGGGTTTCCCCCTATGGATAAGCTGTGGGATGATAGGTGTTTTTTTCACCTGCCTTTCTTGATACCTTTACCTACCGCTTGCTAAAGGCGGTTTTCAACACACACCCTTACGGGCGCACCATCTTTTCTTTAATATAGGGATTGCCTGTTGCCAGAGCCTTCACCTCGGCATAAGTGAGAGCCGCTTCGTCTATGTCCTCACAGCTTCTGACTGGGGATTTGCTCGTCATAATCTGCCCGATGAATTTTTGCTTATTCTCGATAAGCTGCCAACTGTACGAATCGAACGTACCTTCTGTTACATACCGGAATATTTTCACCTTGTCATTCATGTTGCCCTGCCTTAAAATCCGCCCTTCCTGCTGTTCAATGTCGGACGGACGCCAGGGCACATCGAGGTGGTGTAACGCAATCAACCTGTCCTGCACGTTGGTTCCGGCTCCCATTTTTGCGGTTGAGCCTAACAAAAAACGAACCTGCCCGCTTCTTACTTTTGCGAACAGCTCCGCTTTCCTTGTTTCCGTATTGGCGTTATGGATAAAAGCTATCTCCTGCTCCGGCACTCCCTTCGCCATGAGCTTATCCCTGATGTCCTCATATACGTTAAATGTCCCATCTCCCTTCGGTGTGGATAAATCGCAGAAGATAAGCTGCGCCGATTTCTGCTCTTTTGTATGCTCCCAAATCTCAAACGCCTTATCCACACAGGTTGTGGCTTTGGAGTTTTCTTCATCGGGAAGCATATCATTGATGAGCCGCTGGTCTAACGCTAACTTTCTTCCATCGTTGGTTATCTTTAGCATATTGTCGATGTTCGGCTGCACTTTCCTGTCCCTGACTGCCTCCGCCCTGTCCGCAAGTGACTGAACCATGTCCTGCTGGTATTCGCTCGGCTTTAACACGATATTTTCATAATCCGCTTCCGGCACAGGCAGCTTTAACATATCCGGCGTCTGAATATCCGCACTCTCTTTAAATAATGCAATCAGTTCTGGCAGATTGAAAAACTTGGCAAACCTTGTTTTTGCCCTATATCCAGTTCCCTCCGGCGCAAGTTCTATGGCTGTCTGAGTTTCCCCGAATGATGCCGCCCAACTGTCAAAATGCCCTAACCCCAATCGCTGTAAGGTGTTGTACTGGAGATAACGCATATTAGTGTATAATTCCGTCATGCTATTTGAGATTGGCGTACCCGTCGCAAATGTGATGCCTTTCCCTCCGGTCAGTTCGTCCATATACTGGCACTTGGCAAACATATCCGAAGATTTCTGCGCTTCCGTCTGTGCGATGCCCGCCACGTTCCGCATTTTTGTGTAAAGGAACAGGTTTTTGTAATTATGGCTTTCGTCTACAAACAGCCGATCCACGCCCAACTGTTCAAAGGTCACAACATTGTCCTTCCGGCTGGAATCATTTAACCGGCTCAACCTTGCGGACAGTGATTTCTTTGTTTTTTCCATCTGTTTAATGGAGTATCGCTCTCCATTTTCCGCTTTGAGCGCTTCGATTGCCATCTCAACTTCCGTTATCTGCCTTTCAATCATCGCCATTTGTCTTTCGGTGGAAAGCGGGATTTTCTCGAATTGAGAATGTCCGATAATCACAGCGTCGTAATCCCCGGTTGCGATTCTGGAGCAGAACTTTTTCCGGTTGGCGGGTTCAAAATCTTTCTTGGTTGCCGCTAAGATATTCGCACCCGGATACAGGCGCAGAAAGTCACTCGCCCACTGCTCCGTCAGGTGGTTCGGCACAACAAATAAACTCTTTTGACACAATCCTAATCTTTTACTTTCCATTGCTGCCGCAATCATTTCAAAGGTCTTGCCTGCCCCCACGCAATGGGCAAGCAGCGTATTGTCCCCGTATAACTGATGCGCCACAGCGTTAAGCTGGTGCGGTCTGAGTACAATGTCCGGTGTCATGCCGGGGAATTTTAAGTGCGAACCGTCATATTCCCTCGGTCTGGTGGAGTTGAAAAGCTCGTTATACTTTGCACATAAATCCTGCCTGCGCTCCGGATCACGAAACACCCAGTCCTTAAAGGCTTCCCGGATTGCTTCCTGCTTCTGGCTTGCAAGCATGGTTTCCTTTTTGTTGAGGACTCTTTTTTCTTTCCCGTCCTCTGTCACAATGTCAAAAATACGGGTGTCACGCAAGTTTAAGGAATCCTCTAAAATCCGATATGCGTTTGCCCGCCCTGTCCCGTAGGTCATATTGACAAGTGCGTTTCCCCTGTCCGCATTTTTCCCCTTCACGTTCCACTGCCCGGTCACGCCTGAATACTGTATGCCCATTGTCTTACGTTCAAGCAGGTATCCCGGCGTTTCAAAGGTTTCACGCATGAAATCCTCAATATATTTTGTGGAAATCCATGTTGCGCCGATACGCACCTCAATCTCCGATGCGTCAAGCTCCTTCGGCTGTACGCTTTCCAGTGAGGACACGTTAATGGCATATTCCGGGTGTTTTTCCGCAAAGGTTCTCGCTACTGACAGCTTCTCCCGCACGTTCCCACTTAAATACTCGTCTGCGGTTTCCCATTCCTCTGTGACCGGGTTCTGGAAGATTACCCCTGCAAGCTCTTTTGTGATTTCTTCCACGCTTTTACCCGCAAGCTGTGACATATAGGATAAATCCACGCCTGCCTTCTCACTCAGGGATACCGCCAGCGCTTCACTGGCTGTGTCCACGCTCGTCACAACTTCCTGCTTTTTAATGGTACGTTTCGAGAACATATCCGCCTTGCCAATAAACTTCCCCTCATCGTCCAGATTTTCAAGGGAACATAACAGGCAGTAGCTGGAATCCTGATTGAACACCCTCTTATTGGTCTGTGAACTGATAAGACCGAATTTCTTGGAGAAATCATCGTATAACTGATTTAACTCCGTCTGTTTGTTTTTAGTCATTTCATCCGGGTATTCTTCCAACTGGAAATTTATCAGTTCCTGCGTACAGTCCCGGATTGCCACCATGCCCTTCATGCGCTGCTCCGCTTTCTCCGAAACGTCCACAGGCTTCATAATGGAATTTTCCCGGTAATACACTTTATCGTCCACTACGGTATAACTGTAATTCTTCACGTCCGGATCGGCGGGTATGTTCTCCCTTGCCAGCTCATCATCAATCTCATTGAAATCCGCCTGCTCGATGCTGCCCTCCACATAAGAGAGCGCATGTTTAAGCTGCGCCGACAGGGGAAGGGAATCATCCGGCAGACAGGCGCTTTCCATGCCATGCGCCCCGGAAACCATCTCCATTTTTCCGAGTACCATTTCCGGGTGGTCTGCGAAATACTGGTTCATCACGATACCGTCTTTTTCCGTCAGATGCACCCAGTCCGGTTCAATATCTAACACCCGGTCACGCTTCTTTAAAAATAAAATATCCGAAGTGACCTCCGTACCCGCATTTTCCTTAAACGCTGTGTTCGGGAGCCGGACTGCCCCCAACAGCTCCGCCCGCTGTGCAAGGTATTTCCGCACTTCCGGGTTTTTCTTATCCATAGTCCCCTTTGAAGTGACAAAGGCAACGATGCCGCCCGGACGTACTTTATCCAAAGTCTTTGCGAAAAAATAATCATGTATAAGGAAATTATGCTTGTCATACTGCCTGTCAGACACTTTATACTGTCCGAAAGGCACATTCCCCACCGCCACGTCAAAAAAGTCATTGGGATAACTGGTATTCTCAAATCCTGTGATTTGAATGTCCGCATGGGGATAGAGCTGTTTTGCGATGCGCCCGGTAATCCCGTCAAGCTCCGCCCCGTAGAGCCTGCTCCCTGCCATTTCCTCCGGCAGACAGCCATAGAAATTCCCAATGCCTGCGGCGGGATCTAACACGTTCCCTCTGGTAAATCCCATTTTCCCCACAGCGTCATAGATTGCCTGAATGATGACCGGGCTTGTATAGTGGGCATTTAACGTGCTTTCCCTTGCGGAAGCGTATTCCTCCGGGGATAACAGGTTCTTTAATTCCTGATACTCATTCGCCCAGTTCGCTTTGGAAGAATCAAAGGCATCGGCAAGACCGCCCCAACCCACATATTTTGCTAAGACTTCCTGTTCTTCCGGTGTGGCAGTTCGGCGTTCACCTTCAATCTTTTCAAGGGTTCGTATGGCTTCCACGTTCTGCCGGAATTTCTCTTTCGGCGCAAATCCTTTCCCGGTATTCTCTGCTTCATTGAAAGAGATACGGTAATTGACTGCGCCCGTTTTATCAATCTCCGGCTCTTTTTGTGGTACTTTTTCCGGCTCTGGCGGATTGCCCCCGGTCAGCGTTTCCACATCGCCCATGACCTGCCGGATAAACGGATCGTTTTCTAAAGCATTTTCGTCTACTAACTGCCCGTCCACAATCCCGGCTTTTTCCAGACCTTCCCGGACAGCCTGCGTGTCAATGTCGGGGAAATCATCTATTTCAGCAGAATCTTTTGCGCCTGAAACATCTTCCGTTCCCGGCTGTTCCGTTTCCTCTGTAACATTTTCCGACTCTGATGCAATATCTTTTGTTTCTTTCTGCCCTGTTTCCTGTAAATTCTCTGTCTGTAAACTTTCATTGAGCTTATGGCAGAAAATATCCGCTTGCCCCGGTGTGGCAAATGTCGGCACTGTTCCATCGCCTGTTACATAATAATCCTGCGTTTCGCTGTCCCATACCGCATAAGGCTCTGTAAAGGCATCCGAAGTTTCCGTAACCGTAAAGCGTATTGTTTCTTCCTGTTCTGGTTCTTCTGTCCATTTTTCCTGCTCTGCATCCGGGTGATTTTCCTCCCGGCGTTCTCCTGCCGGCTCTGCTTCAGATACTTCCGCAGCGTGTCCTTCCCTCTGCTGTCCCGGCTCGTTCTCATAACGTGCCGCATACTTCTGTGCTTCCTTCAGCAAAGCATCCATCTCCACCGCTTTTTCCGCATTGCCGCTTAATGACTGCATCAGTACATAATCGGCGGCTTCCAGAAACAGGGTGTCATAAACCGTCTTGCCCTCTAACCTCCTGTCAGCGTCCTCTATGACAACCGCCCCGGTATCCTCGTTCCAGCCGACCACATCTTTCATGGACAGCGCACCGCAGATTTTTACCACTGCGGACATTTCCGCAAGCCTTTCAGCCAGCGCTTTCTCACTGTCACTGGCTTTACTTTCCGGTTCGGGACTCTGAACGTTGTCCCCGGAAATTTCCGCTTCCTGCTCCGGTACAGCCATTTTTTCCGGTTCCCTGTCACGCTCTATATACCGCCTTGCCTGATTGGTGAAACCGTCCAAAACAGCCGGGTGGGACGTGACGATGTAATCCCTTGTCTGCCAGTCAGCGGAAGGCACAAGGCTTTCTGCCCATTCCTTATTGTTTTGGGAAAACCGCCCGTCATGGGATAAGTGCGTGATTGTATTGGCAAGGACAATCTCTACACGTTCCTTCCCATACTGCCGGATAACGCCCTCTGCGGTATCCCTCGGAAGGGTGTAACCGTCAAATTTCTCCGCAATCGCTTTTTCTATGGCATCTTTGCACTCCACCCGGATACCATGCTCCAGCTTTTCCTGCTCCCGGCGCATGGCTTCTTCCGCCTGCTCTTTTTTGTACTGTGCGAAGGCTTCTTTCCCCTTCGGCGTAAGGTATTTATCCGCATTGACAAGCTCCCTGATGCGCTTCTCCACCACGTTCCATTTTAAAAGCACTTTTGCGTATGGATCGCCTATCCTGCCTTTCCCTAATTTGATTCCTTTAGAATCATGCCATTCATCGCTCCGGTCTGAACCGATTAGGGCGGGAGAGCCGCCGCCTGTCCCGTATTCATTTTTGAGGAAGGCAATATTTTCCTTCCTGTCATGCCCCTCCATAAAATACTCATAGATACGGAAATTCCCATGATGATAGCCACTTCCACCCGTCAGACGGTTATCTATCTCGTCCTGTGTAATAAAATCCTCATGCAGCACCTCCACGCTGTCCTGTACCGGGTATTCCGTTTTCTCTGTGCTTAAATCCGCAATCTCTGAAAGCAGATGCTCCGGCTTTTTTACATACCGCCATCTTATCTGCTTTTCCCCGGCTTCAATCTGCTCTTTTGCGTGGGAAAGCTCCCCGGCGATGACATCGCGCCCCTCCTGCGTGGATAAAAGCTCGCAGAGGATTGTCATGCTCTCCGGGTGGTTGTGGCTTTTAATCGGTATGCTCTCCGGCGCTTCCCCGATACCGTCCCAAAAGAATTTGAACAGGTCATTTGACACCCTCTGACGTTCCACCGCATCCACAAGGAACACTTCATTTGCGCCCATGTAAGAGCCACTCTCCACCATAGAACGGACAACGCCCTCTATCTCCTGCCAGTCCATTAACGCAACCGGGTTTTCTTTTGCGGACATCCCGTAGCCGATGCTCATGCCGGATTCATTGAACCAAACGGAAATGGGATTGCTGCCGAAGTCAAAGCCTTTCCCGGTAGTTCCATATTCATTTTTCAGAAACTCCGCCATTTCCTCCGGCGTTTTGCCTTGCTGGTACTTGGCGTAAATGCGGCTCCTGCTGTTATCCCGTCCACCCCCTGTCCGTAAAATATAGCCTCTCGGATTCTCCAGCCCTTATTGTCTGCGGCTCTCAAATCCAGTTTTATAAAAATTCCCCCACTTTTTGCCAAAAACACTTGACAAATCATTCTAAAAATGCGGCGCTTCGCGCCTCTTAATTAAAAAAGCACTTTTCATTTCGGCGCAGCCGGTAAGCATTTTTTGATTGGAGGCGATTTTTATGTTACCTGTTAATTATGGCGGTCATACCGCCTATCAGAATACCTTCGTATCTGATTTTCTGAACTTATTCCCGGATCCCTTTGCTGTCCCTAAACAAACATGGGATATTATTGTGAAATTCTGGTATCTTGATCTCTGCGAAACGGATACCATCATGCAGGAGTTTTATCCACTGACTGGCAAACCCGCCACACGTTTTCCATCCTGCCTGCTTCGCTCCTATCTTCTGTCAATCGTAATGAAAGTAGATTCCATTACCGAATGGTGCAGGCTGCTTAAAATAACTCCTTTGTATGCCATCCTCAGTGGTTTCCCTCCTCATGACACTCCCGGTGTTGGAACTTTTTACGATTTTTTCAACCGCCTGTGGCAGTCTGACAAACATAATTACATCAATCAGGTTAAGCATAAAAAAGCGAAGCCGGAAAAAGGTAAAAAACGGGGTGATAAAACTCCCTGCGACTCGGAAAGCGCTGCCGCTAAACTCCTTCCTCTTATGCAGCGCATCCATCTTCCAAACAGTAATCCGTTTTTCCTTATCTTCCGGCTGTACAAAGCACAGTTCCTTGATGTATCCGTCCGCAGGGGACTAATAAATTCCGCGCAGCTTTCACTTGCCGGCGACGGAACCCCTCTTGAAACTGCAAGACTGGAACGTTCCAAAAGGATTTGCGGCTGTCCGAAAGGTTCTGGCTGTGGATGCAAACGAAAGTTTTCACAGCCTGACTGCAACTGGGGATGGGATTCTTCCAGAAATAAATATTTCTTTGGCTACCATCTTTACATGCTTGTTGCTGCCGATTCCGAAAATGACCTTCCCGTTTTTCCAATGCTTGAGCGTGCGTCCAGGCATGATATGCTGTCCTTCCTGCATACTTTTTTCGCTATGAAATCTTATCTTCCTGAATTTCATATTGAAAAACTTCTGCTGGATTCTGCCCATGATGCCTACCCGCTCTATGATTACTGCAAAACTAACTGCATTAACCCTTTTATTGACCTAAACCCCGGCCATACGGGATACTTCAAATACAAAAATGACTTTACCATAGACGAAGACGGCGTCCCTGTCTGTAAACTGGGCTTACGTATGCATCACGATGGCGTGGAAAAAGCAAAGCACCGTGAAAAATACCGGTGTCCCCTTGCCAACAGGAAAAAAGGATGTTTCTGTGAACATCCCTGCTCCGATTCAAAGTACGGCAGAACCGTACATATCCAGCAGAAGGACAATCCAAGGCTATTTAACATACCACCAAGGGATAGTAAAGAATGGAAACTGGAATACAACAAACGAACCTCTGTCGAACGATCAAATAAGCGTGAAAAAATAGATTATAAACTAGAAGACGGCAGACACCGATCCTCTAAGATGTGGTACTGCCGCCTTTATGCCATCATGATGCTCCAACATCTTGATGCATGGAAAATGCCGACCCGTGTAGACACGATTTTTACATTCTCACGAATGGCAACTTCAAAATAAGCATACCACAATTTCAAAAAAATCTCATCTAATATCAAGGGAAAAGTGCGCCCTTTTTTCCACATTTATCTGATATCTTTCCAAAACTTCACAATATTCAGTTATCAAAATACAAATCTAAGCCAACTCATTATGAATCCGAGAGGCTATAAAATGGCTTCAAGCTGCTCCTGCGGCAGAGAAAAAGCGGCGGGCATGGTATAGTTCTCTCCTGCCTGCGCCGCTTCTATCGTGCCGATCTGTTCCTCTATGGTGGGGAATAAACTAAGCTGCTGGTAAACCTCCGTTTCCTTTGGTTCTTCCCACTGCGGTATCTGCCCTTCTTTCAGATATTCTCCCTTTTCCATGTAAAAGGCGATGCTGTTCCTCACATCCTCCCATGATACAGATGCCTCCGCTGTCCGGTTTAAATAACTTCCCCTCCAGACGGTCAGACCGTTTTCGTCCGCCCTATACCCGGCTCTTTCCTCCCCTACATAAAACTCGGTAAATTCCTTATGCCTGTAACTGTTTTTGATATATTCCGTCTGTTTATCCTTATCCGGCTCGAAAAGCATTACCCCGGCAATATCCGGGCATTTATGCACCATAAATTCATCAAACTGCAAGATGCCTTTCTCTATTTCAGACAAAGAAAGACCGGGCAATGGTTCTCCACTGTCCGGCTCTGGTAAATCCTTATTTTCAGTTTTTTCAGTCGCTCCTTCACTTACAGGCTGTATACCAGTTCCCTCAGTACGATTTCCTCCGCCGAGTGCCTGATGCTGTTCATCTTCTGAACCCAAAGCATCTGGTTCTCCGCCTTGAGTTTTTCCGTCACTCCCTCCTGCTTCATCATCTGCCCGGTCAGCAGTTCCATCCTCTGCTCTGCCTGCTCCTGAATGGTCAGAAGATGCTCTTTCAGCTTCCCTTTCAGCAGAAGCCCGGTGTAAATCCCCTTCTTGTGTTCCTGTAAGTAATTCTTCCTCATCAGTCCGTATTTCGTCAGTGTCCCCTCCGGCTGTTCGTCCATCTTTAACATCGGTATCAGATAATCCCCGTTCTTCTCGTAAGTCAGATTCATTATTCTTTCCCCTTTCCCCGGCGTTCCCGGTCTGTGTGGTAAGTTGTATGTCCTCCGTTTTGCTTTCACGCTTTAAAGCATTATAGCGTGTGCCAGAGGTATTTGCAAGTCCTTTTTCGACAAAATTTCTTGATGCTTCCTTTCCGGCGATTTCCCTGTCATACGCCCCGATTGCTTTGCCAATCTCCATAAGCACAGGCTTGGATAAATCGGATATGCTGTCACCGATGTGCGACAGTGTTTCAATTGTATTAAACTCATGGATATAGGGGAACTGGATTTCCTCTGCCAGCTCCGTATCTTCCATGCCGCACCGCTTTAAGACGGTGTAGGCGATGCTGTCCGCCAGCGTTTCCCGGACACGAACAGCAATATTCAGTTCGTCCAGTTCCTCCAGAAAACTTCCCTCTTTCAGATATTCCATATCCGAAGCAAGCTCCCCATAACAGTCCTGTGCAATCCGGGAAGCAATCTCCCTGATCCTGTCCGTAAACCCGACTTCTTTGTCAGTGTCCCCGTAAATCCCTTCCAGACGGTTCAGAACCGCTTCCTGATGTTCCTCCCGCATCTCCCAAAGCTGAGGGAAACGCCCGATGCGCCTTGCCTTATGCACGTCCGATATGTCAAAGACGTACCGCAGTCCGGTGTAGGGACTCCCTTCTTCGTCAAGAAGTGCAATCCCCTTTGCGCCCTTGTTTACCCAACAGTGCATTTTTTCATTCCATATCTCTATGGAAGCGCAGGCTGTGGCGTCCGGTCTTTGGGCATAGATAAGGAGCTGGTCTTTGAACGGGTATTTGTAGAGCCTTGATGCTGTGTTCAGATATTTCTTCCAGCTTTCTTCATTTCTCGTCACTTCCCTTGATGTTTCTGCGGAAAGTATGGAAATTAAGTCATATTTTCTCATGGTAAACCTCCATCCTGTTTATTGTTTTTTGGCAATAAAAAGGTGGTTATGGTTCGTTCATAAGCCATTGCCACCAGTGACGGTAAACTTTATTCAATTTTTGTATGCTCCTTTCCTAAAATTTTTATATAAGAAAAGCACTTAAGATTTCTCCTAAGTGCTACCTTAATATTTTATAATAGCTTTACTCTCCCTCAAAGTCTATAATAGCTTTTTCACTATCATAGATACTGGCATTTTCCTTTTCATAGAAATATTCAACCAATCTACTCCAATGTTTCTTTTCCTCCATATCCCCAATAAAATAACACAGTTTATCATAATCAACTAATTCAAAATAGTCCAGCTTTCTGTTATCTAATAATTTTTTAGCTATCTTCTTTGAACCTTTTGAGAAACTTTTTGCCGTTGATATATATATTCCTTTTCTTTTATCCTCTATAAAAAGAGTTCCTACAAATTCTCTTACTCCTTTTACTAACTCTACATGATTAGACTTTTCCCGTCGCTTTACTTGTACAAGAATGGGTTC
>CAJTGF010000085.1 GCA_910575585.1 Clostridiaceae bacterium
GAGATGGAAAGGCAGCAGGCAGATCACCGTATATGATGATTTTGAACCCTACAGCTTTTTCTTTCAGGAGCAGACGCCTTATGGTGCCGGCATGTGCGGAGGAGTCATTCTGCATGGCCGTGAGAATCTGGAAAAGACATACTACGGAATAAGCGTTAGGACATATATTTTCTGGAGATAGGAACGGATAAAGATCATGTACATTTTCTGATCCAGTCGGTGCCAAGCTATAGTCCGACACTGATAGTAAAGAAAGTAAAAAGCATAACAGCCAAAGAAGTGTTCAGCCGATGTCCAGAGGTAAAGAAGAAACTATGGGGAGGAAATTTCTGGTCGTCAGGATATTATGTAGCAACAGTAAGCGAACATGGAAACGAAGAAGTGATAGCAAATTATGTAAAGAACCAGGGGAACGAATATAAGAAATTATTCCGAAATCAAGGGCTGGAAGGTCAAATGACCTTATTCGATTATATGTAGAGGAAGAGACAGGGAAACTTTCATACCCCGCTTTTGGACTTGCGTAGCAAGTGCAAAAGGCAAGTGCTGTGAGAGGCGACGTAGGAGCCGCTCACAGCACTTGAGTGCTTGCACCGGGGAGTTGATTATGAGTGTGCTTTATAACCATTTATCTGACTTTGGGGAAAAAATCTGTAAGTCAGGAATACTGTCTGTACTTAGTAGGAAAACCTTCGATATAATATATCATAGAAATAATAGCATCTTGTGTTAGAGCAAGTAATAATTTATACTCATTTCATTAAAATCTATTATGCTGTGAGATTTCTGTGACATTTTTATGTTACCCTATATAGAGAAAGGAAGTGAAGCCATGCGACTCTTAGTAGTTGAGGATGACCATCTTTTGAACAATACACTTTGCTACAATCTTTCTGCGGCTGGTTATACTGTGGACGCTGCTATGACAAAGACAGCAGCAGTATCTTTCTGCGAGGCACAGGATTATGACTTAATTATCCTGGATGTCAACCTGCCTGATGGGAATGGGTTTGACCTATGTGAGAAAATCAAGGAGCGCCGACCTGATACCTCGGTGATTTTCCTGACAGCAAACGATATGGAGAGTGATATGTTGAAAGGTTTTGAGTTGGGAGCAGATGATTATGTAACAAAACCTTTCCCGATCAGCGTATTCCGCAAAAAGGTTTCGGTACTGCTGGCCCGCATCCGGAAGCAGACAGGCGGCGATTGCTATACGGACGGTACGCTGTCCATCAATTTTTCGGAACTGACCGCCACTCTAGCGGGTGAACCGATTATTTTCACGCCAATGGAATACCGCTTGCTAAAGGTGTTGGTGAGAAATCCGCGGATCGTTTTGACAAGACAGGTACTTCTTGAAAAACTGTGGGACGCAGACGAAAACTTTGTGGATGAACACGCCTTGACCGTTGCGATCAGCCGTATCCGGGGAAAGATTGAAATAAACGGTCTGCAATATATCAAAACTGTCTATGGCATGGGCTATATGTGGATTGGGGGGCTGAAAAAGTGAATGCCGGCAGACTTTCCATCAACCGCGCCTGTGCGCTTTGTGCTGCTTTTTTAGGCATAATCTCTATTGCTGTTATCATTGCGGCGTTTCTCTTAACAAAAAATTTGGCGGTCGTGTGGCTGGGGTTACTGTTCGTTGTATTGGTGTTTGCCGGTGTTGCCGCTTTTGTGGCCTTTCTCCGCCACAAACTGGTTTTATTCTCGGACAACCTGTGCCGGACAATGGATGATATGCTGAATGGATTGGCTGCACCGCCGCAAAACTATGAGGAAGAAAATCTGTTTTACAAAATCAACCACCGGCTGACGCGCCTGTATGAAGTCCTGCGGGAGAACCAGGAGAGCATAGCAAAAGAACGTGCCAACCTGCAGGAATTGATTTCCGACATATCCCATCAGGTGAAAACGCCCATTGCCAATCTCCAGATGGTGAATGCCACGTTGCTGGAACAGCCTGTGCCGGAGGAAAAACGGCAGGAGTTTTTAATGGCATCCAGCGGCCAGCTCGAAAAGCTGGACTTTCTCATGCAGGCTATGATAAAAACCTCCCGTCTGGAAACCGGCGTCATTTCACTGGATAGAAAGATGCAGCCTCTTTATGATACTCTGGCGGCAGCGTTGGGCGGCATTCTGCTGAACGCTGAAAGGAAGAATATTCATGTCAGCATAGCTTGTCCGGCAGATATCGTGCTGGCCCACGACAGGAAATGGACAAGTGAAGCCCTGTTCAACATCCTGGACAATGCGGTGAAGTACACCCCGGCAGGCGGAGATATTCAGGTTTCTGTTCAAAGTTGGGAGTTCTATGTAAAAGTAGATATAACTGACAGCGGCAAAGGGATAGCTGAGGGCAGACGGGGGATGATCTTCAAACGCTTTTACCGGGAAGAAGAAGTACACGACATTGAGGGCATCGGCATAGGATTGTACCTTGCCCGCGAGATCGTCACCATGCAGGGGGGCTACATCAAGGTTGCTTCGAAGGTGGGGGATGGCTCAACTTTTTCCATATTTCTGCCTCATGGATGAATGGAAAAGGGCAACCGATTTTCTCGGCTGCCCTTTGGTTATGATTCTTTTACTTTATGGAATCTACCACTACAAGAATATCGTCGGTAGTTGCTGTATCGGGAGAAATCCCAACATAGATGTCGCCATAAGAAATATGGAAAGTAAGACCACCAATTTCTTCAAGTTTGCTTTCTATAATATCTGTTGGTTCGTAAATTTCTCTTTTCACTTCTGGTTTATAATTCATGATAAAGACCACCAAACTATTGCCAAGAGTATTGGGGTCAGGAGCAACTTCCTCTCCTGAACTTCCCTGTGGGGTACCATAGCCTGTGGTATATTGCACACGGAGCATATAATATACCGTACCATCTTTCATTGTGGTTTCATAAAGATCTGCTTTCCCAAAATGATACCCATCCGGCAGAGAAGCTGGTAAATATTCGCCCAAAGTATCAAAGCCATAAGCGTCCACTTCCGCAATACTTTCAACCGTAGCGTTTGCGACATCTTCAATACTTTCTGTGGCGGGATATATTGCTATGGACGCAATTACAGGGTCTATCCCGTCGGGATGCGTTCCTCCTGGGTCAATGCCTGCACCGTGGTCGGGGAAAACATTGGGGATTTGGCTTACGGCAATTCCAGTGACTACAAGGCATAAACAAGCCGCGATCGCTCCCCACTTGATCCAAATGGGCTTTTTGCTTTTCTTTTTGTAGTTGATAGCTTCATCAACATACTTGCTGTCAAGCTCGCTCAGGGCTTCGGAAAACTTCTTTGAGTTCATACAAATACCTCTCTTTCTGCTAAATAGCTTTTCATTTTCTGACGGATACGAGTCAGCCGGACAGAGATATTTTTCTCCGTAAGCCCTACAAACTCGGCTATGTCCTTACAGCTATCGGAAAACCAATAGCGGCGCATGAAGATAACGCGGTTTTCAACAGTCAGCGTGTCCAGAAAACTTTCGATGATACGGGCTAACTCTCTGGCTTCAACTTCGGCTTCCACTGTGTTCGGGTCTGCTATACAGGCTTCGATCTCCTCCATAGCAATCGTGTAAGTGCTGTTTCGTTTGGCTGCTTCCTTTCTGTAATAGATTTTCAGTGAAATGTTCCGAACGATCTTACAGACATAGGTCAAAAGCGGGTTTGGCTTTGCTGGAGGGATTGCGTTCCACGCCCCTAAGTAAGCGTCATTAACGCATTCCTCCGCGTCCTGCCTGCTGTTTACAATGTTATACGATAGCTTGTGGCAAACCTTACCGTATTTTATATCCAGCTCCCGTATGCCCTGTTCGGAACGCCCAAAAAACATTTCAATGATTTTTTCATCTTCTATCATTACACCGCCCCCCTTTCCGGCTTCACCTGTATACTACGGTTTCAGCGGCAAATACTACATCAAATCCAAAAGTTTTTCAAAAAAATTATACCACACCTTTTTGCGTGCGATGTAACAAGTTGCCTGAATATACCTTTGCCGCTTTGCTGGCGGCTCTGTGTCGTCCCTCGTTGAAAGAGGTGGTCAGACAGCTATCCTCACCAATGAGGTGCTTGCCGCTGTCCTGTTCAAGTTCCGTTTTAATAAATAGGAAGTATAAGAAAGCGCTTTCATTTTTGGAAAAACGGATATATAATAAAGCAACGACAAACATGTGTAAAGTTGAAAGGAGATTTCTATGAGCGCAGACCTGCCTTTTTTCAAATACCACCCTGATCCATTCGCCACTGGGACTTTTTGCAGGATGGACGAGCCGGTTTTCTGCCCCTGCTGTGGCCAGGAGACCTCTATCATCTACGCGGGGCCTTTCTATTCTAAGGATGAAGTGAATTACCTGTGCCCCCACTGTATCGCCAGCGGTGCGGCGGCGGAGAAGTACAGCGGCGAATTTCAGGACAGTGAATCCACTGACGAGGTGGACAGCCCCAACAAACTGGACGAATTGGTTCACGCACCCCCGGCTACTGCGGCTGGCAACAAGAGTATTGGCGCGCTCACTGCGGCGACTTCTGCGCCTATCTGGGCACGGTGGGCTATGCGGAGCTTGAGGAAATGGGCTTGGTGGATGAGGTTCGGGAAACCCTGCTCGATGACTGGTATGAAGAAATTTTCACCGATTTGACAAAGGACGGCAGTACGGTTGGATACCTGTTTCGGTGCCTCCACTGCGGGAAATACCTTCTACATATCGACTGTGACTGAAAAGAACTTATTGCGTATCATTTTAGTTTTTCGGGGGATTTCATCTTTTGGGCGAAATGCCCCTTGACAAATGCTCTCCTGGGTAAAATTTTTAAGAAAACTTGCGCTTGTGACATTTCTGTGACAATTGGCCGTTATGATAGCGGTATGGTGGACAAATGCTGATTGTGGAGGAATAGAATTACGGAACAAAATCAAAACGGACGGGAAGAAATTGCGCAAATCATAGAGGAACATATTGATTTTATGACGAGGAGGTATCGTGAAACAGGGAGTGTATTCAAGAACATTGTCACAAAGATTGGATTTTTTCCGTATATGGAATGCTTTGAGAAAGTGCTGATGGATAAGGATTGGGATAGGCTGAACAACCTGATTTATCAGGAAAAATTTTTCCTGCATACAGACCTGCCACCAATATGCTGATCGGACTTTGGCGCAGGGATGACAGCGTTTTGGAGTATGCCGTTCTCAGGGCAAAAAAATTTGTATCCGGGAAAAGACCGCAGTGGGAACGAGCGACAGTAACTTACTTACTTGCCATGTACGATAAGGACCCAAGAGAAGCGTTTGGCTGATCTCCAAAGAAAAAAGGACTGGGCTGGGGTGTCCAGAACCTATTGTGAGCTGGGCGTGGCCGCTATAGATGCGGGCGACCTACATAAAGCCCAGCGGTGGCTCCAACGGGCGGACACCATTTACAGCGCTGACGACAATATCTATGATAAGGTGGGGGAGAAACTGATGGACGATTGCTCCGACCGCATTGGACGGCTGGAGTATGAGGACGGACTGGCCGGCCAAAATATTCCAGGTGTGGTAGATTTGATTGTATTCGAAAAGTACCGGCGGAAGAAAATAGCTACTATGTTATTGGATGCAGCAGAAAACATTGCAAAACAGCATTGCAATAAAATATATCTGGATGTATGCTTAAACAACGACTACGGACCTGCCCAGAGATTCTATATAAAAAGAGGCTATATTCCTGATGGAAAAGGGGTGTATTATAAAGAAAAAGTATGTGAAACAGATGCTGTTTGCAGGAATGATGATGAGCTGACACTATGGCTGGCAAAAGAATTGTGAATCGTATCTCAAACTATCTGAATTTAGGAGGAGAGATAAAATGGTAGAATCGGGGTTTAAGACAAAAGCACAGGAATTGATTAAGTTGATGGTAGATACGATTGCAGACAAAGAATACGCAAAACTTGTATCCAGCATTCCACCAAAACTTTCATGGGCCGCTTTTATTGACGCAGAACCGACATCAGAAAATGCCTGCCTGGGATTTGGGAAGTGGTTGGTTGAACAATTGGCTATGTGGGAAGAATATGAAGATAAAGAGTTTGTGGTAGACCATTTCCAAAAATCCTGTATGGAAGATATAGATGATACGGACGAAGCAAGGCTTGAAACGGATAATAGTGATGTGGTGTGTTACAGACCAATGAGTTTTGGAGAAGAGTTGGATTTTTGGTTTGAAATAGAGTTTTTCACAGAGGACGGGCAAATAAAGGCGGTATTCGATGTAAATATATAAAAGCTCAACTTCCGGTTTGAAGGAGGTAACACAAATGGATATATCTTTTTTTCTCTAATGATTATACTGTACGCCGCATGGAGAAAGCGGATGTCGCGGATATATATTTACTGTGCAGTAAAAATGGTTTGTATTACCAATACTGTCCGCCATTTGTGACAGAACAGAGTATTCTTGATGATATGAAAGCCTTGCCTCCAAATAAAGAAATATGCGACAAATATTATGTAGGGTACTACAAAGAGGAAGAATTGATTGCTGTAATGGATTTTATTATGGCATACGCTGATGAAAAAACTGCTTTCATAGGCTTTTTTATGACAGCGGCATCGATTCAAAATGCTGGCATTGGAAGCAGCATTATTGACGATCTGTGCCGCTATCTGGCCGACATCAGGCTTTCGAGCATACGGCTTGGCTGGGTGAGAGGCAATCCCCAGGCAGAGCATTTTGGGCATAAAAACAATTTTAAAGAAACGGGGATTACATACGACACGGATAACTACACTGTGGTTGTAGCTCAACGAGTTTTATAAATCAGGATTTGATAAGGGGAGGAGACCCAAATGTCAGAATTACACAGCATTCCACTTACTTGCAAAGAAGGCGTGTACAGCGTTTTTGATTTTTATCAGGACGCCGATGGTGAGGACGCAATCTTCTTTGACTATGACACACAGTATCAAATGCTCACCTATGATATCCCTGTTGGGCAGGACTGGCGCGGCATGACGCTGTACAGCGTGCCGGAGAAAGACATTTTTCGGACGCTGCGCGCCTGCTATGGGGAGGACGGAGGGCTTCTGAAGATTACGGCTGTGCTGAACGGTCACGAAACACTTTTGTATATCCGCTATGAAGATGAGGAAGACGCCAGGAAGAAAATCCGGAGATTTGCAATCCGAAACGCAAACGCCATCATTGAGCAGATCCAGCAATGTAAGGATGTTGTGGCAAGGCTTTTCATTGATTATTACATTGATTCGGAAACAATCAATTATCATGCGATGATCGGCACCGTAGCGCAGATGGAGGCGGTCAGACAGAAATACCATGATGAGGATTCCTGTGACTGCTCCGGCAACTATCCGTCTGAATACATTGAGGGTGACAATGAGATGCTGATTACCATGGTGCGCTGTGCCGAGGGCCATCCGTCAGCGAATTTCCAATATGCAGTGGAAATTATGTCAAAGCACATCGAGAAGTACGCCTTGCCAGCCTTGCGCAGGACTGAGGATTTCAAATTTATCTGCGAGGAATACGATTAAGCAGCTGAGTGCGGATGGCGGAACAGAAGGGGGCGAACAAGATGTCAAAGCATAGCTTAAGTATAGCCGTTAAATATGGGGAATCTTTAAGAGAATTTCGTGATCAATCCGAGGCTGAAGATTATTATATTTCATATAAAGACGATTTGCTGAACAGATTGAAGGCAATTAGTACGCAAGCGTCCGCGTTTTTTCCTGACTATACGATTGAAAGCCTGAAAAAATTAGAAAATTGGTATTTTAATTTATATGAGAAACAATCATTTGATAAGGCAGGATCAACACAAGAAGACTTTGAAAGCATGATGTCTGTTTATTGGGGCGAGGTCATTATTAAAAATAACGAAGACGCTGAATGGGTAGTTGAGGAATATCCTTTTTCACAAAAAAAGTATGAATTGTTGGTACATAAAGGGTTTTGCAGTGTATCAGTAGTTGATAAATATCATGATCTGTATCACAAGCAGGGTAATAAGCGAAGAAATCTGTTATTTAGAGAGTATAACAGGTATTTTGCAAGATAGCTTTCCACTTGTAGATGAAGCAGGGAAACAGTACAGGACTTTTTCCAAGAAGGCAAAGGAACCTGAGTATAAACCGGCGGCCTGTGACATTTCTGTGAGAATTGGCTGTTATGATAGTGGTATCACAGACAAACTATACCTTGTGGCACGAAGTGCCCCAGTTCTGAAAGAGCATGAATTACGGTATGCCCTTGGATATGATTTTGTGTAAAATTTCAAGATACTATGAGGTGTGAATTTATGGAACTGAGGGATGTGGAAATATGTTTGGGGATACAATTTCCGGAATTATTTCATACGATCAACAACAGTGGGATGATGGATTACTTAAGGAACTCTAGGGAATGGATCGAAGATAAAATCGCGAACGATATGAATTATGTATGGCGAGGAGATTTTTTTGGAGAATGGATGGGCGATTGCTGGCTGTTTGCTTTCGAGAACCTTCCAAGTGCCTGTGATGAGTTGTACGAGTGTCTGAACTTTGACTTGAAAATTTATCCGGAACGCCAATCCATCAATCCCCTATACAGGCTTGTTCCGTTTGCGCATAGAATATCCGGCGATAAATATTGTTTTTTATATGAAGATGTGGAACAGGAGCCTAAAATAGTGGTATATGGACATGACACAGGGGATGTCGATTTGTGGGCAACGAGTTTCGAGGAATTTTTGTATTTCCAAATTGTTGTAGAGGTGATGGATAAAGACAGGGAAATTCATTCGGATTATATAAAGGCGCACATTCAATGGTTGAATGATGCGCATAAACGTCTTTTGGCGGAAACGCCGACAAAAGATATTTGGGAACAATTACCTGAACCGCAGGAATTAAATATTTGGACATTTTAATTAGATTTCGGTTTGGAGTGCATTTATATGGTTTATTTTTCTAACGGACAAATAACGAGATATATAATTGTGAGAAATCTTTTTTCAATAGAGCATGAAAAATTAGGAATATTATATAAAGAGTCTCAATAAAAGGAGCAGAAAATGGAAATATATGAAGTAATGCTTGACAACAAACAATATGCCCTACTGAAAAGTATGCTGATTGGAGATAGAAAGGGGGACTTAATAAGAAAAATACCAATCAGCGGAAACGATTTATTTTGTGATATGATTCATGAAATATATTCACCTGTAATTGATGGATGGAGTACGCTTGAAATTGTGTTGAAAGAGTCTGCCAATGCACTGGATCTGTTAAGATTTATAACAAAGCAGATATTTCCAGAGGACGAAAACTATTTTGTGAGACAGATAGGGAAAAAATGGGCAAATATTCGCTTGGAAAAGGATTGCGCTTTTAGGATATATAAGGTCAAGGGAGAAAGTACAAAATAAATAGGTAAACAAAATTCCAGTTTGTAGATCAAGGAGGAAAACAGTATGGGACTATTTTCAAAAAAGCCACAGGAACCTGAGTACGATGCAGTGGACTGTGGGAGAAAGAAAAAAAAGAATGAGGGAGGTTTTTAACGAAGCGGTCAAAGATGGTGATACTTACGAAGTTCTGTATGCTTATATGTCAACTTCAAAATTTGAAAGAGATTTTGTATTTGATTGGAATACTACTACGTTTTTCTGTTACATCGTTGGATTCAGGCAAAGCGATTTTAGCTTAGTCCTTGTGCAGACAGACGCGGATTTACAGAAGCATTCAGATCCGTTTTATGTTGATATGGACAACATAGGCAATGTATCTTATGAGCCAAAGGTGCGTCAATTATGTTTCGAGTATAAAAAAGGCTCAGAAGATTTTGGGGAATTGCTGAACATAGGCGGGACAAGCTCCAAAACTTTGTATGGACCCAAAAACATACACCAGCCAGAGGAAATTGAGAGATTTCTTGATTTTGCGGAGGCGTTTCGCGGAAAGCTTGAACAAAATGGATTTAAACTGGATAAGTGGAAAAGGTAAACAGGGTCAGGAGGGACAGACAAGTGGATCAGTTTTATAAAGATTTAGTGGAGAAGATTAGGTATGCGGCAGAAAAGGACATACAGAAGATCATGGGCGAAACAGGCGGCGAAAAGATATATGCGGCAGCTTTGGTAACGGACAGCGACTGCGTCACCCTGTTTTTGGCCGTAAACACACTGGAGTATCTGAAGGATAATGGCGGCCTTGAGAGCGAGGACAGATGGCTCCCGGATGAGTGGGGGTACTCCGATGAAAGTGGCAGCGAGCTGTCAAAACTCAGCAGGTTATTGTTTGAACATGATAGAGCGATATCGAGTGATGGATACACTGACGAGGAATGGGAGCAAAACAGGCGGCAGTTTTTTGAGGCGGCAGTCGGTGCCTTTGTGCGGCTCAAAGCAGAGAATGTGTTTGGAGAGCGAACGAAGGAAGTTACCTGCTTTGTTTCGATTTCCGATGATGACCGGGCCGAGGATGTGGAGAACTGGTCGGCACAACTGCTGAACACACCTGAGTTGGCGTCAGCTTTCGTGGATCGGTATCAACAATAAATCCAGAAAGATCTTGGTACGATAAAGCTGCTGACAAATCGGAGTCGAGCAGCCTCCAAAGGCAATGTGCAAAGGAGATAAAATGGACTACAAAGATTTCATGGAATATGCATTTCAGAAACTGCATGAAAGAGGATGGCTTATGGAATTGATACCTTCTTCCATAACCGAAACAGATATTGCCGAATTTGAACAGGAATATCTTATGGAGTTGCCTGTTGTTTTAAAATTGTATTTGATGGCATATAAACCTTCGCCGATTGACATTGTGGGGATGGTGTATGACGATGAGAATAAAGAAATCAAAATCGATACAATAGATTTTTATGACCTGACAGATAATGTTTCCGACTGGTCAGAGTGCCTGGGATGTTTCCGGGAGGAATTTGAAGATTGCGAAACTCCCCTCCGAGAAGAAATCTATAAGAACTTGTTCCCAATCGGATATATGGACGGCTGGTATTGTTTAGATTTAAGCCAATCAGACGGCAAGGACTGTCCGGTTGTTTTTTTGGAATATGGAGGTTTTTGGGATTGTTATTGTGACTCAGATGGAATTTTGCACGGTAAGTGTGTTGCTTCCAATTTTCGCATATTTTTGGAATGGTACTTTTGTGGTTCTTTGGAACCGGAATATGAGAAGATAAACCATGTAATTGTAAACTATGAGTTCTATAGTTTATGGCATGATCAGCATTTTATTTCGGAACTGAATTTCCCCCGGCGGTGAACGGGATTTTTTTGATATGTCAATGACCGTCGGATTTTGTCGATACGGTATGTGTTTCATGGCGGCTGCCTCCTCGTTTGGCAAAATTAGGCTTATTCCATAAGCAAGCCCCGCCATAAAAAACGCTGTCAGAAACACCAGTATCCAAATCAGAAAAATTCCTGTTATACCAGCGGCAAGTCTGACATGGAAAAGCAGACTAACACACCCCATTATTCCCACTTCAAGGAAAGTGCATAATACCGCTTCAAGAAGCTGCCCTAAAACAATAGAACTTCGTTAATTCCTAAGCAATAGTACTCGCTCTCTACGCCAGGTGTACGTCTGCGAAGCTAGATGTAGGGTCCACTATGCGCCCTTCATTTGGCTCAAATCTCCCACAAATTGTGACGCACATCTGTCAGAAAGCAATTTTCAAACACGCTCTAGTTCAGGATCGGATTCTTTTGCCGATAATCTGAATGACTAAGAAAACTGAGTGCAGATAGAAGAAAGGAGAATGTTATAATGAGTGAAAAACAGTATCAGATTTCCCCCATAGAGCTGGTTCGGTGGGCCGAGCCGCTGTTCGGCTTTGGAGAGGGGAAAGCAACAGGGTTTTCCGAGAAGACAGTCGCCGCCTATGAAGCGGCGGCAGGGATACGCCTTCCCGCTGCCCTGCGGGAATACTATCTTGCCTGCGGCAAGGCCAGCCTGAACCGCGCGCTGCATGAGATATTCATCCCGGACAAAAAGGCAAAACTCTTTAAGAAGCGTCTGACCTTTTCTTACGATCATATTGACGAGGACTTGGAGTCTTTCAGCAAACCGGGAGAAGAAGACTATGAGGAGCTGGCGAAGCTGCGTGCCCTGCCGCGAGAGCGATGGGGCGAGGTGACCGGCAACTATCTGCTGTTTTGGTGCGAAAATCAGGGCTGCTGGTATGCGGGCATCAAAGCGGAGGATTTGGATCAGCCCAACCCGGTGGTGTACTACAACGACCAGGACGATGTATACAGCTGGGCGCCCTTCTCCGATTCGGTTCAGTCCTTCCTCCTGGACATCCTGCTTGCAAATCTGGAGCCACGGGCCCAGCCGGACGAGATTGAGGACCCCGCCGAGATTCAAACGGTTTTGTCCGAGGGTGGCGTGGACTTCCAGCGCCTCCAAGAGCCATACCCCTTCCCCGGCGGGCGCTTCTGCCATACCTGCCTGGACACGGAGGCCAATACGCTGTATGTCTATGGGGAGCCAGCAGAGAACCGCCCCGCATATTTGAAGGTATTCAAGCCAGACGAGGAAGAATAGACAACTTTCAGTTTGTAGATTAAGGAAGAAAACAGTATGTTTTTTTCAAGAAGGCAAAGGAGCCTGAGTATAAAACGGCGGCCTGTGACCTTTCGGTGACGATTGACTGCTATGATAGCGACATCACGGGTAAATTCCGAGTTTGGCAGGTAATAGAATGATATTGTTGATACTCAAAATTTAATTATGAATAATGACTTATATGAATTTGAGACTTTTGTATATCGTATTAAAACACTGATCAAAGAGGCGCGCAATAATAATATAGAAGTTATTTATGTTAAGCATGATGATGGTGTTGGACAGAAATTAACGAAAGGCGCATTAGGCTATGAAATATACGAAGAATTTCAGCCAATGCCAAATGAGTGTGTTTTTGATAAAAATGTAAACAGTGCTTTTCGAGATACAGGGTTGTTGGAGTACCTGCATGAAAAAGACGAAGATACAATTATTATTGTAGGGCTGCAAACAGATTACTGCATAGATGCAACAGTGAAATGTGGTTTTGAACATGGGCTTAAAATGATTGTTCCAGCAAATACAAACAGTACGTTTGATAATGCGTATATGACAGCGGAAAAATCTTATAGATATTATAATGAGTTCATGTGGAATGGAAGATACGCTGAATGTATTTCATTTGAAAAAACGCTTGAATTGATGAATAGATAAACTCCCGCCTATTCAAATGATTTCACATATCTTCCATAATATCAACCATCTATATCAAAGCCTGCTGTCGGCTATTGAGAGCCTTGAGATCGAGAAGCGGCGAGTAAGTGAGAGTGAAAAGTCAAAGGCTGATTTCCTGCGGGCTGCCTCCCATGAATTGAAGACGCCAGTCACTGCGCTGAACGCCACGCTGGAAAATATGATACTCGGTGTCGGGAAATATAAGGATTATGACACTTATCTGCCGGAGTGCAGGGAAATGACGGGACACCTTGCGGACATGATTCATGATATCCTTGAAACCTCAAAAGTGGGGATGGCCGCGGAGAACGAGGACGCGGCGGAAGTTGACCTGCCGGGGCTGCTTTCCTCATTATGTGAGCCGTTTTACCGTCCTGACTTTGCGAGAGACCGTGACAAGGGCGGTAATGGGCTTGGGCTGTATATCGTAGACACATTATTAAAGACAATGGACATTTCTTACTCATTCTGCCCTATGGAAGAGCCACAGGGGATGAGATTTACAATCCATTTATGAACACGCTGAAAACTCTCCGCCAGACCGGGGAGTTTTTCAATTTCTTTTCCATTTCACATACGTTTCATACTGGTTCCACATTGGAGGTGTACGATACCAGCGTCAGAAAGAATATTTCATTCTCCTTATTATGGCAACCTTTGTATTGACTGGGCTTTCGGTTGAAAAGGTGTCACAGGCGGAGCAAAAAAATCTGTGGGAGACTTTAGGCGGTGGATTCCATGTTTCAGTTGAACTCACAGGAAGCAACCCGTATTTCAGGATGGATGATGATGGGGAAGGCGCTCTTGACCTTTACACGGAACTTCCCGTCACACAGGATATGATGGATGTTCTTATTTTACGAGCAGTGCAGTGGCAGGGCAGCTTGCAAATGGATTACTGCAGCAGAATATTCCAGTAAGTGAGGAACAGGCAGCGGGAGTGACCATAACTCCAAAAGACGGATTCAGTATTGATTATATGACGCCGATTGAAAATGTGGCTTTGACAGCGAAAAAGGATGCCCTGCCCATGCTTCTGCGGCTTGGACTGACAACTGAGGAAACAAAGCGCAATGTGATGAAGCTGTCCGGCGGGCAGCAGCAGAGAGTGGCAATCGCCCGCTCCCTGGCTTACCACCATATGCGGCAGTCTGCCGTTTCTACAGGCAGACTGGGCGACCCGATAACGGAAATTACTTGGAAAGCGGGTTTATCATTTCCGGATCTGCCACACAGCGGTAAAAGAAAAAACTGCGGCTTGTGACATTTCTGTGAGAATTGGCTGTTAGACTGATGGCATTACAGAAAGGATGGTGCTTACTATGAGCATTTTGCAGACAACTGACCTTAAAAAACACTACGGCGCGGAGCCAAACATCACAAAGGCACTGGATGGCGTGACACTTTCTATTGAACAGGGGGAATTTGTCGCTATTGTTGGAACATCCGGCAGCGGCAAATCAACCCTGCTGAACATGATGGGCGGTCTGGATGTACCGACCTTGGGCAGCGTCAAAGTGAAAGGTAAGGAGCTGGCCAAACTGAATGACGAACAGCTTACCCTTTTCCGCAGACGCAACATCGGCTTTATCTTCCAGAATTACAATCTTGTCCCTGTTCTGAATGTCTATGAAAATATCGTCCTGCCCGTGGAGCTGGACGGAGATACCGCAGACCGGAAATTCATGGATGAAGTGGTGCATCTTCTGGCCCTGGAGGACAAACTGAATCATATGCCAAACAACCTGTCCGGCGGACAGCAGCAGCGTGTCGCCATCGCCCGCGCCCTCGTTTCCAAGCCCGCTATTGTTTTGGCAGATGAACCCACTGGCAACCTGGACAGCCGGACGAGCAGCGATGTGTTGGGGCTTTTGAAAGTCACCAGCAACAAATTTCATCAAACTCTGGTGATGATCACCCATAACAACGAGATCGCCCAGCTTGCCGACCGCATTATCCGCATTGAGGATGGCAGGATTTTTGAGTAGGGGGGTGCTGACGATGAATGACATTTTATTTGGCAACAACAACGGCGCAGCGATTAAAAAGCTGTCAGGCCGCTATTTCAAGTCAAACAAAAGCAGGAATATCATTGCGGTTATCGCAATCGTTCTGACAACCGTACTCTTTACCACGATCATTACCCTTGGATCTGGTCTGATGGACACTGTTCACGACCAGAACATCCGCAAGGCCGGCGGCGAGGGGCAGGCGGTATTAAATTATATCAGCGATGAAGTTTATGAGGATGTGGCGGGAAGTCCCCTGATCGACCGTATTGCCTATGCGAAAGCGATTTCCTACCGGCTGAAAAATCCGGGCCTGGAGCGCTGGCGATCTGACCTGTGGTATATGGATGATACCGCTTTGGAATTTGCCCGTTACACGCCCACAACAGGACGTCTGCCCGAAGCGGAAAACGAGATCATCGCAGATACAAAGACGCTGGATGCCCTGGGCGTACCGGCGCGGATCGGGGAAACCGTTTCTCTGACCTATGAAGTAAAAGGAAAGACATACACCACCGATTTTACCCTCTGCGGCTTTTGGGAAACAGACAGCCTGAGCAATATCGGGCGGCTGATTGTGTCGGAAGCCTTTATGGAGGCCCATTCGGATATTTTAACTTATACTTATCCTGTGGATAATGACTATTCCGGTGTTGTATCCGCTTATGTGATGTTCAAAGGGCGGGGGGATATAGAAGCCCGGCTCCACCAGCTTCTTTCCGAAACCGGCTATACCTGCGATACGATGGGCGGCAGCAATCAGGACAGCAATTATGTGATTGCCCGCGTCAGTCCGGCTTATCAGAGCGGCGCATTAACGGACAATCCTGCCATGCTGCTTTCCGGCATCGTTGGCGTTGCATTGATTATCGTAACAGGATATTTGATTATTTATAATATTTTCCAGCTCTCCGTTATCCAGGATATTCAGTCTTACGGACAGTTAAAAACGCTGGGCACAACAAAACGGCAGATCAGGCGGCTGATAGGACGGCAGGCACTTCGGCTTTCCCTGACCGGTATTCCCATCGGTCTGCTGGCAGGCTTCCTGATTGGCCGGTCCCTGATTCCCTTCCTGATGAACGGAACGAGTTATACTGCGGACGCCGGTATTAAGGTGACAGTAAATCCGCTGATTTTTATCGGCTCCACCGCGTTTGCCCTTTTTACAGTCTTTGTCAGCGTCCGCAGGCCCGCGAAGATCGCCGGTACCGTTTCCGCAATCGAGGCTATCCGCTACACCGAAAACGATACAGCGGCGTTTGGAAAACGCAGGGCAAAAGACAGGAGAGCGACCCACGGCGCAAAGCTCCACTTCATGGCCCTGGCGAACCTGGGGCGGAACCGCAAACGCACGGTATTGGTGATTGCGTCCATGACACTGAGCCTGGTGCTGTTCAACACAGTGTTTACTCTGTCTGGCGGGTTTGACATTGATAAGTACATCGCAAAATTTATGGATACAGATTTTGTGATCTCTAACGCGGACTATTTCCAGTACCAGGTTGAAAAAAGTGAAAATGACCTGTCCGGGAGTTTTATTGAGGCCGTCAAACAGAATAACTGCTTTGAGGATGGCGGCAGGCTCTATTCCTCCTGGATGCTGGAAGAACCGTTTTCCACAGAACACCATGCTTTTTTCAGCTATAACAAGGATCAGAAAGGCAATCCCTATATAAGTCTATATGGTGCGGATGATTTTCTGTTGAATAACATGGAGGCCATAGAGGGGACGATCGACCTGGAAAAGCTGAAATCAGGGAAGTATATCCTGCTGAGTGTGGATTGCGATGATGATGGAACCATCATGGATAGCCCGAATATCAGTGTGGGTAACACGGTGCGGATCAACCATCTGAAAGCGGAGGAACTTTCCACCACCATTACGGACAGCTATGACTTTATCATCCTGGCAAAAGTCCGGGCCAACGAGAACACAGCCACCACCCGCAACACGGGTGAAAGCCGGTTCTACCTCCCGACAGATATGTTCCTGCCGCTGTGCGATAACCCCCATCTGGTCAATTTCTCCTTTGATGTGAAAGAGGGAACAGAAGCTGAAATGGAGGAGTTTTTGAATAGCTATATCGACAGCGTGGAGCCGGGTATGGATTTTGAATCAAAAGCAACCTATGTCAGCTCCTTTGATGACCTGACATCCCTGATCATCACAATCGGCGGGGCACTGAGCATCATCATCGGCATTATCGGTATCGCAAACTTTGTCAACTCCGTTCTGACAAGCGTTATCACCCGCAAAAAGGAGTTTGCCATGCTGCAAAGCATTGGTATGACCGGCAGGCAGTTAAAGAGTATGCTCTCTTTTGAGGGACTATATTATGCGGTGGGAACGATTATCACATCGACTGTCCTCGGCGTTCTGTTTTCTGTGGTAGTTGTAAAGGGAATTTCCAGCGGGATCTGGTTCTTCACCTATCGGTTTGTCATATGGCCCATGCTGGTGATCTATCCGTTTCTTATACTTTTGACCGTGGCAATACCGGCACTTTTGTACCGGCAAATTACTAAAGTCAGCATCATAGAACGGCTGCGGCAAAACTGAAATTTCTTTGAATAACAGGGTTATGTCGGAGGGCATTGGCAATCACAGATGAATGTTTTGAAAGAATGAAAAATGATCCGGAATGTGAGAATACTGTCCTGGGCATTGTAAGGAATATGGATTCTAAAATGATTAGCTGTCAAGTTAGCCTGAAAACAGGCAACAAAGGGAAATTATAAATACCGGTACCACTTAGCTGAAACTTAAGGCACAGCAACCAACAGGTATGGAAACAGAGTTTTCATAGGACATAACAATAGAAAAGCCAGCGGCACAGATACCAGTCTGACCTGCTGGCTTTTCTTTTTTGCCATACTACGTCTGTTTGCCTTCCATATCGGAAAGGGAGGCAGGGGAGTTTGTTCCTGTCAGGGCAGAAGCCGTAGCTACCAGGACGGATAAGGATTTTTCATCACAGAGCGAGAGCAGCCTTAAAAGCTCCTGATATGTAGAACTGGTCCTATCCTGTTGATCCTGGAAAATACAGTCATCCGCGGATATATCCAGCGTTCTGCAGATATGGTAGAAAGCTTCCTGAACCGCATCACCAGGAAGGTGGGCAAGGACTCCGCCGTATCTATTGACAAGGTGTCCTATGACGTCCCCATGCAGTTCATCTCCTCCAAAGTGGAGATCCGCTTCCTGCCGGACGATATGTCCTGTGCCTTCATCCTTTATGAGGGGGAGCATTACCCCATCCGGCCTACGGATAAGAATGAGAACTGCCGGACGAAACGCAGCAACACGCCGTCCATCGATTATTCCAGGATCGGGGGTGAGGGCTGATGTTCCGTTCCTACTATGGGCTTTCCTTCAATCCCTTTGACAAACAGAATGCCAAAGAAAAGGACTGGTTCCTCTCAAAGGACATCTCCGAGATGACGTCCCGCCTGGACTACTTAAAGGACACAAGAGGCATAGGGCTTTTTACCGCACGGCCAGGCATGGGCAAGTCCTTCGCCCTGCGCTGCTTCGCGAAGAGCCTCAACCCCAACCTCTGCCACATGGAGTACATCTGCCTCTCCACGGTCAGCGTCATGGAGTTCTACCGCCAGCTCTGCTCTGTCTTAGGCGTAGAGCCGAGGGGCGGCAAGCCCGGCATGTTCCGCGCCGTACAGGAGCAGATCCTCTACCTCTACAGGGACAAGAAGCAGCCCCTCCTCCTGGCAGTCGATGAGGCACAGTACCTCTCCACCGGCATCCTGGAGGACATCAAGATGCTCATGAACTACGGGTATGACTCCCTGAACTGCTTCACGCGCATCCTCTGCGGGGAGCCCCACCTGAACAGCACCCTGAAAAAGCCTGTCCATGAGGCCCTGCGCCAGAGGATTACCGTACACTACAACTTCTCCGGGCTGTCGGATTCGGAAGTGGCGCAGTACGTCCTCCACAAGATTGCCTGTGCCGGAGGGGCCGCTTCCATCATCGACCAGGCGGCGCTTTGTGCCGTCCACAGCCACTCCCAGGGCAGCCCCCGCCTGGTGGACAACCTGATGACCGACGCACTGACACTGGGGGCGCAGATGGAGAAGAAGGTGATCGATACGGGTGTCATCCTGGCCTCCGTCAGCAGCCAGAATCTCGGATAGGGGGGGCATGGAACATGAATTATACGTGTATCCTGAAAAATGGCTCCCCCAGGGAGACATGAACGGGGGAGCTCATCCTGCTGGGCATGGGGAACGGATGGTATGAAGCTGAGATCAATGGGCGGGGGACCTACTTCCACATCCTTGCCGGACAGCTGAAAAACTGAATGCTTCATAGGGCTGTGGGTCTCTTGATAGGATCCATGGCCTTTTATATTTCAGGAAGAAATTCATACTCTGACAACATGCCATATTTTCGGCAGGATTGTACATTCACAGACAGCACTGCACAGTCAATTGGATAAAGGTTGGAAAAATAATCTGTTGTTTGCGTCTCCCTCAATTCGCCGTCCGACAGCAAAAGTTCAATAAATTAAGCAGTCCTTATACATTATTTTTCCCAGAATGTCCATTTTACGGCATTTTGGAATCCTGTTTTTTGATAAAATCTGCCGGAACCGCCTGTCATATGTGTTGCGCTTAATGCTTTGGTTTTCCGATACATTTCAGATAATGCCGCCGCCGCAAGACCTCTATGCCGGTATTCAGGAATGGTGCAGAGAGGTTCCATGTATGCCAGGCGATTTTCAGGTGTCCACCACATTCCTGCATAGCAGGCATATTCTCCCGACTCATCTGCAATAACCACATCCAGTTCCGGCGTTGCGTGCGGCGCGGTGCTCAGTATATAATTGTGCTGCTCATACTGATGATTCCACGGACCTTCACACTGCTCATGGTCAAAACCTTTAAAACAGCATTTGCCCACGTTTGTCCTGTCAATGTCCTGGGGGTTTACAAAGTGAAAACCTTC
>CAJTGF010000086.1 GCA_910575585.1 Clostridiaceae bacterium
AAAAGACAGATCGGTTTGCACCGGTGATCACCATGGTTACCTACTATGGAGAGAAGCCGTGGGATGGGGCGGTGTCTCTTCATGAGATGCTGGATATTCCAAAAGAGATGAAAGCATTTGTAAATGACTATAAGGTTCTGCTTGTGGAGGCGGGGAGATCGGATCTGGTGTTCCATAATGTAAAAAATGAGGCATTATTCAGTATGCTGAAAATTGTGCTGGACCGAAGCCTGCCAAGGGAGGAAGCGAGAGAGAAGGTCATAGAGTACGCAAGAGAGAATGATGTAGATAAGACAGTGATCATGACAGTGGCGGGAGCAACGAATTGCAGGATAGATTATAACGCGGTATCAAAGAAAGGAGACTTCGATATGTGTACATTGTTTGATGAGATCGCGAGGGAGAATGAGGCAAGGGGAGAAGCAAGGGGAGAAGCAAGGGGAGAAGCAAGGGGAGCGGCAAAGGGAGAGGCAAAAGGTATTGTTGAAGCTGGGCTTGATTTTGGTCTTTCAGAGAAGGATATTCTGGAACGGTTGCAGAAGAAACTGAACCTGTCCATAGAGACGGCCCGGGAATATATAAAAATGTTCGGAAAGTGAATAGGAATATAGGAAACAAAGGAGATAATCTTGATGATATGTCCTGTAAAGTGCAGTAAATGTAAATATAGGAGAAAGAAGGACAGCAGAAATTTCTGTGTCTTATATCAAAGCCTGTGTAGACGGGTTTACGGTTATTGCAGAAAAAATATATGGGATGGCGGTTTAAGTGTTAACAGAATACACAGGATATAGTAAATGCTTAATAGTGCAACGATGTACCAGATAGGATGAATGAAAAAGGATGTCGGTATTTTGCCAAATCCTGACAGTCGGCAGAGGAGTAATTGGTATTTTAATACAAAATAACGCAAAAAGTGTCGCTTAATAACCAGTCAACAGACGTGCTTGTCTGTGTTTCATTGGATATAGCCAAAAAGTGCCGTAAATACGGGTTTTTTTGGCTTTCCAATGTAATCCGAAGTAGACCAAAATAAGCGGTTTTACATGTCCATTTCGTTTCCATGAGACCAAAATGTCCATCTCGTGTCCATGAAAATCTACAGTGCAATGGCGTCATTGACCACACTCTCCACGTTCTCCTTTTCCTCCATGATGTGGTTGTAAGTCCGTAGGACAACCGCTTCCGTATCCCCCATTAGCTTGGCAATCTTTTTTAATCTCCGAGAGATTTCCCCGATACATCACGAAGCTGTTTACCTTTATCACCCCCTTTTTAAGGTCTATGTGAAAATCTTTATTAAGGGCCAGCACCTCACCCCTCCGCATCCCGCAGCCGTATATGATGTACACAAAGCAGCGCTCCATGGGGGGAAAGTCGGCGGTTTTCACAGCCTCCATGGCTTTTGCCATAGTTTGTACCTCCCTTTTTGGGTATAAAAATAACAGCCAGCGGATTTTCCGCTTGCAAGGCTGCCCCGAAGATGGTACAATAATTTTGCGAATGATGTGCCATCTTCGGTATATCTAAAGCCGTTCGGTGTTGGTAGCACCGGGCGGTTTTTTAAATTGACATCCATTTTCTTTTCATGCAGCTTTCGTTTTTCTATTTAGTAAAATTGCTTTAATCTTTTAGATTAATTTGCTTACATTGATAATGAAATCATTATAAATACATACAGGGATATCATCCCCAAAATTATATTGGTTAGAGAATAGATTTTTCTCAAAATCATAAACCATTACTGTTTTTTTCAGCGGGTTAACAATCCAGTACTCACGGACCCCGGCAGTGCGGTATTTGAACAGCTTGATGCCATAATCCCGCTGCGGGTCAGAAGGAGAGGTCACCTCAATGATCCAGTCAGGGGCTCCATGGCAACCGCGATCGTCTAGTTTATTCTTATCGCAGATTATGGAAATGTCTGGTTCCACATAGTTCCGGTCATCTTCATTTAGAAATACCGCAAAAGGAGAGATAAATACTTCACAGATTCCATTTTTTTGTTGTATATAATTGTCAATGATGGAAGAGAGTCTGAACACAAGTCTTTGGTGGGTAGTGCTTGGCGGAGCCATGTTATAAATCTGGCCATCAATTAGTTCGGCACGATGGCCATCAGGGAGGGAATAAATATCTTCGATTGTATAAAATTGTTTCTGCTGTAGTGCCATAATAATGACCTCCTTTGGCCTAATATGTACTCTCGGAATCTCTCTTGCACCTGCCTTTGTGGATGATTTTCCGTCATATGCACATAAATTTAATCAACGTACGTTCCACGTACGCCTCATAAATTTATGCACATCTGACAAAAAATCATCTCACAAAATCAGGCACAAAGAGACTCCGAGAGTACATTAGTTTTCCTCCGCTTTTCCTAATACTTTCCCCAATACAATAATCCTGTCACCATCAGCGGTAAGTGGTGGGCAGTTTGGGTTAGGGAAAAATTATGAGATTTTATAAAAGCAAATCAGCTATTTTAATATTCAAATTATTATAAATACAAGAACTGATATCGTTATCAAAACTATATTGGCCAGTCTTTTCATTGTTATCAAAATCATAGACGTTAACCATACGGTTTACAGGGTTAATGATCCAATATTCTCTTACACCCGCAGAGCGGTATTTAAAAAGTTTTATTCCATAGTCAATACGTTCTGTACTGGGGGATACAATTTCAATAACCCAATCTGGGGCCCCGTTGCATCCGTATTCGTTCAGTTTATCTTTGTCGCAGACTATAGAAATATCTGGTTCGACATAGTTTTTATCGTCAGCATTTAGAAAAACGGCGAATGGCGCAGGATAAACTTCACAGTCACCGCCATTAGCATCGATGTAGTTTCCAATCCGTTTTTCAAGTTGATGGATTAGTCTTTGATGTACCCTTTTTGGTGGCGCCATCATATACATCTCCCCATCAATCAGTTCAGCTCTTTGCCCATCTGGCAGAGTGTAAATATCATCTATTGTATAATCTTGTTTCTGTGGTAATAACATACAACACTCTCCTTTTGTTTTCAATTTTCCTCCGCTTTTCCCAGCACCTTCCCCAACACGATAATCCTATCATCATCAGCCGTAAGCGGCGGGTACTTCGAATTTAAGGAAATCAGCCCATTTTCCCCAGCCTTTTTAATGTAGATGCTATTACCTTTCTGAAATATACCTATATCTCCAACTTCTATATGGTCAGTTTTCTGAACATAGACGATATCCCCGTCAGAATATTCAGGCTCCATGGAATCACCGTTCACGCCGATAACGTAATCGGCATTTTTATTTATTTCATTTTCAGGATAAGCTCTAACGCCGGCGGTTATGTCGGAAAATTCCACGCTGGTGCCTGCGGCGGCTATCCTACCATAGTAGGCGTAAAAGTGAGGCGGGATGGAGCGTATGGTCAACTGCTGTTGGAGGTGTTCTATGGTGTCGGCGGATTCTTTGGCCTGAGTGGTGCGGTCGAGTTCTCGATCAAGGATAATATCAACGGTCTGTTGGCCGTGAAGGTCGAGTAAATGGTATTTACTTAACAATTCGGAATCCTCTTTTGATATTTGAAGCTCATGAATTGTATTCTCTTTAACCATATGTTCCAAATCATCTGGTGTTATACCGAGAGAAGCACATATTTTACATATATTTATGTAACTGGCCTTTCCAGTTCCATTTTCCAGTATGGATTTTACGGTGGAATATGCTATTCCACTCTGCTTTGAAATATCGGAAACCTTCATGTCTCTATTTATCATTAATTGACGGAGAATCATAGAGCGTTTCATTAATATCACCCCCATGACATCATATTACTATATATAAAATAAAAAGTAAATAAGAAATTGCGAAATTTTGCAATGATTTTTAAAAACAACTCTTGATATTTGCGAAATTTTGCAATATAGTGCAATCATAAATTGCGGAATACCGCAAAATAAAAAGAGGGAAAATTGGATTGGTTGTGGTAAATTGCAATAATCCGGAGGCGGAAATGAAACGTAACAAAATATCACGCATGGATATTGCAAATTACATTGGATGCTCCTATAGAACTATCAATTCAAGATTCTGCGGAGAATCGCAATGGTGGTTTGATGAATGCGTGATGATTAGGGATGAATTTTTCCCGGAACTGTCTTTGGATTATTTATTTCCATATGACAAAGGAGCTTAGAGAGGAGGTGAGGGTATTTATATTATTTCAGAAAGGATTGTGAATATTGCGGAGCTGGAAAAGATTTTAGGTCGTCAGCAATGCGCAATTATATCTTTACGGATGGAATTGCAAAAAGAACAGCCTTCTCTGGCTGTATTGAGAACCTTGATATCCGAAATGCAAACTCTTAATGAGAAGGCAGTTACTTTTGAATTTTATTTGGAGAGAAGGAAGGCTAAGAAGAAAATCTGTGATTTTTAAGGTCAATGCCCTTTTTTCAAAATTATTTAACAGTTCACAATTTCCATTTCGCGGGCATATGTAGTATTTAGTATCTTCCGGTTGATCATATGGTGGGAGTTTGCTATCTTCGACTATTTTGCAAGTGGCATAGGAAAATTCGCGAGAGTCTCCCATCAATGTCATTAAGTTAAGCTGATTGAAAAAATCTCATCCTACGGTCTAACTCAAATTTATCAATAAATTTAAGAAAAGGGGTTGACACAGAGACCAAAATGTGCGGCCGCTCTCGCTGCTGATTGTATTTTAAGAAGTTGCGAGAGCGGCCCTTGATATTGAACTCAGAACTATCATTTCAATTTCAAGGAGGTACCTATATGTCATTCCCACATAAGGTTAAGTCCACTCTCTGGGCAATCGTGGACACCATGGACCGCAACTCTGAACGCTTCGTCAAAAACCCGGGAAAGGATTTTTCACGTGAACGCAAGCTGGGATTTGTTCCGCTTATCCGTTTCTTCCTTTCCATGGAAAGCGGCTGTATCAACCATGAGCTGCTGAAATTTTTTAATTTCCTGCCTGAGGATATCTCTTCCGCTTCCGCTTTTATCCAGCAGCGGGCTAAGCTTCTTCCGGATACTTTCCGACACATCCTTAGTCAGTTTAATCTCCGCTTCCCTTTAAAGGGATTTATGGGCGGCTATTCCCTCATTGCCGCTGACGGATGTGAGTTTAACATTACACGCAATCCTAAGGACCCTTCCACCTACCATCCGCCTACCAGCAACTCAAAAAAGGGGTTCAACTCTATCCACACCGTTTCTCTATATGACTCAAACTTCGCACTTGAATAAGTGCCTATGCACCTTGAAAATACAATAAAAACTGGCAATAAGATAGCATGAAACCGTCTGGTTTGGTATAATTGAGTTGGCAAAAAACAATTAAAACCGGAGGCTCATGCTATGAATAAAAGTATAACACAAGCAAACCAGAATGATAAGCAGATTTCAAAATCTATCGAAAAATTTTTTAAAAGATTCCATATCTCTTCGGCATTGAAAGCATCTAATGCCTATAAGAAAAAAGGCATTCCCCTTATTGAGGTTTTTCAGTATCTTTTTCTGCTGATTTTTTCTAACAGGAGTATGTATATGAGCCTGATCACTGGACGAAATACTCCCGGATTTGCTAAGGATACGGTGTATCGGTTCATGAAGATGCTTCAGATTAACTGGATACGTTTTACAACTCTGTTGGCTTCTCGGATTATCAGGGACGCGATCGTCCCCTTGGACTCAGAAGACCGCGCAAATGTACTCATCATTGATGATTCTATGTTCAAACGCAATCGTTCTAAAAAAGTAGAGCTTCTTGCAAAGGCCTGCGACCACGCAAACCACAGATACCGTTTTGGATTTCGTATGCTTACACTTGGATGGTCAGATGGAAGTTCTTTTCTTCCCGTGAACAGCATTCTTCTCTCGTCTGAAAACAAAAAGAACAGGGTCAATGAAGCTGTGAAGGTTGATAAGCGGACTGCCGGGTACAAACGGAGGCTGCTTTCCATTCAAAAAGGGACACAAGCCATGCTTGAGCTTTTAAAAACTGCTAAGAAAGCGGCAGTTCCGGCAAAGTATGTCCTTTTTGACAGCTGGTTTTCTTCTCCAAGCACCCTCCATGCAGTAAAGACCATCGGTTATGATGTCATTGGTATGGTAAAAAAGACTCCCAAAATGTTCTTCCGATACAAAGGGGAAGACATGTCCCTGATTACAATCTATAACCGGAATAAAAAGAGACGCGGCCGTTCCCGGTATCTGCTTTCTGTTTTAGTGGATGTTGTAAAGGATGGGAAAGTCATTGTGGCTAAAGTTGTATATGTCCGTAACCGGAATAAGAGAAAAGAATATTTATGCCTTATCTCTACCGATACAACGCTGGATGAAAATGAAATCATCCGTATTTATGGCAAGCGCTGGGATATCGAAGTTATCTTCAAGGTATGCAAAAGCTATCGGAATCTTAGCCGGGAATGTAACTCCTTATCATATGACGCAATGACAGCCCACACTGCGGTTGTTTTTACACGATATATGATGCTGTCTTTGGAAAGCAGGGAAGGGAGCGATAACCGTTCGCTGGGAGAACTTTTTCTCTATTTTTCTGATGAAATGTCTGACATCACATGGATACAGGCATTTCGAATGCTGCTTCAAATGTTCCGAACCATACTTAACAACAATACAGAGCTGTCCGACGATAAAATCGACGAACTCGTTGATACATTTATGAATATATTACCTGGTTTGCTGAAAGCGCAGCTTCAAGCAGCATAACAGCAGACTTTCGACAACTGAATAACAGCCAGGTATTGAATTTTCAAGGTGCATAGGCAAAATCTATGTGCGAAGTTTGAGTAAAAAATTTGTACCATAAATGTTGACAAAGCTCTTTTATAGTTCAAATTAAGGATTTTGGACAGATTTGATTTGTATAAATAGAGGATAAAAAGCAAAGGAGACGTTCTTGATGATATGTCCTGTAAAGTGCAGTAAATGTAAATACAGAAGAATAAAGAACGGCGAAAATTACTGCGTTTTATATCAAAGCCAGTGCAGACAAGTCTATGGTTATTGCAGAAGGAATACATGGGATATCGGATTACGTATTAACAGAGTCCGTAGGATATAGAGATTAGGTAAGAATGGATAGGAATTTTATGTTTGAGGCATTAGACAGTTTCATAGAGGAGTTTGAGACAGAGGATTATGTGGGGGATAATATTCCACCAGTTTATAATTTTTTGATTTTGAGAAAATAAAAATACAAACTCTGTCTCTTTAGGGTATACCTTATGGAGAAAAACGCCTCCTACTCTGAAGGAGTTTGCGTTACGGTATACCCTTCGGGTATAAATTTTAAGTATTTAAAAGAAATTTATACGAAAAGAGATGAGTTTGTATCTAACATTTATTTTTGTAGAGAAAATACAGTTTTTAAAGTATTATTTTTATGTTCTATAGCATCCCAACCCCCTAAAAATTATCCGCCGTCATCACCTTCCCAGCCAGCACTTCCTCATAATCTTTCAGATTCCTAGCCAACAATTCCGGCGTATTCAGACCATAAGGACAATGGCTCATACATTTGTTGCAGTGAAGGCAGTCTTTGATCTTCATCATCTTTGCCTGCCCCTGGGCGGATAGGTGTCCGGCAGAGGGAGAGCGCCGAAGGAGCAGAGACATGCGGGCGCAGTTGTTGATCTCGATGCCCACAGGACAGGGCATACAGTACCCGCATCCGCGGCAGAAGCTGCCGGACAGCTGAGCGCGGTCTGTTTCTATAAGGTTCTTAAGCTCCGGCGTCATAACCGGTGGATTGTCAATGTAGCTTAAAAATTCATCCAGTTCCTGTTCTTTCTGAATCCCCCAGATAGGAAGTACATTGTCATATTGGTCCGCAAAGGCGTAGGCTGCGGCAGAGTTGGTGATTAGGCCGCCGGACAGGGATTTCATGGCGATAAAGCCCATGTTGTGGTCTTTGCAGGACTGTACCAGTTCCACGTCTTTTTCTGTGGACAGGTAGCAGAAAGGAAACTGGAGGGTTTCATACAGGCCGCTTTCGATGGCTTCATGGGCTACGGCCAGCCGGTGGTTGGTGATGCCGATATGGCGTATGGTCCCCTGTTCTTTTGCCTTGCTCATAGCTTCATAGAGGCCGGAGCCGTCGCCGGGCTTGGGGCAGAAGGAGGGATTGTGGAACTGGTAGATGTCAATATAGTCGGTTTTTAAAAGGCTCAAGCTGGTCTCCAGATCTTTCCAGAAGCCTTCCGCCGTATCCGCCATAGTTTTTGTGGCTATGTAGATATGGCTGCGGACATCATGGAGGGCCAGGCCGATCTTTTCCTCGCTGTCTGAATAGGCCCGGGCAGTGTCAAAAAAGGTGATGCCCTTTTCATAGGCTTTTCGGAGCAGGGCGGCTCCGTCTTCTTTGGAGACTCTCTGGACCGGCAGGGCGCCGAATCCGTTCTTGTTTACTGTGATACCGGTGGAGCCCAGGGTAACGGTTGTGGTCATGGGAATTCCTTCTTTCTGTGTGTTTTAGATGATAAGATGCCCGCCCTGCCTGTTCCCATGACATTAGGACGACCGGGGCATGCATCTCTGCGCTTCTATGATTTTATCAGAGATCCGCGTTAAAATCAATGGTCTGTGGCATGAGGACACAACGCCGGCTTTCCATTTAAGAAAGAATAAGGTATAATGGACGGACAGAAGATGGCGGTAAAGGGCCGGGAAAGGGGCAGATCATGGATTTGGAGGGGAGCAGGCAGGACAAAAAGCAAAGGGGCGACGGCATGGAGGCCCCAAAGGTCATAAAGATATCCGTCCGGAACCTGGTGGAATTTGTTCTGCGCAGCGGGGATCTGGACAACCGGCAGACCGGAGCGGGGCAGAAAAATGCCATGGAAGCCGGGAGCCGGATCCACAGGAAGATACAAAAGTCCATGGGAGCCGGCTATCGGGCGGAGGTGGCTTTAAAGCATGTGATCGACGAGGGGGAGTTTCGGATCGCGGTGGAGGGCCGGGCGGACGGGGTGTACACAGGGCCTTCGGGGGTTATGATCGATGAGATCAAGGGCGTTTATATGGACATCAGCCGGTTAGAAGAGCCGATTTTGGTCCATCTGGCCCAGGCCAGATGCTATGGCTATATATACTGCTTTGATCACGGTCTTGCCAGCATTACGGTGCAGATGACGTATTGTAACCTGGAAACGGAAGAGATTCGTAGGTTACAACAGGATTACACGTTTGAGGAGCTGCGGCAGTGGTTTGAGGGTCTGATCCACGAGTATGTAAAATGGGCCAGATATCTGTACCAGCACGGCATCCGGCGGGACTTGTCCTTGAAGGATCTGGAATTTCCTTACGAATACCGGGACGGACAAAAGGATCTGGCGGTGTCGGTGTATAAGGCCATAACGCGGCGGCGGGATTTGTTTATACAGGCTCCCACCGGGGTGGGAAAGACGCTGTCCACCGTGTATCCGGGGCTGAAGGCTATGGGGGAGGGGCATATTGAAAAGATTTTTTACCTGACAGCCAAAACCATTACCCGCAGTGTGGCGGAGGAGACGTTTGCGGCGCTGAGAGAGCGGGGGATGTACTTAAGGACCGTGACCATTACGGCTAAGGATAGGATCTGTTTTCTGGAGTCACCTCAGTGTGACCCGGATGGCTGCCCTTACGCTAAGGGGCATTTTGACCGGGTAAATGACGCGGTGTATGACATCATCCACAGGGAGTTTGGGATCACCAGGGACAAGGTGATTTCCTATGCCCGCCGGTATCAGGTGTGTCCTTTTGAGTTTTGTCTTGACATTACCAACTGGGTGGACGGGATCATCTGTGATTATAATTATGTATTTGACCCCAATGCCAGGCTGCGGCGGTATTTTTCCGAGGGTATGGAGGGGGAGTATCTGTTTTTGGTGGACGAGGCCCACAATCTGGTGTCCAGGGGAAGAGAGATGTACAGCGCGGCTCTTTTTAAGGAGGACGTGCTGCTGGCAAAGCGGGTGCTCAAAGGCAGGTCGGACAGGGTGGGAAAGCTTCTGGAGCGGTGCAATAAGCAGCTTCTGGAGATGAAGCGGGAGTGTGAAGATTATGTGGTCCATGAGAGCGTGAATCACCTGGCCGCGACCTTGTTGTCTCTGTTTGGGGAGCTGGAGACGTTTATGGAGGAGCGCCGGGAGTTTGAAGACCGGGATCTGGTCCTGGATTTTTATTTTCAGCTGAGAGATTTTATCAATGTGTTTGAAGGAATGGATGAGGCGTACCGGATCTATTCGGAGCTTAAGGGGGATGGGCGGTTTATGGTGAAGCTGCTGTGTGTAAACCCGGCGGCCCATTTGAAAGCGTGCATGGACAAAGGGCGGACTACGGTGTTTTTCTCTGCCACGCTGCTTCCGGTGACCTACTACAAGGAGCTTTTAAGCGGAAATCTGGAGGATTACGCGGTGTATGTCAAAAGCCCGTTTCCTTGTGAGAACCGGCTGCTTTTGGTGGCTGGGGATGTGAGCAGCCGATATACCAGGAGGAATCGGAGGGAGTTTGCCAAGGTGCTGACCTATATTCTGGAGGTGGCGGGGCAGAGAAAAGGCAATTATATGGTGTTCTTTCCGTCGTACCAGTATATGAACGAGATCCTGGGATTGTGGCAGGAACAGGGGGAGGAGCTTGGAAAGCAGGGATTTGGGCTCCTGGTCCAGGAAAGCGGCATGGATGAGCAGGAAAAGGAAGCGTTTCTGAGGGAATTTGACGGGGAAAGAAATAATACTCTGGTGGCGTTCTGCGTTATGGGAGGGATTTTTTCGGAGGGCATTGATCTGAAGGAGGACCGGCTGATCGGGGTTATGGTGGTAGGGACCGGGCTTCCTATGATGTGTACGGAACAGGAGATTTTAAGGAAGTATTTTGACGAGAAAAACGGGCGGGGGTTTGACTACGCGTTCCAGTATCCGGGGATGAACAAGGTCATGCAGGCGGCAGGCAGGGTGATCCGGACCATGGAAGATAAGGGGGTCATCGTCTTGATGGACGATCGGTTTTTGAAAGAGGAATATCAGGCGCTGTTTCCCAGAGAGTGGTGGCCTTATAACGTAGTGAGACAGGAATCTGTCGGGGACGTGGTAAGGGAGTTTTGGAGAGATGGAAATGGAGGATCTGTGAGATAAACATCGCCGGTGGCGTTTGAAGAAAAAGATCAGTTTTTAAAAGACGGGTAAAAAGCAGAAGCTCTTTACTCGTCTTTTTATTTGTCCCGAATGGCAGCCCTTTATGGGGAACGCTTTTGTCCCCGGGCGGCCGCTGTCATGTCCGGTAGATGATCTCGCTGCGGCCAGGGCCGTTGGATACCATGGTAACAGGGACTTCCAGCTGTTTTTCGATAAATTCTACATAGTCTTGACATTCTTTCGGAAGTTTTTTGTAATCCCTGATCCCCCGGATATCGCATTTCCATCCCGGCAATGTGGTGTAGACCGGTTTGGCCCTTTCAAGCTGTGGGGTGGTGGGGAAGTCTTTGGTGACGGTTCCGTCAATGTCATATCCTACGCACACAGGGATCTCGTCCAGATATCCAAGCACGTCCAGCACGGTGAGCGCAGCTTCGGTGGCGCCCTGGATGCGGCAGCCGTAGCGGGAGGCCACTGCGTCGAACCAGCCCATGCGTCTGGGGCGGCCGGTGGTGGCTCCAAATTCTCCGGCATCGCCGCCTCTGCGCCTTAAGTCGTCGGCCTGAGCGCCGAAGATCTCGCTGACAAAGGCGCCGGCACCTACGGCGCTGGAGTAGGCTTTTACCACGGCGGTGATAGTTTTTATCTCATAAGGCGGGATACCGGCTCCGATGGCTCCGTAAGCGGCCAGGGTGGAGGAGGAGGTCACCATGGGATAAATGCCGTGGTCCGGGTCTTTCAGAGAACCCAGCTGGCCTTCCAGGAGAATGTTCTTTCCCTCTTTTATGGCATTATAAAGGTAGGAGGATACATCGTACACATAGGGCTTTACCATATCCCGATACTCAAAAAGCGTATTTAAAAGTTCTTTGGGGTCAATGGGCGGCTTGTGGTAGAGATGCTCCAAGGTTACATTTTTCAGTTGGCAGACTCTTTCTACCTTTTCTTTTAAGGTGGGAGTGTCGAAAAGCTCGCTGACCTGAAAGCCGATCTTGGCGTATTTATCGGAGTAGAAAGGGGCGATCCCCGACTTGGTGGAGCCAAAGGATCTGCCCTTTAAGCGGTCTTCCTCGTAGGTGTCAAACAGCACATGGTAGGGCATCAGGATCTGAGCCCTGTCAGACACCAGGATCTTGGGGGCGGGGACTCCTTTTTCGGTCAGAGACCGGATCTCATTGAACAGATAAGGGATATTTAAAGCAACGCCGTTGCCGATGATGTTTACGGTGTGGCTGTAGAATACGCCGGAGGGCAGAAGGTGCAGGGCGAATTTGCCGTGATCGTTGATGATGGTGTGTCCCGCGTTGCTGCCGCCCTGGAACCGGATGATGATGTCCGACTCTTTTGCCAGCATGTCCGTGATCTTTCCTTTTCCTTCGTCGCCCCAGTTGGCGCCTACGATAGCTCTTACCATGAAAATTACCTCCTGTATCGTTTTATGTACTCTCGGAATCTCTCTTGCACCTGCCTTTGTGGACGATTTTCCGTCAGATGCACATAAATTTATGCGCATCTGACAAAAAATCATCTCACAAAATCAGGCACAAAGAGACTCCGAGAGTACATTTTTCATTTCGTTCAGCAGATTTAAGATACATGAAAAACAGATATAAGTAAAATCAATATTAATTATAAGAGAGATAAGATAAAATTATACTATAGCCAGTTCCTTTCGTGGACAATAAGATGACCAGCCATTTTCCGCCAATGGCTGGATATAAGTGCTGGTTAGGTTTCTTTCCGGATAATTAATAGCTGTTCAGTTGTGGATGTGGCTGGCATTTGGTATGATTAGTCGTGAAAATGGAGAGAAAGGCAGGGGATTTGGGATGGAGATCGGACAGGTGATCCGCAGATACAGGAAGAAGAAAAATATGACTCAGGAGGAGATGGCGGACAGGCTGGGGGTCAGCGGGCCGGCGGTGAATAAGTGGGAGAGGGGCAATTCCTATCCCGATATCACCCTTTTGGCTCCTATCGCAAGGCTTCTTGGCATCACCCCGGATGTTCTCTTGTCTTTTCGGGAGGAGATGACTAAGGAGGAGATCAATAGCCTGGTGGCGCAGATCGACGCGATGCTGCAAGACGGCAGTTATGAGGAAGCGTTTTTGTGGGCCAGGGGAAAGGTGGAGCAGTATCCGGACTGTGAGGAACTGATGCTTAACATGGCAGTGATCCTCCATGCCCACGGGATGATGAGAGATATTTTTGATAAAGAGTATGACAGGTGTATCCTTAAATGGTATCAGAGGGCTTTGGACAGCAGCGATGAGAGTATACGGACCCGGGCGGCAGACGGGCTGTTCGGCTTTTATCGGGTGAGGGAGGAGTATGAGAAGGCGGAAGAATGCCTGGCCTTTTTCTCGAAACAGAATCCGGAGCGGAAAAGGAAAATGGCCGAGATTTACAGTCTCACCGGCAGAAGGGCGGAGGCATATAAAGCTTATGAGGAGCTGCTGTTTTCCGGTTATCAGATGGTGAACGGGTATTTTAGCGGACTTTACAAGCTGGCGGTGGAAGATGGGGATAGGCAGAAGGCCCATATGGTTGCGGACAGGATAAAGGGGCTTGCCAGGGTGTTTGACATGGGGGCTTACCATGAGGCATGGGCAGAGCTGGATCTGGCTGTGATGGAGAAAGATAGCGGCATGGCAGCCGCGGCTTTGGAGAACATGTTTGGCAGAGTGGATGAGATTGAAAGCTGGCGGCGGTCTTCTTTGTACGAACACATGACGTTTCGGGAATTGGGGGAGAAGTTTTGGGGGGAGCTGAAACAAAAGGTGATAGCCGGCTTAGGCGGCCCCACGGGAACAGCAACCAACAGAAAAACAGGGAAAGAGTAAAAATTTTCTGAATTCTGTCACTGATCTGTCACAAATGATACAATTTATGATATACTACCAGCGTAGACAATGGAGACAAGGAAAAGGCCGGACGTAAGTTTACGTCCGGCCTCTGACCTGTCAGGCAGCCAAAGGGCTGCTTTGGAAGCCATGTATATGCGGATTGTCAGATCCACGGATCCGTCCGCAGGCAAAGAGAGGTGTGATTTTATATGGAAAGTTTTGATCCGGATATGGAAGAGAAAGTGAAGAATGCAGTCAAGAGAGCCAGAAGATTTGCGACGCTGGGTTTTGTGCTGGCCCTTGTGCTGGTGTTTGGCACAGGTTCCTTTTATAACATCGAGGAGCAGGAGCAGGCAGTGCTGACTACGTTCGGCAAGGCTGTCAGCGTGACCGCGCCGGGGCTGCATTTTAAGTTCCCCCTGATCCAGAGGGTGCAGAAGGTGAACACGACTATCCAGGGATTTGCCCTGGGATATGATCAGGAGGACAATGTGAGTCAGGAAGAGGATTCCCTGATGATTACCAGAGATTATAATTTTGTCAACGTGGATTTTTATATTGAATACAAGGTATCCGACCCGGTGAAGGCGGTGTACGCTTCTAAGGACCCGGTACACATTCTTCAAAATATCAGCAAAAGCTGTGTCCGCACGGTCATCGGCAGCTATGATGTGGACTCGGTCCTGACTACGGGAAAAAATGAGATCCAATCCAAGGTAAAGGACATGATCATTGCTCAGCTGGACAGACATGATGTGGGCCTGCAGGTGGTCAATGTGACCATCCAGGATTCGGAGCCGCCGACAGCGGAGGTTATGGAGGCGTTTAAGGCGGTGGAAACTGCCAAACAGGGCAAGGAGACTGCCATCAACAACGCCAACAAGTACCGCAATGAAAAGCTGCCGGGAGCCAAGGCCCAGATCGACAAGATCATGCAGGAGGCAGAGGCGGAAAAGACCAGACGGGTCAATGAGGCCAACGGGGAGGTGGCGAAGTTTAACGCCATGTATGAGGAGTATGTTAAGAATCCCCAGGTCACGAAGCAGAGGATGTTCTATGAGGCCATGGAGGAGGTGCTGCCGGGACTTAAGGTGGTTATTGACGGCACCAACCAGATGGACACCATTCTCCCCCTTGACAGTTTTGTTGCAGCCCAGGCTCCTGCAGCTCAGGCCCAGGACGGCAGAGAAGATCCAGGGCATCCAGGAGAAGAGGCAAGGCAGGCGGCAGACCAGGAGCCGGAAGAAGGCGGGGAGGAGTAGGATATGAAGAGATTTTTTGGAAAAGTTTTGCTGCTGTTTACAGCGTTGGCGGCTGTGGTGGGCCTTGGCGGCTCCGTGGTGGTTACCAGGGAAAATGAGTACAAGCTGATCCGGGAGTTTGGGCGGGTCAGCCGGGTCATCGACACTGCGGGCTTAAGCTTTAAAGTGCCGTTTATCCAGAGCGCGGATACACTGCCAAAGGAGATCCTGCTCTATGACCTGGCGCCGTCGGACGTGATCACCATGGATAAAAAGACCATGATGTCTGACAGCTATGTGCTGTGGAAGATCACGGACCCTTTAAGATTTGCCCAGACCCTTAACTCCTCCATTCTCAACGCGGAGCGCAGGATTGACGCCACAGTCTATAATTCCATTAAAAATGTGATCAGCAGTTTGAGCCAGAATGATGTGATCAGCGGCCGGGACGGAGAGCTTTCGGCGGCGATCATGAGCAATATCGGCGCTGGGATGGAACAGTACGGCATTGAGATCCTGGCTGTTGAGACAAAGCAGCTGGATCTTCCATCGGATAATAAGATGGCGGTTTACGAGAGGATGATCTCCGAAAGGGATAAGATCGCGGCCACCTACCAGGCAGAGGGGCAGGCGGAGGCCAAGGTGATCCAGAATACCACGGACAGGGAGATCGCCATCAGCATTTCCGACGCCCAGGCCCAGGCGGCGCAGATCACGGCAGAGGGCGAGGCAGAGTATATGCGGATTTTGGCGGCGGCTTATAATACGCCGGAACGGGCGGAGTTTTACGGGTTTATCCGGGCGCTGGAGGCGGCAAGGGAGTCTCTGACCGGGGAGGGCAATACGCTGATACTGCCGGCGGATTCGCCCATCGCCAGGATATTTATGGGGCAGTAGAGGGATTGGCCAAAAGGAGTTTTTTGGTATAGAGAAGGATCACATAACAAAAGCAGGAGCGAGAAGATGAAGATAAGAGACATATTGGGGCAGGGAAGACCCACCCTTTCTTTTGAGGTGTTTCCTCCCAAGACGGAGGACAAGTATGAGACTGTGGAGGCGGCTGCCAAGAAGATAGCAGGGCTGTCCCCTGATTTTATGAGCGTCACCTACGGCGCAGGGGGAGGGACCAGCCGCTACACGGTGGACATTGCGGCTGCCCTCAACAATGAGTACCATGTCCCCACCCTGGCCCATCTGACCTGTGTTTCCTCCACAAGGGAACACGTTGCCCGCGTTCTCAAGGAGCTTAAGGACAGAGGCATAGAAAATGTGCTGGCTCTGCGGGGGGATATTCCGAAAGAGGGCAGGACTGCCTATGATTATCAGTACGCTTCCCAGCTGATCCAAGAGATCAAGAGCAGCGGGGATTTCTGCATCGGCGCGGCCTGCTATCCGGAAGGCCATGTGGAGTCCGCCAACAAATCGGAGGACATTGCCCATCTTAAGGAAAAGGTGGAGGCAGGCTGTGATTTTGTGACTACCCAGATGTTTTTTGACAATAACATCCTTTACAATTACCTGTACCGGATTCGGGAAAAGGGGATCACGGTTCCTGTGGTGGCAGGGATTATGCCGGTGACAAGCGCCGCGCAGATCAGGAGGATCTGCCAGATGTCCGGTACGTATCTGCCGTCCCGGTTTAAGGCCATTGTGGATAAGTTCGGTGACAATCCGGCGGCTATGAAACAGGCGGGGATCGCCTATGCCGCGGAGCAGATCATTGACCTGATCGCCAATGGGGTCAACGGCATCCATGTATATTCCATGAACAAGCCGGATGTGGCTGAGAGGATACGGGAGAGCCTGTCGGAGATCCTTGGCCCTGCCAGGGGCAGTCGGTAAGGAGCGGTTTTAAGCGCAAGAGCCCATAGGAAAAATATAAGATTCGCCGGCCGGGATTTGCTCACTTAAGGTGGTTTTGATAGGGAACGCTGTTTCGACTCTGTAGTGAAAAGATAACTGCTTTGTCTGCGGTGATAGGTTGTGCATAATATCTATGGGAACGAATCCTGCTTCTATATTTTTCGCTGCAAAGTTGAGGCAGCGTCCCCTACCGAAACCACCTTAAGTGAGCAAACCTTAGCCAGCGAATTCTGGTTTTGCCAGGCAGAGGAGAGCTGTCCCGGCAGGGTGAATCTATGCCATGGAGATGAGACCAGGAAAACAGGAGGGCCTCACCCCGAGTGTTTTCCGCTTTGGGCTCATCGGAATGTTCGGCATATCTGAACCCGGACGGGACAGCTCTCCTCTGACTGGCCTCACGACAATCCCCGCCCTTTGCTCACTCAACTAAACAGCAACATAACAAATTTAAAGTTCCGGTTTATCCGGGTTAGGGAGAGGGCTGCAGAGTGGTCATTTTAAGGATCTCCTCCTCGGAAATGCCGAAGTGACGCAGCTTTTCGGATAATTCTTTGATGGCGTTATCTTTGGCTTTAATGGCGTTATCCTTGGCTTTGATGGCATTATCTTTTTCCTGGATGACCTTTTCGTTGTCAGCCTTTATGCGTTTTACTTCATCTCTGTGTTTTTTTTCAATGATATCCACTTCCAGTATCATCGCTTCTTCCATCAATTGATTTACACCTGCCTTTTCCATCTCGTCATATTTTTGATAGATATGACGGTAAAGCTGCCAGGTAATACCTTTAAGGACCCTGGCGTCGGATACGGTAATATTGCCGGCAGCCACATTTTTGTCTATGGATCCCAGTATATCATATTGGATCAAGGTCTTCAATGCCTCCAGGTTCTTTTGTGTCCTCTTTTTCTTCATGGCTTTTTTCAGGCGGAGGAGCTGGAAGGGGATCAGGACGATCAGCTTGCGGCGTTCCAGCTCTTCTTTATCCATTTTAAGATAGTGGACAATGGGAACTTTGTAGGTGAACTCTCCCTGGCCGGGAAAGCGTATAAGCAGCTTATGGTATTGGGGATTATGGCCATCCTCATAGAGATAGACGATCACTGGTTTGGGAAATTCCAGAACGTCCGGAAGGGGCTGGGTGGTAACTGCATGGCGGTATCCGTAGTCAAAGACCCGCATTACAAGTTTGTCATCATCGTATATCTGAAATTCAATGTGATAGCTGTGAACAGAGTTGATAGTGATGATGGTGTCTGACAGTGTTTTTCTAAGGTCATCGTCGTGGTGTTCCGTCCAGTTGTAGGTCACCTGGCTGTCCAGGGGATAGTCGGCGCCGTACAGTCCGTTGATCAGCATGATGGTAGTAGGTTTGGAGATGGATAGGCAGCGTTTGCTGGCTCTGTCGTAAATCGTGTGTATTTTTTCAATCTTTCGTTCTCCTTGTATGTTTTGAGAGTCATCCATACCTTTTCTGAAATAACTGGAATTTGAAGAAATGGCCGCAGGTATCAATGGAGTTGATGGGTAATTCCGGAAAGATGCTTTCCAAAGACTTTTTCGGTCAGAGAGACCGAAAGAAGCATAAAAACAGGATACCACGGTATGGGCGGGCTGTCAATGATTGATTTGCGTTTGCCGGAGTGTTATACTTTCCTTAATAAAAAGCCGAAACGATAAAATTGGTCATAGGAGTTTAGACCCTTAAGAACGATTTCTTTCGCAAAATGGCAAAATAATGGAATTGCTGTATTGTTGAGTGAGCAGTGGGCGGGGATTGTGGCGGGGCCCGGGAGGGAAGGGAGGCTGTGTGCCGTTCGGGTTCAGATATGCCAGACATTCCGATGAGCCCAAAGCGGAAATCAGTCGGGTATCATCCCTCCTGCTTTCCTGGTCTCATCTCCATGGCATATATTCACCCGCCCGGCACACAGCCTCCCTTCCCTCCCGGGCAAAAGCAGAATTCGCTGGCCGAGATTTGCTCACTTAAGGTGGTTTCGATAGGGAACGCTGTTTCGACTCTGTAGTGAAAAGATAACTGCTTTGGCGGCAGATCTTTCAGGTTTGCAGCAACATCGCCTTAACCTTACTCAACAATATACTTGAGGCCGTAAAAAGAAGCTATTTTTTCGCTGCAAAGTTGAGGCAGCGTCCCCTACCGAAACCACTTTAAGTGAGCAAATCTTAGCCTGCGAATTCTGGTTTTGCCAGGCAGAGGAGAGCTGTCCCGGCAGGGTGAATATATGCCATGGAGATGAGACCAGGAAAACAGGAGGGCTTCACCCCGAGTGTTTTCCGCTTTAAGGGCTCATCGGAATGTTTGGCATATCTGAACCCGGACGGGACAGCTCTCCTCTGACTGGCCTCACGACAATCCCCGCCCATTGCTCACTCAACAATACACCAACATAACGAATTTAAAGTTCCGGTTTATCCGGGTTAGGGGGATAAGTAAATGAAGACGCGTTTTTTTAGAAAGACAGGAATGGGGATGTTGTTCTTTTTTCTATGTGTTTTTGCATGGGGCTGCGGATATTCGAAGGAAGAGAAGGCGCGCATGGAAGCGATCAGGCAGCTGGGGGAAGAGAACGCGGTCAGTTATGTGGAGGAAAAGTATGGTTTCACGCCGGAGGTTGACGGTGTGGAGATCTGCATGGAGCGGGAGGACGGCGAGATCCGGCCATGGGCCAATGGGTATGTGCTGGCGCGGTTAAGGCGGGGGGAGGAGACATTTAACGTACATATAAGCGGGGAGGCGGCCTTAGGAGACGGGCGGGATGATTTTCAGAGAGAGCTTAATAACTTCTCGGAATCTCAATGAATGTGATTCTAACTGAAAATTGACAACTGAATATCGTGCAGGAAAAGAAATTTGAGAAAAATGGACATAAACATTGGACATAGCGGGTACTATGCCTTGAAAAATCTTATGGAATCGCTTAAGATATCATTATTAGGCGGT
>CAJTGF010000087.1 GCA_910575585.1 Clostridiaceae bacterium
TATATGAAATATCAGTATATAGAACTTCTGACAGCAGACAGAATCCCCATATCATTCCAACACATAGCTAATTTATGGCAGAGTTCTTCTGAGAGACCTTGCTTATCTAAATGACATTGGATGAGACCAGGAAAGCAGGAGGGCTTAACCCCGACTGATTTCTGCTTTGGGCTCATCGGAATGTTTGGCATATCTGAACCCGGACGGGACATCTCTCCTTCTCTGACTGGCTTCGCCACAACCGCCGACTCTGCACACTTAACGAAACAGCAATTCATATTTTGGATATAAATTAAAACAGAGTGGAACAGGATCTGGAGTAAAATTTATAAAAGAAGGAAGTTAAGAAAGGATGGTTTATTAATGGTACAGTGGAATATTCAAAAGAAGATAGCTGTCTTTTTGGAAAGGTGATTGGAATAAAGTCTTTGTTATCTTATGAAGGTTGCTGTGTACGCTTTTAAACATGGAAAGAGTTTAAACGCTGCTGTTAAGGAAGCTATTAGCAATATAGCAGTTCAAGGGGTATCTGAACGGTTACCGAACATAAGCAGGAAAGTGTATCACCGCAAAAATTTTTACTTGCATTTCCCATCAGATAATGCTATATTATGGTATTGGCAAATGTGACTTGAAACTAAGGGCAGATCAGTCCTTAGTTTTTTCGATTAAAGCGATTTTCAAATATATGCCAGGGGATGGCCAGGTAAGAGGCATCCTCTGGCAGAAAGCAGAGATCATAAAGGAAAGAAGAGTAGAGTTTATGAACATGAAAAGAGAAGATGTAAGAAATATTGCGATCATAGCCCATGTAGACCACGGAAAGACCACTTTGGTGGACGAGCTGTTAAAGCAGAGCGGCGTGTTTCGGGCCAACCAGGAGGTGGCGGAGCGGGTCATGGACTCCAACGACATCGAGCGGGAGCGGGGCATCACCATTTTGGCGAAAAATACGGCGGTCTTTTACAAGGACACCAAGATCAACATCATCGACACTCCAGGCCACGCCGACTTCGGCGGGGAGGTAGAGCGGGTGCTGAAGATGGTTAACGGGGTGATCCTTATGGTGGACGCCTACGAGGGAGCCATGCCCCAGACCAAGTTTGTGCTCAGGAAAGCCCTGGAGCTGGATCTGTCGGTGATTGTCTGCATCAACAAGATCGACAGGCCGGAGGCAAGGCCCAAGGAGGTGGAGGATGAGATCCTGGAGCTGCTTATGGATCTTGACGCCTCCGACGAGCAGCTGGAGTGTCCCTTTTTATACGCGTCGGCCAGGGAGGGGTACGCCAAGCGGGATCCGGAGGATGCCAGCACGGACATGGGGCCTCTCTTTGAGACCATTATCGAACACATCCCCGCGCCGGAGGGGGATCCGGAGGCAGGGACTCAGGTGCTTGTCAGCACCATTGACTACAACGAATATGTGGGGCGCATCGGCGTAGGCAAGGTGGATAACGGAAAGATCCGGGTAAACCAGGAATGCGCGCTGGTAAACCACCACGATCCGGGCAAGCTGCGCAAGGTGAAGATCGGCAAGCTGTATGAGTTTGACGGCTTAAACAAGGTGGAGGTCCAGGAGGCAGGCATCGGATCCATCGTGGCCATTTCCGGCATTACGGATCTGCATATCGGGGATACGCTGTGCGCAACGGAGAATCCGGAGGCCATTCCTTTCCAGAAGATCTCCGAGCCCACCATTGCCATGAATTTCATGGTCAATGACAGTCCCCTGGCCGGCCAGGAGGGCAAGTATGTCACTTCCAGGCATTTGAGGGAGCGGCTGTTTCGGGAGCTTAACACCGATGTGAGCCTTAGAGTGGAGGAGACGGAGTCCCCGGACTGCTTTAAGGTATCGGGAAGAGGGGAGCTGCATCTGTCGGTGCTCATTGAGAACATGCGAAGAGAAGGGTATGAGTTCGCGGTCAGCAAGGCGGAGGTTCTTTACAAATTCAACGAGAGGAACCAGAAGCAGGAGCCTATGGAGCTGGCTTACATCGACGTGCCGGAGGAATTTACCGGGGCCGTGATCCAGAAGCTGACCTCCAGAAAGGGAGAGCTGCAGGGCATGAGCCCGGCCAACGGCGGATATACCAGGCTGGAGTTTGAGATCCCCGCCAGAGGTCTCATCGGCTACCGGGGAGAGTTTATGACGGATACCAAGGGAAACGGCATCATGAACACGATCTTCGACGGGTACGCGCCTTACAAGGGGGATCTAAGTTACCGGAAAACCGGGTCCCTTATCGCCTACGAAAGCGGGGAGTCCATCACCTACGGGCTGTTTGCCGCCCAGGAAAGAGGGGCGCTGTTTATCGGGCCGGGAGTCAAGGTGTACGGCGGCATGGTGATCGGCCAGAATCCCAAGACAGAGGATATTGAGATCAACGTGTGCAAGACCAAGAAGCTGACCAACACCCGGTCCTCCAGCGCCGACGAGGCTTTAAAGCTGACGCCGCCCAGGGACATGAGCCTGGAGCAGTGCCTGGATTTTATTGACACGGACGAGCTTTTGGAGGTTACGCCTGCCAGCCTTAGGATCCGCAAGCGGATTTTGGATTCTACGTTGAGGAAGAGGGCTTCTTTTAAGAAAAATTAGGACAATTGATAAAATGTGGATGGAGGCGGATCTGGGAAAGGTCCGCCTTTTTACAGAGCCTTGTCGAAATGTCCCGACCTGTTTTTGGCATGGAATTATTTGACGCGGCATACATTTATTAGTAGCTGCAAGGCAAAAAACAAATAAGGAATCGAGGAGAAAATACTATGTCAGAAAAAGCCATTGAAAACAACAAAGTTACGGTCATTGGAAAAGTGGTATCAGGCTTTTCCTTCAGTCATGAGGTATTTGGAGAGGGATTTTATGTGGTGGATTTGGAGGTAAGCCGCTTAAGCGAGCAGTCGGATATCATCCCTCTGATGATCTCGGAGCGGCTTTTGAATGTAGATGAAGATTACATAGGCGCCACTGTGGAGGCGACAGGGCAGTTCCGCTCCTACAACCGCCACGAGGGGGCCAAGAACCGGCTGGTTTTGTCCGTTTTTGTCAGGGAGATCAATTTTATAGAGGAATTTACGGATTATACCAAGACCAACCAGATCTTTTTGGACGGGTATATCTGCAAAGTCCCCATTTACCGCAAGACGCCTTTGGGGCGGGAGATCGCGGATATCCTTTTGGCAGTGAACCGGCCTTACGGGAAGTCGGACTATATCCCGTGTATTGCCTGGGGAAGGAACGCCAGGTACGCGGCAGGCTTTGAGGTAGGATCCAGGGTGCGCATCTGGGGGAGAGTCCAGAGCAGGGAGTATACCAAGAAGCTTAGCGAATGCGAGTGCGAGAAAAGGACGGCTTATGAGGTATCTGTCAGCAAACTGGAGTTTGGAGCAGGCGGCGAGGATGGGGAGGAGTGTTAAAATTATCTAAATAATTGTCGGAAACCTTGCATATTTTGAGAAATTGTGCTACGATATGCGGACAACGTAGTTTATCGCCGAAGACCTGCCGGATGGAGCCTGGCGCTTTTAAAAGGCTTACATCTGTAAAGAAGGCAGGCCGGAAAGATAAAAATGAGGTGCAAAAGAATGAAAGGTGGGAAAGTAGAAGTCATCTGCGGAGCGGGCGTCGGCAAGACGTCCCTGGCCATCGGCAAGGGGATCGCCGCGCTGACCCGTCAGAAGAATGTCATCATGATTCAGTTTTTAAAGGGCAGCCAGAATCAGGAAGGATTGGATATCCTGCAGGTTTTGGAACCCCGGCTGAAGGTGTTTCGGTTTGAGAAGGCGGACACGTATTTTGAGAATCTTTCCCAGGAGGAAAAGCAGGAGGAGCTGATCAATATCCGCAACGGCTTTAATTTCGCCAAGAAGGTGGTGGCCACAGGCGAGTGCGATCTGCTGATCCTGGACGAGGTCCTGGGAGTCCTGGAACGGAACATTGTGACAGTGGATGAGTTTGAGAAGCTCATTGGAGGCAAAGAGGATCGCATGGGGCTGATCTTGACCGGGAAAGTATTTCCCCAACAGCTCCACTCCTATGTGGATGCCATTTCCACCATTGAGTATGTTGAAGTTGACAAAGAGAAGGGATGATGGTAGTATAGTCATATCCGCGGGCCTGCAAAGGCCGCGGGAATAAGGAAAATAAAGAGTAGAGGTCGCGCGAATCATGAGTATGCCACCTGATGCAGCAGGTGCAGGGGAGGATGGCAGAAAGGGAGAGCGCCGAAGAGGAGTACCGCCTGACAGTACGAATCTGGGCATAGGGCGAAGAGCTTTGTGACTGTCATCCGAAGCCGGATGGGGAGCTACTTAAAGAGAAAGCAAAAGACCTTTAAGAACCAGCTCCGGCTGGTTCTTTTTGTTGCAGGCTGCCGTGTCCGGGAGCTTAGGAAAACCATAAGGAGGATTGTATCATGGCTATTTTTGAAGGAGCGGGCGTTGCCCTTATAACGCCGTTTACAGAAAGCGGGGAGGTAAACTACCGTAAGCTGGAGGAGCTTTTGGAGGAGCAGATCGCGGGAGGCACCGATGCCATCATCTCCTGCGGGACCACGGGAGAATCTTCCACCATGACCCATGAGGAGCATATCCAGGTGGTGCGCTACACCTGCCAGGTGGTAAAAGGGAGGATCCCGGTGATCGCGGGCACAGGCTCCAACTGCACCAGAGAGGCGGTCCATCTGTCCCAGGAGGCAGAAAAAGCAGGAGCCGACGGGCTGCTTTTGGTGACTCCCTACTATAATAAAGCCACCCAGAAAGGGCTGACAGCCCATTATACAGCCATCGCCCAGTCCGTGAAGATCCCCTGTCTTCTCTACCACATTCCCGGCAGGACCGGCGTGACCATGGCTCCGGCGACCATAGCGTCCCTGTGCAGGAATGTACCCAACATCGTAGGCGTAAAGGAGGCCAGCGGCAATTTCTCCTCCATGGCCGCCCTGATGCATATGGCGGAAGGGTGTGTGGATCTGTACTCCGGCAATGACGACCAGATCGTGCCGCTTTTAGCCATGGGAGGCAAGGGCGTGATCTCCGTGCTGTCCAATGTGGCTCCTAAGCAGACCCACGATATCTGCCAGGCCTTCTTTGAGGGGGACGTAGACAAGAGCCTTCAGCTGCAGCTTAAGGCCATACCGCTGATCACCCAGCTGTTTTGCGAGGTGAACCCCATCCCTGTGAAGGCGGCTCTGAACCTTATGGGAAAGGAAGTGGGAGGACTTCGGATGCCTCTTACGGAGATGGAGCCGCAGCATCAGGAAGATCTGGCAGCGGCTATGAGAGCTTATGGGATCTTGTAGGAGGGAGCGGTTATGGTAAGAATGATCATGCATGGCTGCTGCGGGGCCATGGGACGGACCATCACAGAGCTGGTGAAAGAGCAGGAGGATGTTGTTATCGTGGCAGGGGTTGACCTTTGCGGCGGTAAAGGGCAGGCGTATCCGGTGTACAAGACCCTGGAGGAGGTGCGGGAGGAGGCGGACGTTGTGGTGGATTTTGCCGCCGCCGCGGCTGTGGATTGCCTTCTGGACTACTGCGGGGCGAAAAAGCTGCCGGTAGTTCTATGCACCACCGGTCTTTCCAAGGAGCAGTTGGAGAAAGTATCAAAGGCGGCAAAGGACACGGCGGTGCTTCGGTCGGCCAACATGTCTTTGGGGGTTAATCTCCTTCTTGCCCTTGTGCAGGAGGCGGCCCGGACGCTGGCGGCGGCAGGCTTTGACATGGAGATCGTGGAGAAGCACCACAACCAGAAAAAGGATGCCCCCAGCGGCACGGCCCTGGCTCTGGCAGATTCTATCAATGAGGCTATGGGCAGCTGTTACCATTATGCGTATGACCGGTCCCAAAGGCATGAGAAGCGGGACGGGAAGGAGATCGGCATCTCGGCGGTGAGAGGAGGCTCCATTGTGGGGGAACATGACGTGATCTTTGCGGGAAAGGATGAGGTGGTGACCTTAAGCCATACCGCGTACTCCAAGGCCATCTTCGGCAAGGGGGCCATTGAGGCGGCAAGATTTTTGGCCGGCAAGGGGCCCGGGTTGTACACCATGGCGGATGTGATCAAAGGCTGAGGGCTGTTTGGCTTAAATTTTTAAAATTTGGAAAAGCCTGATATTGTGCATATAACATTCTCCCAAAGCTCATAATAACCAGAGAAAAACGAAAGGAGAATGTCATTATGAAAAAGATCAGATTCAGCGCATTTGCCATCTTGCTGGTGATGACCGTAACCGTGCTGGCAGCCTGCAGCACAAAGGATCCCGGCACGGATCAGACTATGAACCCTTCCAGCACCCAGAGTACTTCCGGGACAAACCAGGGAAGTATGAATGAAAGCACAACAAACGGCCAAAGGACGGACGAGAGCAGTACCGGAAGCAGAAACGGGGCTGATGAGGAAAGCAGCACCGGAGTCATCGGAGGCATGATCGACGACGTCGAAGACGGCGTGGACGACATGCTGGACGGCGGCGATGGCGCCACCAGAGGCAATGAGAATAAATAACCGCGTAATCGCGCAGGAGAGCCGGGGCATAAGCAGGATCTGCCCTGGCTTTTGTTGTTCTGTACACGGATTTTCAGGTTGCAGGCACAAAGACAGTGTGGTATAGTGGTAGGAAAGACCATTTCTAAAATAAATGCTGTTGTCATAGCAGGTTCTGTACGGATAAGGAGTTCAAAACGTGGCAAAACGGAAACCCTGGAGAAAATTTAAAGAAAACAGGCAGAGGGATAAACGGATCCGGCAGGTCTGCCTGGCTGTCCTTGGAGCGGAGCTGGCAGTACTGCAGTGGCAGGGACGGCTTTCCCTTCCCGTGATCCGGATCACGGAGGGACGGGAGTTCATAATCTATCAGATGCCCTTGGAGGAAGGGGAGGCCATCCCGTCCAAAGATCACGTCTGCGGCGTCCGGATCCGGCTAAAGGACGGCGTGGTGGATTTTTACCGCAGGGAAGAGATCCGTGAAGGCAGCTGTTTTCAGGGGCCTTGAAAGGTGTTTTTGGACGGATGAGGGGCCGAAAATTTATGAAAGAACGTATTGTATTTCAGGACGCCCTGTATTATACTTTGTAATATGTTTTACCAAAGTACATGAATTTAAGAAAAGGACAGGTGGATACTCATGGAAAAAAAGGAACTGCTGTATGAAGGCAAAGCGAAAAAAGTTTTTACAACCGAAGACCCGGACGCGTTGATCGTTTCTTACAAAGATGACGCAACTGCGTTTGACGGACAGAAAAAAGGAACCATCGTGGGAAAAGGAGCCATCAACAACCGGATGACCAACCATGTGTTTAAGCTTTTGGAGGCCGAGGGGGTGCCGACCCACCTGATCGAGGAATTGAACGATAGAGAGACTGTGGTGAAGAAGGTGGAGATCGTACCCCTGGAGGTGATCATCCGCAATTTCAGCGCAGGCAGCTTTGCCAAGAAGATGGGCATGGAGGAAGGGATCGAATTAAAGTGTCCCACCCTGGAGTTCAGCTATAAGAACGACGACCTTCACGACCCGTTTATCAACAGCTACTACGCCCTGGCGCTGGATCTGGCCACCCAGGAGGAGATCGACGTCATCTCCAAATACGCCTTTCAGGTAAATGAGGTAATGCGCCGGTATTTCGCCGGTCTCGGCATTGAGCTGATCGACTTTAAGATCGAGTTTGGCCGCTATCACGGCCAGATCATCCTGGCGGATGAGGTATCGCCGGACACCTGCAGGCTGTGGGACAAGGAGACTCATGAAAAGCTTGACAAGGACCGGTTCAGAAGGGACCTTGGCAATGTGGAAGACGCTTACAACGAGGTGTTCAAACGGCTGGGGATCCAGTAGAGGAAACAGCTTGGACGGGCATAAAAATAGTATGAGGAGGATTGCATGAACGACAGATATCAAAGCCCCCTTTCGGAGCGCTACGCCAGTAAGGAGATGCAGTACATCTTTTCGCCGGATAAGAAGTTTAAGACCTGGAGAAAGCTGTGGATCGCCCTGGCAGAGACGGAGCGGGAGCTGGGATTGGACATTGGACAGGAGCAGATCGACGAGCTGAAGGCGCATATGGACGACATCAACTACGACGTGGCAAGGGAGCGGGAGCGGCTGGTGCGCCATGATGTGATGTCCCATGTCTACGCCTACGGGCAGCAGTGTCCCAAGGCAAAGGGCATCATCCACCTGGGGGCTACTTCCTGCTATGTGGGGGATAACACGGATATCATCATCATGGCGGAAGCTTTAAAGCTGGTGAAAAGGAAGCTTATTAACGTTATGGCTAAGCTTGCCGGGTTTGCCGACGCCTACAAGGATCAGCCCACCCTGGCGTTTACCCATTTCCAGCCGGCTCAGCCTACTACGGTGGGAAAGAGGGCCGCGCTGTGGCTCCACGATCTTTCCCTTGACCTGGAGGATCTTGAGTATGTGCAGTCTTCCTTAAAGCTGCTGGGCTCCAAGGGGACCACAGGCACCCAGGCAAGTTTTCTGGAGCTGTTTGACGGCGATCACGACAAATGCCGCAGGGCGGACGAGATGATTGCGGCCAAGATGGGGTTTGAGACATGCTATCCTGTGTCGGGCCAGACCTATTCCAGGAAAATTGACACCAGAGTGATCAATGTGCTGGCAGGGATCGCCCAGAGTGCCCACAAGTTCTCCAATGACGTGCGGCTTTTGCAGCATCTTAAGGAGGTGGAGGAGCCTTTTGAGAAGGATCAGATCGGTTCCTCGGCCATGGCCTATAAAAGGAATCCCATGAGAAGCGAGCGCATTGCCTCTCTGTCCAACTATGTGATGTCTGACGTGATGAATCCTATGCTGGTGGCCAGTACCCAGTGGTTTGAGAGAACGCTGGACGATTCGGCCAACAAGCGGTTAAGCGTGCCGGAAGGATTTTTGGCGGTTGACGGCATTTTGGATCTGTATCTCAATGTGGTGGACGGGCTGGTGGTGTACCCTAAGGTTATCGAGAAGCATTTTATGGCGGAGCTGCCGTTTATGGCCACGGAGAACATCATGATGGATGCGGTGAAGGCAGGGGGAGACCGGCAGGAGCTTCATGAGCGGATCCGCGTCCTGTCCATGGAGGCTGCCAGGAATGTGAAGGAGAAAGGGCTGGACAATAACCTGATGGAGCTCATCGCCGCCGACGCCGCGTTCGGGCTTTCCATGGAGGAGCTGAAAAAGGCCATGGAGCCGGCGCGGTATGTAGGCCGGGCGCCGCAGCAGGTGGAGGAATTTTTGGACGGCGTTATCCGGCCCATCCTGGAGGAGAACCGCATGGATTTGGGCATGACGGCAGAGATCACGGTGTAGGGCCGTGGATATCAGTCTGGAATATTACCGGGTGTTTTACCATGTAACAAGGCTGGGCAGCATTACCATGGCGGCGGGAGCGCTGTGCATCTCCCAGCCTGCGGTGAGCCAGGCCGTGAAGCAGCTGGAGGAGGCGCTGGGCTGCCGGCTGTTTGTCCGCACCTCCAAAGGCGTGGTTCCCACCAGGGAAGGGGAGCTTTTGTACAGTTATGTGGAGCGGGGGATCGGGCTGTTTGCAGAGGGGGAGAGGGCTTTAAGGAGGATGCAGGATCTGGAGGTGGGAGAGATCCGCATCGGCGCCAGCGACATGACCCTGCAGTTTTACCTGCTGCCCTATCTGGAAGCGTTCCACGAACGGTATCCCAATATTAAGGTCATTGTTTCCAACGCCCCCACCCCTGAGACTGTGGCGTCGCTGTGCGGGGGCAGGATTGATTTCGGCGTGGTCACCACGCCGGTAAAGCTTCTGGACCAGGTGGATCTGGTCCCGGTCAGACAGATCCGCAATGTGTTTGTGGCGGGGGAGAAGTTTTCGTTTCTAAAGGGAAGGCGGCTTGGATACGGGGAGCTTAAAAGGCTACCCTGTATCGTGCTGGAGGGCAACACCAGCACCAGGGCGTTTACGGACGCGTTTCTGGCAGACAGGGGCGTGGAATTGGCTCCGGAGTTTGAGCTGGCCACCAGCGACATGGTGGTCCAGTTTGCCGTCAGGAATATGGGGATCGGGTGCGTGGTGGAGGACTTTGCCAGGGAAAAGCTTCATGGAGGCAGACTGTTTTGCCTGGAGTTTGAGGAGGAGATGCCGCAGCGGCAGATGTGTGTCGCCACCCACAAAAAAAGCCCTGTGTCCCCGTCAGGAAGGCGGCTTTTGGAGATGCTGACGGCGGATTTGACCGGGAAGAAAAAAATTTAAAAAAATTTGTAAAAAACAGTTGCATAACTGGAAAATTTATGGTATATTATAAAACGTTCGCGGGAGTGCTGGAATTGGCAGACAGGCAAGACTAAGGATCTTGTGGGTGTATGCTCGTGTGGGTTCAAGTCCCATCTCCCGCAGATGCAGAAGTGGCGGAATTGGCAGACGCGCACGGTTCAGGTCCGTGTGGTGGCAACACCTTGAGGGTTCGACTCCCTTCTTCTGCATGAAAAGCCTAAATCCTTGAAATGGCGAGGATTTAGGCTTTTTTTGTGTAGAACGAGAAGGGTGGAGCAGGTAAATGGAAAGAGGTCGCTCTATGCCATGATCCATGGAAGCTGGCAGGATCATGACATAGGGGAAAGGATCAATCTGTGATTATTTTTAGAGTAGTAATGCAATAGTAATGCAACGGAGATATTTTTATTCAAGGCTGCTGTTTTCTGTGATACTTTGGTACACATGTTGAATTTCTTTTTCTGTTATGTCAAAGAGGTCTGCCAATTTATCATAGAAATACTGGAGCTTTTTTATGTGGCTTCCAACTTGTTCTGATTTCATCTTTTCGTATTTACTTTCAAGAAATTGAAGACCGATAATATGCTGGACATTATCCCCGGTACTTTTATGGATTGATTTTACATATAGTTGCCCTTCATTATAGGCTTTTAGAAAACGGTTAAATCGCTTATAGCCAATAGGTGTACAGTTGTTTTGATGGTAATAATCCACAACCCATTGCTCATAGAAATCCTGGCTGCGGTAGCAGTCGCTTTTTTTGCCGGTAACAATGCAGAATTTATCCATAAACTTAGACAATACTTCTTCTGGAGTCTGTTTCTGAGGAAGAACCTGTTTGGTGATATGATACTTTGCGATAAACAGCATCCATTGTATATATGCAATCTCCTGCGGCTCCAGAGATACAGGACTATTCAGTGAAGAATCGCTACAACTGCCGGAGAGTAGAGGATATGAAGTTGGAGCTGTCTTTGTTGAAAAACCTGACCAGACCGCTTCATATATCTGGATATTTTTGTTTCGGCAGAATAGTTTTAAGTCTTCAGGAGATTTATTATGTTTACAAAATATTAGGACAGATTTCCTGCATCTATATTTTAGTTTGATAGAACTGACAGAGGTAGGGATTTCTATAGTTTGGCAAGCAAGCAGTTTCTGAATAAGTTCAGTGATAGATTTGGTTGGTTTTATATAAGGAACAGCGGTTATGATATCAGGTGTCATACCATATGCAAGTAAACTGCGTAAATTTTGTACTCCATTTACAAGGTTAGGTTTCATTAACAGAATATGTAACTGTGCAAGAGTTTGTTCCTGTTCAGCGTCATCATTAAGATACAGAATAAAAAGATTGGGCTTTTCTGATCGACTGATTTCATCTGTAATATAGTGGGACCAGAAGCTAAGGCCGGAGGAGGACTTCCCACAAAAATCAAAAATATAGGATAGAATTTCATCTTTGCGTATATATGTATCAGAATCAGAGGCAGTTCGTCTAAACAGGAAAAGGGTGTTTCTGCCTACATCATTGGAGCAAATTTTGGCTTCCCATTTTTTAGTTATAACAGTGTATTTAAGTTCATAATTCTTTAATTCTGTTCCATTATCATCTATAGAAACACAGCATAACGGCCTATAAGAAACAGCTGTTGATTCAAATTTATATGAGAATTTTTTAAAATACCCCCAAACAAGAAGAAAATCCTTATCACTAAATTTAGAATTAGATGCAGACCAATACTGCTTTATTAATTCAGGTGTAAATAAAACATAATCTGATTTATGCGGAGGTGTGAAGTATAAATTATTTTCAAGAGTCAGACAGTCCGACAATTTGCTTGACGCTATTTTTCCGGACGGTTATGAGGGTGTGGCAGACGGTATCAGTACGAATCCGCGTTTCCTGCCGGAAGGATATATTCATGTATTTGATATGGACGAGTAAACTGCAGATTCATAGAGGTATTGAGGATGAAAGACTATAGGGAAACAAAGCGAAGAAAGGCCAGACAGCTCAGATACCGGAAGCCGATTGTAAAAAATATCAATCTTGACTATATTCTTGAGAACTTATACGGAATCATGAGCGAATGTGAAAGTGTGAGATGGTGGATAGATTTTGATGATGAAACGCTGATAAATGCTCTGGATGGAGACGAGGATGAGGCATATGAGTTAAAGCTTATGTTTACGGAACTGTATGCGGAATGTGAGCGGATGTATGCGGATTTGAAAAATAAATATGTACCTGAGTGTTTTGACAGATTCTTTGCAGCCATAGGAGCAGGGGAGGCTGGAGGGGGACTGCTGGGATGGGACTCTTATGAGCAGGTTTATCTGGGCCTGCAGTGTGCGGACAGTTATGCGCGACAGAGGAGCAGGGAGTATCTGAAGCGCATGCGGAAAGACGACCTGATTGAGGCGGCTTTGCACTGTTTCAAAATATACCATGCTTATATGGGACTGGAACACAGGTATGACTGCCTGAAAGCGGCCATGGATATTTTGAGGGATAAAAATACAGGCTATCTTCAAATGGTGAGACAGATAGAGGAAGCCTATGAGAGGGCGAATGAAGTGAAGTTTTATGAGATGTATGGGAGTACCAAGGATTTTGAACGTCTTATAAACAATATGCCGCAGGAGGCATGGATTCAGTAACTATCGTGTGGATGGAGTGGGGGGTAACAGAGGGAGGTGTCCAAGTTGGACACAAATGATACCGTACCGGAAAAAAGAAGCTATTGCATTACAAGCTGGACAGAGAGTATAATAGAAGCAGGAAAGGATGAATCCTGGAAGCCCCAGGATAAAAACAGAGGAAAAACGGATGGGTTTAGAAGACAAAAACAGTGATATTGCGTATCAGAACAAGGATATTGTATCGAAGCTTTTTGGTGAGAGGATGAAGGGGAAGAGCCTTTCGCTGTTTGGACTGGGAATGGATTTAAAGGTAGTGGATGTAAGGCCGGCCAATATTCCCATTGTCCAGGCCAGGGAGCTGCGGATGGATAACGTGTTTGAGCTGGAAGACGGAAGTGTGGCGATTCTGGACTATGAAAGCGAGTATAGGAAGGAGAACTTCACCAAATACGGCCGTTACGTGATTGATGTGATTGACCGCTATCAGAGAGAAGGGAAAGAGCCGGATATCCATATGCTGGTGTTGTACACGGCGGATATTGAGAGGGCAAAGACGGTCATGAGCCGGACGGCGCTGACGATAAAGACGGAGACAGCGTATCTTGTGGGTGTGCCGTCAGAAGAGTGGATGGATGAGGTCAAGAACTGCATAGCGACAGGAAAGGTAACCGATGAGGTGCTGATGCGTCTGGTATTGCTGCCGCTTACATATAAGGGAGCGGAAAAGAAACAGACAGTGATTAAGGAATGCGTGCATCTGGCGAGACAGATACCGGATAAGGGGCAGGAGACTTTTGTGCTGGCGGGGATACTGTCTTTTACGGATAAGGTGATTAATGAGGAGACAAGACAGTATATCAAGGAGGTGATTGGAATGACACAGGTTGGGAAGATGCTGATGGATGAAGCTAGGCAGGAGACGAAAAAAAGGACAGCCAGAAATATGTTGAAAAGGGGAGATTCGTTAGAAGAGATAGCTGAGGTTCTGGAACTGTCCATAGACACAATCAAAGCATGGGAAGAGGAAGCTTGTGCGTTGGTGTAAATGGATTTTAGTGGGAGGTGTGTGGTTATACCCCAAATTGGGTATAATTTTCCGCCTCCCTTTTTGCTTTTTATGCTCTTTTATCTTTGTTGTCCAGTCACTTCGAAAAGCCCAGAAGGGATATTTGCGGCTGTTATAGAAACTGGCTGCATTGACGGCATAATGGGTGTGGAAGCCTTCGGATGTGCCGCGGATAGAGAAAACTGTCTGGAAACCGCTGTAAAAATAGAACAGGACGAATTGTCCGCACGGTTCAAGCACCTTGTTTTTTCCTTTGTGTCAAAGGATTCATCCAACGTTAGGAAAAGACATTCATGACGGATACGCCGCCCGGAATCTTTGGAATAGAGCCGCTGGATTCCCAGGAAAATATCCGTCATTTCATTCGGAGTTCCCAGAGGCAGTCCAAGAGTCCCGGCATAGAGGAAGGTTTTGCCTGCTCATAATATGATTCCAGCCTGTTTTTTTAGATAGTGTTCCACAGACAGCTTTGGAATCTTCCATGGCCTGCCTAAGCGGAACCCTTTTATTTGCCCGGTGTCTAATAGTTCATATGCGCGATTTCTGCCAATCTTTAAAATCTCACACAGCTCCTCAATCGTTAAAATGTCTTGATACTGTTCCAGCATGATGGTGTTACCCCTTTTTTACTAATTATTATTTAATTGTTACATGTTTGGAAACAAAAAGGTAATCCATACAAAGTTTTCCAAAGCTGTAGGAAGCATTAAGGATACCTGGAAAGGAAGTGAGTACGCAGGAAAGCCTTGTAGGGAAATATGACTGGCAAGGCAGGCGGCCAAGGCCCGCTTTGCAGAAAGGAAGTATCATGGCTCATAAAAAATACTGTTACTATGTGGTGGCGTCTGGAGTAAAGAAAGGCATTTTTGATAAATGGGAGAGATGCAGGGAACAGGTGGACCACTTCAAGGGGAATTGTTACAAGGGGTTTCATTCTCTGGAAGAGGCAGTCTTATATGCGGAAGAATCCATAGATAAGGAAGAGAGGGTAGCTGTGGAGATTCATGGAGAAATAAGTGAGGAGTTCATAAAGGATTTAAAACGATGGAATCTGACAGCGTAAAGAGACAGGGAAGGCTCTCTGTGACTGGGTATCATAGAGGGCTGTTGGTCTCCAGAGCTTTGGCCAGATAATCAGACAGGGCTTCATCTGTAATCTTCCAGATACCGTGAAGTTTGAAAGCATGCAGTTCTTTTTTCTGTACAAGAGAATAGGCCGTACTTTTGCTTATTTTTAAAATACCGCAGATATCTTCAATTTCATAGATAATCATGTGACACCTCCTGAACGCTTTATTAATGTGTTGCAGCATTAAAAAGTGAAAAGCACTGTGTAATGATTTAAAACAGGATATAACAATAAAGATAAAATAGAAGGAACTTCCGGGAGGAAAAGGCGGCGAGGGGGATTGTCTCCCCGAAATGAAACTCGACAACAGCAGCAAGGACAATCCCTATATATATCAGCGGACTGTCCGGGAAAGGAGCATGATACCATGAGCAGCGAGAAAAATATCCAGAATGTAGCAGACACTACAGCCGGGGCAGAGAACCCGCCAGCACTGGTGAAAAAGATAGGCCGCACCACCTATATCGTGCGGATTCATTTCAGCGAGACCAGCACGGAGACCATGAGCGACAAGATCAAGCGTATGCTGAAAAATGAGATACAGCAGATGGGATAAAACAATAACAGAGGGACGCCGGGAAATCAGAAATGCACGGCGCAATCATGCGCCTGTTCCCGGCTTGTAAAATCAGGAGGTTTATGATAGTATGGAGATACGAAAACAGAAGGGAAAGCAGGTGGGGATATTGACAGCGACGGAACAGCAGCACCAGGAAGATTTACGGCGCCTGCGTGACTTACGGCCTATCGACGATGATTTTATGCGTTGCCTGTTTAAAGATAACATTCCACTGGCAGAATTTGTGTTACGTATTATATCACGGGTAAGCAGGATTTGATTATCACTGACTGCGAAACACAAAAGGACATGAAAAGGCTGGCCGGGGCACGCTCTATCTGCCTGGACGCATACGGAACAGACCCAGACGGGAAAAAATACGATCTTGAAATCCAAAGACAGGAAAAGGGAGCAGACCCATACAGGGCAAGATACCATTCCAGCGTGATGGATGTAGAGAACCTCCATTCCGGGCAGGAATTTAAAGAACTGCCGGACACCTATACAATCTTCATTATCGAGAAAGATTTTTACGGAAAAGGTGAACCGGTCTATCCGATTGAGAGGATCAATCTTGCTATGGGTAAATCCTTTGAAGATGGAGAACATATTTTATATGTGAATGGGGAATACCGGGGCGAATCCGATTTTGGAAAGCTCATGCACGATTTTAATTGTACACAAGCATCCGATATGAATTTTGAACTGATGGCGGACCGGACACGGTATCTGAAAGAAAATCCGAAGGGAGTGAGTGAGATGTGCCGCATCATGGAGGATATGAGAAATGAATCCCTGAAAGAGGGAATACAGGAAGAAAAAAAGATGACAGTATTCCGAATGTTGGAGGCGGGGAAATACTTGCTTGAGGAAATTGCGAATATTTCAGGGCTTTCTCTTGAAGAAGTAAATCAACTAAAAGCAGAACGAAACGCATAAAGCACTGTCATAGAGCCAGGAATCTTAAATAAAGGTTTCTGGCTCTATTTTTTTGCCCTAATTGTGAATTTTTTGTGAAATTGATTAAAAAGTCCTTGACGATTTGTTTCCGGCAAGACAGCGAAAAGCATTTTGATTTCCTGCGGGGCAAGGCTGGCCCCCTTTGACAGTGCAGCGACACGTTGTCGCATATAAACTCTACGTGGGATTTTCCTGCAAAGAGGTAAAAGTGACGGAAAGGCTACGGCCTTTCTAACTGATATTCCGAGAAGTGGAATGACGGGGTAACGCCCTGAAACGCTTCCCTTGATACTGCGTTGGAAGAAACGGGACGTATTTCCCGCGACTGACACAGCACGCTGAAGTCGGCTGTCTGCACCCGCGACTGTCCCCTTTGGGGATAAAGCAAAACCGAGCCAGAGGTGGCCGGGGGTGTTAGGCCGGAGGTCTATAAAGTACCTATGTCCAGAATGCGGCTGACTACCGCTGACAAAAGCCCGAATGTACAGGTCTATAACGGGATATGGTAGAAATGCCATAGCCGTGAAAACGGCGTATGTGGGGGAAAGTAAGATTTGTCGATATGAAATTCCCTATGGTGTTACAGGCATCATCAAGCATACAGGCCTAAAGGGCAGGGTTAAGGGTATTATGCAAAGATAGGAATATCGGAACGTGGAAAGCCCCGGATGTGGAGTGGATACGCACGATGAAGCACTGAACGGGAAATCGTGCCGCCCTTATGGGAGGTGCGGTATAACCGTTCTTAATCCGGGAGGAAAGAGCAGCCATGCTACCTGTGAAGCCGTGAACAAAGTAAGCGGTGGAGGGACGGGCTGTAGTCAGGAACAGAAATAAAATCATAATCAATAAACACGCATAGGTTCGAGTAGGACTAAGAAAGGCGAAAATCCAAACGAAAGTGAGGACAAGTAACCGACTATGGCAACAGGAAAGGCACAAAAGAAAGATAAGTTAAGGCACGCCGAGTATTATGACTTTCAGGAAATTCAAGATAAGCTGTACGCCGACAGCAGTAAGGGTAAAGTTTTCAAACATCTGGTTGAAATCATTGCATTGCCCGAAAATATACGGCTGGCATACCGCAACATCAAGAAAAACCATGGGAGCATGACGCCCGGCACAGATGGAAAAACAATTACAGAATTAGCAACACTCTCTGATGAACAGCTAATTTCTTCCGTACAGCACAAGTTAGACTGGTACGTTCCGCAAAGTGTCCGGCGGGTAGAGATTCCGAAAGGAAATGACCCAACAAAGAAACGCCCGCTTGGAATACCCACGGTTTCTTCATATTGCACACCTCCCAACGATGTTTTGGAATGCTGCCTCCAGTTCTTTTGAAGGCAGCGGTTTTAAGGCAAAAATGGTTGATTATCTCAAAAAAGCCTTGATTTACGGGCATACAAGCAGGATTTCAAGCTGAATTTACTACCAATTTACTACTTTTGAGGGAAAGAGCTTTGATATGCCGCCCGGAACCCTGCCAGCCCAGCCACCAGCACACAGCATTGAGAAAGAATAAATGAAAACTGAATACGACGCAAACGCGGCGTTTCTCTATCCCTAACCGGGAGAACAGGAACGCCGCTTTTTTTATGCCCTCATGTTACGCAGTAGGGGCAAAAAGAGCCTTGCTATATGCGGCTTTGCGGGCGCACTTTTGCCGGGGATAGGGATTTATACCTAACCCCGGCAAAATGGCGTTCTATTGCGTAACAAATCCACAACCAAAGGAGTGATGAAGCTATGGCAGTTTTCTGAGTGGAACGCAACAAGGGCTATACCGTTATGAGCAACCACCATTTACGCAACAAGGAGCTGACCTTAAAGGCAAAGGGGCTTTTGTCGCAAATGCTTTCCCTTCACGAAGATTGGGACTACACCCTTGCGGGGCTGTCACAGATCAACCGGGAAAAGATAGACGCTATCCGGGAAGCCATAAAGGAGCTGGAACGCGCCGGGTATATCGTCCGATCACGGGAGCGCGACGAGAAAGGACGCTTGCGGGGAGCCGATTATGTAATCTATGAGCAGCCGCATACAGAACCTACGCCGGATTTACCTACATTGGAAAATCCAATGCAATTAAATAAAGATATACAAAGAACTGACTTACCAACAAAAGAAAAAAGAAATACGGATTTACAAAGTACCCATTCCATTCCTATCCATTCCCCTAACCCCTCTCCTTTGGAGCAGGAAGCGGCTACGCCGCCGGAACGGAAACGAAAGGAAGCGGAAGCACAGACCGCTTTTGAGATTTACCGGGAGATCATCAAGGAAAATATCGACTATGACATTCTCATACAGGATATGAAGTTTGACGGGGACAGGCTGAATGAAATTGTAGACCTCATGCTGGAAACCGTCTGTACCCGGAGAAAGACGATCCGCATTGCCGGGGACGACTACCCCGCCGAGCTGGTAAAAGCAAAGTTTATGAAGCTGGACGCTGAACATATCCGCTTTGTGCTGGACTGCATGAAAGAGAACACAACCAAAATCCGCAACATCAAGCAGTATTTACGGGCGGTGCTTTTCAATGCCCCGTCCACAATCGGCAATTATTACACGTCCCTTGTGGCTCACGACATGGCAAGCGGCACACTTGCGCCACAGGAGCCGCACGCCCCCTATTCATTCAAACCGGGCGAAAGCCTGTAACCACCCACAACCACAAAAGGAGGATTTTATTATGACACAGAAAATGACGGGAGCATTGGTATTTGACGAGCGCACAGACCGCTACGACATTCGCTTTGACCTTGCCAGCTATTACGGCGGGCTGCATTGCGGGGACTGTTTCGACGTGTTCACACGCGGCAAGTGGAAGCCGACCCGTATTGAAATGAATATGGCGCAGGAATGGTACTTGGTGGGTATCAGAGCCGACGACTTAAACGGGCTGCGGGTGCGTATCTGACCGCCGCCCCATAGACTACCCCGAAAGGAGGGACAGACCCCATGCAGGACGAAATCAACGAAAAAACCGTTGCCCTGTATATCAAGACCGGGAAGCTGACCGCCGAAGTGCTGCAAAAGGCAATCAAAAAGCTGCTCTCACAGGCAAAGAAAGAGCTTGACAGACAGGCAATCCCCCACGGGAAGCAGACC
>CAJTGF010000088.1 GCA_910575585.1 Clostridiaceae bacterium
CCTGGGTAGCTTTCAGATCTCCCTTGTTCAGCTTCAGCTTATAGGTCGTACTGGAATGGCGCAGGGAATGGAACACTACATTGGGCAGTCCGGCAGATTTTTTAAGGCGTTCAAACTGGTTGCCTATGATGCGGTCCTCGCAGGGCCTTCCCGTTTCCTGTGCCAGTACCAGATTGTAGTCCGTGTAGTCCGGCCCCATGAATTGAAAATAGAAAAAAGTGCCTTTTCATCATGTGAGGACTTGACATCTGTTGTGTTTACAGACAGTACTTTGGAAACAGAAGAATATGCTTTCTATAGCTGCGGCGATTCAGCCAAAATTGAGATGACCAATTGCTCTTTAACTTTTGATGACAGGACTTTTCAATACAGTTCTCTTGAAAGTTTAACAATTATTGGTTCCATGGTTGACATGGGGGACAGCGTTTTCTCTAGCTGTGAAGATTTAGTCACTGTAAATATAGATTGTGACTCAGTGATTTTGGGTGAGTATGCTTTCTATAGCTGCGAGGATTTAAAAAGTGTTACAATATGCGAAAATGCAAAGTCAGATAATGAGATTAAAATTGATGACCGAGTATTTCAATATTGTAAAAGATTGGAGACAGTTAATATAGGGAATGGAAATATTGAAATAGGTGAAGCTGTATTTTCAGGTTGTGCTGATAACTTGGCCATTATCGTTGCAGGGAAAAATTATACTGCCGATACTATTAAAGATGGATTAAAATAAAAATACAAAGAAGAGGATTTTATGTATTTACGCAAAAAAGATTGACTATTTTTAGAAATATGGTATTAGACTATTAGTGGTGAGTCCTACCGTAAAGTGGACTGCTAAAAGCGTTAGCAACTCTAATGGAGTTACTACACAAATGGCTATGTGGAAACGCATAGCCATTTTTTACGAGGAGAAATATGCAGACAGATTTTAACTTATACAAGGTGGATATGAAATATATCCGTAATTTACATAATATAGATGATAAAGTACTTTCCGTTTCACCGCAGACGGGAAAAGATAACAGGATTTTTGTTGGAATTGTTATTATTTGTGGTATTCATAAATATTGTATACCACTTTCATCACCAAAAGAAAAGCATAAAAAATGAAGAACTCTATGGATTTTTCAAAGATTGAAATAAATGGGAAGCTTTTAGGTGTTCTAAATTTCAATCTAATGATACCTATTGAAGAAGAGCAATTACAGCTTGTTGATACATCCATTTTTAAGAGAGATAGGGAAAACATCAAATATTACAAGCGATTGTGTGTTCAAGAATTAGAATGGTGTCGTATCAATAGTGAAGTAATTTGTAAAAAAGCAAACGTCTTGTATAAAAAGTACATTTCAAATGAGCCATTTTCAGGCAGAAACCGCTGTCTAAATTTTCCTAAATTAGAATCAGAATGTGAGAAATATAATTCAAAAATAAAGAGAGGCACAGATTGAACCTCTCTTTGCAGGAACTACCACAATTCCAAAGAATCTTCCGCATCCACCCACATCTGCATATTTCCCTCAAGGTAGAGGCGAGCATATGCAAGTGGATCATCTATTGCTAAGGCATCTAAAGCACATTGAGAGAAGGGAGTAGTCTTTAATCCATCTTCAGCCTTGTTGCAGTCAATCCGCAGGAGATACCCATCAAAGGTGGTTATATCAATGCTGTTGTGGTTCTCATTGTATTCTGCATATATGAATTTCATATCTTATTTGTCCTTCCTTTGCTAATTGAATTTTCAAAGAAATTTAAGAAAGCATTCCAATCAATTCTTCCTGTCCTGTTCATATTATGTTATAATTTGTTACAGGTTTTTGTTTCCCTTATTTTTTCCCTTATGAGAGTTCGTAACATGAGGGAAAAGGATATAACACAAGGGAAAGCATAAGGGCAAACTCACTTGCTATAAATTTAGTATTTTTAAGGGTTTGCGGGCTTTTTGAAGATAAGATATAACAGTTAATAAATGCTATAAAAATTGTTTTATCAGAATTCCAGTTTGCATTTTTCCGAAAAAAGGAGATACGAAAAGCTGAAAACACTTTCATTTGTATAAATAAACAGGGAGATTTTGTTATGGCATTTACTTTGCAGATTAGACAGAAGAAACTATTTGGAAAGACGGTACTTGATATCTCATCGCTGGCTCACGCCTGCGGCTTTTGCTATGGTTCCAATAATGATTTTTATATACTTCAGGAAAATGAGGAGAGCCAAGGAACCGCTGTTTTTTATAATCCTGGGCGTATAGGACGTGGGATTTTTTTTGATGGCAGCAAAGCCAGGGAAGGATATTATGAGATAAGTTATAATATCCCTACCACCAAAGCAGACATTATGGATTTTACCAGGCTTGCAGGTGAGATGGAAAGGCGTCTGGGCAGAGTGGAAATGTACTGTGTGGAGGAAGAGAGGGCTTTCAGCATCAGGGAACTGGAGCAGGGGATTGAGAATTTTGTCATGTTCAATCGGAAGTCGCTGAACCAGTTTTGCGGAAATAAGGAATTCAGGAGTCATATCCTTACTCTGGCACGGTGGCCTTATACACTGACTGAGGACAAGGTAGCCTTATGGGAGGCATGTACGGACCTTTCCGATTTTGAGAGGACTCTGCATGGCCTTCAGGCACTGGATGTCTATTACGCAAAGCCAAGACTTCTGCAGAAAAACGATACAAAAGAGATCGGGGCCTTTTATGCCTTAACGGAGGAATGTGAGAGTGTCTTTCCTGTTCGGGTTGACGGGTTTCTGAATCTGAGTGAACTAAAAGTGACAGAGGGGTTTGTACAGTTTGTGCTTTACAGTGAGCAGCGTGTGCTGGAAGGAATGTTCCCTTATGAGCAGTTCGTGGAGGAACTGAGAGGATATGATGTTCGGCAGTTTGATGGAGATCACATCCTGATCCCGCCTATGACAAAAGCGGAATTGGAAAATCTGGCCGGGAAACTGCGTGGAAAGGGAAGGTCTGTATGAGCGGGGCAGCAGGAGAAAAACAGGAAGCAGAAAAAAGGATAAAGGAATATATACAGGCCAGCTCCATGGGCCTGAGCAAAAAGGAAGAGCAGGATTTTAAAGAGCTTGTTATCCACAATGAAAAAACGGCAAAAAAGGTATTCCGGGGTTCAAAACATATAGGGAAAGCGTATATCCTGATCTATTTGAACTCCCAGGGAAAAGGCGCTGACATTGCGAAAGAAGAGGCAGCAGCCTGGGCCTGCCAGATGGAGTTTATAGACAGTAATGTTTCAGAAGAACGGGAATACCGTTCCTGGTTGTCGGGAGAAACTGATATCATGCCGGAAACAATGCCGGTCAACAAATATATCATGGGGTTTCCGCACAGAAAAAATGTAGAACTCTGTTATTTATCAAAGGTATGCACATTTACGGAGAGGCTTGTAGCTTATGGAGTAAAAAAGGGATATGTGGATATTGTACGGGGACCAGTGAGGGAGATGATGCGCGAACTTGACAGCTCCTATGCGTGTTCTTTTCTTGAGCATACAGTCCGGACGTATCAATTATCAGAAGAAGATATCATGCAGATGTATTCCGCAATCTATGCGATATCCGGAAACGCCAAAGCAGAAAAGGAGTTTTACCGTAATTTTATCTGTGCGTGGCTGGAGCAGGATAAGGACCGGTATCTGGCAGCCATTGAAAAGATAAGCAAAGATATGCGGAAAAAGATATTTGCTGTGTTAAAAAGAGAGAATCTGTATACGACATAGATGTTTTTCAAATATAAGAGGAGTGAAAAGAAACAGAATGAAAAGAATTGTGTTGGGAGGCTTTGCTTTTGTGGGCGGAGCTGTTATGTATTCGACTGGCACATTGGGATTTGCCTATGTGGAGGTACAGGCAAATTATATGAAAATACCGCAGTATCTCGGAGTGATTGCAATGATCACAGGTATTATTTTGGGTATATGTGGTTTGATAAATGATAAGTAATACTCCACTTCCAGATCAGACAGAGGTTTTCGTTTTTACCTTTAGTATAGTATCTGTGTTTTGAAGTGGTATATATGAAAGAGAAAGACTTATGAGATACGAAATTATTCAAACAAAATCCTATCTTGCAGCTGAATTTGAAATTCAAAATAAGGAAGGGAATATTGGAAAAGCTGTTAAAATTTGTGAAAAGAAAGTATGGTCATTTGAAATAGAATTTAAACAAAAGAACTTTCAGATGGTGTTTGCAAATTCATCTTTGCCATCCTTGAAAACGATGTTTATAGAGATGCTTACATTTTCTCAGCCTAAAAATGATCTACACAGGCTTTGCATAGACGGAAAGGAACAAGGAGAAATTTTCAGGCGCTGGGGCCATTATTGGCTGGAGTTAAACGGCTGTAAATATAGTACCTGTACAGTAGGATTTGGTTCTGAAGGAATGAAGTGTCTGGTCTTTGAAGGTTTTGTTGACAGAAAGGATAATCCAACTGGAAAACAGATTACTTTGATTGAAACGCCGAATTCAGGACAACGTTTAGACCGTTATCAGGTGACAGCTCGGGGAGATATGGTGGGATTAGTGGCTTTGCTTTTTGGACTTTTTTGGGACAATAACGCATTCCACAAAAGTGATACATATTATGAAAAAAGCTATTTAGTATCGTGGGGGAAAGAAAAAAATTTGTATGATTCCTCTTTTAAAGATTCAATCATTGATTAAATAGTAGATAGAGAAGGAACTCTGAAAGTGGAAGATTGTTATATGCCTGATTATTTCAATTCATCGCATAATAAAATTAGTCCTGAACTGCAGGGAAGTGTTTTACGGGGCATTTTAGGAAGTGTTACCGGGATAATCGTCTGTATTCTGGTAATGCTGTTATGCGCCCTGTTCCAGATGAGCAGTTTCAGTACCATGCTCCAGCTTTTTACGGGGCTGGTGATCGGGTGGTTCTACCGTCTGTTTCATGGGCGGCGTTCTAAAACTGCCGCCTATGTTACCGTGGGAATCTGTACTGTATCGGCCAGTGTCCTCTGGGTAGCGCTGCTGGCTCTTTTGTCTGTTTTCATTTCTCCGACTCCATTCACGGATGCGGATTGGGGCAGACTGTGTGGGGAGATATGGGAACTGTTGCTTTTGTGTGCAGGTCTGGGGATGATTGGCTTTTTCCTTACCAGAAGAAGTTTGCTGGCTTATGCAGACTGGAAAAGAGGCCCCTGGCATATCGCATACGCAGGAGGGAATGGGTATTCCTACAACCTGCTTCCGGAAAAACTTCCCAATGTCAACCCGCCAGCGTACTTTGCCGTACATAGCCGCTTTGCATCGGGAACCCAGGTCATCGTGGAGGGCAGCAGCCTCCGGTGGCGGAGACGGCTTCATAAAGATTGTGTGTTTTCCGTCCATGATATTGCCGGTGTGGTGCTGGGGCCGGGGAATGGCTGTAATGTACTCTATGATAAGAATTATCAGGTATTGGCTAAGTTTGCAGGCAGTATGGAACACGCAGACCTGATGTTCCTCTGGCTGCTCCAAAGGGAGATCCCCATAGTTAATGTGCCTGCCGGATGGCATTCCCCGGCTGAGGCCAGCCCTGAGCCGGAACCAGTGAAATCCTCTGTTCTTCAGCGGCAATTCGTTCTTCGCATGAGACGCTCTACCGGGATTGGATTTGCAGTGATTGGGTGTTTTATGCTGTTGCTGGGACTGGCCCTTCTCCTGGCGGTTTTCCTGTTGACTGACGTTTCGGCTTTGCCTATGGTAGATCGGTGTGCTTTGGTTTTTCTTGAACTGGCTGAAATGGGAATGGGCATTGTTTTTTTGCGGATTGGGAAAGTCAGCCGGGTGGAAGTAGACGGAGAACAGATGCGTGTGGTTTCCCGGTTCGGACGGGCCGCAGAGTTTTCAGTAAGGGACGTGTCCTCTGTTTCCAGAAGCCTGGGCTGGATTGTGCTGTATGACAGGGAGTTCAGGACGCTTGCAAAAGTGGATTCCTACCTGGAAGATCTGGACAGGTTAAAAGGATATCTGGCCTTTTATGGGATAAAGATGTGATTTATTGTCTGGAAATTGAAGAAAGTGGTGAATATCCATGGGGATTATTCTTAAAAACGACAATCAGGAAATTGAATTGGATATAAAGGGATATGAAGTTTCCATACCAGTAAAAAGCTATTGGGATAATAACTGGCTGGTGCTTTCCTGTCGGCTTACAGAGGGTGGCAGATCCATGTATGGAGAGTTTCCAGGTTTTATGACAATGGAACTCCAACGTTTGAAAACGCTTTTAGAGGAGTTCCAGTCTGGGGCACTGTCATCTGTTTCGTGGAACGGAACAGAACCAAACTTTGCTGTATACCTTTCACAGAACCATCTGCTGACAATATTTTTCTATGCAGAAACAGATGGCTGGGAGATAAATTTTCATAAGGACGCAACTGCCAGAGATATAGAAAAGTTGATCAGCTTTTGTTCGGACAGTTTAAGCCACTATCCTGTCCGGAACATTGGAACAAAATAGAGGTAATTGTCGTGTATACTTATTATGGAATAGTAAACGAGTTATTGGCGGAATTTCCGGAAATAAGCAAAAATTATGCAGAGGAAATAGCATGGATTAAGGATACGTTCAAAGGCCAGGAAACCGGAGGGCAGACAATCTATTTTGACCGCTGTTTCTGTGACTACATTGGACACCTGCTGGTGGATGAGCGTCAGGATAACATGGAGATAGAAAAGATATTTACTTTTTTGGAGGATATGGCTGTAAGTGAAGATCAGGAAGTCAGAAACCTGCTGCAGGTAACCGTTTTAGAATATCTCCGCAGCTGGTATCTGTTACAGAGCAGGTCGGAGAAACTCATGCTGCCGGAAACAAAGAAGATATTCGCTCATGTAAAGAGTTACCTGCAGGAACCGGAACAAGATGCGCTCCCCTATTTTTCTACATGGTAAATTGCTGTGTGAAAAGCATTTTGTAAGGCGGACAGAAAGGAAAACGGATAGGTTATGATAATAGGAGACCCTTATAAATTTGCTATCCTGAGTGGGGTGATCAATGAATGGAATATAGATGACACGTTTTGTAATGGAGTCCTGCTTTTTTGTGTAAATGGTGACATCTATCCCAAAGAGGTTGTAACAGCCACTCTGCGGTGTGAGATTGAATACTTAAAGCAGAAATTAAGAAGTCTTGCGATTGACAAGAGGTTATATGCACTGCCGCCACAACAGGCTTTTGCAGAAATCTATGGCATTACCTTTCCAGAAGATACTGACAGTGATAATGAGGATTGTTTTGATATAACCCCGGCTTCATTGTCCGATCATAACTGCTTTGTTTTTGCGGTATGTAATGGTGTAAATGTCAGGGTCTTAGCAAGTGAATTGGCTTATGAAATGGAGAATGGCAGACATAAGTTACAGGATATTGCTGTAAGTGAAACTTTTGTTTCTGTCAGTGAAGTGAAGGGGATCATATCAGGACTGGAAAATTTTCCTTTTATTATATAGGTTAGGCAGTATGGAGAATGTGCCGCACTGAAATGACCTGGCTCTTTGTGAAAGGATGCTCAGAGACGGATGGCGAAAGCTATCAATGTTTTTTTAATCGACAGATTGATTCAATTATGTGATTTGGCAATTCAAGAAAACAGGCCAGTTATATTTCAATGACATTGTTTTTTGAATTGTGTTACCTGTTTGTGTGGTACCGGCAAATAAAGCATCAGTAATTCCTGATTATAGAATGAATCAGTATGTACTCTCGGAGTCTCTTTGTGCCTGATTTTGTGAGATGTTTTTTTGTCAGATGTGCATAAATTTATGAGGCGTACGTGGAACGTACGTTGATTAAATTTATGTACATATGACGGAAAATCATCCACAAAGGCAGGTGCAGGAGAGATTCCGAGAGTACATTTATGAAACAAGGGGGAAAAGATGTCACATAGCAAACATACAAAGCGGGGTTATTCTTTATATGTCGAAAATTGGAACCGCTCTGCTAAAAAGTACATAAATATTTGTTGTATATGTGGACATAAAGGCTATAGTCCTGTAATAGAACAGGGTGATTTTTGCAGTACTCTTGAAAATAAAGCGATTTACAGAGAACTATCAAAAACACTTTGTAAACTGGAATTAGATGAGTTAGGGCGTTGTAAAGATTGTGCAAGGGTACAAGATAAACATATGAGTTGATAAAGCAAATTTGATGAAGAGGAATTTTTATGGAAAAAGAAAGGATTGCAAGGAGGAACCTATGAAATACACTCTCGATACAGATTTTTCATCACTGAACGGGCCAAAGGCAGCCAACTGGATCATGGGCTTTCAGGATATGGCTGAGGATGCTTTTGCGGACAGAAGCAGCCATTCACGGCTTTTGGGGAATCTTCTGATTCTGGAACCATATTTACATACGATTCGCCAGGGGCTGGCAGACAGGGGCAGGACGGTTCCGGCCATTCTTCAGGAGGCTCTTGACATACTTTGGGATTATCTGGAAGGCAGGAAAGCACCGTCCGATTTTCAGGATTTTGCCAATAATCTCTATGCTGCTACCCTCAATTATAATGTAGGGGAAGAAATAACCGATGCACAGGCGGAATTTTATGAAAAACATATAGATATTCCCTGGGGAAGCACCTGTGAATGGCAGATACTCACATGGCTTTCTGTTCTTTTGATGGAAGTGGTTGCAATCAGCGGTGGGAGGCTGGATTTTGAAGAATATGAGGAATATGAACAGGACGTGGATTTTGCGGAAATGGAGGAAATGCTGAATATGCTGGCGGATGCCTTTATTGATCTTACCAATACGCCGCTCCCATCCAATAAAGCATCAGACGTAATGAACGCACAGGAACAGGTTTACCAGACACCGCTGTTCCGGCAATTTATAGAACGCATTCAAAATGGGCTGAAAGCTGCGCTGTCTGCTGCACCGGAGCAGTATTCGGCTCTCCGGGAAGAATATCGTCAGTATGCGATCCTCCCGGAAGAATATGCTGCAAAACTGTTAGGATGTTTGTGATCTTTAAAAACATATGAGGGAGAGTTAGACTATGTTTTTGAAAAAAGAAAAACCTGAATTTGAAATACGCCCATTATACTCCATCTGTGAAGAATTGGAACTGATAAAGGAGTTCTGCTGGCAGCCTAAACTGGCCGCAGGCAAGATTTACACGGAGGAAGAAATAGATGCAGTGGAGCAGCGGCTGAACTATAAGCTGCCACAACCTCTAAGAGAGCTTTATCTGGTGCTGGGCGACTATGCATGTGAAAAGAAAGACACCTATTTCTGCCGCCCGGAGGAACTCCACTGGAGCAGACAGTACCTGCTGGTGGAGGCCATGGAAAGAACCCGTCGGGGATGTGGGATCTACCGAAAAGACCCCTATGCGTCGGTTTATAGCTGGGAGCGGAACGGGGTCAACATTTACGGCGAAGTGCAGGATGAAAAGCCGAAATCAGAGGTGATAAGAAAAAGCGCGCGTGATCAGTATTTCTCGAAGCAATGCTTTTATTGGGATATTGTTATTATCCAACATGTGCTGGATAAGGTAATGAGGGATTGGTGGGAGCTGCATCAGATCCAGATGACAGAGGAAATGTCTCCTTTTTATATTGGCTGTTCCCTGCCGAGGAAACTGGACGAACTGCGGAAAGTCCGTCAAAGAATGGAGGAGTGGCTGGTTCCCATCTCGTCAAAGGCAGAGCTTTTAAGGGTAGAGATGTCCGGAAAGAATGCAGGGCCAGAGAATTATGTGGTTTATGCTTATACGAATCCGGAGAAGACCCTGCTGGTTCTATCTTTCAGCGCCCAGCAGAAATATGGGCTGATCACGAAGGAGCCGGTTCCCTACTCCTTTGCAGAACGGGTGGAAGAAAAAACCGGGATGCTGTTCTGGTCATGGAATGGGCAGGGCAGGAAACGGATGGAGGAAAAAGAAAAGGAAATGCGGGCGGCGGGCCTGTTTAAGAGGTGAAAATTATGTATGCAATCGAAAAGGAGCTGAAGATACTCCGGCAATTTATCAGCCCGAAGCATATGGAAGGCTTAAAAAAGTGGAAATGTTATTCAGAGAATGAAATTCTGGCGGCAGAGAAGCGGCTTCATGTAAAGCTTCCATCTCCTATCCGGGATATTTACCAGCACATGGCAGACCTGTTAGTCACCAGCGGTTATCTGCGCCCATTGGAACTCCTTCACTGGGAGAGAAGATATTTGGGATTTTTTCTTGCCCCCGGAGAAGGGGATATCATCGGGATTAAAAAAGGTTCATCTTCCGGTGATCTATATGCGTGGGAAGAAAATGATCCAAAAGACATGGCCTGGGAATATGAGGATGAACTGGCAGATGCCTGTGAGGAGGGGGATGAGGACGGAAAGCGAAAGGCTGTGGCATCTTACCAGAAATACTGGAAAAAGCGGAATATTCCTTTGATTCATGCTCCCCTGAACATTCATAAGCTGGAACATGAACCCAGGTTTAACCATGCCCTGGATGCATATGGGCTGTTCCTGGTGATCCATGCCATCCGTGAATGGGAAGAGATGTCATGGCGTGAGCATGCCGATGATCGAACCTGCCTGTTCAGTGATTTTTTCCCTGGGAAGTTTTCGATGGAGTATTTCCAAAAGATAGCTGACCGGATAAAGGATGATTTTAAGCCCCTTTCAGACCATCTGGAACTGACCAGTCTGGGCGATTTTCCTTTGCAGATGGCATATGTCCACAGAAATCAGGAAGCCCTGCTGGTTCTGGGGCAGGAGCCGGTCTGTTTTATGGTGCTGACAAAGGCGGATGCAAAGGGTGACCTCCTTGAAAAGCTTCAGGAACAGACTGGCCTGGCTTTTCATGTGGGATTTTAGAAAAAGGCCGGCCGGACAGAAAATAAGAGAGCCGGTGAGGAAACAGATTATGAGAAAAAAGAACAGAACAGGAAAACGGCTGCGGCTGACAGCTCTTATATTGGGAGGCTATGCTGCGTTTCTGGGGTTTGGTCTGATAGTGATCGGACTTGCTGAAATGAAGGAAGGGATCGGTATTGTCCGGCTGCTGATTGGGCTTGGCATGGCGGGCTTTGGCTTGCTGGGAATATGGGATGGAGTGCGTGATCTGGTGGGGCTAGATAAAAAACCGGAGCAGCCGCCGGCCAGCCAGTTTATCCTTACAGATACATCTGGAAACAGAACCTCCAATGTTACAGTGGAGATTTTACAAAAACAGCTGGAAAGCCTGATGGAAAGTGATAAAGGGGGCGTTTTCAAACTCCAGATTCTGCCGCCTTTTCCCGTACAGGAGATAGGGAATATAAGCCAGATTTTCTGTATATTCCATGAGGTCTTTCGGTTGACGCTATTTTTGGAAGAATCTAAAGGCGGATATGAATCGTACCATAAAAGCGCAGAGTTTGACGAGGCGAAGAACTGGCTTGAAAAACTCCTGATTGGCAGCGCTGATCTTTCGGGATGGAATAAAATGGAAAATGCGCCTTTGTGGGAAGAATATGACGATGAAGATGAAAGCAACGAGGAAGAAGATGCCGGATGGGAGGAAGGCAGCGTCTGTTCAGGCGAAGTAAAGGAGAGCCCGGAAGATACAGATGAATTATCAGAGCCAGCTGCTGATTTTGATAAACCCAACTCTTTGATAAATACAGAAGAAGCCACGACAGGGAAGAACGAAACAGATACCCGACAGACAGAAGAACACATAAAATCTTTCTGGCAGCAGCTTCAAAGGGAACAGAAAGGCCAAATGCGGAACTGGCGCCAGCTTCTGGTGATTTTTGGAGAGAGCTGGCATGATGAACATAATTTTTTCTCCACCAGAGATGTGGAACTGGCTATTGAAGGTATCCATGAGGGGAAATACACAAAGGTATTCATGAATTGGGGAACGCAGGCACTTGATTTCTTCCCTGGTGTTCAAAATGACCTGATGGTGATTTGGTGTACCAATAACACAGGAAAAGGGAATACCAGGTTTCTGGCGAAGGAAGGAACTGTAACACAGGTGAAATTCTGGCTGGTTAATTATTTGAAGTCCGGTGTTTTTGAAGAAATGAGCGGTTGGGCTGATGTTACTGCCCAGATAGAAAAAGCAAATAGAAAGGGCAAAAAGAAACATGGGAAAGTATTTTAGCGATGTGGTGGATAAGGCCATTGAAGATCTCTATTATTGTTGTGATAATGACAAGGCAAAAGCGGCGGCGGACGCATTATTGTCTGCGGCAAAGGACGGGGATGGGGACGCCTGCTATATCCTCTCCCGCTGCTTTTCCGGCCCCTGTTACAGCTGGGAATACCACCCCTTTGAAGAAAACGAGGCGGCGGCCTATGCCATGCTCCATCAGGCTATCTCCCTGGGCAGCGCCGCTGCGGTTCTGGGGGCGCTGCGTATGGATTTGCTGACACCGGAGTTTAAGGAGATTATGCCCTTTGACAGTATAAAAGAAGCATGGGATGTAATCTATGAAAAAGCCGAGAACGGATGCGCATTCTGCCAGTACATGATTGGGAACGCCTATTATTATCTGGACATCATAGAGATTGAAGATCATAAGGAAAGTAACTTCGCAAATAAGGGAGCCTGGAATGCATGGAAACAGCAGCAGATAAAACAGTGCCTACCCTGGTTTGAAAAGTCATTTTCCGGAGGTATGATTCTGGCGGGGCGGAATTACTGCCATTATTATCAGTATGGCCGGGGAGAATACATTCAGCCGGAGCCAGAAAAGGAAGTTTCTATCACACGCCAGGGTGCAGAATGGGGCTACCCGGAGTGTATGTATGCCTACGCTCATCACCTTATCTATAAGGAGAATAACCACAAAGAAGCTCTACCTTGGGCACTGAAAGCGGCAGAAGCCGGGCACCTGTGGAGTTGGCATATTATAGGGGATATTTATTGGGACGGTACAGCAGTGGAGCGTAATCTGCCCTATGCGCTCCAGTGCTACGAAAAAACAGCCAGCTATGGCAATGATAGTTATGCCTGCCGCCAACTGGGGCGTCTGTATTTCCACGGCTGGGGTACAGCTGTGGACTATGCACGGGCGGTTCAATGGCTGGAGAGAAATCAGGAGCCGGAATATGCCCTGAATGATCTGCTGGGGATCTGTTACCTGCTGGGATACGGTTGCCGGCAAGACCCGGCAAGAGGAAAAGCGTTATTGGAGAAAAGCGAAAAATCCCGCTATAAAAGCTATGGTCTGGGGATGATGTATGCTGAAGGGATCGGTGTACGGGAGGATATAGAAAAAGGTGTTGAGTATCTGAAAGCGGCAGGAAATTACGGGCCGGCAATCGAGGCTCTGAAACATTACAAGAAAAGCCTGTTTGGGGTCTGGCGGAGAAGATAAGAACATTTAGAAAAGGAGGCAGATTGTCCATGAGCTATTCCTTAATGATTGCACCTTTCGATTTTGCTGATCATAAAAAAATCGCCGCACAGCAGTTTTTTGATAATTACGCTTTTTTTGAACTGACACCCAAACGAGCTAAGGAATATTTTTTGTGGTTTAAGAATGAAATCCCTAACCGGATCACTATGCTCTGGGAATATATGAAGGAGGAACGTCCGGAAAGCCAGCCCTTTGATTATTCTCCGGAATCGTTGATTCCGTTATGGGATTGGTATGAAACAAAAATCAAACAGGTACCCCAGACCAGGAAAGAAATTGAGTATAATGTTTCAAGATTTCCGAAGTGGATGGAGGAAAATGTCCGAAAAATAACCATGAAATATACAGATGAAACATTATCCCTTGCGCTGGATATTTCCATATATCTTGGAGAAACAATCATAAAAAATTATCCAAATCTGTATTGGGGGCATTTTGCAAGGCCAAAGAATGAGTTTTCCGCCAAAAGACCAGTTATATTGGGATTGAAAAGTAAACCGAAGAGATTTGATTCCAGCCGGGGTGTTTTTGTGTGCATGATAAAATCCAGTGAAAAATCTGACAAGAATCGGCTGTATGACCTGTACCGCTTCCGGGAAGATGAGTTTGATCCAATAAAACCCAGTTACTGGGCCAGTTGGTAACCATAATCTGTTAAAGGAGACTATCTTTTATGACAACAGCAAAAAAGTATTTAGAGATATTGAGAGAGCGTGAACCGCAGTTATGGAAAGAGCCATTAAAAGAATCCGGCTTTACAGAGAAAGATTTATCAGATATTGAGAAAGGGATTGGTTATGAACTGCCAGTGCCATATCGTGAATTTTTGTTAAGCTATAAAATGCCAGGTGACATTACTGTACTTGTTTCCTTTTGTGGCGATTCCTTTGCGTGTTCATGGAGCAAAACCTTTTCACGGGAAAAAAATGGCTATATTCCCCGGCCTGAATTTGACATTGGCCCAACGGTTGAGTTTGAGTGGCACAATATTCAAGGACACAGCGGGGCAGAGTTTTTGAAGAATCTCCAGCAGGAACAGAAAACGCAGGATTACTGCCCCTGCTTTTTGGAGGCAGGGTTTATCAAGGTCGGAAATGTATATGGGTATTTGGTGTATCTGGATTTGGTAAGCGGCGGCATCGTCACAATACATGAAGAGGGCGTATATGACATGATGGGTGCCGGGGTAGATTGGGCCAGCAAATCAGAAGTAAGGAAGTATATGGAGACACGAGAACTTTATATCTGTAAGGACTTTAATGATTTTCTACGTTTTGCCTGTACTGGTGACTTTCTTGATGAAGACGAAGCAAAATTCCCTACAAAGGAAGAACTGGAGCAGGATTATTCTTAATAAAAGATTGGAGAACTTTGTCATGCCGCTGATCATTCCAGGAAAGCCGCAGATAGACTTTTTCCTGCGGACTACAAAACCATTTCATAATGAAAGAGCAGTCAAAGATTTTTTTCAGATTGTTTTATCCTATGGGCCGGATTGCCGTATATTAACCTTTTAGGAAAGGAAACCATACTCAATGCCCCCTGCTGGAAGACAGAGGAAATTGGTGACACCGTGGTGATTCAGCTGACGGAAACGGTATTCGAGGACATATCATCAGAGTTGAGGGAGAGAGTTGTAGAGTATTTTGAGGAAAGTGTAGATCCGGAGATTCGTGCAGGGTTAGGCAGAGGATTTCTTTTCCGTTCATATTATGCGTCAGAAAAATATGACAGGAAAAAGAAACTGGTTCCGGAATTTCCAATCAAAGAATTGTTCGGAAAGTATCTTCCAGAGGAGTTTTAACATGGATTATGAGCAGTTTATCACAGAGATAAAGAAATATTGGGATCTGCGTAAAAAGGGATTGAAAAAGCAGGCAAACAGCTTTCTGTTCACATTTACCAAATCTTTTAAAGAGAATGTGCCGGATGCGGACACAGACGCTATTTTGTTCCAATTTTGCAGGGAATACTTAGATGAGATGAAATTTCCGGGCGATAGCCTGCCCAGGCGTCATCTGCCATTTCAATTAACGAAGCTGCTTGACAACTATCTATGCCGTGAATGTGAGAAAGATCAAATGCCGCAGATGCGTTGGGCATATCAGATTTTTGGAAACAGTTATAACCCACATGATCCAATGCTTGAGCATGATTTTTATTCTATTTTGAAGCGTGCATATATGCATGAAAAATGTGACTTGCAGACAGTTCAGCTTTATTTTAGAGAACAGCTGGATTCCTTATGGTGGGGGCAGCACCATTTTCCGGAGAGTTGTGGCATTACAGAAGAAGAATTTGAAAATATTGTAAGTGTGGCAAATAAAATCCTTTCAGAAAAGTCAGTAGAGCCGCAGCTTGTAGAAGAATTTGAGTATTATGTGAGATTGTATCAAACCTATTTTGAGTGGCAGAGAAACAACAGGAATGGCGATTTTTATGAACTGTACAACAGGAATGGTCTGGAGTTTGTATGAACCCCAAAAACAGGGAGGTATTTCCATGATATTAGAAGAATTGAAAAAAATCAAATCCTTTGGCAGTGACAGGGAAAGTTGTGTGATGCCAGAGGATATTGCAGACAAGGAGAGAGAACTGGGATTTACCCTGCCCCAGGCCCTGCAGGAGTTTTACCTTACCTTTCATGAAAATGATCCCGTTTTTTCGGCAAAAAACCGGTTTATTCCGTTGCGTGAGTTGGGAAGAACCGAACGCCATCTTGTCGGTTCTCAAAATGTCGAAGTAATTACATTCTATACTTACGGAATCTGGGGAGTTGGATTCAGGAAGGAAACCAGTGGCCAGGATATTTATGATCCTTATACATACACATATTACAACAATCCGAAAAACCAGAAACAAAAACAGGCATCTATATGCAGATCCGGCTATCGGTTATCTTGTTCTATACTGGGCTGGGTCAGTGCGCAGCAGCTTTTCAGCCAAAACAGTATTGGGAGGATTGATCCGAAAGAACTTGCATACAATGACCAGGAGGCTGTATGTAAAATATTCAATATGCTGCCCATTGGACAGGCGGAAAACAATATAGGGAGGGCCTGTTCAACGAAAAACTCGAATCTCTATGGGTTCATTGATTTTGGACTGCGGTGTGTATTTGTATCTGCAGACAGTTCCAGCCAGGTCACCGACTTTATGGAGAATATCCATGTCAGGTTTCAGTGGTATAAACTGGATGGGAAATTGATTGAAAAAACACATGGCACACAGAAACCGATCAGGAAGAGAGTTCTTTTAGATATAGAACCGGCCATTGAAACACTGAATCATTTTATAAATGTTATCGATCCGCAATCTTTGGAGCAGGAAATTGCGGAGGTGGGGCAACGGCTTGGGGCTGTCATTCCTGAACCGCTGAAAAAATTATACCTTTGCATTCCCAGGAAATATCTGGATGCCCCTAATTGTTTTGTTTTACCGGAATGTCTTAAAAATGAAGACGGAAAAATACGGTTCTTATCAGGCAGTCAGGGCGTGTTTGATTATGCGTTTGAGCATCTGTCGCCAATCGTTTATCGTTCGGAAATGGATGGTTCGTGGAGCGAATATGGTGTGATAGATGGGTTTGTTGTAACTCAATTATTCTGGAACATCATGAACAGAGAAGACCTGGGAATTGTTCTGGCAGAAATCCCTCAATGTACGAAGCAATCGTTAAGTGCAAAAGGAGCATTGGGAAAAAATCTAATACCTTGTTTTCAGAAACTGACAATGGAAAATATGCAGCAGCTGTATCACTCTCCTGAAAATAACATAATCGCTGTCTACGATAAGCGGTTGAAAACGCTGTATGTAGCTGCTCACGGAGAAGAGCCACTGAAGAATCTGGAAGAAGAAACAAAGATGGGATTGAGCTGGCTGACATAAGAAATGATCTTAAAATATGCTTTAGGAGAGATGGAGGTATATTACTGTGATACTGAAGGAACTGTGTAAGATAAAGTCTTTTGGCAGCAGCATGAAAAGTTCTGTGACATCGGAGGACATTGTAGACAAGGAGAGAGAGCTGGGATTTGCTCTGCCCCAGGCTCTTAAGGAGTTATATCTGACCTTTCATCCCGATGACCCAGCCTTTTCAGGAAAGGGAAATCTGATTCCTTTTGAGGAACTGAAAATTTATAAACGTATCTGCTGGACGGATACAGTCATTACGATTCTGCCCTTCTGTCGGCATGAAAGGTACGGTTATGGATTTGAAGTAAGCCGGTATCATAAAAGCAAGGACATTATGAGCAACGACAATCTGGAAGATCCCCAGATGTGGGGCCTCTATATATCGCCGGAAACACGTAAAGAAGAAAAGCATCTGGCGGGCCATGAAGTGCCGTGTAATCAGTCAAACCTTTCCAGATGGATTGTGGAGTGGCTGGGATACCAGCAGACCCAGGCCCAGCCCAGCGTTATAGCCGTCAACCGGGATAAGACGGCAGACTATTGGAAAAGACTGAAGGAACTTCCCCTGAATGCTTTTTATCATATCCCCTTAGAACAGCTTTCCAGTGTCAGAATAAATTTTAATGTAAACTTTATGGAAGAGCCATTCCAGCTTTTATGCGGATACATTCTCTATTCAAAAACGGCCTATTTTGGCGGTAAGACCGACAAAGAACTGGAGCAGCTCATGAAGCGGATGGGCTTCAAATATGTCTGGATAAAAAGCCAGGACGGGCATCCCATCTTCAATTCGGCTCCGCCCGAACCGCCCCAGGAACGGGAGCTGGAATCCATTGCCCCGGTATTACAGTTCCTCTGTGAATTTTCCGGAATTGAGGGCAGAGGAGCGAAGGAGGAAAGCATCGGCCGGGCAGAAGTCCGTCTGGGAAATCCGCTTCCGCTGCCGATGACAGAGTTTTACCGCTTTCTGCCAAGTAAGTTTTACCGCAGTTATAATGTGGTACGTCCTCTTTCCGGTCTGAAGCAGACAAAGGATGGCAGGCTGAACTTTCTGGAGGAAAACCAGGCAGTATATCACTGGGCGGCAGAACTTAACAGTCCGTTTCTGTACCGCCGTGCCAATGATGGCGTTTCCCAATGGAACGCATATGGTATTTTAGACGGTTTCCTTGCGGCAGAATTTCTGTGGGCGCTGGCCTGTGATGAGGAACTGGATCTGATCCTTTGGGAGTTCCCGGATTTTGAACCGGCAATGCTTCTGGAAGGAGGGAGGCTGCATCCGTATCTGTCCCCGATCGCAGGCATTACGGACAGGGTAGCCGCAGGCAATACCCGGATACTTTATCAGGCGATGGAAGGACAGGCTGTTGGGCTGTATGACAGCGAAGAATGTGCCTTCTGGTTCGTGACAAAGGATGAGTCGGCCCAGGAACGGCTGGAATCATTATTTGATATTTGAAACAGGGCGGTAGATTCTTATATGGTTAAGATAAGCACTCAATTCAGAATAAATACATAAAAGGAGAGATTATATTATGCTGAGTGTACTAATTGTTACATTATTTTTTGTAGGCGGTACAGCGCTCATTGTTTGGTATTTGAAATCGTTTTATGCTGAACGAGCAAACCGGGCAAAAAAGGCGGAGGAACACCGGAGCAAACATGGTGGAGAATGTATTTTAGAATGGAGCGGAAGTTTTGCAAGCGGTGCGCCGGATGCGGAATTTGGGAAATTAGTTGTAGAGGTTCCAAAGAAACGTGGAGACGGTGCAGCACGTTTTTATGAAAAAGGACTGGTACTGGAAAAAAAGCGGCTGCCCTATTCAGAAATTAAAGATGTTCTGTTTGTAGCTGCCATATCAGATAAAAAATACACTTTGAAACAAGCGGCAAGAGATATGGGCGTTCTATGGATATACCCCAAAAAGGGAGTCACGATTGGATTAAGAGAAATGAGTTATCAATTTGATACACCAGTTTACAACTTTTTGATTTTTGAAAAATAAAAATACAAACTCAGTCTCTTTGCGGTATAATTTAAGCGACTAAACCAAAATCCACACGAAAAGAGATGAGTTTGTATCTACCGCTTATTATACCTTAAAG
>CAJTGF010000089.1 GCA_910575585.1 Clostridiaceae bacterium
TCCGCTTTGGGCTCATCGGAATGTTCGGCATATCTGAACCCGGACGGGACAGCTCTCCTCTGACTGGCCTCACGACAATCCCCGCCTTTGCTCACTCAACTAAACAGCAATTCCATTATTTTGCCATTTTGCGCAAGAAATCGTTCTTAAGGGTCTAAAAGAGGAAGCAACTCCTCCCCCATAAAACGCGCTGCCTCCTTCAGCGCCCGATCCTCCATAGGGTAATATTCCCGTTTTCTGCCTGTCCCTTTTTTCGCGTTTTCTTTTCTCTTCTGTTTTTTCACAACTGCCTCCTTTTTGCGGGAGACATACAAGAACTGTCTTTATTATAACTTCTTTTCCTTTCCCGGACAATAAATTTCTGCTGTACCTTTGTTATCTATCTATTATTTGATCCCATATTTCTTTGAAATTCTGCCTGATCTCAGGCGGATATCCAGATATTTGCCAAACGGCATGGGAGAAAGACTCTCCCATAAAATGACTGTTTATTCTTTTGATGACAGGTTCTTCTATGTCCCTCTATCATCCGGTACCAATACTATAACACATCGCGGCCGCTGGCTGCAACCAAATTAAAAAACCCCTTCACCGAAACCGAAGGGGTACCTGCAGCCTTAAAAACATAGACCTTTTCTCACTGTCAAACACATTAAACTCCGTCAAAACCTCACAGATATAATCCCCGCACACCGCATACCCATGTTCCTCACAGTATCCAAGAAGCCGTTTCGCGTACTCGCGTTCTTCATCAAAGCTATCCAGATAAATGCAGGCGTACATGGCGCTGTCAATGCGCCGCACAGACTCATGGTCCGGAAAATCGTCGTCCACAAACAGAAAGATCTCATGGGATACCATTTTCAGGCTCAAAAAATCCTCTTTCCTCATAATGGTCCCCGCGTTGCAGTAATAAACCTGGGGCAGCCCCTGATTGATAAGATTTTCCTTCAAGTCCTCCAGGATCTCCTCATACACGGAGATATCGTGCTCATAAAAGTTGGTGTCCGTGTGCATCACATACACCTTCCGGTGGGAAATATACTCCACAGTGATCATGCCGCAGTCCGGCGCTTTCCGAAACCGCTCCACGCTTTCAATAGCCCGGGTAATGGCTCCAAGACGCAGCCCCAGCTGAGCGATCTCCTCCTTCACCTGCTTTTTCTTGCTGATGAGAGTAGACTCGATCAGCTGGATATCTCCCTTTTCCAGGATTTCCCGGATCTCCCCCAGACTCATGCCCAGCTCTTTCATATACTGGATCATATCCAGCCGCGCCTTCTGGTGGATACTGTAATACCGGTAATTCGTCTTTTGATCGGTATAGCATGGTTTCAGGATCCCCACCTTGTCATACAGCCGAAGGGTGGGAACGGACACCCGGTTAAACTGCGCCATCTCCCCAATCTTCATCATCTTATCTTCCATAGCAGCGCCTCCAAAACTCTAAAGTAACATCAGGGTTTTTGGTCGAATCGTATAAGTTTATTATAATCCTTTTTTATTTTTCAGCAATATATTTTATATTTTCTTAATATTTCGTTTCCATCACTGTTTATGATGTCTTTTCCTTGTTCTTTTTCCACTGTAAATCTGTCATTTTTCGTCCCGTTTTTTGTCCCCGGATTTCCCAAACCTGTCCTGTTAAATTTTCCACAATCTTCCTTGACTCTCACCCGGCATCAGGTTATATACTAAACCTATCCGAAAATTTTGTTTCCCAAGAAGGAGGAGTTTCCTATGAGCAAGATTAAAGTAGTGCAGTACGGCTGCGGCAAAATGAGCAAATACATTCTTCGCTATCTCTATGAGAAAGGCGCGCAGATCGTAGGCGCCATTGACGTGAATCCTGAGATCGTAGGCATGGATGTCGGCGATTACGCGGAGCTGGGCGTAAAGACAGGCGTTCTCATCAGCGACAATGCCGACGAAGTTTTAGACAACACGGATCCCGATATCGCCGTGGTCACCCTGTTCAGCCTGGTAAGCGACTGCTACGATCACTTTGTAAACTGCTTGAGCCGGGGCATCAGCGTAATCACCACCTGCGAGGAAGCCACCTACTGCTGGACCACAGATCCTGTGCGGGCCAACAAACTGGACGTGCTGGCCAAGGAGAACAACTGCACGTTCACAGGCAGCGGCATGGAGGACACGTTCTGGGTAAATATGGTCAGCGTGGTTGCCGGAAGCTGCCATAACATCAAGAAGATCGAGGGCGCCGTAAGCTACAACGTAGAAGACTACGGCCTGGCCCTGGCAAAAGCCCACGGCGTAGACCTGACTCCCGAAGAGTTTGAGAAGCAGATCGCCCATCCCGAAGTTTTAGAGCCTTCTTATGTGTGGAACTCCAACGAAGCCCTGGCGGCGAAAATGGGCTGGACCATCAAGAGCCAGACCCAGAAATGCGTTCCCTACTTCCACGATGGAGATCTGTACTCCTCCACCATGGGCAAGGACATCAAGAGCGGCAACTGCATCGGCATGGCGGCCGTTGTGACCACAGAAACCTTCCAGGGTCCCGTTATCGAGACCCAGTGCATCGGCAAGGTATACGGTCCCGACGACGGAGATATGTGCGACTGGAAGATCACCGGCGAGCCGGATACGGAATTTCATGTAGTAAAACCCGCCACCGTTGAGCACACCTGCGCCACCATCGTAAACCGCATCCCCGCAGTGCTCCGGGCTCCCGCGGGACTTATCACCCTGGATGAGCTGGACGAGATTGAGTATATGACTTATCCTATGGAGTTTTACTGCTGATATCCACAAACCCACAGACATGGAACCTGAAAAGGGCGGAGACATCCTGTAAAAGATGTTTCCGCCTTTTTCTTCCAAATGTACGCTCGGAGTCTCTTTGTGCCTGATTTTGTGAGATGATTTTCCGTCAGATGCGCATAAATTTATGAGGCGTACGTGGAACGTACGTTGATTAAATTTATGCGCATCTGACGGAAAATCATCCGCAAAAGCAGGCGCAAGAGAGATTCCGAGAGTACATTCCAAATCACCGGAAGACAATGTTCTAATTCATATACATGATATCCTCCTTCTCCGGAAACTCAAAATACGCAATATCCTCCTTCCCTGCCATTCCTGTCAACCGCAGCGCGCTGATCCTTCTGCTTCTGCATGTAGAAAAATAGTATGTCCTGCTTTCCGCGCACATAACGCTTATGCACAAGGTCTGATCATAGGTGACTTCCTTCTTGTCATCCCCATTTTCCTGTCTCATAACAATGCCCTCCGGGATATTGACTGCGGAAAATTGGTTAAACATCCTGCTGACTCCGTCAATCTCATCTTTTCCCTTGATTGCGTAATGCTTCATCACCGCCATACGCACAAATCGGGACGGCGAAGAATAGTCCCCGGGAAGTCCGAACCCGCCGCCGGAGCTGACGGCTGTTCCCCGCAGCTTGACGTCAATATAATCCCGGGAAGCATCCAACACATTGGACACGGAAGCGTAATTGCACAGATTCGTCTGCTGCCACTGATATCCGGGGCTGTTGGTCATGACTCCTATGGTATCCCGGTGGATCTGGAGTCCGCCTTTATCCGGCTCAATGATGATCGTCTCTCCGGTCCTGTCAGAAAAAATATAATGCACGGTCATCTCTTGGCCAAAGATCCTCTCCCCCGTCAGGTTTAATGACGGCAGGATCGATGCAGCCTCCTCCACGGAAGCACACTGGCTCAACAGATACCCTGTAAGAAATCCTGGGTGGATATTCATATGCCTGCTGTCCCTCACCACGTCATAAGCCGCATAACCGGGATAATTGAGCAGACCGCCCATGACCCCCATCTCATTGATCCCATCCACCATCACCGGGCTGGCAAGCCCCGTGACCGCCATGCCCGCGAACGCATACCGGCTGCGGATATGTCGATCCTCTCTCTCATTGATCTCCAATTTTAATGGATAATTTCTTGGAACCGCCGCAATCCGGTTTCCTTTCAGATTCCCGCACTGATCATAGGTCCTGCCCAACAGATGCATCCCGTCCTCTGTTTCCCAGCTAAAGCAGGTACACCCCATATTTAAAAACGGACTTTTCTCTGTACTCACTGTGTCAAATGCTCCTTTCCATTCTGCCAGATTATAGGTCATCGCAATAGCCGAAGTTCCAAAGCCTTCCGCCGTCTTAACATTGTTGTTGTAAATCCTATACCATGAATATACGCAGATAACGCGCGCCATATCCGCGTCAAAGCGCAAATCCACAAAAAATATTAATATGAAATATTATTACAAGCTGAAACGGGCGGATTTTGACACCTTTTTCAGTCTGGACACCAATATGGTCATGGAATTTTTCAGTTATATGGATGAAAAGGATGCCGTAGTGGCTTTTTCTTACAGCGGACAGTCCATAGAGATCATTGAAGCATGCAAGGCCGCCAAAGAACAGCATATCACCGTAATCGCAGTGACCAGAAACAGTCCTTCCAGGCTGTCAAAGATCGCGGATATCTGCCTTTTTGTTCCCAACCAGGAAGATGTCATGAGGATTGGAGCCTTTACATCCAAAAACACTTCTATGATGATGGCGGATATTCTGTATCTGGGCCTGATCCAAGATGATCTGAAAGCCATTGAGATAGAACTGGTAAAGACCAGAAAACTTGTAGAAAGACTAAAAGTGAAAGATTAGGAGGACAAGGCAGATGGTAGATATCAAAAGCCTGACTACAGAAACAATCAATGAAGGAAGGGTCATTTACTGCGGAGCAGGCACCTCCGGCAGGATGGGTACTTTGGATACGGTGGAATTGACTCCTACCTACGACGTATCTCCCCAAAGAGCCTTCGGCATTTTAGCAGGAGGAGACGAGGCCATGTACTGCGCCGTAGAGGGCGCCAAGGATTCCAAAGAACTGGCTGTAGAAGATTTAAAAAAAGTCTCTCTGACAGACATGGACTGCGTGATCGGCATTGCCGCCAGCGGACGTACTCCCTATACGTTGTCCGCCTTGGAATACGCCAATAAGATCGGAGCCCTAAGCGTGTCCATCACCTGCAACAAAGACAGCGCTATGGCAGAGACAGCGCAGATCTCCATCGCTCCGGTTGTCGGTCCGGAGGTGATCAGCGGCTCCACCAGGATGAAAGCAGGCACAGCGCAGAAAATGACCGTCAATATGATCTCCACAGGAGTCATGGTCCGTTTAGGAAAAGTGTACCAAAATTATATGGTCCATGTACAGCCTACCAACGAAAAATTAATCGCGCGTTCCTGCGGTATGATCTCCCAGATCACGGGAGTTGACACAGACCGGGCAAGGGCTGTTCTTAATGAGACCAATATGGACGTACCCCAAGCTATTGTTATGCTTCTGGCGGGATGCAACAGCGCGCAAGCGCAGACACTGCTGCAGCAGGCAAACGGGCGGGTGAGAGACGCGCTGAAGCTGGCAGAAGCGCAGATAAGCCAGGAGGCCGCCATTTGACGGATACAAACATAAGGGAACATCAGGTCATTGAACATCTAAGATCCTTGGTAGAAGCGAAGACGCTGTGGGGATTTTCCCTGGCATTTGTAAATGAGAGAAAAACCTTCCTGTCATACGACGGAGTCATGGGACAGATCCCGCCCTATGACCGTCTGCCGGTGAAGGCGGGACTCTGCTATGATCTGGCGTCTTTAAGCAAGGTAGTAGGAACCGCGAGCCGGATCATGCAGCTTGTGGCAGAAGGCGCTTTCACACTGGATACGCCGGTAAAAACTCTTCTTCCCGGCTTTCGCCATACATACATTACCGTAGAAAACCTTCTTCTGCATAACAGCGGCCTCCCGGCAGAAATCGCAGCTAAGCAGACGCTGACCAGAGACAATATCATGGAGCGGCTATTTCAGACCGAACCGGTGTACGAACCAGGAACACGATTTATTTATTCAGATGTGGGATACATCCTTCTGGGACTGATCATAAAAGAAGGAAAAGGTGTTCCTGAAAAAGGCTCTCTGGAGAAAAGTTTCAAAACCCATATCTTTTCTCCCCTGAACATGGCTCACACATCATTCTCTGTTTTTGATACACAACAGTGCCTGCCCACAGAGAAAACTCTGCAGAGAGGACTCATATGTGGACAAGTCCACGACTCCAAAGCATGGCTTCTTGGAGAAAGCGGCAGCGCGGGTCTGTTTTCTACGCTGGAAAATATGGCAGCCTTTGCCCAGGCATATCTACAAGAGGATCCGGCGCTGTTTCCCCCAAAAATATTCCGGATGATCCAGGAAACCCAGGTCTTTGGAAGAACATTGGGATGGAGCAAAGAATACGGAAGCCATACCCTTTATCACACTGGTTTTACAGGTACTTCTATGTTGATAGATAGGAACAGAAAAGAAGCCATGGTACTTTTAACGAACCGGATACACCCTGCAAGAGATAATCAAAAATTTTTGGATGAGAGAAAGAAACTTAACCAACTATGGTTGGCGCAACGCCATAGCTATAATCCGTTTCCATATCCAAGGGGCTGTTAACAGCCCCTTTTTCCTTCCCCTCACCGCCCTGCCGCCACGATCCGGTCCAGCAGATCCAAAACCTCGTCTCTGTGGTCATAGTCATACCACAAAGGCAGACAGATCTCATACATATACGCAAAGTCCTCCTGAGACATCCGGGTAATAACCACATCCATATCCTTTAGCTTCTCCCTGGCCTCATCCTCCGCCTCTGCCCACAACTTCTTTTGCAGCTCCCACGACTCCAGCGCCGCCCCGTCGATCACCTCCAGATCCTCATCCCCAATATTCTGGCGGCTCTGACGGCTCATAACCAGCAGATCCGCCGAGTACGTGTGGTCATCCTCCAGAAAGTAGGGCGCCACCTTATAAAAAGACTGCTCCAGATAATTGACAATGGAATTGTCCGCCCCATCCACCGCGCCGGACTCCAAAGCCTGGTACACCTCCCCGTAAGTAGTCACCATGGGCTGGGCCTCCAGGGCTGTGATCATGGCCATCATCAGATTGGACTCCTGGATGCGGATCCGCATCCCCCTCATATCCTTTATGGACTCCATAGGCTTTCTGCTGTTGTAAAAGCACCGGGTCCCCGCGTCATAAAACGTCAGGCCGTACATCCCCTTCTCCTCCATGGCCTTTCCCCGCAGGATCCCCATACCGATCTCCCCGCCGTGGACCTTCCAAAAGTGTTCTGTGTTCTGATAGATATAAGGCATCTGCAGTACATTAAACGTAGTCACAAAATTGGTCATGGTAGGGACGTCGGCCTTCACAATGTCAATCCCTCCATACTGCATCTGCTCCAGACAGGAAACCGTGTCCCCCAGCTTTCCGTTGTTGTACACCTCGATCACCACCCTGCCCTCTGTCCGCTCCCGCACCGCGTCCGCAAACCACTCCACCGCCTTTGTGGTGCAGTAATCGTCGGGATGATTGTTGGCAAGGGTCAGGGTAATCGCCTCTGACGGTCCCTCCCCTTCCTTTCTTCCTCCGCAGCCCCACACCAGGGACACCGCCAAAAAGACCGCCCATACCGCAGTCATCCTCTTCACCGTATCGCCCATCTTTCCATTCTCCCCTGACAACGAAAAAGGTCTGGACGCATCCTCCAGACCTTCCCTGTCCTTATATCAGTTCCCTTCGTAAGTGATCACGGAAGCAACCTCATAGTCTTTTAGCTTCTCCCGCCCCTTAAGACCGGCCAGTTCCATGACAAAACAGATCTTCACCACCTGGCCGCCCAGCTGCTCGATCATCTTGATGATAGCCTCAATGGTGCCGCCTGTAGCGATCAGATCATCCACGATGACCACTTTCTGTCCCGGCTTAATGGAATCCTTGTGCATCTCAACCACAGCGCTTCCGTACTCCAGGTCATACTCCATGGAAATGGTCTCGCAGGGCAGTTTTCCCTTTTTCCTCACCGGCACAAACCCCTTGCGCATAGCGTAAGCCACCGGCACGCCGAAGATAAACCCGCGGGATTCCGGCCCCACCACCACATCATAATCCACATCCTTCAAAAGATCCACGACGCTGTCAATGGCCAGCGCCAATCCGTCCGCATCCTGCAGGATGGTGGTCACATCCCGGAAAATGATCCCCGGCTCCGGAAAATCCGGAATACTTCTTACGTAATCTTCTACTCTCTTCATCAGTTTTCCTTCTCCCTTATGTCTTTTACGCTTTCCCGGATGATCAATCGGTTATCCAGGAATATCCTGCTGTTATCTATAATACCATCTTCTATGCGCCGAAGCAAGACCCGTGTTCCCTCTCTGGCCAAATCTCCCATATTTCTTTCCACCGTAGTCAGACGCATGGTGCCGTAGCCCGACATGTCCCAGTTGTCAAAACCCACAAGAGAGATATCGTCCGGCACCGTAAGACCTGCCTCGTACACCGCCGCCCTGGCGGCAAACGCCATCTCGTCATTAAAGCACAAAATGGCCGTAGGTCTCTCCTGCCTCTCCAGGATCCTTCTGGCGGCCCGGTATCCGCTGGTATAGCGGTAATCTCCCTCTTCCACCGGAACCTCCTCCGGGTCCAGGCCGTGGCGGACCATGGACGCTCTCCATCCCCGGTGCCGCAGCCTGGTGGAATCCACCCCCGGCAGCCCGCCTATGACCGCGATCTTCCGGTGGCCGTTGTCCAAAAGATGGTCCATGGCCCTCTCCATGGCCTGGGCCTCATCGGTCACCACATTTGGCACATCATAGTAGACGATACGGCAGATGGCCACCATGGGAATCTTCTTCTCCAGGACCTCCTCGATAAAAAAACTGTCCTCTGACCGCTGGGACAGCACGATGATGCCGTCAAACAGCGTGGGGTTTAACGTCCCCTCCTCGTGCATATCGATTCCCTTGACCGCCACATTGTACCGGCTTCCTACAATATTATACACGCCTGTCAGGACATCATGCAGGACAAAAGGCGATGTCATCTTGCTGATGGTAGAAAAAAACAGGCCAATGGTGTGGGAACGGCTGCTCTTTAGATTAATGGCCGCCTGATTGGGTACATACCCCATCTCCTTGGCAATATCCAGGATCCTCTGACGGCTCTCCGACTTTCCCGCCCCCACGTCATTGAGGACTCTGGACACCGTAGAATAAGAAACTCCCGCCTTTTTCGCAATATCCTTTATCGTAACCGCCATGCCGCACCTTCCTCGACTCTCAATCATTTCCGCGGCAGGAGCAGTAAACCCGCAGACCTGCCTGTGCCGTCACATTCCGTCAAACAAGCACGCTTTCTACCATATCACCTTTCCACCAAATGTTCAATATGTTCCGTGATTATTTTTTTCCCATTTTGTCCCTGTATCTCTACATCCTCCAGCACAAGGGTCTCAATATTTCCCGCAAAGATCCCCATACGGCTCACACGCTCCGCGCCGTCCAGCATAGCCGGCTCCCCGGACACAGCGTCCGCGGCATAACAAATCCGCACATGCCTCATCTCCACCTGCTCAATCTTTTGTTCCGGCAGTCCGTACAGATACGCGGCCGCCACATGGCAGTTGTCCGCCTGGATATGTGAAAATTCCAGTCGTTTTATCCGGGGCGTACTCTCGTCCACAGGCAGCGCCTCCTTAGACGCCACATAATCACTGTGGCCGTCCGGGTCGCAGTAATAAAAACTGTTGATGACAAAAGGGGTCATAACGTGGTCCATGCGGATATTCTCAAACCGTATGCCGTCAATAACCCCGTCCTTTCCCCGCCCTCTCCTGGTCTTGATCCGAAGCCCTCTGTCCGTGTGAAGGAACAGGCAGTCCCTCACCGTCAGATTTTTCACGCCGCCTGCCATCTCGCTCCCAATGGTGATGGAGCCATGGCCGTCCCTCATGCAGCACTGGCGGATTAGGATATCCCGGGACGGCGTCTTGTACTTAGAACCCATGTAGATCTTCCCCGACTTCACCGCGATACAGTCATCCCCCACGGAAAAATACACGCCTACGATCTCCACATCCCGGCAGGACTCCGGGTCCAGGCCGTCGGTATTGGGAGAGTCCTTGGGGTTGAGTACGCTCATGTCAATAAACTTAAGCCCCCTGGAAAAATAGGGGTGGATATTCCAGCTGGGGCTGTTTTGGACCTGAATCCCCTGAATCGTAATGTTCCTGCACCGGTTTAAAAATATCATCCTGGGCCGGAACGCCCCCTGCTTCACCTTAGGGTCATGCCACCAGTTGTCCGGGCCGGCATTGCCGTCCATGACTCCCAGACCGTAGATCTCCACATTCTCCACATCGATGCCTGTAAGGATGGAGCTGAAACAATCAATCGGATTGCCCTCCCACGTTCCCAGGTTGTATTCCCCCTGCTCGTCATAGCTTTCAATGATCCCCCGCAGGATGGGAAATCTGCTCCTGTCCGTGTCCGCCGACAGCACGGCCCCCTCCGCCAGCTCCAGCCTAAGCCCGCTTTTTAAAAACAGGCTGGTGACCCGGTAGGTTCCCTCCGGAATCAGCACCCGGCTGTCCGCCGGACAGCTTAAGATAGCAGCCTGGATAAAGAGCGTGTCATCCTGAATCCCGTCACCTTTTGCCCCGAACTCCCTCACGTTCAAAGTCACAAATTCCCCCGGTGTCCGGACCGTCACCGTTCCCTCCCCGCCCCTGGCTTTCACGGCGATCACATACCTGGTATCCGGCTTTAAGCCGTAAATACTGACCACCGCTTTTCTGGTCTTCTCGTAAAACCTGCCGTTTACGTATAGTTCCTTATCTTCCCGGGACTCGTAGATGCTGCCGTCGCAGATCTCCACGGTCACGCACCGGGCCGTACAAAAGATCACCTTTAACTCCATCATCATTTCCTCCATAAATACGTCAAAGGGGACTCCCCCGCGAGAGTCCCCTTGCAGCTTCTAAATACCGATCAACCCTTTACACCGCCTGCCGCGATACCGTCAATAAACGAATCCTGGGCACAGAAGAACACCACCAGAGACGGGATAATGGAGATCAGGGACATGGCAAGAATCCTGTTCCACTGGAACCCTACATCGCCGTCCATGGACATGCGCAGGTAAATGGAATTGGTATATTTATCCATGTCTGATATGTAGATCAACGGCCCCATAAAATCGTTGGATGTCCACATAAACTGGAACAGGGCGCAGGATACCAGCGACGGCTTTAACATAGGAACGATCACATACCACAGAGTCTTAAGGGAATTGCAGCCGTCGATCTTGGCCGCTTCCTCCAGTTCCTTTGGCACGCCCCTTAAAAACTGGATCAGCATAAATACGAAATACGTGTCCGCCGCAAACAGGGACGGGATCACCAGAGGCAGGTAGGAATTGGTCCATCCCCACTTATTGAACATGATATACTGGGGCGCGTTAAGGACCACCTGAGGCAGAAACAAAGTAGCCATCATCAGGGAAAACATGATGCCCTTACCCTTAAAGTCAAACCTGGCAAAGCCGTAGGCGGTAACGGTTGCTGAGATAATGGTAAACACCACCTTCGGAAGCACAATCTTGTAGGTGTTGAGCATGGAGGTAAGCAGGTTAATCTTGCCGCCGTAGCTCTTGAACGCGTCGTTGTATCCGTCGAACACCGGATTCTTTGGCCAGAACCATGCGCTGGTAAAAATCTCCGAATTGGTCTTAAAAGTAGCTCCCACCATCCAGATGAGCGGATATACCATGATAAATCCCACCGCCACCAACAGGACGTAGCGAATGACTGTACTGATCTTTTTTCTCTGTTCTCTTGTCATATTCTCTTACCTCCCGTCCTCATCAGAATAGTAAACCCATTTCTTCTGGCTCACAAACGCAACCGCGGTCAAAACACACACGATCACGAACAGCACCCACGCCTGAGCGCTGGCCATGCCCATTTTGTGGCGCAGGAAGGCATTGTTGTAGATCAAAATGGAGATCAGGGTCGTAGCGCCGTTTGGCCCGCCCTTGGTCACCAAAAACGGTCCATTAAACTCCTGGAACGCCTGGCACAGCTGGGTGATCAGGTTGTAAAAGATGACCGGAGTGATCAGGGGTACCGTGATCTTAAAAAACTGGGTCCATTTGCCTGCCCCGTCAATAGACGCCGCCTCGTACAGATCCTCCGACACGCCCTTGAGCGCCGCCAAAAAGATGACCATAGCGGAACCGAACTGCCACACACGCAATAGAACGATTACCGTCAAAGCGCCGTTGGGGCTTGCCATCCAGTTGATCTTCTCACCTCCAAAGGCCGTGATAACCGTGTTAATAAGGCCGTCCGTGTTGAACACGGCTCTCCACAAAATGGCGATGGCAATGGAACCGCCCAGAATGGAGGGGATGTAGTACGCGGTTCTGAAAAAATTCACGCCTTTCAGCTTAAAATTCAATATGTACGCAATAAACAGCGCAAACGCCAGTTTCAGCGGCACGTCAAAAATGGCATACTTAAAAGTTACCTGAAACGCTCTGACAATATCCTCGTCCGTAAAGATGGTCTGATAGTTCATCAGGCCATGTTTGCTGATCCCGGTAAACAGGTCATAGTTGGTGAAACTGTAGTACAGAGAGGACGCAAAGGGATATACTTTAAAACACAGAAATCCGATAAGCCACGGCACGATGAACCAAAAGCCCACGTTTTCTACCAACGCCTTGCTAAAGCCTTTTTTCTGCTTCATGCTGTTACCTCCTCATTTAATAGGAATGTTCTCTCATTGAAGTTCCCGGTCATACGCTTCATACTTCTCCCACAAAAGCACCCGTAAAGCCCCCGCTTTTCTGAGCGCATAGGAAAGCTGACCCTTTTGAGAATCGGTCAGGAAGTCAAAGCCGCCCTCCCTGTCTCTCCTCATCAATATATCAGCCACTGCCGTTTTAAATATCACCTGCATGGCTTTATAGTGCTCAAATATCTCCTCTGACATCTGTTCTATGGCATCAATGAGCAGCGCCGTCTGCTCCGTACCGGGATCGACCATTTTATCAAAATACTCCACGATCTCCCTGTACCTGGCCTTATCTTTCACTGCTTCCATTACATCCATAGGATCTCTCCTTCCCGTAAAACTCCGCCACAGTCCGGTCTTAGGGAAGCCGCCGGAACGATCCCGGCGGCCATCCAATCAATCTTTTCGCGCTTTACGAAGCTTCACCCAAAGCAGCATTTAGTTGCCAAGACACTCATTGACGCCTTTCATCAGATCCTCGGCAGCTTTGGCAGCGTCGATATCATCGGAGCTGAGCTTGCCGAACACCTTGTAGTAAACGCCGTCGGGATTGGCTTTTAAGTCGTTGTGCTCAAACTTGGTATCCAGGGGGAACTTGGAGAATCCAAGAACCTTTGCGTTGGCTTCTTTCACAAGCGCGTTGCCCAGATCCTTCTCGTCAAGCACTTTCACGGCTGCTGCCGAGCAGGGGATACCGCGCTCTGTAGAACAAATCTCAACGCCCTCCGGATCATTTAACAGGAAGTTGATGAGCATAGCCGCCTCCTTAGGATGGGCACTGTTGGCAGCCACCGCAAGTCCCATGGAGATCTTGGTAAATCCGCCGTCATGATCGCCGAACTTCACAAACTCGCCGATAACAAACTCCTGGCCTGGCTTGTTGGTGCTCTCCTTCACCGCCTGCTCAAACTTGGACGCGGAAGAATCCCACTCAAGGATGCCTGCGTACTTGCCGTCGATCCACTTGGCGTTCTTGTCAATGGAGTCTGCCATATCGCCGTTAAGGACTGCCAGAGTCGGGATCACATGACCGTCTTCCAGCTTATTGATAAATTCCATGCCTGCCGTGATCTCTTCTGCCGTATACTGGATCTGACCGTCCTGCACCCACGGTTTGCCGTATACGGACTCTAAGTAATACACAAGGAAGATTATCCGGTCGTACTCGCCCAGGGCCAGCGGATAATAGTCCTGATCATATGCCTGGAACGCCTCGCCTGCCGCGAAAAGGGACGCCTCGTCTGTGGGAATGGCCACGCCTACCTCGTCAAAGGTAGTCTTGTTCCAGTAGAACAGCCTTCCCGTCAAAGCCACCGGAACCGCCATCAGCTTGCCGTCGGCCTTGCACAGATCCAAGCTCTCCTGCGGAAACTGGGTCAGGTCAAGCACATCCTTGTAATCCTCCAAGTTCGCGAAATTCTTTCCGTTGCCGCTGTAGGATTCAATCCAGTTCCAGTTGATCTGCATAACGTCCGCAGCGTTGCCGCCCATGATATTAAGCGCCTGCTTCTCCTCCCATCCGCTCCACGCCCCGTACTCCGCGGTCACGGTGATATTGGGATATTTGGCCATAAATGCCTGGATAGCTTTCTCCGTGGCCTCATGCCTGGAATCGCCGCCCCACCAGGAAAACTTAAGCTCTACCTGGCCGCCGTCCCCGGAACCGGAACCGCTTCCTCCCGAAGAACCGTCGGAACTGCTTTTGCCGGAACACGCGGTAAGAGACAATGCCATAATCGCGGACAAGGTCAGTGCCATTGCTTTCTTAATACTTTTTCTCATGATATCTTCTCCCTTTCTTTTATTTATGTCTCCCTTTGCCTTTCATGGTGGTGTGTTTGCAAAGGTTTGCACATAATTCTTAAAAATTATGCATATTCGCCATATGTAACTGCTTTCATTTTTACGATTATGACCAAACATGCATTATTTTCTTAACAATTTCATTCTATCATTGATGATACCATCTGTCAATTAGTGAATTTGTATATGTTTATTTATATTTTTTGTACATATCTCCTAGTTTTAATCACTTTTGTTTTATGGTACTATATTACCATATGCAAACGTTTGATTTTCTGATTTTTCATAGAAATATACTACATAAAGGGAGGTAACTGATCATGGAAATCCTGAATCACTATATTGACCAGCTGCTGGAAAAGAGCAGTCCCCAGGCTCCTGTCTGGAACATTGAGAAGATCAAGGAGGGGAAAAAACCGTCCTGGAACTATATTGACGGCTGTATGATAAAAGCCATCCTGGAGCTGTACCGCATAAAAAAGGACCCCCGATATCTGGACTTTGCCGACCGCTTTATCGACTACTTTGTCCGAGACGACGGCTCCATCGCCTCCTATGATCCCAAAGAGTACAACTTAGACAATGTAAACGCGGGAAAGACTCTGTTCGATCTGTATCACCTGACAGGAAAAGAAAAATACCGGAAAGCCATTGACACCGTATACAGCCAGCTAAAAGGCCAGCCCCGCACCTCCTCGGGCAATTTCTGGCACAAGATGATCTACCCCAACCAGATATGGCTGGACGGCCTGTACATGGCCCAGCCTTTCTATATGCAGTATGAGCTTACTTATAATGAGGCCAAAAACTGCCAGGACAGCTGCCGGCAGTTCCTCAATGTCTATGAACTTATGAGAAATTCCCGGAACGGGCTTTACTATCACGCCTACGACGACTCCAGAAACGCCTTCTGGTGCGATAAGGTCACCGGCTTATCCGCCAGTTTCTGGCTTCGGGCTCTGGGATGGTATGCCATGGCCCTTATTGACACAGTGGAGATCATGCCTGATGCCATGGCAAAGGAGCGGGGGGAGCTTTCCCGCATTTACCGGGAGCTGATCGATTCCATGCTGCCCTACCAGGATGAGGACACCGGCATGTGGTATCAGGTGGTGAACCGGGGCGGCATTGCCCCCAATTATCTGGAGACCTCCGGTTCCGCCATCTTTGCCTATGCCATCATGAAGAGCGTGCGTCTGGGGCTTTTGAATCCTACTTATTTTATTTACGGCAAACGGGCCTTTGACGGGATCTGCAGGAAGTATCTGTGGGAAAAGGACGGAGAATTGCAGCTGGGAGGCATCTGCCTTGTGGCCGGTCTCGGCAACAAGGAGATGCGGGAAGGGACCTTTGACTATTATATGAGGGAACCTATCGTGCAGAATGACGCCAAAGGAGTAGCGCCGCTGATCCTTGCTTATGTGGAAGTCCTGCACGCAAAACAAACGGCGGAATAAAAAAAGAGCAGCCGGCATCCTCTGTCTAAAGACAGGGATCCCGGCTGCTCTTTTGGATGCAACGTACTCCTTACTGCCTTGGGTGGGCGGTGTGGTATGCGGCTCTCACCAGGTCCTCTTTCTGCACATAGGCCGTGTATGCCTGGGTGGTGGCCATATCGGAGTGGCCCATCATGGACTGCACGGCCCGCAGATCCGCGCCGTTGCTGATCAGATGGGCGGCAAAAGAGTGACGCAGCGTGTGGGGCGTAATGTCCGCGGTGATGCCTGCTTTTGCCCCATAATGCTTGATGATCTTCCAAAAGCCCTGACGGCTCATGGAAGTTCCGCTGCAGTTGACAAATAAGAGGGCGGACTCTTTTCCTTTCAGCAGAATGGACCTGGCCTGATCCAGATATTGCTCCAGAGCCTGCTTTGTTATCTTTCCAAAGGGTACGGTACGCTCTTTGTTCTGGTCCCGGCAGGTGATAAATCCGATGGGAAGGTTTAAGTCTTCCAGCTGCAGCCCGATAAGCTCCGAAACCCGTATGCCGGTGGCATACAGAAGTTCCAGCATAGCCTTGTCCCGGATCTCTTTGGGAGAAGAGCCGTCGGGCTGGTTTAAAAGACTTGTGACCTCTTCCACAGAGAGAATGGTGGGAACTTTTTTTTCCACTTTGGGAGCCTTCAGAAGCTCCGCCGGGTCACGGCTAATCTTTCCCTGGCGAAACTCATAGTGGAAAAATGCCTTCATGGAAGCCATCATACGGGAAATCGTGGTAGCGGCCCGCCCCTGGTTCTCCAGATAGAGGATGTAGGAATTGAGCACGGTCCTGGTCACCTTCTTTGTCTCCACGATCCCCTGCTCTCTTAAGTACCCTTCCATCTGGTCCAGATCCCGCCTGTAGGACATCTGCGTATTTTTCGAAGCCTGCCTTTCTTGGGACAGGTACTCCATAAATTCTCTGATCTCTGCTTCCATTCTCTGCTCCTCTGGCCCTTTTCCCCCAAAAAGTGGTCTTTTTTCGTCTTTTTCTACCATTATATATACTTATTTCGATAAAATCAAACACATTTTTCCCACTTTGACCCATTTTTTGGTATTTTCCCAAAGATTTTTCTTTCCTCACATGAAACCAAAGCCAATGGTCACCTGTAAAATAAGAAAACAGGCGAAAGAGCCGGCGTCACCCGTCCCCCTTTGGCCTGCTTCTCCTATTAACTTTGTCTAATGGAGGACCCCGCTGCTGTCCGCCACGCTTCCGTTAGGCACTGTCCGGTTGACCCAGAGGACGCCTGATCCCGGGTCCAGGTAATACCAGACGCCGCCAACTTTCTGATATCCCGTCTTCATGGCTCCTCTGGTACCGTCGGAGATCGGATTCAGATAGTACCAATTACCGTTAAGGTACTGCCAGCCTGCCCGCATGGCCCCCCTGGCACCGTCGGAGATTGGATTGAGATAAAACCAGTTGTTGTCCACATACTGCCAGCCCACCTTCATGGCTCCTCTGGTGCCGTCGGAGACCGGATTGAGATAAAACCAGTTGTTATCCGTATAGATCCAGCCCGTATCCATATAGGCGTTATCTGCCATATGGAACCAGTTGTTATCCACATAAATCCATCTGCCGCGAACCAGGCTTCCATCCGCCTGCCGGTAGGTCCACCCTCTGTTGTCCTGCTGCCATCCTGCCGGCTCTGAAGGGGACGGACTCCCCCCGGGGCCGGAACCTGTGTAGACACTGGAGGCGCTGATGGAATTATCTTCCGACCTGTCCGTCCACGGACTTTTCTGTCCATCCAGGCTGCTAAGTCCCCGCACTCGGAAGCTGTACTCCCCGGCCCTGGTCATATAGGGATAAAAGTCAAATTCGTTCCTGTTGGTGTTTACGGTCTTTACCAGGGTATTGCCCCGGTACAGCCTTACTTCATATCGGTCCCCGTCGCCGGCGTCGGACCAGTGGGCCGTGTTCCCCTCCCAATAATAATCCTCAATATCGCCCAGAGGGCCGGTAACTTTCGGCAGAGTGATATCAACACGCAGACTGTCGCCGCCTCCGAGAACCTTTTTCGTCTTTACCTCGCTTTGGAAACCGGAAACCGTCACTTTGGTGGCGGAGGTAAACCGATACGTTAACGTGTCATTCAGCGACACTTCCAGCCGGATCACAGGGATCTCCCCCCGAAGCCATACAATATCATCGGGGTCGTAATAAAAGGCCGGTTCACTTATGGAAAAGCGCCCGTCTGTCTGGGTAACGGTCACCGTTCCCGTCTCTTTCCCTACCTCCGGTTTCGGGTCGCAGTACACGGTCAGTTTAACCGTGGACACCGTCTCCCTCTGGGCCGCCGCCCATGCCGGCGCCGCGGCTGCCAGAACAACCATCATAACTGCTGTCAGCTGTGTTATAAAACGCGAAACGCTGTAGAATTTTAACCGCTTTCGGCGGATCTTATCGTGCTGCATGTCTGCACCCCCTGACTTCCTTAATATCTCTTATGGGGAGATTATAAAGCCTGGAAATGCTTATGGTCAAGGGAGCGGCAAAGGATGTAAGAAATCTTATGTTTTATGTAAGTATTGATATTTAGACCCTTAAGAACGATTTCTTACGCAAAATGGCAAAATAATGGAATTGCTGTATTGTTGAGTGAGCAATGGGCGGGGATTGTTGCGGGGCCCGGGAGGGAAGGCAGGCTGTGTGCCGTTCGGGTTCAGATATGCCAGACATTCCGATGAGCCCAAAACGGGAACCAGGAG
>CAJTGF010000090.1 GCA_910575585.1 Clostridiaceae bacterium
GAAAGGGTTTATCCCAGGTGTCTCAGATCATCTATAAATCTATAGAAAGAATAAGTGCATAACCATCATTTCTACTGGCTATACACTTATTATACGAGGAGAAATAACATGAAGAAAGCAATGCAATATCTAATTCGTTGGTCCATCAATCTTGCTCTTGCGGCCGCCCTGCTTTTAGCGGCTGCGGTATGGCTTCCAGGTCTGTTCCACATGAAGGCCTATGTGGTAAAAAGCAGCAGCATGGAACCTGCCATTAAAGCCGGGAGCGTAATCTATGTCAGTCAGTACAGGGAGGAGGAAACTATTTCACCGGGAGATATTGTCAGCTTTCAGACGGGAGATGCTAAGGTAACCCATCGCGTCGTTGCCGTTGATACAGAGCAAGGCAGCGTCATCACGAAAGGGGATGCCAATAAAACGCGGGATTCCCAGCCTGTTACATTCGATGCCATTGAGGGCAAAGTACGGTTCCACATCCCCGTTATCGGTTATTTGCTGCTCCGTTAATATAGATTGCAGCTATGTAGGCAGTACACCAATAAAACCGGAGGTTTATTTATGGAAAGATCAAAATCAACATTTAGGAACAGGGCCAAAATCCTGGCCGCCATTTGCCTGCTGGCCCTTTTGAGCCTGGGCGGGACCTTGGCCTATATGACAGACCACGAGTCGGCCGAGAACCGTTTTACCGTAGGTAAAGTAGACTTTAACCTGTATGAGAGGAACTGGGACGGGGAACGCGCCGACGGCACCTACGCTACTTCCTCCAACGCCACCTCTTCCAATGCCACGCCGTCGGATGCTCTGGGCATGGAACAGGCGGAAAATATGTATGCGGGGATGGAGATCAACAAAGACCCGGCCATTAAGAACAACAGCAAAAATGACGCTTACCTGCGCATGACCGTAAAGATCCCTGTGGCCACCGTCAGCACGGCGGACCGGGACGGCAACCTGATCGACGGAGGGGTGAAGAAGGAGACCGAACTGTTTTCCTATGAAGTGAACCCCTATTGCGGCATGAAACCTGTATCTTACTGGCCCACTGTGGAGAACGGCTACCATGTGTATGAGTATATGTACACCGGGGACGGCTACTACGAGATCCCTGTTCCTGCAGGCCATGATATCCCGCCGCTGTTCCACACCGTTACCTTTGCCAATGTGGTGGACGGAGAGATCAGCGAACAGACGGAGTTCATCTATGTGGACTTTAAGGCTATCCAGTCTGGAGGCTTTAACACGCCGGAGGAAGCCTGGAGGGCTTACGATAATCAGTCCCAGTGATCCCGGACTTAACCGAGTATTTTAATCTTTAAGGGGGGTGATAGCGAACAGACATAAAAAATCTCCGGCCCGCTTTGGCGTGGCCGGAGATTTTTCTTCTTAGATATTCATTCCATGGGCTGTGCTGGATCCGCTTTGGATCGCCCTCTGATAGTTGGCGTTGGCTTCCCGGATAAAGTCCTGGTCGTCCCTCTTCTCCGGCGGGATGTAGGCGCTTCCCATGGTTCTCTGACGCAGGTTGAACTGGTTCATCTCCTGTTCAAGAAGCCTTGCGTCCTCTCTCATCTCGCTGCTGGCTGCTGCCGCCTCCTGATTGACCGACAGATTGGCAGTGATGGAATCGTTGATCAGTTCCACCTGGGTATGTATGCGGGAAATGGCTTCTTCCTGCTTCTTGGAGGAACCGGAGATCGTGGCTACGGTCTCGATAATCTTATCAAGGTCCTCCACAATATGCTGGAACGTCTTAAATGCCTCGGAGCTGGTCTGGCTTCCGTCCTTTGTGGCCCGCATGGTAGCTTCGATCAGCGCCTTGCTCTCGTTAGCCGCCTCCGCGCTCTTAAGGGCAAGCACCCGTACTTCATCGGCAACCACCGCGAATCCCTTTCCGGCTTCCCCGGCGCGGGCTGCCTCCACTGCCGCGTTAAGGGCAAGGATGTTGGTCTGGAACGCGATATCATCAATAAGTTTAATGACATTGGCGATCTTCTGGGACGATTTGTTGATCTCATCCACAGATTTGACCAAAAGCCCCATCTTGGTGTTGCTGTCCTGCATATCCTGCCGCATGGACTGGGTAAGTTCTGTGGCATGGCCCATCTGAACCGCGTTTTCCATCACCAGATCCCTGGTCTCGTTGCTGGAGGCGTTAAGCTCGTTAACGGCATCTGCCTGTCTGGCGGCGCTGTCCGCCAAGGTCTGGCTGGCGTTGGCGATGTTCTGGGACGCGGTAGCTACGGACATGGCGATCTTAATGATCTTGGCAAACATAAAGTCGTTGGACTGGACAAGATGATACAGATTCTTACCTAAAGAGTCCTCGTGGGAGCGGATATTGACAAACACGGTCATATCGCCTTCGGCAAGACGCTTTACTACCCGCACATTCTCCTGGATGCTCTCCACCATCCTCTGGAAGGAACGGATCATGGAACCGATCTCATTGTCCTCATTGCCGTTGAGCACGCTGGAGTCAAACTCAATCTGATCCGCGCCGTCGGAAAGCCTCTCCGACCACTCCGCCACAGCCGTAATGGGGCCGGAGATCTGTTTGGCGGAACGGCTTCCGTAAAAGGCCGCAACAAGAAATCCCACAAGGGCGCTGAAGATATTCAGTATGATCATAATAAGTATCAGGTTGTCAAGCTTCTCGGAAGTCTCATTAGCAATGTTCTGGTACTGGGTGGAGATCTTATCCAGGCCGTTGATAACTTCCTGGGTCAGAGGCTTGATCTCTGCGGAATACCGCTCGTTAGCCGCCTCCCTGTCATCCTGGGCAAGGCTTAAAAGCGACGACGCCTGCTGATGCATCTTCTCATGAGGCTCCTTGATGGACTTGAGCGTATCCTTGATGGTGGAGTCGGACAGATCATCATCACTGATGCTGGCCATCCACTTGCCCAAAAGGCAGGCATTGGGGTCCAAACTTCCGGTAAACTGCGTTCCGTTCTGGATACTATCCGTAAGCTGCTCCCTCCACTCATAATGTTTCGCAAGGGCAGACTTGGTGTCGGCCTGATTGTTCCGGTTGCCTGCCACAATCCGGTAATCGCGTCCTACCTGCACTAAAGAAACCAGAGATATGACCACAAGCAGACACATCACCAAGATGACACGGCTGTATCCGGACATGATCTGCTTACGGATCGTTTTTACTTTTTTCTTGTTCATGTTGCTATCCCCCTTGGGCATTGGCCCCTTACATTTGGTTTCTTTTAACTATAGCAAAACCTTAACTGTTGGTCAAGAGGAGAATATGAAAAACAGGAAATAGAAAGAGGATTCCCCTTTCCGTTTCCTGCCTGAAAATTCTTTTTATGTTATGTAAAAAAACGGTCCGCGGAACATTGTCTCTCTATCCTCGAAAGCGGTTCTGCCGCGCTACCACTGCAGAACTGTCATGTTCTCCTGCCCCCGGGCCAAATTGCACACCATGGTCCTGCCAAGACCGTACACTCCCTGGATGCCGTTATAATCGGAACTGTTGCCTGCCTCATGGTGCAGAAGCACCAGCCCCACTTTCCGGCTTCCTATTGTTATCACATATCCTTCCGCGTCCTGAACTTTAAGGGCCTGGCCGTTGGCGGCGTTTAAAACCTCCTCCCTGACGATCTGTGCCTTCTGGCCCGGCTTGCAGCGAACCAAAAACGTGGTCAGGGTTTTGGAGTTTTTCCCGCCCACCCGCAGCTGTCCCGTCTTGCCCAGCTGGTTATAATGCCTTGATATGGGACCTTCTCCCAGTTCCATGGAAGCTGCCTGCCCCTGGGAAAATCCCTTCATGATAAAGTTTTCCAACCGGCCGCTGCCCGTTATCCGGTCCCCTTCACCAGATAGGCGGATGGTTTCTCCAAAGTGGAACATCTGGACGATCTCCTGGGGGCTGTTTCCAAAAAAGGTGTCGCTGACAGCAAAAATATCAAATCCCACTGCCACAATGCGCCGCCGCACAAAGATCCCCTGCTGCCCGTATCCTTCGTGACCTCCCTCTATAAACAGATACTCCCCTCTTTTGCATATCTGATTGGGAAAACACTGGGGCAGCGAATCATAGGTCCATGTATTTACGCTCTCTGCGTACTCCCGGTCTCCCGCCATCGGTGTATTGTGAGCCTTTGCGGCTTTCAGTTCATACCGCATAGGTACATCTTTATAGGTATAACGTCCGCTGTCTGTCAGGATCTCCTCCCCGCCAAGCCACAGACCGATGTGCAGCTTATCCTGGTGGCCGTGACCGCCGCCTAAAGGTCCGTTGACAAAATAAAACCAGTCGTCACGACGATCCCAGCCGCTGCGGGCCACTGCCTGGCCGGAATCGGCAAATACCGTGATCCCGGCTTTTAATCCTTCTTCTTTTATATTCTCATACGCTTCAAACCCCTTGGTTCCGAACATCCAGATGCTCTCGTAATCCAGCTGCTGAAATCCTCCTGCTTTTAAACGCCCGTTTTTCAGCACCAGAGCAGCCTGGCTTAGTAGATCCCTTACATCCGTATCATCGGAATCCCCGGTCATAGGCTGATGGCCGGCTGGAGTTTTCAGCCCCAGAGTGGCAATGGCCATAGCCTGGATGATCTCTGTTTCCTCCGTAGAAAATGGCTTATGGCCCCAGATATCCCCGATCCTAAGCACTTCAAGATAGGCCATAAGCACCTCGTTGTGGTACATGGGCGCCATCTCCCAGTGGTTCCCGTCGCTCATGACCTGGATATGAAGATCGTTTTTTAAGTAATGGACCGCCTGATCCACATACTCCTGGTTATCCAGGATAAAACCGATAACATACAGCCCCGTGTACTCCATCACGCCCCAATTGCTCTTTTTGGAAAATCCGGTATTGGGATTTTCGGACAGACGCTTTCCGTGAACCTGAAGTCCCTCCAAAAACCGAACCGCTGCGTCCTCTGTTACTGCCGGGCTGTCGGCACACAGAGCCATGGCCCGCGCCCAGTAGTCGGCCCGAAGCCCTGCATCCAGAGTGCGCCACGTAAGGTTCGCGCTTTTGTCGGTCCACGGCTCCTTCTCCAGCCAGTCCAGAAGCTGGAATACCAGCTCCCGGGCATACTTTTCGTCCCCGGTAAGTCCGTAAGCCTGGCCCAGGCAGATCCAGAACCGGTGGCGGTTCATCTGATACGCAAACTCCGGGTCCTCGTGGAGGATATAGCTCCAGTTGATCCCATCCGGAAAACACACCGGCTCCTGGGTCTGTTCCATATCCCATGGAAGCTGGAACAAAAAGGTGTGTTCCAGCAGTTCATCCGCCGTTTTCATCGTCCTGCGGCAATCCTCCGGCCAATACTTTCGGCACAGGCCGGCGCGCTGGTCTTTTGATTCCCGGTCCACCCCCATGGTTTCCCGAAACCGCTTCCACTGTCTCTGTCTTTTCTCATCCACAGCCATCATAACCCCTCCTGATCGTCTTAAGTCACGTCCTCTCATTCTTTAACTCTGGACTCTTCCCGTTCCTTCTCCCACAAAAACGGATCCCCCAACATATCCAGGTAGTCTTTCAGCAGCCTCCGAAACTCCATGATCTTCAAATCTTTCGTATCTCTCTCAACCACAATGGGATGCATCTGCCACGGATCCTCTGTGTGGTCATACAAATACTCTGTCTGCTTCTCCTCTGGCATATAGCCGTTGGATATCACGTACGTAAATCTGGGCGTCCGGATGCCCCGCCACCCATGGGCCTTGTGGGTCATGCCCTCCCTGGCAAAGGCTCCTACGCTCTCAGGTGTTCCCGGATAGGAACAAAGAAACATATGATCCGGCCCGCCTTCCTCCCCGCCCAGGGCGCAGGAGGCATGACTGGTCCCCGGCTGAATCCGCCCTTTCTGCCGCATCACCAGAGGGATATGTATGGACTCCTCATACCACACATTCTTGCTCATAAGTCCGTGGGAGCCAAGCATCTCACCGTGGTCCGCGGAAAGCACCACCAGGGTATCCTCCTCCATCCCTCTGTCTCTTAACCATTTTACGATCCGCCCAAACTGGACATCAATCCCGTATATAGCCGCAAAATACTGCCTGGCAATGGTTTCCATCTGAGGCGTGCGCTTATGGTCCGGCACATTGGGACGCCATTTAATGGAAAGGTTTTGGAATCTCTCATAATACTCCCGCGGCACCAGCTCATAGGGAAGGTGGGGGGATTGTAGGAGAGAAACATGGCAAAGGGCTTTTGCTCCTGCCGGTGTTCTTCCAGATACGCTAACGCCTTGTCCGTCTCATACTCTGCCGACCATTTTCCCGGACGAATCTGCTGCGGAGAGTCCGCCCAGTAGTGGGGATTTAGATGGTCGTCGCAGGCTCCGTAAGAAAGCCAGTAGGAAAACCCCTGCCGCCGCTCCCCGGGAGGCGTGTAGGCATCCCAGTGTTCTGCCCCGGACCGGGGGTGGGATGAAAAATTCTGTTCCGCAGCGTCCAGGTGCCATTTACCGATATACGCCGTGTCGTAGCCATGCTCCTGCAGTACGTTTCCGATACAAGTCTCCTGAGGTTTCAGCATCAGCTTTTCCTCCAGGCCGATTTTGCAGTTGGTCCACAGCCCGATGGAAAACGGATATTTCCCCGTCATCAGGCTCCCTCTGTGAGGCGTACACAGCGGAAACGTGCTGTAGGCGTTGTCAAAGCACAGGCTTTCCCCAGCAAACTCGTCCATATTGGGGGTCAGCGCCTGATCTGCATGGACACGCCCCATGGCATGGTATCTCCACTGGTCCGCAAAGATATAAATCAAATTTGGTTTCATCCCGGTTTTCTCCTTATGGTCCTACCAGTACATCTTCCAGTCGGAAAGCAGCCTGGTCAGGGCCTCCATATAAAAATAATCTCCCCAGGTGTTGCACTCGTCCACCCCCCTGTCCCTACAGGTATTTTCCCGGGACCCTCTTGCGTAGGTTCCGTGGAGCAGAATCCCGTTGGACTTCTCCAGATCCCGGTTGGCGCACTGGCCTATCAGGCCGTTCATGATCCTTAAGGCCGCTTCTTTGTATTTTTCCGCCTGCTGATCATCCAGATACTTTACCATCTCAAGCATCCCGCACACGGCAATGGCAGCTGCGGAGGAATCCCTGGGCTCTGTGCTTCCTGTATCAAAATCAAAATCCCAGTAGGGGACCAGATCGTTTGGCAAATGCCGGATAAAGAAATCCGTCACCCTGACAAACAAGTCAATATAGGACTCATCTTTCAGGTAATGATAGCTTAAGGCGATGCCGTAGATGCCCCATGACTGCCCTCTGGCCCAGGCCGAGTCGTTGCGATTGCCCTGATGGGTCACGCCGTAAGCCGGTTCGCCGGTCTCCATGTCCATAAAGTAGGTGTGATAGGTGGAATCATCCTCCCTTAAAACACAGTTTATGGCTGTCCGGATATGGTTTTCCGCCATCCGGGCATAGTTGTCTTCTCCGGTCACCTCACTGGCCCAGTACAGCAGCGGAAGATTCAGCAGACAATCAATGATCATACGGTACTCCGACGCTTCCCCCACATTTCCCCATGCCTGGAGAAACTTTCCTTTTTCCCGGTATCTGCCGGCCAGGTGGTCCGCCGCCATCAGCGCCGCCTTTTTGCCCTTCTCGCTTCCTGTCAGCTTGTATGCCGCCACGCAGGAAAGACTGAACAGAAAGCCCATGTCGTGATGGTTCACATCAATCTTGTTCCGGATCCGGTCAAGGAAGCTGTCCACCTGGACCTGGGCCGCGTCTTTAAACGCCTGATCCCCTGTATGCTCATAGGCAAGCCAGAGGGAACCGGTCCAGAATCCCGTGGTCCACTCCACATTTTCCGTAGGCTCATAAAATCCCTGAAAACTGTTGGAGGACGGGAAATGGTTTGTAAACCGGGAAAGATCTGCCCGGATGATCCGGACAGCATCTTCCATCGCTTTCTCAAGGGTCTCCCGATCCGCTTTGGGATATTTCATCAATGATTCAAACGTCTGTGCCATAACCGCCACGCTCCTTATGTTTTTTTGCCAAAATTTTACCCTTTAATACCGCTGGCAGCAACCCCTTCCACGAAGAACCTCTGACAGCTTAAAAATACGATCACAATAGGCACCAGAGAGCATACCGACGCCGCCATGATCCAGGCATAGTCCGCGCCGTATTGAGAGATGAACATGCGGATACCAAGCTGCACGGTCTTTAACTCCTTGGTTTTTAAATAGATAAGGGGACCCATAAAGTCATTCCACACATTGGTAAAGGTGAAGATGGTCAAGGTCGCCATGGCCGGCTTTCCCAGGGGAAATACGATCCTGCGGAAAATACCGAACTCGTTAAGGCCGTCGATCCTGGCCGCCTCGCACAGCTCATCGGGGATGCTGATGTAAAACTGCCGTATCAGGAACACGCCGAAAGCGGAAAATGCCTGCATCAAAATCAGTCCGATATGGGTGTCGTTTAACCCCATCTTAGACACCAGGATAAACTGGGGGACCATGTACACCTGCCACGGAACCGCTATGGTGGTGACATACATCAAAAAGATCAGGTCCCTTCCCACGAATTTGCATTTTGTAAATCCGTAGGCCGCGAAACAGCTGGTACACAGTTGAACCGCCGTGGTGATGACAGTCAGTTTGGCAGTGTTTTTAAAGAACGTGACCAGCGGCAGCTTTTTCCAGATAACGCTGTAATTTTCCGGATGCATGGTCTCCGGCCACCATCTCATAGGGATGGAAAATACGTCCTTGTTCAGTTTCAGAGAAGATATGACCATCCAGTAAAAAGGTACCAGCATGGCGATGGCCAGAACAATCAGAAGAACGTACAGGATCACTTTTGTTGCTTTTCTTTTTGAACTCATTCCGTCTCTCCTCCTATAAATCTTTCGACCATTTCTTTTCGCCGCTGAACTGGATCAGGGTGATCACCAGGACGATGACAAACAGGACGATGGCCCCTGCGCTGGCAGGACCAAATTCCCAGGTGGTAAACGCCTTCTCATAAATATAGTTTACCAGGGTCTTGGTGGCATTGCCCGGCCCTCCGCCTGTCATGACATACACCAGGTCAAAAACCTTAAAGCACTGGATAGTCAGCATGATCAAAACGAAAAAGGTAGTAGGCGTCAGCATAGGCACCGTGATGTACCACAGTTTCTGCCATCCGTTTGCCCCGTCGATGCTTGCCGCCTCATACAAAGAACTGGAGATGCCCTGCAAAGCTGCCAGATACACGATCATGTAGTAGCCCATGTATTTCCACACACTGACAATGGACACTGCCACCATGGCCCAGTCCTTATCCACCACCCATCTGGGCGGGTCCTGAATGCCGATAAATTTACCTGATAAAAAAGATATACTATTTTCATATTCTATTACTTTTTGTATATCTTGTATAATCTTCATTGTAAATACTGGTAGTATTTTATATAATAAATTAAGATTTTTCAGAAGGAGGACATCGGGTGAACAAAAACAAAATACCTGTAACGTTCCGGAAACGGATGATATTATACAATCTTCTGATGATCGTCTGTATTGCGTTTACCATCAGCATCTACACCTATTCCTTCTATAGAAAAGACGCCATCGCCAGGGAGGCCGCCAATTCGGCTAACCGGCTCCATTTAGTCTCCTCCAGGCTTGAAATCGCCTGGGATGAGCTTATTAATATTGTTCAGAACTGCGCCGGCCGGAAATCTTTGTTCCTCACCTCCGGGCGGAGCAGCCGCACCAGCGAAACATACGGCATTTACGCCTCGGAGGTGTTAAAGGATCTTTGCGCCATCTCCGGATACAATCAGTATATCCACAAGATCACGGTATACGAAAAGGATTCCCTTTTCATCCAGGCAGGCACCTCCTACGGAAGCTGGAATGACGCGGAATCCATTATGGCCGCCCCTTGGTTTGAAGAGCTGTTAAATAAGAATATTCAGGAGTACATCCTGACCCTTAAGGACAACCCATTTCCGCTAAACGCCAAGACCATCCCACGGCTGATGCCCCTGATCCGGCCTTTGCAGTATTCGAAAATGAGATCTCCCCGGGATGCCTGGGTGTGTCTGACGTTGTCCCCAAAACTGTTTCAGGATACCCTGGGGCTTTTGTCCCAGGACAAGTCCGTACTGATTATGACCGGCGATTTTTCCCCGGTGAGCAGCATGAATATGGAGGCGTTTTCCCACCAGGATCTGGAAATTTTCCTTAATGCCCATCAGGACAGAACCGGCAGCCAGAAGGTGCATTTGTCGGATATGGACTGTATCCTTACCTGGGAGCGGCTGTCCGTCAGCGGCCTGATCCTGTGCGAAGTCCTGCCTCTGAAAAACATCGCCTTAAACCCTGAAGCCATACAGGCCACCATTGGGCTGGTGTTTCTGTCCAGCATCCTTATCGGCCTGCTTCTGTCCCTTTTGTTTACCCGCTATCTGACCCGGCCCGTTATGCGGCTGATCAACCATATGGAGGTCATCTCCTCCGGCGACTTCCGCAGAAACCCCGCCATCGAATCCGACGACGAGCTGGGGATCATCGGAAGGCAGATCAATGAAATGTCCTCCCATGTGTCCGTTTTAATGGAGAACCGGATTCGGGATGAGCAGGAAAAGATGAACCTGGAGATCAAGATGCTCCAGGCCCAGATCAATCCCCATTTTCTCTACAACACCCTGGATTCCATCAAGTGGATCGCCACCATGCAGCACAGCACCGGCATCGTCCGGGTGGTCTCCGCTTTGTCCTCACTGTTAAAAAATATGGCAAAGGGCTTTAACGAGAAGGTGACGGTGCGCCAGGAACTGGATTTTCTTGACAATTATATCACCATTGAGAAAATCCGCTATATTGAGCTTTTTGACGTTGAGATAACGGTGGAGGATCCGGCTTTGTATCATGCGGGCATCATCAAGCTGACACTGCAGCCTCTGGTGGAAAACAGCATTTTCTCCGGCATCGAGCCAAGCGGAAAGCCGGGGCTGATACAGATCCATATCTATTCCAGGGAACAGGTGCTCTATATCCGTGTCCGCGACAACGGCGTGGGCATAACACAGGAAGATATTGACCGGATGCTTAAGGATACTTCCAGGGTGACGAAGCACTATATGAGTGGGATCGGACTGCCCAATGTGGACCGCAGGATCAAGCTGGTCTACGGCCAGGAGTACGGTCTTTCCATTGAAAGTCAGGTGGGACTTTACACCTGCGTCACCGTGTCCCTCCCCCTGGAGTTTCATGAGCACGTTTTCAAAGAAGGAGTTTCCTAATGTACCGAATCATTTTGATCGATGACGAACCTTTGATCCTGGCCGGGATCGCCTCCCTTATTAACTGGGAGGACCACGGCTGCTGCATTGTGGGGAAAGCCACCAACGGCCATGCCGCCATTGACCTGATATTGGAAGCAAGGCCGGATATTGTCATCACCGACATCCGCATGCCGGTGATGGACGGGCTGGAAGTTATCGAGACCTGCAAAGACAAGGGCTGTGAGTTTGCCTTTATCTTTCTCACAAACCTGGAGGACTTTCAGCTTGCCAAACAGGCCGTCCACCTGGGCGCTGCCGACTATCTTGTGAAGCTGGATCTGCAGCCCCAGACCCTGATCCAGGCTCTTGACCGGGCCAAGGAGCATTGCTCCCGCATGGAAAGCCACCACAACAGGGAGTTGTATTCTATCCTGTTAAAAGACAATCAAAAACAGCTGGAGCGGACGTATTTTTCCCAGCTGCTTTTGCAGCCGTCGGAACATGAGCCTGCCTCCAGCCCGGATATTGACGCCCGCTACCAAAACGCCTATGTGATCTTGTTTCAGATGAAGCCGGAACAGATCCTTTTCGGCCAGCCGGAGACCTATGACTTCCAGTTTATCTCCAATCAGCTTTTGGACGTGGTATCCGGCATCGGTGCCAGGTATTTTTCCAGCCACACCATACTGACGCCCCAGAAGGACACCATGCTTTTAGTGGTCTCCCCAAAGGCGGAAAGCGACAATGAGAAGTCTCTCTCCGAGTTCTGCGCAAAAGTAAACGTTGCTCTGGGAACGTATTTTGCCCTGACCGCCCTTTTTGGGGTCAGCCAGAAAAAGCAGGGACCGTCTTTTGTTGCCCGAGCCTATGAGGAGGCCAGGTCCGCCCTGGAACACTGTTATTATGACTCGGCTCTGCGTATTGCCTTTTACCGGGATCAGGACTTGCGGCTTAGGCAGCATGCCCACAGGGAGTTTAACATTAATTTCCTGAAAAAATCCATGTCAACGGCTGTGCTGGAAAATGAGAGCCAGGACTTAAGGGATATGTTCCATGAGCTGTCGGAGCTGTTTTGCCAGTACAAGCCGGACAAGACCCAGGCGGTCAGCGCGTGTATTAATATTTATTCTTATCTTCATGACCTGCTAAAAAGCGACAATGCCCAGGACGGGGCTTTTCCCTACAGTATTGACATCGCCGAACAGCTGTCCCGGCTTGCCAGCCTGGACGATATCCTGCTGTGGCTGGACAGTTTCTGCGAAAAAATATGCGCCATGCTGACGGACAGGAAGGAGAAACGTTCTGACAAGTTCGTCTACATGGCCAAGCGTTACATCCATGAGCATTACAGGGAAAAATTGATGCTGTCTGATATTGCGGAGTACTTGAAAATAAGCCCCGGCTATCTCAGTTCCTGTTTCAGCCGGTGTATGAATCAGACCGTATCCGACTATATTGCCGAGGTAAAGATCGCCCACGCCAAGGAGTTGATCGATTCAGGACAGTTTCTTATCTATGAGATCGCGGATCAGCTGGGGTTTGAGAACGCATATTATTTCAGCAAGGTGTTTAAGAAGGTGACAGGGATATCGCCGAAGAATTATGAGTGCAGGCACAAACTGGACAATAACAAAAAGCGGTAGGACCGTTGATCCTATCGCTTTTTTTGCGTTTTCCCATTCTCACACATTCCTGGTATATCTGCACCTGGGATAATTGCAGCACCCATAAAAGGGACCGAACCTTCCGCTCCGCTTGATCAGCTCCCCTCCGCATCTGGGACATGCCTCCTGGGGCTCTGCGCCTAAGTCCTCCGTTTTCATCCGCTTTCCCATCTCCTCAAAGCACTTTTGATTCATCACGCAGTCGTTAAGGGCTCTGTGGGCTCCCTCTGTGCTGATATGAAAATAAGCGGCCAAATCCGTCAGCCGGTGATGGGAAAGTTCTTTCAGGCATCTTCTGGCCATGTAAAGGGTATCTATGTAATCATTGCCCAGATCTCTTTGATAAAGTTCCTCCATGGCACGGTTTAGAAATTTCATGTCAAAGCTGTGGATATTATGACCTACCAGAACCTCATCTCCGATAAAGGCGAGAAACTGATCCAACACTTCTTTCAGGGGAGGGGCGCCCGCAACCATCTTGTCCGTGATCCCATTGACTTGGGTCGCCGCAGCGGGAATGTGCCGGTTGGGGTTTACAAGGGTGGAAAATTGGTCGGTTACCGTTCCTTTTCTCACCTTTACGGCTGAAATCTCGATGATCGCGTCCGTCATGGGGCTTAGTCCGGTGGTCTCAAGGTCGAATACCACATAGTCCTGCCGGTAGCCGGTCAGGCGGACGCCTTTCTTTTGTTCTTCCATAGATCTTTTCATTTCCTTTCTAGGGCGTGCATCTGATAGGGATGAATTTAGTTTATCATGGTTTGTATTTGTTTGCAAATGAAAAAGGGACTGCCGCACGATTTTCGTGCGGCAGCCTCTTTATTTTTTAATCCGCCAGGTAATTTTACTTATTTACCCATAATTGTTTTGCCAGCTGTACGGCCGGATGTCATAGCTTCAAGCAAACCGGCAACGGTACGTCCGCCGGTAACCTCACCAGCAGCGTATAAGCCGGGAATCGCATTGCCGTCAGTGCCAATGACTTCCGTGCTGATATTAACCTTTAAGCCGCCTTTCGTAATGTGAGCGGAAGGAGTTCTTGCGCCGGCATAGAAAGGAGCTTCAAAAATGCCAGGGTTGCCATTCGGATTAATAAAGTCGCCGCCAAAAGAAGCACGATTGAATTCCGGGTCAGAACCTGTCTTAACAGCTTCGTTGAATTTTTCGATCGTTTCAACGAAAGCCGCGGAATCAATACCGAGCAATTCGGCTAATTCTTCTAACGTATCAGCTTTTACAACGATACCTGCATCTATTAAATCCTGAATGTTTTGTCCGCCATAAGTAGTACCATCTTCGCCGACACCAGAATTGTTCTTATCACATACCATATAGAAAATTCCGTCTGTCTGAGCTAAAGCGGCATTTGAAAGCGTATCTCTGTCAGAAAGTTCATTTACAAATCGTTTTCCTTCTTTATTTACATACAGGTTTGTACCTGTACCGATGAAGGGATATGCGTCACCGGTTTTCGGATCACAGGTTGGTACTAACTGTAAATGTCCCATATCAACAACATCAGCACCTACTTCTAATGCCATTTTAATTCCGTCGCCAACCATAGCCGGATCGTTGTCAGTCTGTAATTTTGAAACATCAGCCCATCTTCCGTCAGAGTATTCAATTAACATCTCTTTATTGGCTGAGAAACCGCCGGTAGCTAAAACGACACCTTTATTAGCGTTTAATGTATATTCCGTTCCGTCAGAAGCAGTGGCTTTAACACCTACAACTTTACCGTCATCAGTCAGTAATTCATTGGCTCTGACTTCTTTAATGATCTCTACATTATAACTCTTTTCTTCGATTGCATCGGTAAATACGGAAATGAATCCATCTCCGCCATGTGCTGAAACTGACGAGAACCATCTCGGCCATGTATCGCCTAATAATAAACTGGGTGAATCCGTCCACTCAAATCCCAGTTCACCTAACCATTCTTTCGTTGGTTTCGATTTCGATACTAAATCATATAATAATTCCGGATCAGCAGCCTGGCTGAATCTGAAGAAGTATTGCAATGCCATGTATTCTAATGAATCATAAACCTGAGTTTTGCCTTCGGCTTTATAAGCTTCGATATCTTCAGCTACTTTCTTCTGCCAGCCCTTAACTACTTCATTGTCAGTTTCTCTGGCGATCAGGCCTTCGATCTCAGCCATCTGACCATCCGTCATTTCATGAATTGCGATGGCTTCCGGATCACAGGAAGCATAACCGCCGCCTGTACGAACCGTATTACCGCCGATATAAGCGTTCTTTTCGATAACAATTACGGATGCGCCTTCTTCAGCAGCCGATGTAGCAGCCGCCAAACCGGCTCCGCCGGCTCCAACTACGATAACGTCGGCTTCTTTTACAACTGCCTCCCCTGCAGTTTCGTTAGCGGTAACTTCTACTTTCTTAAGCGCTTCGGCATCTCCGCCGGCTTGGTTTACCGCATCGGCAACGGCATTAAGAATTGCATTACTTGTGTTAGTCGCGCCTGTAATCGCATCAATGTTTAATGATTGATTTGCTATGATCAATTCCGGAATTTTTGCGATAGGAGCATCCGAAATACCTGGTGTTTCGCCATGTTCTTTAATTTCGATCGATTTGATGGCGTCAGCATCAAAAGTAACTTCTACAGTTACATCGCCATTGTTTCCTTTCGCTGTAGCAGTATATGTACCTGCAGTGTATGTTCCGCCAGCAGCCGCATCGCCATCGCTGCCTTCAGCTGCAGTGGTATCTACAGCAGCTGTAGTATCTGTACCTGCTGTTCCACTGGTGCTTTCTTCTTTTTGACCACAAGCTGCCAGGCTAACGGACATCACTGCAGTTAAGCCAAATAATAAAATTTTTCTTCTTACGCGCTTCATAAGCCCCTCCTAATTATAGTTTTTGCGCATCGAACCTCTCATTTTTTCATTATGGTTCAATAGAAACGAATTGCTTATAAAAACCATAAAGAATAAGAATCATTAAAGCGAACCATGCAATTTGTTGAATATTCGCAGAAAATATTCTAAATATATTATACCAAATATTAAAATATTGTCAATTTATTATTATTCGTTTTTCACGGTAAATACAGGATTATGACTGAAATGGAATTGGCGCCGATTCTCCTAAAGATTTGGCGAGCATGGGAGCAGCTGATCCATCTCAAACTTTTCTATTCTGCATTGATGTTTTTTAGTTTTCTTTTCATAGTTAACCCCAACAAGCAAAATATTTCCTTTATACTCTTTAAGAGCTGATACATAATTTTTACTTTTAATCTGGCTTATAGCCCCTTTTGCAGTTCTATCCCATTTTAGTTCCACGACCAATGCCGGGTTTAAGGAGGCACGTTTAGGAAGGAACACCATATCGGCAAATCCACTGCCTGCGGGCATTTCTCTTATAAGGGTATAATCTCTGCATGCGCTATAATATGCTAACGCAATTACACTGCTCAGCGAAATCTCATTGTTATATATCAAACTGGAAAAATTTTGCATATGAACTTCCTGTATCATCTGCGCCACAACTTTTTCATTCATTGCCAAAGTTGCCTTTAATAAGGCTTCTGACGAATTAATTGCCTTTATTACCTCTTCCCACCCATCATTTCTTATCGCGCGCAGGAAAACGCTCCTTACCTCATCATTTGGGATAAAAACAGTTTTTGTTTTATTATCATAAGCCATATATCCCATATGAATCAGCAGCGTGATCACATCATCCGCAGATCGTATGTTTCTGTTCGAGACCAATAATTTCCAAATTCTCTGCTGTCAATTGCCTCAATTACAGAATTAGGACTATAGACATGCCCTATCTTTTCAAAATAATACCCATCATACCATTGCTGCATTTCTTTAAATTGCATATCGTGCTCTTTACAAATAGTCTTTACTTCCGCCTCTGTAAAGCCAACATACTCCGCCATCTGTCTGGGGCTGGTCATTGTATGCTCTCGGAAATTGTTTAAAGCTGACTGCGTGCCGTACTTCTTAATTGGCAAGATTCCCGTAATATAAGCAAGCTTTAAAAATGCCCCTGTTCCAAAGGTTTTGTACACGACAAACCATTGTAAAGAGACTTGGGTATACAAAATGGATGAAAAACGGAGAGATTTATCCACTCCGTTTCCCATCCATCATCTTACAAAATACCACCGCCACGATCGTACTCACCGCCGTAGCCATAATCGCAGGTCCTACAATAGCTGCCGGATTCCCGCTGCCATACTGACTTCGATAAGCGATCATATTCACCGGAATCAACTGCAAAGAAGAGATATTAAGGATCAAAAAGGTACACATCTCATTGCTTGCCATGCCTTTTGGCATGCCTGCAGCTATGCTTTCCATCTTCCCCTTTTTTCTATGCTGACTGCCTGGATCCATTGGGATTATTGGCCTTATTTCTTCATGCTCCCTTTCTCTTCTCTCCTCCTCCAGCTTCGCAAGCTCCTCCATGGCCTTAAGCCCCCCTTGTGTCAAGTTAGTGACACGAACTTTGTGAAAAATATCTTGTAATAATGGTTTTTTCCTTTCTCTTATTGTTGAATAATACCAAAACAAGAAAATCAATATAATAAAAGCAGGATTTCTCCGTTTCATGAGTTCCTGCTTTCACAATCCACCGCAAAATTCATTATGCCAGTTGTAAATCATTCTCAAGTCTTTCCACTACACTCAATGGCAAATCTAAATCCTCTGCAATTTCCTCTTTTGTCATTTTTCCTCTTTCCAGCATACGCTTTGCTGCTTCAATTTTTTCTTCATTTAAAAGCTGCTCCATGATTTTACTCATAATTTTTCGTCCTTCCTCATCTTTCTTGAAATATCTTGCCCGGTCTGCTAATTCCTTATAATTCATATCGTCTGGATCAGCACAGCTTAAATCGTGCATCAACCGCCCTAATGGTGTATCATCTTTAATCTCTCCGTTTACATATATAATATGTGCTTTATCATTAAACAACGCCCCTGTTTCTTGAATTGTCCTGTCAATATGATAAATCGGGAGATTACCTTCAAGCACATCATTCTCTGTAATAAATACCACATACGTTTCCGCCAGCATTTCCGTATCATCTCCCGGAAGAATGGAATTTGCATCCATTAAACTGCTGTTATATCTCGCACGTTTCGGCTTTGCCCCACTGTCGGCTCGTTGCAGTTCTACATCGTACTGTTTCTTTGACACATCATTTGTCTTAACATCCATTCTGATAGAACGCCCTTGCAGGTTCTTTATTACCGCCTGTACCTGTGCTTCTTTTACAACTAACTTTGCATCATTCATAATAATGCGCAGCATCAGTTCTACCCCTTTGGGATAATCTTCCAGACATTTTGTCATAAATTCGTCATCAAAATAACTCATTTCCTGTAAGCGTTCTAAAAGCAGCTTCTGTTTCTCTTCCCTTTTCTGCTCATTTGTCATATCCTATTCTCCTGTCCTTATAATATCATAAAAACCTTAATTTTTCAATGTTTCCACGCTTTTGGATAGCGTAAGTTTATTGTAGGAATAGGATAGACAGAATAGTCCCTTGATCTGGTCAGACTGATTGACCTTCTTTACTATACCTGTTCTTTTCTCTTCCT
>CAJTGF010000091.1 GCA_910575585.1 Clostridiaceae bacterium
AAACTCATACACAGAATAACTCTTCTGGTGGTTTGTATCTTTCTTAAGTGTAGGAACTTAAAGATACCACAAATCCATACGGAAGGGTTATTTTTTTACAAAAAACTTTTTACTCACAAGTATAGGCAGAAAACATATTTATATCAAAAAATGAAGCATTTTATAATATTCCGATTTGGCATTCTCCCCTTTGTCACGAAAAAAGAAAATGAATATCAAGGAGTTATAGCCAAATGGAAAAAGCATAGCATTAAAAATAGAAAAATTATATAAACCACCACCAATTCCTAATATCTTTTTTTCTGTTATGATATAATTTTCTTGTTGACTTGAAGCGCACTTCATAGTTTATGATTAAGAAGAAAGGTGGATTAATATGTATTCAGCAAAGGAAACAGCCAAAATGACAGGATTATCTACAGCAACTTTGAGATATTACGAAAAGGAAAAATTACTGCCCCAAATAGCTAGAAACAGCCAAAAATACAGGCAATATAAAGACGAGGACATTGAATGGATTAAAATGATACAGTGTATGCGTATGGCAAATATACCCATTCATTCCATTAAGGAATATGTTTCACTGTTATTACTGGGCGGCAAAACCCTTGAACAGCGTTTTGCTATGGTACAAAATCACATGGAGGATATTAAAAAGCAAATGACTAATTTACAGAATGCATTTGAATTGACACAAAAAAAGTTGTCATTCTATGAAAAACTTTTAGAGGATTCTTCCTTTAAAAATATGTCCTATAGCGAAGAATGGAAGTTATTTAATCATGGAGAAAATTAAAGAGAAAAAATAGGAGGAAATGGAAAATGCCTTATATCACAGTAGAAAGCGGTGTTTTATCTGATACGCAAAAGGAGGAACTGATTAAACGATTAACAGAAATATCATCTGACATTATGAAAATACCACAAGAATTTTTTGTAACAACCATAAAGGAAGTGCCCGACAAAAATTTTGGCATTGGCGGAAAAACCATTGACAAGGTAAAGGCAGAGTATATGCAGACACATAATAAGCAATTATAGGATAATTTAAAGCACAGGCAGGGAAAAGGAATGGAAAATGTTTTAATTACAGGGACAACAAGCGGGATTGGAAAAGCGTTTGCCGAAAAATTTGCAAGCATGGGAAATAATATCATACTTGTATCACGAGATAGACAAAAACTGGAACAGCAGCAATTATATTTACAAAGTCAGTATCATGTAACTGTATATTTTATTGCATACGACTTGTCAGAAGAAGATGCCGTAGATTTGATTATGGAGCAAATATACAACTGGAATATACCTGTTGATTTCCTGATCAATAATGCGGGCTTCAATGAATGTGGCTTATTTACCAAAACAGATATTAGCAAGGAAATAAAAATGATTGACTTGCACATATGTTTTGTTACGCAACTTACAAAACGTATTTTGGCAATTATGGAAAAGAATAATTACGGACACATACTGAATATCGGTTCAACGGGTTCTTTCATTCCCTCTCCCTCTGACGCAGTTTATTCCGCAACAAAAGCATATATTATGTCTTTTTCAAATGCCCTTTATGGAGAATACAGACATACAGGAATAAAAATCACTTTGCTTTGTCCCGGAGCAACGGAAACCGAATTTGCACGAAAAGCAAATATAGAACAAACCTTGCTTTTTAAATTTTCCGTTATGAAACCCGAACAAGTTGTTAAAATAGCTTATCCTAAAATAATAAAAGGAAAACGCTTAATCATTCCGGGACTGTATAACAAATTTCTCATTTTTTGCTCAAAGATAATACCTCTTGACATTACAAACAAGCTGATAATGATTATGATGAACAATTATTGAAAAGAAGGTGATGACATATTGGAAAAATATTAGTGCTAACACTTAATGAACAAGAAGAAACAGTAACCGACAAAATTATATCGGCTATCGCTGATTATATACAGATTGAACCTTTGCAAGTTGCCCCTGCTCCTGTCTTATCATTTCTGGGACTGGAAATCAGACAGCACCAACACCGGGTACTTCAAAACGGAAAAGACGTAAACCTTACCCGCCTTGAATACCGTACTCTTGTACTCCTTGCTTCTAATCCCGGAATTGTCCTCACAAGGGCACAAATTTTTGAAGCTGTTTGGAATATGGACAGCGATAGTTGCCAATCTAGCATTTCTACCGTGATTTGCAATCTGCGGAAAAAGATAGAGCCGGACAGCAAGAACCCGACCTACATCAAAACCGTGTTAGGTGTTGGCTACAAATTTGACATAAGAAACGCCGGGGAATGACTTTCTACTGCTGTCAATCCCCGGCACTTTTTATCTCTCCAATGCCCTCTCTAACTGCTGTTTCTGCCCTTTCAAGTCGTTCTGTTTCTCATAAAGATTATTGCGCTCTTTGCAGAGTTCTTTCATGCGCTCCAACTGCGCTCGCACTCCCTCCCGACAATCCGGCTCTATCTTCTTATATTCCCTGGTCAGATTGCGGATTGTATTATTGTTTTCCTTTATCTGCTCCGACAGACATACCCAGTCTATCAGATTTTGTACTTCCTTGTCCGTTTCATATAGGTCTGTATCTGCCACAATTTTAGCGCACAATCGTATCATTACTTTCTTTTCCATATCCGTCATATCCTATCAATCCCCTTTCCTATCGGCTCATTTCAAAGGTACGTTTCGGGCGTTTCTTTACCCTTTCTGCCTGCTCTAATGCCTTTGACTGTTCCAATATCGACTGTACCTGTTCCCTGCCGAAATGACGCTCCAAACGCCTCAAATCAGACGCTTTTTCCTGCAATCGGTCTATGGTGTCTCTCTGCTCCATAACCTTGTCCGTCAAGCGGCTAATCTGTTTCTGCTGTCCGTCCACTTTAGAGGTCAGCTTCCTATCCTGCTCTGTAAGCTGTACGCATTTGATAGTCAGATTTTTAACGACCTCTTTCAACTTCTCCACAAGCGGGAGTGCCTTTTTATCCCGATAATTCTTTGCGCTCATCAATGCCCCCGGCTCTGCCAACTGCCATTTCACATCTTCATCATAGGCGTGTACATTGCGCTCCATGACTTCCTTTGACTGCACCATTTTGTTAAGTTCCTGCTGTAACTTTTTCTGCTGTTTCTCCAATTTTTCATTTTCGGATAACAGCTTTTCCTTATCCTCTGTCAGCGTTTCCGTCTGTTCCTTTAACATATGATTTGTTGCGGTAAGTTCCGATACTTCCTGCCGGATCGCTTCGCCCTCTTTCCGTATCTGTTCCGTTTCCTGTCCTGCCGCTATCTGCTGATGAAGAATATCGGATAATTCCTCTTTACTGCCGGAAATTGTCTGTTCCAGTTCCGCAACCTCTTTCTGCCGCTCCTGCTTCTCAAAATCGAGTACGGACAAATGTTTGTTATGTGTGCCTAGCTGTTTCCACTGTACGCCATGCCGCCCCATGACTTTTGAAAGTTCCTGCTTCTCCGCTTCAATCCATTCATTCCATTCCGTCATTCCCCTTGTGCCGCCTTTGAAGCCCTGTTCCGACAATGCGCCTTTGAGGGAAACTCTCGTATCAAGTCCACGCTTGCTGTTACGGATAAATGGGACAAAATCAATGTGAATGTGCGGCGTCTGCTCATCCATGTGCAAGTGACTTGAAAAAACATATAAATTCGGATTTCTTTTCTGAAACTGCTCCATAAACTCACATAAAATCTCTTTCGCCAACTGCCCCTCACTACTCTGCACGTTCATATCGTCCTTGTTGCCGATTTGAAAGATTACCTCATAAAATAATTTCTCCTGCTTGCCCCGGCGTATCTTCTCATAGTAATCATCAATCTTTCGGTCACTCCGTTTCTGCTTTGCGTTATAGCGTTCCAGTGCTTCATCAAAAAGATTGTGATAGACCTCTTTTATATCCGAGTGGCAAAATTCTATGTTATCCCGGCTTCGTTCCTTATCTACATTTTTAGCTGTAAAAGCTCTTGTATTGTGGTTGACCGAACCTTTCCCCATCATACCGCTAATCGTTCTTTCCAATAAGCATATCCTCCACATTCTATATACTGATTTTACTGCGCCGACAGGCGCAAGGCTTTGTTACTTTCCCGAAAGCGGAGTATTCTAAGCGAACTAGCGAAACTACTAAAAATATCAGTCACAGACGGCTATAAAGGCATGGGTTTTCAGCAAATTACACAAGAAAGGACGCTATCTAACGGTGGTGTCCTTTTTTTCATGCTTTTTTCCGGCCTGTGACTGTGGAAAGGTGGTGAAGCGAAGCCATGCCAGACCCTGCCATGCTGGATTACTTCTATGGCGACGAGTCGGAACAATATACCTTCTACCGGATACCGAAAGTGCTGTTCACTGACCCTGGCTACCGGCGCATATCCTCTGACGCCAAGATCCTCTACGGCCTTATGCTTGACCGCATGGGGCTGTCCGTCCGCAATGACTGGCTGGACGAGCGAAACCGGGTATTTATCTATTTCACCCTGGAGGATGCTTTGGAGTATCTGTGCTGCGGCCATACAAAGGCGGTTTCCCTCTTTGGTGAGTTGGATAAAAACGGGCTGATTGAACGGAAGAAGCAGGGCCAGGGAAAGCCCACGATTATCTACGTGAAGAACTTTATTCGCAAGCCGGAAACACCGGAAATCCAGACTTCCGAAAAACGGAAGTCTAAAGTTCCGCAAAACGGAAGTCAAGACTTCCAGAAAACGGCCACTAATAATACTGAAAGGAATAAGACTGAATTTAATGATACTGACCTATCAATCTATCAAGCCAGAATGCCGACGGAAAGCCATGGGCCTGGGGCGGATGATACGATGGATAGGATACGGATTTACCGGAGGCTGATTAAGGAAAATATTGAGTATGACATTACCAGGGAATCCCTTGGCTATGACGCTGAAATCCTAGACGAAATTGTGGACATCATGGTGGACACGGTATGCGGCACAAAACCTATGGTGCGGATCAGCGGTCAGGACTTCCCAGCGGAGGTGGTAAAAAGCCGCCTGCTAAAACTCAACTCGGAGCATATCAAGTACGTGGTGGGTTGCCTTAATTCTAATACCACTAAAGTACGGAATATCCGCTCTTACCTGCTCACCTCCCTCTATAACGCCCCAACAACCATAAGCAGTTACTACACGGCTCTGGTCAACCATGACCTTTACGGCGATGGGTAACTGCTTTTTTATGCCTATACCGGCTTTGCCGGGGAAAGGAGCGTTCCATGAAAAAACCATTCGCTTACATTACGGCTGTCTGGAAGGGCGGCGAGTTTACGGTCGCTGACCAGGCCAGTGTTTACTGCCGGAAAGTCTATGAAGTCGGGTTTACCCCGATCTGCCCGGTTCTCTACCTGCCCAATTTCCTGCGGGATTCTGTCCCCGCCGAGCATAAGGACGGCATAGACATGGCCCGTGAGCTTCTGCGCCGGAGCCACGTTCTGATCGTCTGCGGTGACGAGGTGGACGAAGCGGTGAAAAACGACATCGCTGTTGCCCAGCGGCTGGGTATTACGGCCACCACATTAGACGGAATTCTTAAAATACGGGGACAGGGACAAGACGAAAGTATGACCTGACTTCTTCATCTGCCCAATATCTACCTGGCAGGGAATAAGCTACCAAGCAACAATGGAAGGAGGAGAAACGAACATGAAAACAAGCAATCAAACGCTATCGCCCCAGGCAGATTATTACCATGCGGTTTCGCTGTCTGGCGGAAAGGACAGTACAGCCATGCTCCTGCTGATGATTGAACGGGATATGCCGATAGACCTGGTGCTTTCCGCTGACACGGGTATGGAGTTCCCGGAGATGTATGAGCATTTAGCAAAGCTGGACGAGTACCTTTTCAAAAAAAGGAAATTACATATCACTACCCTGCGTCACCCTCACGGTTTCGAGTGGGTCATGTTTGAGGAGCCGAAGGTAAAGCCTTCCGCAATCCAGAGAAGGCTCCGTGACGGCGTGCCGCTTTATGGGAATGGCTGGCCCGGTATTCATGTACGGTGGTGTACGGGGCAGCTGAAAACCCATTTACTTACCAAAAAAGTAAATGAATTAAAAGGCAGCTATCAGGCACTCCATTATGTTGGGATTGCCTATGATGAACGGGAACGGTGCAAAGAAGAACAATATCCCCTTGTTGAATGGAAAATTACTGAGGCCCAGGCACTCAACATCTGCTACGCCCATGGATTTGATTTCGGGGGTTTGTATGAAATCTACCACCGGGCCTCCTGCTGGTGCTGCCCGTTTCAGCGGATTGATGAACTCCGAAAACTAAGACACCACCACCCGGAATTGTGGGAACGGTTACGGGCACTTGATTTGCGGGCCAGGAAGCAGTTCGGCCCCGGCCCGTTAGGGCAGTTTAAGAAAAGCTGGTCTATGGAACGCCTGGAAGAACGGTTTTTTAAGGAAGAAAATCCTGAATTGCCATTAGCCGGGTAAAAAACCAGGGAAAGGAGTGGTGACAGATTGCAGGAAGAAATTGAGAACAAATCCGTTGCGCTTAGTATTAAAACCACCAAGCTGACCGCCAACGTGCTGAAGGCGGCACTAATAAAAGCCCTTGCGGAAATGGAGAGGCAGCGGAAAAACCCAAAAGTCTATAAGGGCAAACAGAGCGTGAAACACCTTGTCCGGCAGGGGGCCGGGGTCAGCAACATTGAAATCACGGACGGCAATATCAAGTCCTTTGAGAAGGTGGCTCGGAAATACGGCATTGATTTCGCTCTGAAGAAGGACGCTTCCACCAAACCTCCCCGGTATCTCGTTTTTTTCAAGAGCCGGGACGCTGACGCTCTGACAGCGGCCTTCCGGGAGTATTCGGGCAGGGTGGTTAAGGACAAGTCCAAGGAAAAACCCTCTATCCGCAAGCAGCTTGTCAAATTGCAGGAGGTGGTCAAAAACATGGCCAAGTCCCTCTCCCGGAACAAACAGCAGGAGGTGGACAGATAATGAAACGAAAAAAGATCAACAAAGCAAAGCTGTTAAAGGCCGTTTTCCCTTATCTCTTCATGGGGTTAATGGCCACCAAGCTGGGGCAGGCGTACCGCATGGCCTCCGGCGGTGACGTGCTGGATCGGATTTTCGGGGCTTTCCTTACAATCGGCCTAGCGTTTGCGAACCCGCTGCCAAGCCTCCACCCTTTTGACCTGCTGGTGGGAATTTCCTGCGGCGCTCTGTTGTGGCTTGCCGTCTACCAGAAAGGCAAAAACGCCAGGAAATTCCGCCGTGGAGCTGAGTATGGTTCGGCCCGCTGGGGGACGGCAAAGGACATTGAGCCGTTTATCGACCCGGATTTTTCCCAGAACATTCTCCTATCCGACACGGAGCGTCTGACCCTGGGGAAGATCGCTGACCCGGAAAAGAGGAACGTCAACTTAAACGTGCTGGTCATCGGCGGCTCCGGCAGCGGAAAGACCCGCTACCATATCAAGCCCAACCTGCTCCAGATGAATGCCTCTTTCGTCTGTTCTGACCCGAAAGGTACCGTGGTCGAGGAGGTGGGCCATGCGCTGGTACGGGGAGGGTATCGGATCAAAATCCTAAACAGCATTGATTTCTCCTGTTCCATGCACTATAACCCCTTTGTCTATCTCCACGGGGAAACGGACATTCTCACCCTGGTCACGGTGATTATGACCAACACCCAGGGGGAGGCCAAGGGCGGCGATGATTTCTGGCAGAAGGCGGAGGCCCTGCTGTACCAGGCGCTGATTGCCTACATTTACTATGAGGCGCCGGCGGAGGAAAAGAACATGAACACCCTGCTGGACATGATAAACGCCTGCGAGTGCCGGGAGGATGATGAAAATTTCAAGTCAGCGGTTGACCTTCTGTTTGAGCAGTTGGAGCAGCGTGACCCCAACCATTTTGCGGCACGGCAATATAAGAAATTTAAAATGGCCGCCGGTGATATATGCTCTAAATGACTTCTTAATCACGAGATTTTCTCATGGCTAGTGAAGGACACATTTAGAGCATATTTCATGTAAGGAGGCAGACGTTATGACAAAAACCAAAATCACTCCATTATACGAGAGATTGAGCCGTGACGATGAATTGAATGGGGAATCCAATTCCATCAGCAACCAGAAATCCATGCTGGAAGATTACGCCCGCCGCAACGGTTTTCCCAACCCGACCCATTTCACGGACGATGGAATCTCCGGAACCCGGTTCGACCGCCCAGGATTCACCGCCATGATGGAGGAAGTGGAGGCCGGGAACGTGGAGGCAATCATCATCAAAGACATGAGCCGCCTGGGACGTGACTATCTCAAAGTCGGCCAGGTCATGGAAATCCTGCGGCAGAGAGGCATCCGGCTAATCGCCATCAATGACGGAGTGGACAGCGCCAACGGAGAGAATGATTTTACCCCGTTTTTGAACATCATGTATGAATTTTACGCCAGAGATACCAGCCGCAAGATTAAATCCGTGTTCAAGGCAAAAGGCATGAGCGGCAAGCACCTGACAGGTACTGTCATTTACGGCTACTTATGGGACGAAAAGCGGGAACACTGGATTGTGGACGAAGAAGCCGCTGCCGTGGTGCGCCGCATATTCGCTATGACCCTGGACGGATACGGCCCCTACCAGATTGCGAACCGGCTGTCACAGGAAAAGATTGAGATACCTTCCCTGCACCTCTCCCATTATGGGGAAGGCGTGAATCAGTCCAAAACGTTTAAAGACACTTATGGCTGGGGTTCTTCCACTATCGTCAATATCCTGAAAAAGCGTGAGTATTTAGGCCACACCATCAATTTCAAGACCCGCAAGCATTTCAAGGACAAGAAAAGCCACTACGTTGACGAAAACGAATGGGTAATCTTTGAGGACACCCACACCGCTATTATTGACTCGGAAACTTTTGAGAATGTGCAGAGAATCCGCTCCAATGTGAAGCGTTACCCGGACGGATGGGGAGAAGCCGCCCCGCTCACCGGCCTGCTCTACTGTGCCGACTGCGGCGGCAAGATGTACGTCCACCGCACCAACAACGGCAAGCGTATCTCACAGTATACCTGCTCCCAATATAGCAAGGTTCCGGTTGGCGTCCTCTGCACCACACAGCACCGAATCAACGAAAGCGCTGTCCTGACATTGGTTTCCGATATGCTCCGGGCGATTGCGGAGTATTCCAGAAATGACCGGGCAGAGTTTATCAAAGCGGTTCAGGAAACCCAGGCCGAGCAGCAGGCCAGCGACATCACCAGAAAGCGGAAACGGCTGGCGGCGGCACAGAAACGGGCCGGGGAACTGGAAAAACTGATATGCAAGATTTATGAGGACAATGTGCTGGGCAAGCTGCCGGACGCAAGATATGCCGCCCTGGACGCACAGTACGCAAAGGAGCAGGAATCCCTTTCCGGCGAGATTGCCGAACTGGAAAAGGCAATCGCCGGATATGAGCAGAGCCGGAAATCAGCGGAGAAATTTATCGCCCTTGTTGACAAGTATGAGAATTTTGACAACCTGACTACCACCATGCTGAATGAGTTTGTGGAGAAAATCCTTGTTCATGAGCGTGACCGGAAAGGCAGCATTGAAACTACGCAGGAGGTTGAGATTTACTTCAATTTTGTCGGAAGGTACATACCACCCCACTTCGGGGAAGTGAACCTCACGCCGGAGGAACTGGAAGCCCTGCGGAAAAAGGAGGAACGCAAGGACAAGCTGCACCAGGCATATCTCCGTCGCAAGGCCAATGGGACACAGAAACGGTATGAGGAAAAAATCAAAGCAAAGAAAAAGGCTGAAATCGAGGCGAAGAAAGCCGCTATTCATGCCGAGGATATGGAAAAAGGCGTGTTTATCCCGGCCAGTAGCCTGCCAAAGAAAGAACCCCAAAAAGCATCAATGCCAGCCAGAGCCGCTATGTAGGCGGCTGGCATACCACGGAAAAGACAAGGAGGCATACACATGAATGGACTGACTTATACAAAAGTTGGAGATTACTATCTCCCGAATCTGGTATTAAAAGAGCAGCCGGACACGCCAATCGGCAAGTATGGGCGCATGAGGCTCCGCTATCTGAAAGAACACCGGAAAGGGCTGTATACCAGCCTGCTCCTGACAGAAAAACTCTATCCCCATTTGTTGGAGATTGACAAGGCTGCCAATGAGCGAATGGATATTCTTATGTCGCAGCTTATGAAGGCCGCTGGTGTGACCGAGGAACTGAAAGCGACCGACCAGATGAAATGGGTTGGGCTGACGAATACATTAAAGGCGTAGGCAGAGGAAATCATACAAAGTGAATTGATTTATGACTGATGGAAGGGAGAAAGACGAATGTTGACTTTTGAGAAAGTATTAAATGTGTTTAGCGATTATCTTCAGCAAGACCGTCTTTATGAAGTTGTTCTTACCAGCCATGGGTATACCCTGATGGCATGGGAGCCGGAAAGGAACGAATGGCATCAGGCGGAACTTATGGAAACACCGGAAATGTTACTGGAAGCCCTGCTGGACGCTTACGCCGGTTTCCTGGAAGATCAGATAACGGAGAATGACAGAGAACTGAACCCGTCAGAAGAAGCGGAAATCAAAACAAGGTGTAAAATATTACTAGAACAATGCCAGTCAAGTTGACAGCCAGGAAATGGAGAACACGGGTTATGTGTTCTCCATTTCCTGCGGCCTTTCTATCTCTGCAATTTTCTTGGCTGTTGCGGTCACAATCTGTAGCCCGTTGTCACTCATACTATCCAGCAATGCGTCCAGCTGTAATCGCCGGGTGTCTTTTCCTGCAGGCTTGTCTAAGAGAAACTGGTCTACGGATATATTGTAGCGAAGCATAAGCTCAAAGAAGATTTGCAGACTTGGGTGTTGCCCCTTGTTTTCAATGTTCGCAAGGTAGCGCGGCGAGATAAACATTTCGTCGCCCACTTTCTTGCGGCTCTCCTTGCGCCCCTCACGCGCTGCCTTGATTGCTTCCCCAAAAGCCTTAAAATCGTATCGTGGTACTGGTCTTTTTGCCATAATTATTCACCCTATTACATTTTACTGTTCATCTTTCCTTTTGAATATGTCTACACAGTTCTATAAATTAGCCAAAATAATACATATCAAATTATTCTACAAATCCCTTGACCGATTCGGTTATTCATGGTATACTATCTAAAAATAACCGAATCGGTTATCGAGAAAGGAGGACTATCATTGGATAAATTTTTATCTCTTAAAGAAGAAAAGCAAGTAACGATTATCAATGCCGCCCTTGGTTGTTTTGGGAAATACGGGTATGCAAAGGCTTCTGTAAATGATATTGCTGTATTGGCGGGAATATCAAAAGCATCGGTGTTTCAGTATTTCGGAAGCAAAAAGCAGCTATATGCGTACCTGCTCACTTATACCGGAGATATTATTATGAGTTCTTTCCGGCAGGCTGACTTTGATGAAAAAACAGACTTATTTGACAGAATACTGCTTTCCAGTCTTACGGAAGCAAAAACACTGGAAAAGAACCCTTATATTTCTCAATTCATTTTAAGCGCGTGGACGGAAACAGCAGATGAAGTGAGGGACATACTTACTGAATTTAAGAACGAAACAGGAAAATTCAGAAACCATTTGATTTTACGAAAAGATGATGTTTCAAAATTCAAAAATCCGAATGACGCCGAAACTGTTCTGCAAATCCTAATGCTCATGGCAGAGGGGTATGCTGCACACTGCCGGAATGATGAAAAAACAGTGTATAGCTCTTTAACAGACGATTTTCAAAAAATGATTGCAGCAATGCGCCGCAATTTTTATAAGGAGGAATATCTTTTATGAGCAAACAGGCGATTGTTTTGAATGGGCTTACTAAAAACTATGGGAAGCACAGAGGTATCAATGATTTAAGTTTTTCCGTAAATATGGGAGAGATATTCGGGTTTATCGGCCCGAACGGTGCGGGAAAGTCAACAACAATTCGTACCTTAATGGGGCTTATTCGTCCTACAAGTGGAAATGCAAGCATTTTGGGGCATGATTGCCAGACACAGGCAAGTATTATAGCAAAAGACGTAGGCTATCTGCCCAGTGAGGACAGCTACTATGAAAACATGAAAGTTTGTGAACTGTTACAGTACACCGCTGATTTGTATGGTATGAATTGCCAGACAAGATTACACGAACTTGCAGAGCGGTTAAATTTGGACTTATCCCGCAGAATTTCCGATTTGTCACTTGGAAACAGGAAAAAAGTAGGCATTGTGTCTGCCCTTATGGTTTCTCCAAAACTGGTTATTATGGACGAGCCAACAAGCGGGCTTGACCCTTTAATTCAACAGGCATTTTATGAGATTTTGAAAGAAGAAAACGGGCATGGAACAACAATTTTTCTTTCTTCCCATGTTTTGAGCGAGGTTCAGAAACTTTGTGACAGAGTGGCTATTTTGAAAAACGGAAAACTGATTGGTATTCAGTCAATCAAGGAACTGCGCGAAAGTGGATATAAAAAGATTTCAGTTTTTTCAAAAGTTGAAATACCGAATGGCTTTTTCAATCTCTGCGGTATTGCAAATTATAGCGAGAGCAAGGATAAGACTTGCGCTGATTTTATGTATAACGGCGATATTACCACCGTTATGGATAAGTTACACGCTTTGCCGCTTACGGACGTATTTTTAGAAGAACCGTCATTAGAAGAAATATTTCTGCACTATTATGAATAGCAGGAGGTGGAACGTATGGTTATCTTTAAGTATGAAATGCGAAATCATAGAAAGTATATTTTAGGTTGGGCTATCTCACTGGCAGTTTGTATCTTTCTGATGATACCTGTTTATTACGGCTTGCTTGGCGGAGCAGAATCCACCGCAAACCCTCTTTATGATATGCTTGGAGAAACAGATTTTTTCCAGAGTATAGGGGTTTCTATGGAATACCTTACAGCACCGCTTGGAATTTATTCATTCCTTGCAAGTTTCTTTATGTTAGCAGCCGGGATTTTTGGAATGAACTTTGGAATTTCTATACATACCAAAGAATTTTCGGGAAAGACTTCGGAATACCTGTTTACAAAGCCGCACACCCGAAAAGAGATATTTTGTGCAAAAGCAATAACGGTATTATGTGGTTCGGTAATCGTAGGACTTGCATTTATGCTTACTTCTTTTTTATCGCTTTCATTGTTTCACACCGGTTTTGACTTAGGCGAATTTATCCTTATTTCTAATTCACTGCTTTTGGTAAGTTTGCTTTTGGCTGCTTTGGGTGTACTGATAGGCGTTATATTTTCAAATAACCGCAGTCTTCTTTTGACAGCCGGATTAGTGGTGTTTTCCGAATATTGCATTAGCAGCTTTTCACGCATTGTAGGAGATAAAGTCATTCGTTTTTTATCCCCTTATTCCTATTTCAGTGCGGCAGATATTTCACATACAGGTTTTTATGAATGGGATTATCTGGTATGTTATTTTATTCTGCTGATTATGTTTCTGCTGATAGCTTATAACGTCTTTTTAAGAAAAGATGTTCAATTCCGTTCTTGAGGAGGTGCATATTATGAGAGCGTTAATTAAAAATGAATTACGCCGTTCAAGGAGGCATTTGTTCATTTGGCTTGGCATTATGTTTCTGCTGATTGGTTTTTGCTACTATGAGTATCTTTCCTTAAAGGACAGCTTAGGCGAAGTTGCTTTAATGCTTAGCGGAATGCCACGTTTACTGACTACAATGTTTGGAGTAAAAGGCGACTTCAATACTGCGCTTGGGTGGTATAGCTGTATCTATTTTTGGGTATCTATCCTTGCATTTGTATATGCCCTTAATTTGGGAATATCCTGTATTGCAAAGGAAGTCAAAAACGGAACAAGTGCATATCTGTTCACAAAACCCGTATGCCGGACAGAAATTGTGTTTTCTAAAATAATTGCGTCCGCTGTTAATCTTTTGATGTTTTCAGCTTTTAGCGGACTATGTAATTATGTACTGCTTATTCTCCCCACAGGCGGTTTGGAGCAGCCAGCAGCGGCACTTACAACAACAATAGGATTGTATTTGACACAGCTCATGTTTTTTTTCGTTGGCTTGTTGATTTCAAGCATCGTAAAAAAATATAAAGCGGCAGTACAAGTTGGTACAGTTTTTTTGCTGACCTCATACTTCCTTGCAATAACAGCACAGTATTCTGGTATTCGTTTTCTTGATTTATTATCTCCGTTGAGATACTTTGATGTGTATGAGGTAACTTTGAACGGTATACGAATTTTCAGTCTGGTTTTGGCTTTTCTCATCATGGTAATCTGTATTTTTATTACTGCTATGCAATGGAAGAAACGAGAAGTATAAAAGAGATTATGGTTAAAAAAGAACATTGGATTTTATGTCCTGTCTGCAATAGTAAAACAAGGTTAAAATTAAGGGAAGATACGGAATTGATAAATTTCCCTCTTTACTGCCCGAAATGCAAACAGGAAACATTGATTAAAGTGAAGAATTTACAAATAACTGTCATAAGAGAGCCAGACGCACAGACGCAGAGCCGATAACAAGCAGAACCTTTGAACTGCTGTTATCGGCTCTTTCTTTTAATGATAAATCTAATCTGCCGCACGATGGCAAAAGAAAAAAAGCCGTCGTTCAGCAGATGTCTATTCGTGCGCTCTTTTTGACGCGGCGGCTTTTGAGAAATCAAAGCCGCCGTTTCTTTTTATCTTCTCAAGAAATGACGCGGTATCACTGTTAAACGTGGCGGCTAAAAGGAGGTAGCCGCCATGAAGCACATACCATATCGACAAAATCCGACGGTCATTGACTTATCAAAAAAAGCCTGATTTTGGTCAGGGGATATTTTACCCATAAATATGTACTGTCAAATCAACAGAATACTGTTCACAGTTCCATTACACCCGATTGTATTACGCAGCCGGGTGTTTTTATATGCCTATGGGTAAAGCAAATGTCAGCCCGCCCAGGCTGCCGTTCCCCGCCCTGCTCCGTTCAGAAATCTTTGCAAAAAATCTGAACGGAGGAAAGGAAGATGGAAGTCACCATTAACATAGACGGACAAGCCTTGTCCGTGGAGGTCACAGTCGAAGTATACGAGTACCTGGACAGAGCCGGCCACAAGGAGGAAAATCTTGCCCATGAGAAGCGGAGGCACTGGGACAGCCGGGAGTTTGACGAGTACATAGTCCTCACCGAAGGGCGCTCCTGCTACTACCAGACACCGGAACAGTGGATATGCAGGAAAGAAACCATGCTGGAGATTAAGGCCGCCCTTGCGCTCTGCACCGAGGCGCAGCGCCGCCGGTTCCTGCTCTACGCATTGGAAGGTTTAAGTTATGCCGAGATTGCCGGGCTTTGCTGCTGCTCCAAAGCTGCCATACAGGACAGTATTGAGGCGGTACGGAAGAAAATTAAAAAATTTTTCTGATACAGACCCTACGATTGGCCGTTTTCGGGCTAACCAGTGAAGGGAACTTTTTCCCTATCACATTTCCGGGGAGGACAGGCAGGAAACCGCTGCCTGTCCTCTCCGCATTTTAGGAGGTCAGCCATGAAAACAATCAATCTAAGGTACTGTTATCCCTACTACACCGGGGACGTGTTTGTGGAGGTATCAGACGAAGTGGCCGAGGTCATGGTGCAGTCTGTCCGGCAGATGTACAACTATGACCGCCGGGCACGCTACCACAAAGCATTTTACTCCCTGGACGCTTTTGAATGGACGGAGAAGTACGCACTGGAACACAGCCCGTCAGCGGAAGAGATTATCCTGATGAGAGAGGAACAGGCCGCCCATGAAAAGCTGCTTGCCATGCTGGACGAGGCGCTTTCTGTAATCACTCCCATGCAGGCAAGGCGTGTTAAAGGCTACTACATCAATGGGCTGGATTTCACCCGGATTGCAAAAGAGGAAGGCGTTGACAAGAGCGTGGTAAACCGTTCCGTACACCGTGGCCTGAAATGTATGCGTGAGTTTTACAACCGCCAGCAGACGGAATGAGGTGCGGCCTATGCAGACAATCAACCTGAAAAAGTATTATTACCCGCTTTTTGTCACAGACACATTTATTGAGGTATCGGACGAAGTGGCCGAGGCTCTGCTGCTTATGCGGAGGGAGGAAAACAACCGCACCCATAAAATCTGGTATCACAAGGCGTACTATTCCCTTGACTGTGAGGACGGGATTGAAAACTGTGCCTTTGATTTTACCGCCAAATCCCCGGAGGAGATTCTGCTGGAACAGGAGGAAGAACAGCTTTTCCTTGCCACACTGGAACATCTGTCCGAAGCTATGAACAATCTGACGGATACACAGGCGAGGCGTATCCATGCCCGCTACATACTTGGCAAAAAACTGATTGAGATTGCCGCAGAGGAAGGCGTGAGCGTATCTGTAGTACAGCAGACCGTTAAGAGCGGATTAAAGCGAATGCGGAACTATTTTGAGAAAAAGAAGTGGAGGGAATAAGGGAAATGAATTTTACCAAAAGCGAACTGGAAATGCTCTACCAGTATGCCGCACCAACGAAGGAAGAAACCCTTGCCGGGCTGAAAGAGATTGTGCCGGTTCTGGAAAGGAAGGACGATCTACTCTCAAAAGTGATTGTCGAGAATACCATACGGAAACTGGAAAAACTGGCGGAGCCGGAGTGCAGCCGGTTTATTGCGGATAACCGGGCAGCCTTTATCGAAAAACGGGATAATTCTATCCGCCAGAGGCTTGCCACAGCCAAAGCCAGGAAGGGGGAGCCGGTTCTGCAGGGGCATGACCTGGCAGGCATGGAGCGGTTCCTGCCGGAAACAAGGCACATGGTAACGGTGGATATCCTGAACAGTGACAGCCCGGTGGGATTCCCCGGAGAGCGATACCGCTTTTTCCTCTCTGACGAGGGCTACAAGAACGCCAGAGCCAGTGAGAAGCGGGGAGAAATCAGAATCAGGAACCATGCCGCAGTCATGGCCGGGAAACTCTACCCGGACAAGAAGCTGCCGGCACAGGAACGGTGACAGACAACAGAATCAAATCACTGTAGGGCAACCGGAAACGGCTGTCTTTTTTGCCGCCTGAAAGGAGGTGATTGCAAATGCCGGATATAGATAAGCTGAAAGCCCAGCAGGAAAAAGTAAAGACAGAAATCCGCCAGTTGGAGAATAGACAGAAGATTCTCCTGAATCGAAAAACAGACGCAGAACGAAAAGCCAGGACACGCCGCCTGATTGAGCATGGGGCGGTTCTGGAAAGTATCTTCCCTGCCGCTGCCGCCATGACCGGCGAGGAAGTCAAGGCGTTTTTATCTGCTATTTCCCGCCTGCCGGAAGTCATGTGGCTGCTGAAAAACGAGCCTAGAAGCTAAGGTGCGCAACAATCTTAAAAATCCAACGGCGCACTTATACACCGTTCCGGTGCGTGCGCCCTGCCGGGGGCGTGGCGTCCTCTGGACGCAATGGGGCGCTACACTCCCCAAACCCCTTGTGCACTCCGCCGGAAAGGACACCCGCTCTGCGTCTGACCTTTCCAGCGAAGCCAATTTATCCCAGCCGAAAGGAGGCGAACCGCCATAGCCATCTTCCATATGCCCGTCCAAATCATCAAGCGCAGCAAGGCCAAGTCTGCCGTAGGCGCTGCCGCATACCGGAGCGGAAGTAAAATGACCAACGAATGGGACGGGCTTACCCATGATTACACCCGGAAACGTGGCGTAGTCCACTCTGAAATCATATTACCACCCCATGCCCCGCCGGAATTTCAAGACCGCAGCACTCTCTGGAACAGTGTGGAGATGGTTGAAAAGACCCGTGACGCACAGCTTGCCCGTGAGATAGAGATTTCCCTGCCGGTGGAACTGAACCGGGAGGAACAGCTGCGGCTTGCCCGCTCTTTCATCAGCGATACCTTTGTCGCCGCCGGTATGTGTGCGGATTTCTCTATCCATGACAAGAAAGACGGAAATCCCCACTTCCATGTCATGCTCACCATCCGACCGCTAAAGGAAAACGGACAGTGGGGAGCGAAATGCCGGAAGGCCTACGAACTGGACGAAAACGGCCAGCGAATCCCCAACGGCAAAGGCGGCTGGAAGAACCACCGGGAAGACACCACCGACTGGAACGACAAAGGAAATGTAGAGAAGTGGAGGGCTGCCTGGGCAGCTTACGCCAACAGAGCGTTGGAGGCGGCGGGAAGGCCGGAACGGATTGACCACCGCTCCTACGAGCGTCAGGGCATTGACAAGATACCTTCTATCCATCTGGGCGTTTCCGCAAGCCAGATGGAGCGGAAAGGCATTGCCACAGAGAAAGGAAATATCAACCGCCAGATTGCCGCCGACAATAAGCTGCTAAAGGAGATTAAAGCAAGGATTACCCGGCTCTATAAATGGACAAAGGAGCAGGCGGGGAAACCGGAAAGAA
>CAJTGF010000092.1 GCA_910575585.1 Clostridiaceae bacterium
TTTGCCAACTCAATTATACCAAACCAGACGGTTTCATGCTATCTTATTGCCAGTTTTTATTGTATTTTCAAGGTGCATAGGCACTTATTCAAGTGCGAAGTTTGAGTAAAGAATTTATCCCTTCAATTCAGCAGGAATGGAAACAAATAAGAATATATCCCTTCACTTTAGCAGGAATGGAAACAAATAAAGATTATATCCCTTCGCTTTAGCAGGAATGGAAACAAATAAAGATTATATCCCTTCGCTTTAGCAGGAATGGAAACAAATAAAGATTATATCCCTTCGCTTTAGCAGGAATGGAAACAAATAAGATTATATCCCTTCGCTTCAGCAGAAATGAAAACAAAGTAAAAAATCTTCTCTCACTCTGGCAGAAATCCTGACGGAATAGGAATACCCCATTGCTGCAGACATAAAAACAGCCCCACACATGGTCTGCCCATGTATGGGACTGTCTTATTCCCCGAAAAACCGATGGAAAGTACCCCTGGATACAATTCTGCGTGGCTGGATTTATCTTCTGTGTCGGAAACGGCTGTCTATTCCGGCGTATTGCGGATGTTGTCTATGTGTGCCGCAAACCACAGATCTGTCCCCTCCAGCCCGATACTGTACCAGACTCCCCAAGTTCTCATAAGCGTACCCCGGACGCTGCCTCTGTGTGGCTGGACGTATCCCCTGTGCCGGAACTGGCTGTCTGTTCCCGGATGTATTGCGGATGTTGTCTGTGTGTGCCGCAAACCACAGATCTGTCCCCTCCAGCCCGATACCAGGCTTCCCAAAGCTTCTGCTCCTCCAGCCCGAAGCTGCGGTACCCCTTTAAAATTCCCATAAAGTACCCCTGGCCAGGCAGGGCAGGAACTGCCCGTCTGTTCATCACATACACCATGCCCCTCACCTTCCCCTCAGCCATCTCCACCTCAACCGTTTCCTTCCCATAGTGTGCCGGAACTCCCTCGTAGCTGTCCAGCGCTGCCTCGTTTCTCTCCCCGATCTCCCATATGCCTACCGGAACATATTCCCCCTGGCAGGGTTCAATGGTCGCGAAGGCGCATACCCCAACACGCTTAAACGCCAGACGGTATCCTGAAATTCTCCCTGCCCCCAGTACCCTGGCTCCTGGGCATCTTGCCTCCATCTGTGCCAGGTTCAGATTGCTGCCATACGCTGCATAAAGTGTGCTTTTCTTCATCATGTCTCCTCCTCGTTTCTTTTCTCATGGTTGCTGCAGTCGTGCCTTCCCAGGAAGCATGGAAAGAGCGCCTACGCACTCCTTCCATGCCTCCACGCACAATCCCCCTCAAGATTCTTCGTCATATGCATCCTGCAGGTCTTAAACTCATCCCCATTCAGCCCCAGCCGCAGCAGCCAGCACCTCATGCAGTACTTTTCATTGTCCGTAACGCTCCTGCGGCTGCTGGCCCTCTTCTGTGTCAGAGCCTGGTGACTGACCGCCAGACAGAACTGGATGTATGCCTTGATCTCCCCCGCATGGGTGGTGCTGTTGAAGATGCGGAACTCTATGGTACCCCTGGTAAACGTGGAATGGAGATTCAGGCCGTGATACCTGGTTTCATGGTAATGCTGCCTCCTGGGTTCAGAGGAACCGTCATACCACAAGTCCGCCAGGGCTGCCAGCGTCCTGGGCTTTCTCTTGTTAATCATCTCTACCAGGGTTTCATTGACCTTTTTGCAATAGCGCAGACGCTCCGGCGCTATCCTCAGGCTTTTGTAGAGGATGTCCTCCTTCTGTGCCATAAGGTTCACCAGGTTTTTCAGTGTTTCCGGCGTATGGGGGCTGGCGTCTATGTGGATATGGATGCCGCAGGACGCATTCACAATCGCCCCGCTGTGCCTGAGCTGGCGTACCACCTCCTGGAGATCAGCGATGTCTCCATACCCCAGGACAGGACTCACCACTTCCGTGGAATACTCCCATTCCGCAGGCTCCCGCTTCCCGCCTGCTGTCTTTCTCTCGCGGGCAATGGAAGCATCGCTCATGCACTTCCAGATGCGCCCCTGGCGGTCTGTGGCCTCGAAGATGTCATAGCGGTTTCCCACATGACGGAAGCAGGTTCCAAAGTACCCCGCAATGACGCTGGCTGCTTTCTCCCTGGTGATACCTGTCATTTCAATCTCAATTCCAAACCTCTGTGTCCGCATACCCTTTTCCTCCTGGCGTACATATGTTCTCTTGACGTGTGTGTATGTTAACTCTTCCAGGAAGGGATTGCAAGTGATTTCCTCCCTCTAAAGTAACCAAACTTCTGAGGGAAAAAAGGGATTTTCTTTGTCGCTTCCTGCCAGATTGACGCAGCTTGTGGAGATTGCGCTTCCATAGCGGCCTCAAAAACAAAAAAGCCTCTCGAACTACCCCTGATGTTTTTGAAACCGCCCCAGGAAGCTGCCTAAATCACCCCAGGAAACTGCCTGAAACTACCCCTGGAAACTGCCTGAAATTACCCCTGGAAGCTGCCTGAAATCACCCTGGAACACCCTGTGTACCCTTGCCATCCAAAAACTTGTCTGCCCCAGCCAGGGACGAATCCAGCCTATACACGCCGATCACGTCATGAATCCCATAGTCTGCAAGAAGTTCCTCCTCCAGTACCCCATCCGGCGCACCCTGCTCTTTCAGCATTCCCCGTATCTGCTCAAGGAGCAGGACAAAATGGCGGTAAAGCAGACGGACTGGGTTATCCCTGACTTCTGTCAGGCAGTGATAAACAAAAGAGTCCATCCTCCCGATGGGCGTGTGGAGCATCTCATAACTGCCCCTATGGAAACAAGCAGGACGTTCAAGAAGCTTTCTCACGGCCTCACTCTCTGCGTCCTGGACGGGAAAAAGTACCCCTGGGAAATTCCTCACGGGAATACAGGTGTCTGCATTCACACGGATCTCTACCTGGAGATCCTCCCCCGGCAGATACAGCAGTGTGTATGCCTCTGTCCGCAGGGACTCAGACAAATCCAGAAGGCTGGCCATACGCAGCCAGCGTTTCACGGCGTTCAGTGCGTCAAGATAAGCGTCCCAGCACTGGGACTCCACAGAAACATCCTTGTCTCCCCTATAGACAGCGGCTGTCCCGGCAAACTTCCTGACTGGCTGTGCCAGTTCCCTCGATTCCGCCTCCAAAGCGGCATGTAACTGATGGTGATAAAATAACATAAACCTTCCCTCCTCTGAAATCTACGGTTATCCTTCAACAGCAGACTGCCGTCAATGGTCGGCAGACTGCCAAAAACCATGCCCTCAGACAGAACCTGATCGGCTTGTCAGGTACCATCTACCTATGCGAAATATTATTAAAACTAAGCAAACCTGGCTGTCTGCCTGAGCGAATCGACTCCTCCAATGGACAATTCCCTGCCCCATGTTGTATGGTCTGTTGTCTAAGTAACCGCCTTATATGGATTGACTGTGTTGCTATGAAGTATGTAAATACAAATCAGCCTGTATTATATGTTTCTAAACCAGTGAATCAGCCTCCTATCATCGTCTCGTTCACTAAGCCATCAGGAACCTGACTCTCAGAGTTCTAGCAAACTATGCTAATTAACCCTGCCCCGATCCCTATATATTATGGCTGTCATGATCTGACTGATTTTCCAACTGTGAGGTTCCTTGCTGTTTGGTGATTACCTTTTGCTGGAGAAAATAAGAAAGCCTCTGAGGTGTCTTTTTGTGTTCTTATTTGGTGATTTCTCTATGCAGTATTTCCAGTCTAAATAATTAGGAAATTTTTTTTGGCAAATGTTCTGTCCTGACCTCCTGCGGGGGAGTAATGGATAGGTTTTTCCATTGCCTGCCCGCAGTATTTCCCTCTTTCCCTGGCAAAAGCCAGGGATGGGGCTGTTTACAACGCCTGCTTTTTCCGACTCCCCCCTTTGCCTTCACGATCCTCTGAATCCCATGCCTCCTGGCTGTCTGTCTTCGGGCAGAAAAACTTAAAAAAAGCATCCATAACTACCCCTGGTGTCTTTGTTTCCTGAACACTGCCCGTAAGCCAAAACAAGCCCCACGCCCAAACCAGCGTCCCGCCCAGGCCATGCCCCATCCACAAAAGCCACCGTAAGCGCCCACAAAGGCCGTGTGGCGGCTTTAAGCCCAAAGGCAGGGTGTTCCACACCAAAGGCCGCAAAAGAGGAATACAGGGCAAATACGGAGCCGTGGAGAGGGAAGGGCAAAACCACCGCCAGGACACCAGCCCACAGAAAAACCGCCGGGTTCCGACCCCCGGCGGCATAAAAGCGTTTCCCCCCGCTTCCCCGTGCTCTCCAGGCGTCCCCACCCCCTGGACATCCTTTTTTCCTTCCTGGAGCAAAACGCTACCCCACATCCGCACAAGGGATTCCATCATCCGGCGCTGTGCCAGCCCCGTCACCGCCTTCTGCAGCGGCAGGAATGGCGTCTTCACTGCTTCCCGCGGCTTCTCCCGGCTCTGCGGCCTGCGTTCCCTCATCCAACGGAACCGTGTCCGCAAATGGCTTGCCCACCGCCCCCGCTTCCAGTCCAAAGTACCCGCAAAACGCAAGAAACATCATCCTCAGGCGCATCTGCACTGACCTGGCCTTGACATTGCCGCTGCCGGAAGCCTCATCATAGGCGGGATGCTCCTGGCTGGCAAAGTCATTGATAAATCCCCGGAAGCTGTCCGGCGTCACCCCCTGCTCCTGGGCAACCCTGGCCATGACTGCCACAACCGGCACGTTGTTCTTCCGCAGGAACTTATTCTTGGCTGGAAAAGCCGTATCCAGAAAGCGAACCGCTTCCCGGAGGATCTCCCGCTTTTCCTCCGTGTAGCTGCCCTTGATGGATTCCGCATAGGCAAGGCAGTAGGCGGCACTGATGGTCTTGTACTCCTGCCCGTCATGGCGGTTGTCCAGAAGGAGCGCTGACTGGAGCAGCATCAGAAGGTCATCCTCCCGCCTTGCCTGAGCCTCCGTGATATGGATCGCCTGGGTAAAGAACACGCCCTCCAAAAGCCCGGAAAAAAACTGGATCAGGTCAGTCCCCATCTTTGCCTTGGACTTCTGCACGGCTGACAGCGCTACCCCTGAGTTGATATTGAAAAACAGTGACTCCGCCTCCTGCATGGTGTAGTTTTCCAGGCACTGGACAGAAAAGCGGTACTGGCTGATGGCGCTCTGGAGTTCCTCCGGCAGTTCAGAGAACTTCTTTCCCGCCAGGTCATACTCAAACCCGTCATACTCCACGACTGGCGTAGCCCCGTGAAGCGTCCATCCGTCATCCATAAAGCTGAAAAGGTTGGTAAGCCGCTGCTGGCCATCCTCGATGTTGTAAAGGAAGGTGTCCTTCCCCCGTTCATCCATACCTGACTTGTCTTTGAGAAGGACAATCGGCGGGATATAGCTGTCTGCCAGGATGCTCCACACCAGGTTACTCTTGGTGATGGGACTCCAGGCTCCGGCATGCCTCTGGAATGGCAGGTCGCACCGCAGCACCCTGTTCTCATCGTCCCACCATTTTTTCAACTTGTTAACTCCCAATGGTAAACTGCTTCTGTTCATACCATAACCTCCTTCGATTTCGCTGCCCCTGATGGAAGGAACCTGGGGACTGCGTTTTTGTTGTGTCGTGTTATAACTCTGAATGGGAACTAACGCAAGTCAAAAATAGGGGAGAAAAGAAAGATGGTCAGGTATGCACAAAAAGCAGGAGAGGAATTGGGTAGTTTGCTGCCAGATAGGGCATAGAAAAAGCCACTGGCGATTTGCTGCCAGCGGCTCTGATAGAAATCTTGATTATGATATTAATCTGTGCTACTGAACCCAAACACCATCGGCGTTGACCGTGTAGCCGTCTGGTGTGGTGGTGCTGGTGAGCATGTAGCTGTCTGCTCCGAGGTAATACCAGAGGTTGTTTGACTGATACCACTGGTTCGTCAGGTAAGTGCCGTCTGCATTCTGAACTCTCCAACCTCTGGCATCAGATACCCAGGTCTGCTGGGTTTGGGGCTGGGATGTGGCAGGAGAACCTGTGATATAAAATACAAGTTCGTCATTGTAGTTTACATAATGACCAGAGCCTGCTGTCTCCAATACACTTGACATGTCAACATAATAGGCAGTATGGTCTGCGTTCCAGACCCTGGGGTCTTTTGATTTAGACTCGTCCCAAGCGTAGGGGTTGAGCGTTAAGGTTACGGCGTCCTGGCAGTTCGTCGGGAGGAGGATGGCGTAGACATTAGTGGTTGTTCGACCTGCCATTGAATTGGCTGTAGATCCAGAATATCTCACATATTCCAATCTACAGGCAGGATAGGCTTGTCCATTTGCGGTGACTGTAAAAGTGGCATTAAACTCGGAATTATCAGTGTCACCTGTCAGGACATAGTTGGAAACTGCACCGGTGACCTTAAGTTCGTAAGGATTACCCCTATGTGATGTATCATTGTCATCAATCTTGATGAAATGATAGGTGTATCCGGCAGGAGCTGGCGTAAGCCAGGTTCTCCCAATCTCATCCAAAGCCTCGTAAGGTACCCGGCTGAAGGTGAAGTTTGAAGTAAAAGAGTGGTTTGCCCAGGATGCATTGTGGATGCTGGCTGGCTGACCCTCCTGGGCTACCGTTGTGGCTGCCGATGCTGGGAAGGATGCACCTACTGATAATGTCATGGCGAGTGCTAATGCACTAAATCTAATTTTCTTTTTCATATACTTGTTACCTTTATCCAGATTTTTGATTACATTTAATTTTAACTTCAAGATCACGCTCATATCATTCATTTCTATTGAACCCAAACCCCATCTGAATTTACAAAATACCCATCTGGCGTGGTAGTATCCGTGAGCATATAGCCATCAGCACCCATATAATACCATAAGCCACTGGCAGGTGACTGATACCATTGGTTTGTCATGTAAGTGCCATCAGGATTTCCAATCCACCAGCCTTTATCATCTTGTTTCCAGGTGGGAACATTCTCCGTTGATGAAGAAGTACTGACGTTACCTCCTAGTTTCACAATAAGAGCATCTAACTCAGCGGCATCTGCTCCCCGATTAACACACATATCCCTATCTATGTAATAATAGTCAACCTGCGTTTCTGCCCAAGCCCGATCTTTCTGCCCAAGAACAACTAGATATGCTATGGTTTCTTTGCCAACTGAGCTTAACGTATCCCAGTATTGGCAATCCCATGTAGGATCATCCGATGCTCCTATATCGATGATCCAGTCAATATGTGCATCCGTTATTGAAGGAAATCTTTCACGTAACCCGTCACGAAATCCTGTTGCCATAGAATACTCATCATTTGACACTCCTATTGCTGCACTCGCCGTCATCACGGAAGCCATCGTCATGGCTACTGCCGCCGCAACAGCGGCAACTGTTCTTAACTGTCTTTTCATCTTTCCCTCTTTCCGCAGGTAACTCCTGCTTTCTTGTAATTTTGCCGTTCAAAACTTATAAGTAAACGCCAAAATCGAAGAAATAAAAAAGACTACGAACACGGCAAACAAATCGTAGTCTTTTCAAACTCCGACTTCTCACTTAGGATACCCCAGTGGCGGATCAATCCGCCACCAAAGCACCCAGGTGAGAAATCAAGAACGAGGTGCCAGTATGCGTCCACACTAACACCTCGTAAATATATCTTAAGGTCAACTTCATCAACTTCACAACACAAAAACATTGCACTTTTACTTCCAGTGCTTTATAATTACATTTGTGTATCGCTGACTCGTCAGTATTGTGTGGTAGCCTATTTACCATCCTTGCCACGGGGAGTTGGCGCTCCTCGTGGTGGTACACCCTTGTCGTCCTTGGATTTCTCATGGTCTATTTTAGCATACATATCTGGTAAAGGCAACTATAAAATCTTATGGCTGCAAAGGCAAATCTTTCGATTAAGTCCCAAAAATCATAAATATTAGTTGCCAGAACCCATCTACAGTATTCAGCTTTCCCTTACATATAGCAAAACATTGTCACCATGATAATTGTCGGTTGTATTTACAAAATTTTTTTGATATTCTTATATTATCAAAATAGATTGGGAGGTTTTTATGTGTACTAAAGCAGAGAACAAAAATAGGCCTAAAGGAGAACTATTCTTTCAGCAACTGTTAAAAATGCTGAAATTCTATAACACAAAGCAGATGGGCAACTCCTCACAAACAGAGTCTATAATAAATGATTGCGTGGCTTTATGTGTAGATTTATATGAATGTGATTCAAATTATGAGGTACTTTTCAATAGATGTCGTGATTTTATAATAAGCACGCTTAGGCAGTACAACTATCAGCCTAATCTTCCAAACAAGCGCCATAATACCCCTAATGCCCTATGCTATCTACCCTATCCAATTAAAATTCTCATTTATACTATGGCATATAGAGCTATTGAATTGTACGATAATGCATCAGATAAAACTAAAAAAGCAGTTCAAAAAGCGAAGAAAAAACCTTCACAAAGTGAAATATTAAAATTTATAGGAGATCCTGCTTGTCAGGGATATAGACTATCAGACAAAACTTTTACAGAATTTGGCATATCCCCAAATAAATTTTATGCTATTAATAATTATCAACAAATTGAGCTGCCCTCCACCTACGCAGGCGCAAAAACGGGGTACTTAGGATATGTTATCAATTATCTAGTTGAATACGCAGGCACTATTGACCATTTTGTAGATTTATTTGGCGGATCTGCAAATGCTTCTATCGCTGTTAACCATACAAATAATGTAGAATATCACATCAACGAAATTGATCCTACACTTATAAATTATTATTATGTCATATCAGATAAACATCTATATACACAGTATATGGCAGAATTATGTAAGATTAGAGATCTACTAAAGGGTTATCTTGATAACAATACCGCAGAAACCCAAGGTCAAGTCTTCTATATGACTTGTAAAAACACTCTGACACAATGGAATAAAGCGCATCTCCAACACTGCCTTGTCCCATGCCATCAAGGAAACTCCATTCACCTTTTAAATTTTGCGCAATATCACAGCATACCTAATAATGATAAGGTGGATGTTGCTATTGCGTATACTTATCTCCATTGTTTTCCCACCACTGGCGGTAACTCTTCCACGGGCGCTGTCACAGTTGCAAAGATTAGAAAGTTTTGTGGATTTAGCGAGAAAGAATTTGATAAATTCCATAAAAAAATGCATCGTTTAAATACTGTTTACAGTAGCGATATATTAACAAATAACTCTTCTCTTATTGAATATTATATAAACAAAGCACCCAAGCGCTATAAAAGCATAGAACGACTTGCGGAGAGTATACGAAAAGGAACTACTCCATTCAATATCGATAGCAAAGATAACGAACTATTACGATTACTTGGAAAAGGAAAAGATGGAAAGCCACGGCTTTTTTGCACCTTATTCTACTCTGACAGTCCCTACCTGAATACTGCTGGATACCAAGGTGGAGGCATAAACGAAAATCAAATTCAAACTTTAATTGAAAGATTAGTAAACGCCTCAAATAATGGAAGCCACTTTATATTTTCATGTAGAGCCAGTAAATCGATTGAAGATTCTAAATTTCAAAAACTCATAAAAATTATAGGTAATTTAAAAGATTTTAAGGAACTACTCGACCCAGAAGAAATATATACGGATCGCACCTATATAGAAGAAGCAACCTATAAACGTAAAGACCTTTCTGCAAAACGCTATTTAAAAGACGCCATTAAACTACTGGCAGAAAACCAATCGATTTATCAGAATATTTTTTCTGTGTTTAACTTATATTCTGATAAATTCAAGAGAAAATATTATGTTTTGGTATGCTTAGAAAAAAATCGATTTGATAAAATCAATAAAGATGTAAGTTTCAGTGCGGCTTTAGAAAATTTAATGCCTATCGAAGTGTTCATTACAGACTATGACTATCTATGCCCACTAGATTGCAACGATAAACAAAGAAAAAGAAACTATAAATTCATAAAATATGAAATTTCAGAATTTTGTAAAAAATTAGATAAGCATATGTTTAAGTCAACAAAGACTCCTTCTATTGAATCCAATAGCCAAGGTAACTATACGCTTAAGTCCTCTAACTAGGTTCTGCTCTAAAAAGGGAAGATACACCCCGACTCTGTTAATTCGGTAGTGTATCTTCCCTTTTGTCATTTTGTCATAAACTTATTATCCGGCTTTTATCAATCTAAACGCCTCAAATCCGCATAAAATCAGGATCGTTCAATCACTCACCCCTGGTTTATAGCCGCCTGTGCCGCCGCCAACCTGGCGATCGGAACCCTGAACGGTGAACAGGACACATAATCCAGCCCAATCTTATGGCAGAACTCCACAGAGGACGGATCCCCGCCGTGTTCGCCGCAGATACCTACATGCAGTTCCGGACGAACCGGCTTGCCCAGCTTAATGGCAGTCTCCATCAGCTTGCCAACGCCAATCTGATCCAGTTTAGCAAATGGATCGTTCTCAAAGATCTTGGTATCATAGTAAGCATTCAGGAACTTTCCGGCGTCATCACGGGAGAAACCGTAGCACATCTGGGTAAGGTCATTGGTACCGAAGCAGAAGAACTCAGCCTCCTTGGCGATCTCGTCAGCTGTCAGAGCAGCTCTCGGGATCTCGATCATGGTACCAACTTCGTACTTCAATTCCACGCCTGCAGCCTTGATCTCTGCGTCAGCCGTCTCAACAACTACTTTCTTAACAAACTTCAGCTCCTTGATATCGCAGATAAGCGGGATCATGATCTCCGGGCATACCTTCCAGTCAGCATGAGCCTTCTGAACGTTGATAGCCGCACGGATCACAGCCTTGGTCTGCATCTTCGCAATCTCAGGATAGGTAACCGCCAGACGGCATCCACGGTGACCCATCATGGGATTAAACTCGTGGAGAGAAGCGATAATGGTCTTGATCTGCTCAACGGTCTTGCCCTGAGCGTCAGCCAGCTTCTTGATGTCCTCCTCGTCGGTAGGAACAAACTCATGCAGCGGCGGATCCAGGAAACGGATACATACCGGGTTGCCCTCCAGAGCCTCGTACAGCTTCTCAAAGTCACCCTGCTGTACAGGAAGGATCTTATCAAGAGCGGCCTCTCTCTCCTCAACGGTGTCGGAGCAGATCATCTCGCGGAACGCATCGATCCTGTCGCCCTCAAAGAACATATGCTCGGTACGGCACAGACCAATGCCCTCTGCGCCCAGCTCTCTCGCCTTCTTAGCATCAGAAGGAGTATCTGCGTTTGTTCTTACTTTCAATTTTCTGTACTTATCTGCCCAGCCCATGATCCTGCCGAACTCACCGGCGATAGCCGCGTCTACTGTGGGGATAATCCCGTCGTAGATCTTACCGGTGGAGCCGTCCAGAGACAGCCAGTCGCCCTCATGGTACTCTTTGCCGGCCATAACGAACTTCTTGTTCTCCTCATCCATAGCGATATCGGAACAGCCGGATACACAACAAGTACCCATGCCTCTGGCAACTACAGCCGCATGGCTTGTCATACCGCCGCGGACAGTCAGGATGCCCTGTGCTGCCTTCATACCCTCGATATCTTCCGGAGAAGTCTCAAGACGAACCAGAACTACCTTCTCACCTCTTGCAGCCCACTCTTTTGCGTCTTCCGCAGTAAATACCACCTTACCGCAGGCAGCGCCTGGTGATGCGGCCAGAGCCTTTGCAGCCGGTTCTGCCTTCTTAAGGGCATCCTGGTCAAACTGGGGATGAAGAAGGGTATCCAGGTTTCTCGGATCGATCATGGCAACAGCCTTCTTCTCGTCGATCATGCCCTCGTCAACCAGATCACAGGCGATCTTAAGAGCAGCCTTGGCAGTTCTCTTACCGTTACGGGTCTGCAGCATGTAGAGCTTCTTGTCCTCAATGGTGAACTCCATATCCTGCATATCTCTGTAGTGATCCTCCAGCTTATTGCAGATTCCTACGAACTGCTCGTAAACTTCCGGCATAACCTCTTTCAGCTGATCGATCTTCTGGGGTGTACGAACACCGGCCACAACATCCTCGCCCTGAGCGTTCATCAGGAACTCGCCCATCAGGCGCTTCTCGCCGGTAGCAGGATCGCGGGTAAACGCAACGCCGGTACCCGAGGTCTCACCCATGTTGCCGAATGCCATCATCTGCACATTAACTGCGGTACCCCAGGAATACGGGATATCGTTGTCACGACGGTATACGTTGGCTCTTGGGTTGTCCCAGGAACGGAATACGGCCTTGATGGCCTCCATCAGCTGCTCCTTCGGATCTGTCGGGAAGTCAGTGCCGATCTTCTCCTTGTACTCTGCCTTAAACTGATCTGCCAGTTCTTTCAGATCGTCGGCAGTCAGGTCAACGTCCTGTGTAACGCCTTTATTGGCTTTCATCTTGTCAATCAGTTCTTCGAAATATTTCTTGCCTACTTCCATAACTACATCGGAGAACATCTGGATAAATCTTCTGTAGCAGTCCCATGCCCAGCGGGGGTTGCCGGATTTGGCAGCCAGAACTTCCACTACATCCTCGTTAAGGCCCAGGTTTAAGATGGTGTCCATCATACCAGGCATGGAAGCCCTTGCGCCGGAACGAACAGATACCAGAAGAGGATTCTCCTTGTCGCCGAACTTCTTGCCGGTGATCTCTTCCATCTTGCCGATGTGGTCCATGATCTGATCCATGATCTCGTCATTGATCTTCTTGCCGTCCTCATAGTACTGGGTACAAGCCTCTGTGGTAATGGTAAAGCCCTGGGGAACCGGAAGCCCCAGCTTCGTCATCTCCGCCAGGTTCGCGCCTTTTCCGCCTAACAGATTTCTCATGTCAGCATTACCTTCGCTAAACAAATAGACCCACTTGTTTGCCATGTGTATTTTCCTCCTCAAGTTGTGTGTAGAACTTGTCTACATTTTCTCCCCGCCACCCCTTCATCCTTCCGCGCAAAAACCGGTCTTATCCGGCCTGCAGTCCGCTCCTCCCACGCCAAACCCTCTGTTTCGCGCAGGACTCTCACGCTGAAAGATCCCCGCTGGCGGTCTGATAATAGTATAACACAATTCAAAATCTAGTAAAGTAGTTTTCTGGAAAAATTATGATGATTTTTGTGCTAAATCCATAGGTTTCCTTGTATAAACGGTTACAAATTTGTCTGATGATCACATATCCGTATTGTATTCGTATATGCGTTTTACACTTTCTGGCTCTTCCGTTAAAGATTTTAATGTCCAAACAGCCCTTTTGCGCCAGCCGCTCCTCCACGGATTTTATGGCCAGCCGTTTCATGGCGGTCCCGTCGGCGTCGTCATCCATAAAAAGCCTGGCGTCTGGTCCAAAAGACAATTCCTGCCCCATAAACTTCCTGACGCATCCTAAAAATAGCTCCCTGTATTTGTCAAACTTCAACTCTCCCACCCCGGACACAGAAAGCATCTGTGTCTTTGTCCAGGGTTTTATGACGCACATGGACACCAGGGTTTGTCGGAAAGTACATGTACTCTCGGAGTCTCTTTGTTCCTGATTTTATGAGATGATTTTTTGTCAGACATGCATAAATTTATGATGCGTACGTGGAACGTACGTTGATTAAATTTATGTGCATATGGCGAAAAATCAGCCAATCTGCCATAAAGGCAGGTGCAAGAGAGATTTCGAGAGTCATATACCATATAAGGGGGAACTACTGCTTCCAGACCCACCGCCGGAAATCTGTTCCCCCTGGTCATCTCCATTTTGACTTTCGACATTTTTTGCTCATTTCGTTTCGCCTGAAACAGGATCTGAATTATATAATTCTCCTCTTGCAAAAGACCCTGGATATTGCCCTGTCAAAAAAGCATTAAGATATTTCTTATGGCTTACTTCTTCGATTCCAAACTGCATCAGCCAAAGGTAATCCAACCCCCGGTCAATATCATCATGGCACCGAAGATAATTCAGGAATACATACTCTTTGGAAAGCCGATTGACAATATCCATCTGCGCCCACAGCAGCCTGACACCTCTGGCTGCAACTGCATTCCACGTAGCAGCCATTGTAGTAACATTATAAAGCATATGGCACTCCGGTTTTTCTACTGTTCCAAAATAAGGGACTATTTTATCTGGAACCATGACCACTTCTCCGAGCAACAATACTCCTGGACAAACAACTTCACAAATCATCTGGAGAATGCGTACAATCGTATGAACCTGCGGAAGGTTCCGGCAGTCCGTGCCAAGCTGCTTCCAAATATAAGGAACTGCATCAATTCGTATAATATCAACTCCCCCTGAATTATTCACGCCGATATGTTCGATACTATGTCAAGCCGCTTAATTAGTGTCTGCTGAACAAGCTGTTTTAGCCTGCATCAAGCAACACATACCATAAATTTATAGCGTATACTAAAAATGACAGCGAATATCCGTCTCTGAATCCTGAACAGATTCGACACGAATACGGATAACGCAACCGATGTAAGCTGGGTTGTTTCAAGCTTCGTGACAATAAGTCCCATGCCGAAGCAGCGTTTGCTACGGCATCCTTGGATGGCCGGCCCAGTTTTGGGCCTGACAGCCTTATGCCGTTTTTCCGGCAGTAAGACCGGTTCTCTTTCGTCCGGTATATTTTGTCTGCCAGTATCCGTTCGGGATATACTCCCATCCGCTCCCGATACCGTTCTGCCGCTGCAGCAAGATTTCCCCCTTCATTATAAGGGGCAAAAGATACTTTCTCGATCCTCCCATAACCTTCGCTGTCGATGCTGACATCTATCTTCGGGCCGAATTTCACTGGCGCACGGGCTTTCCCCCTGACAATGGGATGGCTTTTTATCCGGGGCATACCCCTTACTGAAGAAGTCCTCCAGATATCCGATGTCCCTGCGTACATAAGAAAGCTGTTTCTTTATCGCCTCACGGACTTTTTTCTCTGTGTGCTTCCTGCTTTTTACGAATGCCAGGTAGTCTTTCCTTGCATTCCGGCGGTAACGGCGCGGGAGTACAAGCCCATAGCATTTGCGCATCCGATAAATGATATATTCCAGCTTTTCCCTTGCCTCGTTCAGGAGGGAGATGTCCTGTGGGTATCAGATGTTCACGGGGGCACAGGTGGCATCGATAATAAGTGTCCCACGGTTTGGTTCGCCTTCCCCCTGGGATGTATCCCCATCCGTGCCGCCACTGGAGGCAGGCGGCATGGGGCCGCCATCATCTTTGTGTTCGAGCATATATCCATTCGCCTCATTAAGGATATCTATAGTGATCCGCTTACGGAACCATACAAGCGTGCTGGCGTCAAACGGCGCCCTGGCCTGATAGCCCGGGAGACCGATAAAATATTGTAAGTAGGGATTTTCTGTCAGCTGCTCCACAAGCTCCCGATCCGAATACTGAAATCTGTTCTGGATGATCAGGGAGCCGAGCGCAAGACGCAGGGGCTTTGCCACGTTTCCTGTCCCACTGGGGAACAGAGCGGCATATTTTTCTTCAAATATATCCCACGGCACTCTGTCCGCAAGCTGCACCCAGCGGTTATCCGGGTTCATCCGAAGTCCGAGGGGCTGGTTAAAATCGAGTAATGAAGGTTGGCTTTTATCTGGTGTCTTATACATGGTATCTCCTGACTTTTATAAAAATTCTGCAAGAAAATAAAGAGTTTATATCGTTACTCAAACTTCGCACATAGATTTTGCCTATGCACCTTGAAAATTCAATACCTGGCTGTTATTCAGTTGTCAAAAGTCTGCTGTTATGCTGCTTGAAGCTGCGCTTTCAGCAAAGCAGGTAATACATTCATAAATGTATCAACTAGTATAACCCGTTTTAAATACCTTTCTGTTTCGGCAAGGATACTTTTCCGAGAGTGCAGAGGGAAAAGCGGAGGCGTAGTGGGGCTACGTTGAGCATTTTCCCTCTGTGCTATCGGGAAAGCAGACTGGTGAAACGGAAGGTTATTTAAAACGGGTTATACTAGTTCGTCGATTTTATCGTCGGACAGCTCTGTATTGTTGTTAAGTATGGTTCGGAACATTTGAAGCAGCATTCGAAATGCCTGTATCCATGTGATGTCAGACATTTCATCAGAAAAATATACAAAAAGTTCTCCCAGCGAACGGTTATCGCTCCCTTCCCTGCTTTCCAAAGACAGCATCATATATCGTTTAAAAACAACCGCGGTGTGGGCTGTCATTGCGTCATATGATAAGGAGTTACATTCCCGGCTAAGATTCCGATAGCTTTTGCATACCTTGAAGAAAACTTCGATATCCCAGCGCCTGCCATAAATACGGATGATTTCATTTTCATCCAGAGTTGTATCGGTAGAGATAAGGCATAAATATTCTTTCCTCTTATTCCGGTTATAGATTGTAATCAGGGACATGTCTTCCCCTTTGTATCGGAAGAACATTTTGGGAGTCTTTTTTACCATACCAATGACATCATAACCGATGGTTTTTACTGCATGGAGGGTGCTTGGAGAAGAAAACCAGCTGTCAAAAAGCACATACTTTGCCGGAACAGCCGCTTTCTTAGCAGTTTTTAAAAGCTCAGGCATGGCCTGTGTCCCTTTTTGAATGGAAAGCAGCCTCCGTTTGTACCCGGCAGTCCGCTTATCAACCTTCACAGCTTCATTGACCCTGTTCTTTTTGTTTTCAGACGAGAAAAGAATGCTGTTCACGGGAAGAAAAGAGCTTCCATCTGACCATCCAAGCGTAAGCATACGAAATCCAAAACGGTATCTGTGGTTTGCGCGGTCTTCAGAGTCCAAGGGGACGATCGCGTCCCTGATAATCCGGGAAGCCAGCACAGTTGTAAAACGTATCCAGTTAATCTGAAGCATCTTCATGAACCGATACACCGTATCCTTAGCAAATCCGGGAGTATTTCGTCCAGTGATCAGGCTCATATACATACTCCTGTTAGAAAAAATCAGCAGAAAAAGATACTGAAAAACCTTAATAACGGGAATGCCTTTTTTCTTATAGGCATTAGATACTTTCAATGCCGAGGAGATATAGGAGGCAAGCACCGTCAGCATCAGCTCCCCGTCCGTACTCAGCGAATGGATATTCTGCTCCTCGAAATAAACATCCACCCCGATCTGCTTCAGTTCCCGCACCGTTTCCAGCAGCGTCACCGTGTTCCTGGCAAAGCGTGAGATTGATTTGGTCAGCACCATGTCGATCTTCCCTGTCCTGCAGTCTGCGAGCATCCGCAGAAAATTCTCCCTGGTGTCCTTCGTCCCGGTCCGTGCCTCGTCCGCATAGACCCCGGCGTACTCCCATCCGCTGTGGCTCTGGATCAGGCCGCTGTAGTAGCTGACCTGCGCCTCCAGTGAGTGTAGCATGGCATCTTTGCCAGACGATACACGGCAGTATGCGGCCACGTTCTTATCCCGCGGGAGCTCCGGTATCCCGAAGTCCACCTGCGTCACTTTCCTGCCCATGTTGTCATCCCTCCTTGTATCAATTCCTGCCACTTCGGGCGTACCCTATTAATCACTCTGAACCGCAGTTATATCAAGCATTTTCAGCGAAAATACTGTCCAAAGAAAGCCCGTGTCTTCTGGCTATGATTGTGTATGCTTTCCTACGTTCTGCCGCTGTGAGCGCACCCTCCGCTGCCAGCCTGTCGACCAGGGAAAGCGATACCCGGTATGTGATGAGGTTATCCGCTGAATACTGTTCCGGCAGGTTTCCGCCTGTGCTTCCCGTAGCATTCCCGGCTACAGAATTTCCTTCCCTGGTTCCCATAGCTTACAAACTCCTTCCCGCACTGCTGGCATACCAGCGTGTAATATGCTTTTTTGTTCATCTCCGACTGGTGTGCGTACCACCACCCCATCCGGCACCTGTCCGAGCAGAATTTCTTTTCCTTCCTGCCTTTGTTCTGCATAACTGCCTTCCCACACTGCGGACAGGCATGGGCATCCTCTGTCCCCGGATGCCGCCGCAGGTGGGACTTCACTGTATTCAGAGGCAGGCACAGCATTTCCGCAATTGCAGCGGCACTTTTCCCCTGCTGTTTCAGGCTGCTGATCCTGCCCATATCTTCATCCGTCATATCAAAGCACCTCCTCACCATACGGAGATTTGGGCCGCAGTCTGGCGGGGTGTTTTGCAAAAAAATCTTCGATTTTATTCGTTGATAACCTGCGGATTCAGAGTTAATATGCACCACTATAACTTCTCGGAATCTCAATGAATGTGATTCTAACTGAAAATTGACAACTGAATATCGTGCAGGAAAAGAAATTTGAGAAAAATGGACATAAACATTGGACATAGCGGGTACTATGCCTTGAAAAATCTTATGGAATCGCTTAAGATATCATTATTAGGCGGT
>CAJTGF010000093.1 GCA_910575585.1 Clostridiaceae bacterium
AATTCTGGTTTTGCCAGTCAGAGAAGGAGAGATGTCCCGGCAGGGTGAATCAAAAAAAAAAAAAAAAAAAAAAAAAAAAAAAAAAAAAAAAAAAAAAAAAATTTCCGTTTTGGGCTCATCGGAATGTTTGGCATATCTGAAGCAAAATAATCATTGACTTTTTTTAAAAATGTGCTAATATAAACATATGAATAATTGTTCATATGATAGAAAGGGCGGATACTATGACAGATAAAGAGAGGATTGAGCAGGAAGTGCAGGCGTGTGTCTGCGAGTTTATGCATGTTCATGATGAGATTGTGGATAAAGTGAAGAAAGTCATGCCTGAGGAGCAGGAACTTTTGGAGCTGGCGGAGTTTTTTAAGGTATTTGGGGATTCCACCAGGATCAAGATCCTGTACGCCTTAAGCCAGTCGGAGATGTGCGTCTGCGATATTGCCACTTTGCTGCAGATGGGGCAGTCAGCCATTTCCCATCAGCTGCGGGTCTTAAAGCAGATGCGTCTGGTAAATTTCCGCAGAGACGGAAAGACCATGTTCTATTCCCTGTCGGACGACCACATCCAGACCATATTGGCCCAGGGCATGGAGCATATTGCGGAGTAGGGCAGAAGATAGGATAGATAACCATTAGGATCGAGGGAAAGATGATGACAAAAAAGCAGAAAAAAATGGTAATGCGTCTCGGCGTGAGCGCGGTATGTTTGATCGGAGGGATGGCTGCCCAGGGGAGCCATCCGGTAAGCTGGGCGCTGTTTTTGGCGTCTTATCTGGCAGCAGGCTATGATATCCCCTTAAAGGCTTTGCGCAACATACGCAATGGCCAGGTATTTGATGAGAATTTTCTCATGACCATAGCCACTTTCGGGGCCATCGGCGTGGGAGAGCTGGAGGAAGCGGTGGCAGTCATGCTGTTTTATCAGGTGGGAGAGCTGTTTAATGATTACGCGGTGAACCGTTCCAGAAGATCCATCACCAATCTGATGGACATCAACCCGGATTTTGCCAATGTAGTGCGGGAAGGGAAGGAAGAGCAGGTGGAACCGGACGAGGTGGAGATCGGAGAGATCATCCGCGTCAAGCCGGGGGAAAAGGTGCCGCTGGACGGAGTGGTGGTAAAGGGCAGCTCCAGTCTGGACACCAAGGCCCTCACAGGGGAAAGCGTGCCTGTGGAGGTGATGGAAGGCGAGGACATCGTCAGCGGCTCTATCAATCTCAACGGGCTTTTGGAAGTGCAGGTGACAAAGCTGTTTGACGATTCTACCGTGGCAAAGATCCTGGAACTGGTGGAGAATGCCAGCTCCAGAAAAGCAAAGGCGGAGAATTTTATTACCAGGTTTGCCAGGGTGTATACCCCTGTGGTGGTGGCACTGGCGCTGCTGCTGGCGTTGACGCCTCCTGTGGTACTGGGACAGCCCTGGTCTGTATGGGTGTACCGGGCATGCAGCTTTTTAGTGGTGTCCTGTCCCTGCGCCCTGGTGATATCGGTTCCCTTAAGCTTTTTCGGAGGATTGGGAGCTGCCTCGAAAAACGGGATTCTGATGAAAGGGAGCAATTATCTGGAGGCTATGGGGAATCTGGATACCGTGGTGTTTGACAAGACGGGGACGCTGACGACGGGAAGATTTCAGGTCACAGCGGTTTATGGAAAGGACGTTTACGGGGATAAGGCGCCAGAGGGAGAGGAAGAAGGCGGCAGGCAGGCGATGAGCAGAGGGGAGCTTCTGGAGTTGGCGGCTTATGGGGAGTACCATTCCAATCACCCCATCGCCCTTTCGGTGAAGGAGGCTTATGAGAAGGAAAACATGGGAAGAGCCCTGGACGGGGAGCGGATCTTGTCTGTGGAGGAGATCGCCGGCCATGGGATGCATGTAAGGCTGGCGGCTGAAGCGGCGGCAGAAAGAGCAGGGGAAAGCGCCTGCAGGGACATCTATATCGGCAATGAAAGACTGATGAGCCGTCAGGGGATCTCTATTCCCCAGACCGGGGACGCGGCAGGCACCATCCTGTATCTGGCGGATGAACATGGATTTTTAGGGTGTGTCATAATCTCAGATATGGTGCGGGATGATGTGCCAAAGGCTTTGAAAGGGCTGAGGGGCGAGGGCGTCCGCAGTCTGGTGATGCTGACCGGGGATAAGGAGGCCGTGGGAAAAGCCGTGGGAGAGAAGCTGGGGATTGATAAGGTCTTTGGCGGCCTTCTGCCTGGGGACAAGGTGCAGAAAGTGGAGGAATTGTTACAGACAAAGCCGTCGGGCAGAACCCTGGCTTTTGTGGGAGACGGGATTAACGACGCCCCTGTTCTGGCCAGAGCCGACGTGGGGATCGCCATGGGCGGCATTGGGTCTGACGCCGCGGTGGAGGCGGCGGATGTGGTCATCATGAACGATGAGCCGTCAAAGATCGTGGACGGGATCCGCATCGCCAGGAAGACGGTAGGGATCGTGCGGCAGAATATTGTGTTTGCCATTGGGGTCAAGGTACTGGTGCTGGCGCTGGTGGCCTGCGGGATGGCTTCCATGTGGGCGGCGGTGTTCGGTGATGTGGGCGTGTCGGTGTTGGCTATCTTAAATGCCATCCGGGCGCTGGATCACAGACCGGCAGCATAGATATAGGGGGACCGGGATAGGCTCCCTTTCAGGCTGACAAGCAAGAATAGAAAAAGGTGTCGCCTGAAAGGGAGCTTATCTGCGTTGAAAAGGTAACCGTTCAGATAACCCTTGAACGGTTACGCATCCGGCCATGAAAATCGCTTCGCGATGGGGCCAAAGCCTGCTGCCATTACGTTTTCGTACGGTCAGCGCGGCAAACGCGCAGACCTACCTGAACGGTTGCTCTGAAAGTACATCAAAATATATGGGAGGTTGTCCTTGCATATCTTTCCTGTTCCATATATAATAAAATCAGATACAGAAATTTTTTCCCAAAATAACCAGTTAACGGAGGAATAACCATTTATGAGCGCAAATGCGGATATAGAGCAGCTTTTACATGAGCCGGTCACCATTGCCGTGGCCGGTACCGGGTATGTGGGACTGTCGCTGGCAGTCCTCTTATCCCAGAATCACAAGGTATACGCGGTGGATATCGTGCCGGAGAAAGTGGAAAAATTAAATGCCCGCATCTCCCCGATCCAGGATGCGGAGATCGAGGATTATCTTTTAAATCGTTCCCTGGATCTGACGGCTACTTTAGACGGGGAGGATGCTTACAAAAAGGCGGATTTTGTGATCATCGCGGCGCCTACGAATTATGACAGCCGGAAGAATTTTTTTGATACTTCGGCGGTGGAGCAGGTGATCGAGATGGTCATGAAGGCAAACCCTGACGCCATCATGGTGATCAAGTCTACGGTGCCTGTAGGGTATACGGAATCGGTGCGGAAAAGATTTCACACATCTAATATTCTGTTCAGCCCGGAGTTTTTAAGGGAGTCAAGGGCTTTGTATGACAATCTGTATCCCAGCCGTATTATTGTGGGCGTTGACAAGGAGGATGGGAGGCTTTTGGAGGCGGCCCATCGGTTTGCGGCGCTTTTGCAGGAGGGCGCGCTGAAGGAGTCAGTGGATACGCTGTTTATGGGCTCTACGGAGGCCGAGGCGGTGAAGCTTTTTGCCAATACGTATCTGGCCCTTAGGGTTTCCTATTTTAATGAGCTGGATACGTACGCGGAGATGAAGGGCCTGGATACCCGGTCTATCATTGACGGGGTGTGCCTGGATCCAAGGATCGGTTCCCATTACAACAATCCGTCTTTCGGCTATGGCGGTTACTGCCTGCCTAAGGACACGAAGCAGCTGCTGGCCAATTACTGCGATGTTCCGGAGAATCTGATCGAGGCTATTGTGGAGAGCAACCGGACCAGGAAGGATTTTATCGCGGACCGGGTCCTTACTATGGCAGGGTATTACGACTACTACAGCCGCAACGACTATGACAGGAGCAAGGAGCGTTCCTGTACGGTGGGCGTCTATCGCCTGACGATGAAGAGCAATTCGGATAATTTCCGACAGTCTTCCATTCAGGGCGTGATGAAGCGTATCAAGGCAAAGGGAGCGTCGGTTGTGGTGTATGAACCTACTTTGGAGGATGGCAGCACGTTTTTCGGCAGCCTGGTGGTCAATGACCTGGACAAGTTTAAAACCATGTGCGACTGCATTATTGCCAACAGGTATGATGAGACGCTGGAAGATGTTAGCGGGAAGGTGTACACCAGGGATCTGTTCAGACGGGATTGATCTGGAATTGGTGTGGGTCATACGACACTTCAGGCAGACCGTCAGGGACAAAAGGGATAAGATATGGACACATAGGCAAGGGTTACAGCTTAGAAGGAGATGACAACAAGAATGCCTGTATTTCGACTGAATAAAGAAGACGTGATTTTTCCCAGTCCGCGGCTTGCGGAGGAAAACGGGCTTTTGGCCGTAGGCGGGGATCTAAGTGTGCGCCGGCTTTTGCTGGCATATGATCATGGGATCTTTCCGTGGTACAATCCTGGGGAGGAGATTTTATGGTGGTGTCCAAGGGAACGGTTTTTGATCTTTCCGGAGGACATCCATGTGTCCCATTCCATGAAAAAGTACATGAAAAAGCATCGGTTCCAGATCGTTTTAAACCGGGATTTCCAGGATACCATGCACCGCTGCCGGACAAAGCGGGAGTCAAAGGAGGGGACCTGGATCAGTGATGAGATGGAGGAAGCCTACTACGAGCTGCACAAGGAAGGGTACGCGGTCAGCGTGGAGGTCTTTGAGGACGGTCAGTTGGCAGGAGGACTTTATGGAGTGTCTTTGGGGCGGTGCTTCTTTGGGGAGAGCATGTTTTCGGAGCGGGAAAACGGATCTAAGGTGGCGCTGATCGCGCTTTCTAAGTTTCTGGAGAATAAGGATTTTCTGTTTATTGACTGTCAGTTTCATACGGATCATTTGGAAAGCATGGGGGGACAGTATGTGCCGTGGGAGACGTTTGAGAGTCTTTTGCGGGAGGGAACGGGGGAGTGAGTACAACATGAGATTTACGAAAATGCAGGGGGCAGGCAATGATTATGTGTATGTCAACTGTTTTGAGGAGCATGTGGACAGGCCGGAGCAGGCGGCGATTACAGTCAGCGACAGACATTTTGGCATCGGATCCGACGGTCTGGTGCTGATCTGCCCGTCGGATAAGGCGGATGTGCAGATGCGGATGTTTAACGCCGACGGTTCGGAGGGTATCATGTGCGGCAATGCCATCCGGTGTGTGGGAAAGTATGTGTATGACCATGGCCTTGTAAGAAGGAGCAAGCTGACCGTGGACACCCTTGGAGGGACAAAGGAACTGAAGCTGGACATATGCAACGGAAAGGTGGACCAGGTGACCGTGGACATGGGGACCTTGGAAGTCACCAGCTTAGGAGTGCCGGAGCCTATCCATATCAATGGGGAGGACACGGAGTTTGTAGGCATCAGCGTAGGCAATCCTCACGCGGTCTATTTTCGGGATGATATCGACGGGCTGGATCTGGAGCGGATCGGGCCGTATTATGAGAATCACAGCCGGTTTCCTGACAGGGTAAATTCGGAGTTTGTCCAGGTGGTGGACCGGAGACATATCCGCATGCGGGTGTGGGAGCGGGGCAGCGGCGAGACATGGGCCTGCGGGACCGGAGCGACGGCCAGCGCGGCAGCCAGCGTCCTGATGGGATATACGGACAATGTGGTGAAGGTTTTGCTGCGGGGCGGTGAGCTTACGATCGCCTGGGACCGGGAGACAGGCCATGGATTCATGACCGGGCCGGCGGTGGAAGTGTTTCATGGGGAAATCTTGCTGGATCGGTAAGAGGGAAAGATCCGGGCAGAGAATGATGATACGCGATAGGGACAGGATGTACTCTTGGAGTCTCTTTGTGCCTGATTTTGCGAGATGTTTTTTGTCAGATGTGCATAAATTTATGAGGCGTACATGGAACATACGTTGATTAAATTTATGTGCATATGACGGAAAATCATCCACAAAGGCAGGTGCAAGAGAGATTCCGAGAGTACATCAGGGAAATAAGGAGGATCAGGGATATGTTTAGAGTAAACGATAATTATTTGAAATTGCCGGGAAGTTATCTGTTTTCTACCATCGGAAAAAAGGTGAGCGCCTACGCCCAGGCAAATCCGGACAAAAAGATCATACGGCTGGGGATCGGCGACGTGACGCAGCCTTTGGTCCCGGCCATCGTAGAGGCGATGCATGAGGCGGTGGACGAGATGGGAAGGGCGGAGACGTTCCATGGGTACGCGCCGGATCAGGGATACGGATTTTTGCGGGAGGAGATCGCGAAAAAGGATTACCAGGCCAGAGGATGCTCCATCAGCGCGGACGAGATCTTTGTGTCCGACGGGGCAAAAAGCGACTGCGGCAATATCCAGGAGATCTTCTCACAGGACTGCAGGATCGCGGTGTGCGACCCGGTGTATCCGGTGTACGTGGATTCCAATGCGATGGCAGGCAGATGCGGGGAGTATGACCGGACCCGCGGGCTTTGGAGCAATGTGATCTACATGCCCTGCACGGCGGAGAATGGTTTTGCGCCGCAGCTTCCCGACCAGCGGCCGGACCTGATCTATCTGTGTGTGCCTAACAATCCCACAGGCACGGCCCTGACCAGGGGGCAGTTAAAGACATGGGTGGATTTTGCCAATGAAATAGGCGCCGTGATTTTGTATGACGCGGCTTACGAGGCGTATATTGCCGATGATGAGGTGCCTCACAGTATTTTTGAGATCGAAGGGGCCAGGACCTGCGCCATTGAGTTTCGGTCATTTTCTAAAAATGCCGGATTTACAGGGGTGCGGCTGGGCTTTACGGTGGTTCCCAAAGATTTAAAGAGCGGGGACACGGCGGTTCATGGCCTGTGGGCCAGGAGGCATGGGACCAAGTTTAACGGCGCTCCCTATCTTGTGCAGAAGGCGGCCATGGCGGTGTATTCCGACCAGGGAAGAGCGCAGCTTAAGGAGCAGGTGGCTTACTATATGAACAATGCCAGGGTGATCTATGAGGGGCTGAAAAGCGCTGGGTATTCGGTGTACGGAGGCGTCAACGCGCCGTATATCTGGATGAAAACACATCAGGGGATGACTTCCTGGGAGTTTTTTGACTGGCTGTTGGAGAGGGCCAATGTTGTGGGGACCCCGGGAAGTGGGTTCGGACCCAGCGGAGAGGGGTATTTCCGGCTGACGGCGTTTGGGACTTATGAGAGTACGGTGGAGGCTATGGAGAGGATAGCGGGGATATAAGGTTGGTAGATTTGTAGATATTTGATAGGGAAGAAGGAGCAGCGGATCCGCTGGGACAGGCGGGGGGACTGCTCCTGTTTTATGTGGTCAGGCGTGGTTTTTCATGGCGCGGACCTGGATCAGCTGGGCGGTGATGCTGACGGCGATCTCGGCCGGGGTTTCAGCTCGGATGTTAAGGCCGATGGGGGTGGTGATGCGGGACAGATCCTGGTCGGTGAATCCCTGGTCACGGAGGATGGCAAATACGCCGGCGGTTTTTCGGGCGCTGCCGATGACCCCGATGTAATGGGCCGGGGTGCGCAAAATCTGGGCCTGGATGACGGTGTCGTCTTTGTGGCCGCGGGTCATGATCACGATATAGTCGTCCTGGCGGACGGTGATGAAGTCGGTAACGCGGTTATTATCGATGAGCATGGTGTTCTCTGCCAGGGGAAAGCGTTCTTTTTGGCAGAAGTCTTCCCGGTCCTCTAAAACCACGCAGCGAAAGTCTACGGCAGAGAGGGCGGGGACTAAAGCTTGGGCAATGTGGCCGCCGCCGAAGATGTAGACTATGCCTGCCTGGATAAGTTTTTCGCAGTAGTAGAGGTTTTGACCGCTTTGGGCCAGAGTGGGTTTGGATCCAAGGCCGGAGATGACATCAGCGGGTATCTTAAGCCCCATAAGGCCGCTTTTCTGGCCGTAGACGGCCAGCCCCCCGGCATGTCCCCGGGTGATGTCGGTGATAAGCCAGGACTGTTCTCCTTGGGCATAGAGGGAGAGGATCTGTTCGGTCAGGGAAAGATACCGGGCATCTCCTGCGGGGATGTATTGAAAATAGATGTTTACATCTCCGCCGCAGATCATACCCAGGTCTTCAACCTGGTTTTTGCGGAGCTGGAAGTATTCCATGCGGGAGCTTTTTTGGCGGAGAACGGTCTGGGCCAGCTGCTGGCTCCGGTATTCTATGGCTCCGCCTCCGATGGTCCCGGCTATGGGGCCGTTATTGGTGATGAGCATGCGGGCTCCGGCTCCCCGGGGGGTAGATCCGGAGCTGGCTACAACGGTGACCAGAACGGCATCCTGGTTCTGGGTCAGCGCGGTATGCAGGGATTGGAACAGGTTTTTCATGGCGGGTCCTCCTTGGTGTTTCCATGTACTCTCAAAGTCGTTTTAGGAGATCTGGGATCTCGGTCAGTCTGGCGATTTCATGGTGCGCCAGGGAACGGTCAAAGCCGAATCGGTCGTCAATGAGAGCGGCTACCGTCATTCTCGCGCGGTAGGCGGCGGTGATGCCTAAGGTGGAGTCCTCGATCACCAGACATTGGTTTTCCGGAGTGTTCAGCTGGGAGGCTGTGTAGTGGTAGATTTCCGGGTTGGGTTTGCTCTGCTTGAATTGATCTCCGGTTACGATGACTTGAAAGTAGTCGGTTATCTGGTTTTCGGACAGGACCCGCCGGATGATCGCCATCTGGGTGGAGGAGGCTAAGGCTATGGAGTAGTTGCGGGCTTTCAGGGTCTCAAGGACCGGGATGGCTTCTGGGCGGAAGATGGCGCGGTAGTCAACTTGGGTGTAGACGTTTATGGAAGAACGGTATTCTTCCCTGAGCTCCTGCCAGCTTTGGCCGTTTGCGATGGCTTCGGCCATGATGCGCCAGGCCGGTTCTTTGGATGCGCCTACCATGCCGTAGAGTTGGTCTATGGTGACGTTTGGGTTTTTGGTTCGGGCGAAATCCAGGTCGTATTGGAGATAGTGGATTTCGCTGTCGATTAGGACGCCGTCCATGTCGAAGATGACTGATTTTATCATGAAGTTTTATCCTGGCGGGGGGCCTGGGGGTAGGCGCCGCTTCCTTTCGTTTGAGTTTTTTTGGAGTGATGGCTCGATGCCGCTGGGAGCGGTGTCTTTGCTTGGATGGGAGGGACGGCTCGACGCCGCTGGGAGCGGTGTCTTTGCTTGGGTGGGAGGGACGGCTCGACGCCGCTGGGAGCGGTGTCTTTGCTTGGGTGGGAGGGACGGCTCGACGCCGCTGGGAGCGGTGTCTTTGCTTGGGTAGGAGGGACGGCTCGACGCCGCTGGGAGCGGTGTCTTTGCTTGGGTGGGAGGGACGGCTCGACGCCGCTGGGAAGCGGTGTCTTTGCTTGGGTGGGAGGGACGGCTCGACGCCGCTGGGCGGCATCTTTGCTTGGGTGGGGACGACGGTGTTGGCGGCCGCGACTCCGCAGTGCCGCTCGATTCCGCTGCGCTCCATCTCGCTCACGGGCTTCGCCCTATGAAAAAATGTACACAGAAAGCTGCTTACGTGCCAGCACGACACAGCTTTCTGTGTACATTTTTTCGCACTGCTCATTGCTTACTTGTACATTATACCCCCATTTCCCTCACAAGGAAAGTGTTATAGCCGTTATTTTTTAATTGTTGTTCCATTCGGACTGCGTTATCCATGTTTAGGAATGCGCCTACTCGTACTTTGTATACTCCGTTGTCGTAGATCATGAATGCGGGGAAGCCTTGGGTGGTTAGTTGGTTTACTTGTTGTTGGGCGGTTTGTTGGTTTTGGTATACTCCGGTTTGAACTTGGTAGTATTCGGGGTGGGATTGTTCTTCTTGGCGGATGGTGGTGAGAATGCCGTTGGCGATGGCTTGGGCTATGGCGGGGAAGCTTTGGTCGAAGAGGCGGTTGTCGGCTTCGTTGTCTATGAAGCCGGCTTCTACCAGTACGGCGGGCATTTCGGTGCGGCGCAGCACTACCAGGCCGGGGCGTTCGTTGATGCCTAGGTTTGTGAAGCCTGTATCGCTTAGGGCTGAGTTGATGTTTTGGGCCAGGAGGGCAGGGACGCCGGAGTTTTCGTAGACCAGGGTTTCTACGCCGGAAGCGGTGCCTGGCACGGGCATGGCGTTGCGGTGGATGGATATGAAATAGTCCGCGCCGGAGTGGTTGCCCATCTGGGCTTTTTCAAAGGGGGTGTTGTAGGTGTCGTTGACACGGGTGTATACCACGTCCACGCCCTGCCGGGAGAGGATGGCACCAACAGCAAGGGCAAGTTTTAGGTTGTCGATCTTTTCCTGACGGCCATAGTAGGTGGCGCCGGGGTCTGCTCCGCCGTGGCCGGCATCAATAATAACTTTCATGGTTTCAGCCAACTTTTGAACTCCTTCCAGATGATGATTTATAGTTTTGCGGCATGGTTATGGGTTATGCCAGCTCCGCGATCCGGGTGACGCCTACATAGATGTGGGAGACCTTGTACCAGGTGGCAAAGTCTACCACGCCTGTCTGGGGAAGGCCGAAAACCGACTGAAATTCCCGGACTGCCGCGGCGGTGTTGGGACCGTAAAAGCCGTCGGGGGCCACATGGGGGATGGCGCTGTATATGGTGGCAATGGTGTCCAACTGCTCCTGAAGCTGCCTTACTTTCTGTCCGGAGGAGCCGATGGTCAGGTTCTCTTTCGGCCAGGAGGCGGGGATCCCGGAGATCTGTTCCGCGGTGTTGATGTAGATGGTAGGTCCGTAAAAATGGCGCAGGATCTCAATAGGGCTGTAGCCCCTCTCACCTAAGGAACAGGACCCCCACTGGGTCATCCAGATTGTAAATGCGTATACATGTGAAAAACCCGGAAAATCAAGACTCTTCCGTAAGATAGTAGTAGATGTCGATATGCATATTATCCCGGTTAAAGACGATTTTGTCAACAATACTTTTTAAGGCGACATTTTTCTGAACCATGGTAAAGCTGTCGGATTCCAGGATATCCATGACGTTTTGGATATTGTTCAGGATTCGCTTTGTCTGATCTGCCTCATCCATGGCAGAGGTGGAACGGCTTTGTAAAAGTTGGGCGATGGAGGCATTAAGCCCGTCTCGCTCTTTCTGTAGAAGGAGCTTGTTCTGGCGGTATTCTTCTTTGGTGTCAATCCCGTCCATATAGGCGTCACGGGCGCGTTTTTCTTTCACATTTAATTTCTGCAGAAGGTTTTTGAGGGTGTCAAGCTCATGATTGTCTTCTGCCTTAACGACGTTTTTTACCTCATAACGAACTGTCCCGCATTTCAGGACTTCCTTTAAGGCTCCCAAAACAGAAGGTACAATATCTTTTTCGGCAACATAGTGGTTGACTGTGCATTTGCCTTTTAGATAGCCGTAACACTGGAAAGAGTAGTTGTCAGTGGTGTTTTTTCTGTGGCGGACACAGGAGGACAGGGTGCGGCCGCAGCTGGAACATTTCAAAAGTCCGCTTAGCCAGTGGCGGGTTACCTCTGAAGGTTTGGCATTTTTCCGCTTATACTCTGATTCATAGCGTTTTATGGCTTGATCAAATAATTCCTCGCTTATGATGGCAGGATGATGACCTTGGCTAAGTATCCATTCAGATTTGTCTTTGACCTCTTTGGTTTCGTTGCGGGTTCGGTTCCATCGGATCCGGCCGGCATAAGACGGATTTTGGAGAATGTACTCCAGAGACCGTTTTTCAAAAGGGTTTCCGCGGTTAGTCTTTAGGCCAAGGCTGTTTAAATACCGGGTCAGGGCGTAAATGCTCATCTTCTCGTTGACGTACTTGTCAAAGATCAGGCGGACAATCTCGGCTTCTTCTGGAACGATTTCCGGAGTAGCCTTATGATAAGGGATTCGGTATCCCAAAGGCGGACGGCACTGATAACCGCCGTTTTCCGCTTTGGTCTTCATGCCCCTGGTTACATCCTGGGCAAGGTTGTAGGAATAGAATTCGTCTTGCCATTCGATGATCATCTCGATCAGGCGCCCGTACATACCGTCCAGGACCGGTTCTGATATGCTGATGACATCAATGGACAATTTCTTGCGGAGCATGCCTTTGTAAAAGGTGCTTTCATCCTGATTGCGGGCGAAGCGGGAGAATTTCCAAACCAGGATACAGTCAAAGGGCTTGGGCTTTCCCTTGGCTGTGGCGATCATTCTCTGGAATTGGGGGCGGTTTTCCGCCTTTTTCCCGCTGCGGCCCTCCGACTCCATAAATATGTATTCTTTGGGAATGACAATATTGTGGGATTTTGCGTAATCCAGTATGGAATCCAGCTGGGACTCCGGGCTAAGATCCATCTGTCCGTCGGTGCTGACGCGGATATAGGCGGCGCCGATGCGGATCGGATCGGTAATAACGTTTTGTTTCTTGGCCATGTTACCATCTCCTTTATGTAAAATATGTTTTTGAGCACAAAAATAACACCTTGTATTTGACAGAAGGCGCCGGAGATGGTACAATATTTTCGGGTTGGGTGTACCATCTTCGGTATATCGAAAAGCCGTTCGATGCTGGTAACATCGGGCGGTTTTTGCTTATCAGAAAATCAATTCAACTCTTTGTCCACTAGGAAGCGCATAAATATCATCAATCGTATGATTTTTTTCTGTGGTAATGCCATAACGAAAACCTCCTTTGCTTTTTGCTTAATCACTGATGATTTCACGGGCTATCTTATAACAGTTAGTGTTCCGGCTGGCAGAGTAGCCATATTCAATGCCAGGTTCCTTGATGAATCCCCAAAACTCATCTTCATTCCTCAAATATTGTTTGAAAGAGTTCATAAATTTTTTATCATTCACATAGTCGGAAGCAAGGGTTTTATAGGAATCAAATTTACCAAAATCCCATTTTCCTTTTCTATCTTTTTCGACACACAAAAGATAGAATGCAAATTTTTCTTCTATAGAAAATTTATTCCATATGCATCTGTATAAAGATTTTTCCCCTGCATAATACGATAATTTCACTTTTTTGTCAGTTGCAAAACTCATTAATTCTTTATCAGATTCCCGTTCATCATGCATATACTTGGAAATAAGAAAAGATATGTCATTCATACACGCTTTTTTTGGTATCTTGTTGTGGTGCTTTTTCATTGCAGAAAGTTGTGCTTCGGATGGTGAATCAAAGGGCACTCGATGGAGTGTTATTGTATTTTGGATATATCCAGAAGCGATTAACTCATCAATAGCTTCTTGTTCTGAAAATGCTTCAATATGTATATTCCGTTTTCTTTTGGTTTTTTCGTATACACCTTCTCCATCAAACAGCATATAGTTCATATTGTCGTTGAAATTTATATGTTGTTCAGGTTTTGGAGAGGTATTGTTTTTCGTTTCTGCCTTTTGGGTATCAGATTCTTGTTTTTGGATTGTATATTTATCTCCGGCTTGGATGATATTTGCGCGCCCGCTATCTAAAACGAATCTATACATATGTTTACACGGTTTTTGGCGTTTATGATAATCTGGACATGTGCAATGTCTTAACGAAACAGAATATGTTTTTCCAGATGATCCGATAATGGTTCCACCATATTTATTTTCAGTTATTTTTTTGAATCTCAAATCTTCCTGTAATGCCCTTTGCATTCGTATTTGCTGTTCACTGTCGTTATGGATGGAATCTTCAAATTTTACAAAGATTCTATCAGACTTTAAGGCAGATGTAGCTAAATTTTGATTGTAAATCAAAAAAATAATTATTATTGCTATTACAATGATTGCACCCACTACAAGATACCTCCTATGTGTTATTATCCGCACCTTATATTATAGTTATACTTGGCTTTTATCAAAGGGAGATGTGTGTTCCCATGACAAGAAAATACATCCAGTATCCATATTCCTATTGATTAGATGCTTTTTCGATGCCTATGGTGTTTGGGGTACCCGTTCCGCTACAGACAAACTTGGCTCAAACATAATGACATACCCATCAATCTCTGCTACAGGCCCATACTTTTCTTTATTTTGAAATTCGTCAAAACAATTTAAATCAGTAGTCATCCTCTTCATCAGGTTCTTCTGAATAATCGGATGTGTAAGGAGTGTCAACAGACTGAGATTGATAAAATTCTTCGGCTATCATAGTTTTATTGAATTCTGCAGTTGGATCTAAATCATTAACTAATGATTCAAGTTCATCTAAGGTAGCATAAAAGAATTCTTTCCGCATATTCACTTTGTTGACACGCTTATTATTTAAAATGGTATGTAGTTTATTCTCTAATCCAACTGCGTCATCGGAGAAGATAAAACTATGCACATCATAACGGAATGGGACACTGGCATTTCCTAATTCATCAACTCGGTCTTGTGGATTGATCCTGCGTGTCATACCAATTTTAAATATATTATCTCCAAAGGATCCTAAGTTACTTATTATATATACATTTCCAGCTTTTCCATTTTGTAATTTTGATATATCCTCTTTTTTGATAGCGACATCTGACAGTAATCCCTGCAGTTCAAGAATTTTTGCCTTAAGATTCGCAATCTGTTTTGTATCTGTAGCAGAGGATAGAGCTTCATTTGCTTTATCTATTTCTATCTGATATTTTGACTCTTCTGCTTCAATTTTTTTACGCTGCTGCTCTAATAGCTTTCTTTCTTCTGCTTCTTCACGCATCTGTTGTTTAATAGCAAGCTGCTCTTGTCTAGCTTGTTCCTTTTTTACATAATAGTTATATTCGATTTTTACAGCATTAATAAATAGATACTCTATTTCGCCAATAAACTTTGTCAAAGTTCCGGCGATGTTTTGATTTCCATCACCGGCAATTTTTAAATATTTTTGAGTTATATTTTTAATATTATCTATAGCGTGATCTAATTTTTCGAATTTTAAATCATAAAGAGTATTCTGCAATTCAGCTCGAAGCGCAATAACCATTAGTTGATAAATGGAGCGGTTTGCTTTGGTAGTATATCTTTTGGCATAGGAGGAAAGAATCTTGTCAATTGTCTTATCATTTTCTTTATAAGCTTTCCGCAGACTTTTTATATCCATGCAATGGAGTTTCAGCGTTACACTTGGCGCGAATTCATCATATTCATTTTCATCAATAAGAGAAAGTCGCTGTGATGTATCAGTATCAAGGAAATTTGTAATACAGTAATCTACGCTTTTGTATAATTCTTTTACTCGTTGAAGTTTACGGGTTTGAGTCTGTATCTGTTTCTGTAGTTTTTCATCTTTAGAAGATAGAGAGGATAGTTCTTCCTGGAGTTTGTCGATCAACGAATTATTTGTAGCAATAGTTGTGTTTATAGCATTAAGCTGGGATTGAGCGGCTTTTACATTATTGGAATGTTCGGCCTCCATTTGCCTGATTTTTTCTTTTACCTGCTCATATTCATCGCAACCAAGTTCTGCTAAGCGAGCTCTCAAAAGTTCATTTTCTGCCTTTATCTTGGATGCTCGAAATATATCAAATAATCCCATAATATCCTCCTCATGTGTAAAATTTGTTTGGGTATTACATTGCTTTTTCTATAGTATCAGCATTTTCTTTGCTGAAATCATCATTCATGATATGCATTAATGCATGTTGATAGGCTAGCATCTGCCTTTCATGATTTAGGCGTGAATTAATAAAAATAGAGTAACTGCCATCCTCATTAAAAACTACTTGTTCATCAATACGGCAGTCCATATCTAAAAAGTAGACACCAATAGCTTCTGTTAGCAATGGATTATTCAAAAAGTCACCCCTTAATTATTTTCCTGCTCCTTAAGACTTTTCATGAAATCAATATGGGCCTTAAGGCGTTCGGGAGGTATGTCTCTGGCTACATGGAAGAGAGAGCGGAGTTCCGGCTTCTCAAAAACTTCCTGGGCGATCTCACGGGTTTCATCATTGAGATAGTAGGGAGTATTGTCAGGTTTAGGTTTATCCTCTATTAAATCTGAACGATTAATATTAAAGTATTTGGCCAAAATTTCCACTTTATCCATTCTAGGTAAACGTGTACCATTACACCAAGTGGAGACAGCAGATTTGTTAAAGCCTAGATCATTTATTAGATCAGATTGTGTTTTCCCATGTAATTCCATATAATGGTTTAAATTCATGGAAAAAATCTTTTTGAATGATTCTTCAGACATTCATTTACACCTCCTACGTATATAGTATAACATAAAGTAGAAAAAAGCAATACTAAAATAAAAAAAATTCTACAAAAAGTATTGACAGTTTACAAAAAGTAGAATATAATACGATACAGAAAGAGAGGTGATATGGTTTGGTAGAATTCCAGATTAGCCTTGCAGCAGCAAGAGTTAATGCAGAAATGACACAAGAAGATACTGCGAAGGCTATGAAAGTAAGTAAAACTACCATAGTTAACTGGGAAAAAGGTAAGGTTATTCCTGGAATTCCAGAAGTTGAGATGATGGCCCGATTATATGGGATTCCGCAAGACTATATTTTTTTACCTTGCTACTCTACAAAAAGTAGAGATAATGAATAGGAGGTGATTAGGACGACAGTTTTGCACATTGACAATGGAATAGGGGGTGAAGGCATGAAAACATTAAAAAGCCAAGTGGAGAGTATAGCCCAAAAATATGCTGATTTGGTAGAAAAGCGCATTGATGGTACGAATGAATTGACCGGCGATAATCTAAATGACATTTATAGCGGTATTCAGATGTTGGGACATATTGTAATGACGCTTGAAAGATTCAGCCGCATAGAAAATGGTATTGATACTGCGGCTGAATCATATTCCCGAATAGATAGTTAACAGCATTCCCATTCACTCAAATCAGTTGGTACATCAGGGATTTGGCCATCGAGTCTATCCCAATCATAACACCCTGTACAATGCATATAGACATTATCTGCCTCAGCCTGTGGTGAATAGCTGGATTCCCAAACGGTATTATCGTAGATAAATCCATAACTGCCATTTTTTAAACGTTTAATAAATAACGGCCCTATTGGACTTTCATATTTCCACATGATTACTATTTTCCTTTCTTATATACTCGGCTCTGGCGGGAGCCTGTGCATTTAGTATAGGTCAAGAGGGAGAAAAAGGCAAGAGGAAGGCCAGTAAGGTGGCGAAGTATTTTGAGGTGCCGATTGAGTATTTTCTGGAGTAGGAGGTGATTAGGACGGTGGTTTTGTACATTGACAAGAGAATAGGAGGTGAAGGAAATAGAACCGGATTACGAAATAGAGATATCAGAAAGAGAAATAGCCGAGACTTCAGATTTGCAGAAGATGAAAACTTTATGGTACATAGAACCGGATTCGGAGAAGAAAGTGATTGAGATACGCCCCGGAAGCGACGATTGCATATCGCTACATGGGGCGCAGGAAGCGAAACATTTCATTGGAGTTTTGAAAGAAATCATTCAAGAAATTTTTTGACAATTACGGTTTTGTTCCGTGGCGGATGTTTCAAATGCATCTTGGAAAGATATTGTTGATATACAAAGTTTGCTTCTGATGCAGAAAGTTGACGGTAAGCATAGATAACAAGCTTGAAATTGTAGCGGCTATCTTTGCAAATGGTTTTGACTGTTGGCTTTGGGATAAAGTCAGACATCGAAATTTTCCTTTCTTTTGCACTCGGCTCTGGCGGGAGACTGTATGGAACAGTATAGCACATAACTTCTCGGAATCTCAATGAATGAGATTCCAACTGAAAATTGACAACTGAATATCGTGCAGGAAAAGAAATTTGAGAAAAATGGACATAAACATTGGACATAGCGGGTACTATGCCTTGAAAAATCTTATGGAATCGCTTAAGATATCATTATTAGGCGGT